>NZ_JXTE01000640.1 GCF_000972385.1 Streptomyces sp. WM6386
GCTGCACTCCATCATCTGAAGTTCCCGCAGTGTTCGGGGTGTTGCGAACGCTATGGACCGGGAAGCATGAAAAGGCAGCGGAAAAGCGGACAGGTCAGTCAATTCTCTGTGTCTTCCCAGTAGGTGAGTGGTGGCCGGAAGGATACTGGAGGGGACTGACACGAGGCTGGTGGGTGGGCACGTGCTCGCGGCCAACAGCACAGCACACGCCACGCAGGCCCTCTACCAGCTCGGCCGAGTGACCCGGTCCCCGGACTTCAAGCCGCGCTTCGACGGAAGAGCCTCTAAACGACTGTGGGCGTCACCGGCCACGCCCCGCGGCCCAACAGATCGAGGACGAGCGCCGCGATGTTCCATGCGT
>NZ_JXTE01000641.1 GCF_000972385.1 Streptomyces sp. WM6386
CCCACGAAACGCTCGCGCGCGTGGCGTCGAAGAACTTCCGCAACGCGGCCGGAAACGAGAAGGCCTGGCGCCGCACGCCCCTCACACCGGAACAGGTCCTCGCCTCGCCCGTCCTCAACTACCCGCTCCGCCAGTACATGTACTGCGGTCCGAACGAGGGCGCGGCGGCGATCGTGCTGTGCCGTGCCGACCAGGCCCACAAGTACACGTCCGCCCCCGTGCGGGTCCGGGCCACCGCCCTGCGCAGCCGTCGGCTCGGCGCCTTCGAGGTGCAGAGCCCGTCGTTCCCGGTCGGGGACGTCGTCGAGAGCCCGACGGGGGACCCCTCCAGGGCGGCGTACGACATCGCGGGCATCGGCCC
>NZ_JXTE01000642.1 GCF_000972385.1 Streptomyces sp. WM6386
TCGGGCTGCACCCCACCGTCGAAACGGTCGATGCCACCGGGCCGCTGCCCGCCCACGAAGGGCAATTCGACCGCATCGTCGCCACGGTGGCCGTGCGCAGCATCCCCAGCAGCTGGCTGACGGCCCTGAGCCCCGCCGTCACCGGACAGCTCACCAAGCCGCCCAGCCCGGGCCACTGGGAGCGCGCAGGTGTCCTGACCGGCGCGTCCGGTGCCGACCTGGCGCCCGCACACTGACGGCGGCGCACGATGGTGAGCGGATCGCCGCGCCGGGTTCCCCGCGGCAACGAGCCGGTGTCACACGGTCCGACCTCCGCCCCGGGCGGGTGGCCCGGGAACCGGTGCCCCGCAGGCGGGACAG
>NZ_JXTE01000643.1 GCF_000972385.1 Streptomyces sp. WM6386
GGTGCCTGCTGGCCAAGGGCGCGGCGGAACTGGCCCAGCACGATCCGACGGTCGCCGGGCGGTCGGCCGAGACCATGACGGCTCTGCTGACCCTGCTGCGGACGGAGATCAGCGCTGCACAGCGCCACGGCGACATCGACAGCGCCGCGGATCCGCAGCGGTTGGCGGCACTGCTGCTGACGGTGGTCCGCGGTATCGAGGCGGTAGGCAAGGCCGGCCTGGACCCGGAGACGCTGCGGAACATCGCAGACACCGCACTGGCGGCACTGCCCATGCCCGAGGGGCACAAACGCCTCGCAGCCGAGCGCAGTCCGGACCGCGAGAAGTGACAGTGCCTCGCTGAAGTCGGCTGCCGCACAC
>NZ_JXTE01000644.1 GCF_000972385.1 Streptomyces sp. WM6386
GCGAGCTGTCCCTGGGTCCGCACCCACGCGCCGAGCGCCAGGCCGCAGCAGGACACGCACAGCGCCCAGGCCAGCCCCATGACGGCCAGCCGCCAGGAACCGGCGGCCACGTCGAACCCGAAGGCCGCGGCGGCGAACCCGAAGGTCACGGCCTGTTGGAGGGCGAAGACCACGGTCAGGGGCAGCGCCTTGCCGAGCAGTACGGCGGCAGGTCCGGCGGGGCTGGTGCGCAGCCGGTCCCAGGTCCGCCAGGTGCGCTCGGACAGCAGGGTCTGTCCGGCCATGTCGAGCGCGAGCAGGGTGAACATCACGGCCAGGCCGGCGGCCTGCTGGTTGATGGCCGGGCCGTCCGGACTGCCG
>NZ_JXTE01000645.1 GCF_000972385.1 Streptomyces sp. WM6386
GAACTACATGGTGGTTGCGAGCAAGGTATAGACACCGGGCTCTCAGTCCCTGGCAGGACCGCGCGGTTGCTCGCAGGACGCTTGCGCCCTCTCATCGGTGCGGGTTCAGGCGGTCAACGCTACGCCTCGGACGAGGAGTCGGCCCCGGCCACGATCTCCATGATCCGCTGATACTCCGAGGTCAGGGACGCCAGCCCCATCCCCTCGACACGGTCCGGCACCAACCGCATCCCGCCCGCACCCGGCCCAGCCGCGACGCGCTCCGGCTCCGGCTCCGGCTCCGGCTCCGGCTCCGGCTCCACGATGCCCGACGGCCGCCGTCCCCCGTCCGTCGCCTCGGCCCACTGCCCGAACGCCCC
>NZ_JXTE01000646.1 GCF_000972385.1 Streptomyces sp. WM6386
TCGCCGAGCCCCTGTGGGCCGAGATCACACTCATCATCCAGGAGGCAGTACCGCAGCAGCAGGCGGCCCACCTGCCCTTCCTGCGCCAGATCGGTGTCTTCCAGCCAGCCCGTACCCTTGGCCTCGTGCGGTGGTTGTACGAGCACCAGACCGACCCAGCAGTGCGCCGAGCTCTTCCCCCAGTACTTGATGCCGTCGCCCACGACCTGCAGCACATCGACGAGGCCTGCGATCTGCTGTGGGAGCTGGGCAGGGACGATGCGCGCACGCTGAACGCCCACCCCGACCACGCCTTGCGAATCCTCACCCAACTGGCCTCATACGAGTTGGGCAAGCCGTTCGCCTATCAGCAGGCCGTC
>NZ_JXTE01000647.1 GCF_000972385.1 Streptomyces sp. WM6386
GTCCAACTCCCCCCCGAGCATCCCGGCGAGCGCGACCCGTACGGAGGGGTGAGGGTGGGCAAGGAGTACCTCTATGGCCATGTCCGGGCTCCAGGGGCAGGGCGCCGGGGGTCGGCGCGTGGGGGCAACTACCGTTCATCAGCACCGAGTCGGAGCTACGACGCCTGCTTGCATCGGCGCCTTCGCGCTTGCGCCTTCGCGCTTGCGCCGCCTATGTCTCGTGCATCCGCTTGCTCGCGCCTCCCTCCAGACATCCGCGCCTCCTTCGCGCACCCGCGCCTCGCGCGGCCGTCCCTCCGCGCAGCCGGAGCACATCGCCGCTCTCGGCGGATCGGTGCGGCCCGCGCAGCCGGCCCGG
>NZ_JXTE01000648.1 GCF_000972385.1 Streptomyces sp. WM6386
GGGCGAGATCCGGGCCGAGGCCGGACGCGGCAGCGCGGAGGTGTTCGTGCCGCAGTCCCACCATCCGGGGCAGGAAGCCGAGGTCGACTTCGGGGACGTCACTGTTCACCTGGCCGGGCAGACTCTGGTCTGCAGCCTGTTCAGCCTGTTCCGCCTGCGATTGTCGTACTCCGGCAAGGCGGTGCCCCGCGTCTTCGCCGCCAGCGGGCAGGAGGCGTTCTTGGAGGGGCACGTCCACGCCTTCAGCGTGCTGGGCGGGGTGCCCAGGGGCAAGGTCCGCTACGAGAACTTGAAGGCCGCGGTCGCCAAGGTGATCGGGTTCGCCCGGGAACGCGAGGAGAGTGCACGGTGGCTCGCC
>NZ_JXTE01000649.1 GCF_000972385.1 Streptomyces sp. WM6386
CTGCGCGGTGATCTCGGCGGCGGAGCGGGCGGCCTGGCCGTGCAGGATGGTGATCAGGTGGCCGGCGACCCAGGCTTCGGCCTCGGCGGTGCCGGACGGGTAGAAGGCGTGCGCCGCGGTCCATAAGTACTCACTGACGTGCACGATGTCGAGCAGAACGCGCACTCGGATGCGGCGCCGGTCGGCTTCGGCATGGATCAGGTCGAGCTGGTGACGGGCGCCGTCGACAAGCACGACCCAGGTGCGGACGTGGCCGGGATCGCGGGCTTCGGCCTGGTCGAAAGCGGCGGCGACGGTGTGCGCGGGCGGGTGGACGACCGATCCGGTCAGCCATTTCGCCGAGGCTTTCGGCCCCGGA
>NZ_JXTE01000065.1 GCF_000972385.1 Streptomyces sp. WM6386
GGTGGGG
Organism: Streptomyces sp. WM6386; assembly: GCF_000972385.1. GTDB lineage: Bacteria > Actinomycetota > Actinomycetes > Streptomycetales > Streptomycetaceae > Streptomyces. The sequence goes on from NZ_JXTE01000065.1 coordinate 8, forward strand.
GCGGAGCCGGGGAAGCCCCGCCCCCACCGGGCGGCAGGGCGGCTCAGGTGGCCCTGCCGCCCGCAGGCCGCGGCGGGTAACGGGGAGCCTCGCCGCTTCATGGCCGGTTCACCGGAGGGTGCGCCGCACGCCACCGGCGCCGACACCGTCGTACCTGCGCCGCGCGCCACCGGCGCCGACACCGTCGTAGAAGCCGTCAGGTCGCTCATGACACCGGCTCCTTCAGCACACGGTCCACCGGCACCTCGGCTGTCACCGAAACCGCTGCCGGGTCCAGGTCGCCCGGCGTCGGCATCACGCTGCCCGGCAGCTGTACCGCCGCCGCGCCGTGCGCGACCGCCGAGGCCAGTGCCTCCGGGCCGCTGCCGCCGGCGATCAGGAAGCCGGCCAGGGAGGAGTCGCCGGCGCCCACGTTGCTGCGGACGACGTCCACCCGCGCGCTCGCGAACCAGGTGCCCGCGCCGTCCACGAGCAGTTGTCCGTCCGCGCCCAGGCTCGCGAGCACGGCGCGTGCGCCCATCTCGCGCAGCTCCTCGGCCGCCTTCACCGCGTCGCCCACCGTCGCCAGGGGGCGCCCGACGGCCTCCGCGAGCTCCTCCGCGTTCGGCTTCACCACGTCGGGCCGCTCGCGCAGCGCCTCCAGCAGCGCACGCCCCGAGGTGTCCAGCGCGATCCGCGCGCCTCCGGCGTGCGCCCGCGCGACCACCTCGGCGTACCACGACGGCGCGAGCCCCCGCGGCAGGCTCCCGCAGCACGCGATCCAGTCCGCGTCGCGCGACTGCGCGCGCACCGTCTCCAGGAGCAGCTCCTGCTCCTCCGCCGACAGCTCGGGACCCGGCGCGTTGATCTTCGTGAGCACCCCGTCCGCCTCCGCGAGCGCGATGTTCGAGCGGGTGGCGCCCGCGACCGGGACCGGCGCGACCTCGATGCCCTGCGCGTGGAGCAGATCCGCCACGAGCGCCCCCGGCGCACCGCCCAGGGGCAGTACCGCGACCGTGCGCTGCCCCGCGGCCGCCACGGCACGCGAGACGTTCACGCCCTTGCCGCCCGGGTCCATGCGTTCGCCGGTGGCGCGGATGACCTCGCCACGGTCGAGCGAGGGGACCTCGTAGGTGCGGTCCAGGGACGGGTTCGGGGTGACGGTGAGGATCATGCGCGCACTACTTCCGTGCCGCCGCGTTCGATCGCGAGGGCGTCTTCGGGGCTCAGCCCGCTGTCGGTGATCAGCAGGTCCACGTCGCTCAGGTCGCCGAAGCGGGCGAAGTGCTCCTGGCCGTGCTTGGCGGAGTCGGCGAGCAGCACCACGCGGCGGGCGGCGGCCACGGCCGCCCGCTTCACCGCGGCCTCGGCGAGGTCGGGGGTGGTCAGGCCATGGTCGGCGGAGAAGCCATTGGCCGCCACAAAAAGGACATCGGCTCGGATTTCTCCGTACGCGCGGAGCGCCCAGGCGTCGACGGCGGCGCGCGTACGGTGCCGCACGCGCCCGCCGACGAGGTGGAGTTGGATGCCGGGGTGGTCCGCGAGGCGGGCCGCGATCGGCAGGCTGTGCGTGACGACGGTGAGGGAGGCCTCCAGCGGGATGGCGGCGGCGAGGCGCGCCACCGTCGTGCCGGCGTCGAGGATCAGGGTGCCCTCGGTCGGCAGCTCCGCGAGGGCGGCCTTGGCGATGTGGTCCTTCTCGTCGGCCGCCGTCGTCTCGCGCTCGGCGAGGTCCGGCTCGAAGTCGAGGCGCCCGGCGGGGATGGCACCGCCGTGCACCCGGCGGAGCAGGCCCGCCCGGTCGAGGGCCTTGAGGTCCCGGCGGATCGTCTCCGCGGTGACCTGGAACTCCTCGGCCAGCGACACCACGTCCACCCGCCCGCCGTCACGCGCGAGCCGGAGGATCTCCTGCTGCCGCTCCGGTGCGTACATGTCCGTTCGCCTCCGACTCAACGTCCGGTCGCTCCCGACCGATGCCCGAACTTGTGGTTTCGCTCGGAGGCTACGCCCGGATTTCCAGAAAGTAAACAGGTTCGGGCATCAGTCGGACATGAACGGGCCTGGAGGTCAGGCATGAACGGACTTCCGGCCCGCCCCAGGACGGTCCGTCGGGCCTGCTCACGGCATACGGAAGGCCCGGCGCCCCGGGTGGAACCCAGGTGCCGGGCCTTTTCCCCTGCGTTCAGACGAGCTCCGGCTCCTTCTCCCCCACCGGGCCCACGGCCCCCTCCGGCGCCTCGGCCCCCTCCACGTGCCGCTCCGCCCGCTTCGGCAGCGCGAACATCAGCAGGAAGATCACGCCCATCACCGCGGCCACCCACCACAGCGCGTGCTGGAAGGCGTTCACGAAGGCCGGACCCACGTCGACGGGCCGCAGATCGTCGGCGATCGTGCCGAAGAAGACCACCGAGACCAGACCGAGTCCGAGCGCGTTGCCCATCTGCTGCACGGTGTTGATCAGACCGGACGCCGAGCCGGCGTGCTCGCGCGGGACGCCCGAGAGCACCATGTCGGTCAGCGGGGCGAAGATCAGGCCCATGCCGACGCCCATCACGACCAGGGGCAGGGCCATCTGCCAGGGGGCGATGGACATGCCGTAGCGGTCGGCCTCCCAGAGGTAGAGCAGGACGCCCGCCGCCATGGTGAGCGCGCCCGCCTGGAGCACCTTGCGGCCGAAGCGCGGGACCAGCTTCTGCACGGACAGGCCGGCCGCCACGGAGACCGCGATCGAGAACGGGACACCGGTCAGACCCGCCTTCAGCGGACGCCAGCCCAGACCGGTCTGCATGTAGAGCGTCCACACCAGGAAGAAGATGCCGAGCCCGATCCCGAACACGGTCTGCACCGCGATGCCGGCCGCGAAGCTCTTCACCTTGAACAGCGACAGTTCGACCAGCGGGGAGCCGTCCCGAGCGCTCTTGCGCCGCTCGTAGGCCACCAGCGCCCCGAAGACGACGAGCGCGCCGCCCATCGACAGATACCCCCACAGCGGCCAGTCCAGCTCACGGCCGCGGGTCAGCGGGTAGAGCAGCATGAGCAGACCCAGCGTCACCAGGGCGACGCCCACCAGGTCCAGCTTCAGCGCGCGCGGCGCCCTGGACTCGGTGATGTAGCGGCTGCCGAGGATCAGGCCCGCGATGCCGACCGGCAGGTTGATGAGGAAGATCGGTCGCCACTCCAGACCGAACAGGTTCCACTCCGTCAGCAGCGCGCCGAGCAGCGGTCCGGACACGGCACCCAGGCCCACGATCGCGCCGAAGAGCCCGAAGACCTTGCCGCGCTCGTGCGCCGGGAACGTCGCGTGCACGATCGACAGCACCTGCGGCACCATCAGCGCCGCCATGGCGCCCTGCAGGATCCGCGCGGCGACCAGCATCTCCGGGTTCGCGGCGAAGCCGCACAGCGCGGAGGCGAGGGTGAAGCCGCCGATGCCGAAGAGGAACAGCCGCTTGCGGCCGTGGATGTCGCCGAGCCGTCCGCCGGTGATGAGACCGGCGGCGAAGGCGAGCGCGTAGCCGGCGGTGATCCACTGGATCTGGCTGACGGACGCGCCCGCCTCGGCCTGGATGGAGGGAATCGCGATGTTGACGATCGTGACGTCGACGAGGTCCATGAAGGCCGCGGTCATCACGATCGCGAGGGCGAACCAGCGACGACGGTCGGGCTGGGACGGCTGGCTTGTCCGGCTGTCCACAAAGGGTTCGGTGGAGGTCATGTCCCGAAGCTACGACCGCATTAGGTCAGATCGTGTCCTAGTTCTACGGCATCCTCGAACTCATGACGACGGACACCCCGGCACGGCTCCTCCAGCTCCTCTCGCTCCTCCAGACCCCGCGGGAATGGCCGGGAGGCGAGCTCTCCGACCGCCTCGGCGTCTCCCGCCGTACCGTGCGGCGGGACATCGACCGGCTGCGCGAGCTGGGCTATCCCGTGCAGGCGACGAAGGGGGCCGACGGCGGTTATCGGCTGGTCGCGGGGAAGGCGATGCCGCCGCTCGTCCTCGACGACGAGGAGGCGGTGGCGATCGCGGTGGGGCTGCGGGCCGGGGCCGGGCACGCGCTGGAGGGCGTCGACGAGGCGTCGGTACGGGCACTGGCGAAGCTGGAGCAGGTGCTGCCGTCTCGGCTGCGCCGGCGGGTGTCGACCCTGCAGGCCGCGACCACACCGCTGACCAGCGGGGACGGGGCGAGCATCGCGCCGGAGACGCTGACCGTGATGGCCTCCACCGTGGCCGGTCACGAGCGGCTGCGGTTCGCCTATCGGGCGAAGGACGGGGTCGACTCGCGGCGCGTGGTCGAGCCGTATCGGCTGGTGTCGACGGGGCAGCGGTGGTACCTCGTCGCCTACGACCTCGATCGCACCGACTGGCGGACCTTCCGGGTCGACCGGGTGAGCGAGCCGTTCGCGACCGGGGCGCGGTTCGCTCCGCGGGAGTTGCCGACGGGGAGTGCGGCGGAGTATCTGCGGCAGTCGATGCACCGGCGGCAGGAGACGTACGGGATCGACGTGACCTTCGAGGCGCCGGCCTCCCACATCGCGGCGCGGCTGCCGAAGTGGCTCGGGGCGCCGGAGGAGTTGGGGGACGGGCGGTGCCGGCTGCGGACGACCGTGGGCGATGCCGTGGAGTGGATGGCGGTACGGCTGGCAATGGTGGACTGCGAGTTCACGGTGCGGGAGCCTGAGGAACTCGTGCGCTGCGTACGGGAGTTGGGCGGGCGGCTGAGCCGGGCGGCGGGTGGGTGACCCGGCCGGGCCGAGTGCGTCCGGGGTGGGGCCGGACGGCTTCGCGGCAGGCTGGACGGCGGGCTTCCCCGAACCTGAACCCCGGGGATGCCCGCCGGATGGCAGATTGTGTCACATGGGCATAGCTTGCCGGTGTGAGCGAGCCCACGCGGACGCCGGTTCCCGGGTGGGCCGCCGCCGCGAAAAGGGCAGAGCCGGACCCCGGCACCCGGGGGGAGAGCGCCGAAGTCCGGCTCGCGGAGAGTCCCGGCGCCGGGGGGAGTGCGTCGGGACTTGGTCATGAGGGCCCGGGCTCTCGCCCGGGACCCGAACTCATGGGCCCTGAAGTCTTTTTCCCAGGGTCCTGCCTGTTGAAGCGGCCTGACACCGCCGTGTTTGCGCCGCTTTCACGACCCGGCGCACGCGGGCACACGGCCCGTGAGGCAAGCCGTGTCCCAGCCCTTACGCCGCCGCGTCGAACCCGGTGTCCCGGGCGAGCTTCTTCAGCTCCAGCAGCGCGTGCTTCTCGATCTGCCGGATGCGCTCGCGCGTCAGGCCGTGCTCCTTGCCGACCTCGGTCAGCGTGCGCTCCCGGCCGTCCTCGATGCCGTAACGCATCTTGATGATGGAGGCCGTGCGCTGGTCGAGGCGGCCGATCAGGTCGTCCAGCTCCTCGCTGCGCAGCAGCGTCAGCACCGACTGCTCCGGGGAGACCGCGGAGGTGTCCTCGAGCAGATCGCCGAACTGGGTGTCGCCGTCGTCGTCCACCGCCATGTTCAGCGAGACCGGGTCGCGGGCCCAGTCCAGGACGTCGATCACACGGTCGGCGTTCGAGTCGAGCTCGGCGGCGATCTCCGCGGGCTCCGGGTCACGGCCGTGCTCGCGGTTGAACTCGCGCTGCACACGGCGGATCCGGCCCAGCTCCTCGACCAGGTGGACGGGGAGACGGATGGTGCGGGACTGGTCCGCTATCGAGCGGGTGATGGCCTGACGGATCCACCAGGTCGCGTACGTCGAGAACTTGAAGCCCTTGGCGTAGTCGAACTTCTCGACCGCGCGCACCAGACCGGCATTGCCCTCCTGGATCAGGTCGAGCAGGGGCAGGCCGGCACGGGGGTAGCGGCGGGCCACGGCGACGACCAGACGGAGATTCGAGCGGATGAAGACGTCCTTGGCCCGCTCGCTCTCGTCGACCAACGCCTCGAGCTCCTCGCGGGTGGCGTCCGCCTTGGACTCCTCGTGTCCGTCGAGGAGCTGTCGGGCGAACACACCCGCCTCGATGATCTGTGACAGCTCGACCTCCTTGGCGGCGTCGAGCAGCGGTGTACGCGCGATCTCGTCGAGGTACATGCCGACCAGGTCGCGGTCGGCGATCTCGCCGCCATGGGCGCGAACACTGCTTGCCGCGTCGGTCCCGCCAGTGGCGGACTTACGACGGGCGACGGCACGGGTTGCCATGCGTGCTCCCTTGCGATGGTGGGCTGGCGGTGGTCCGGTGGACGCCTGGCGCCTGCTTCGGCACTGTCCTCGGGTGCCCTGCATCCGTTGGAAACAACGACTGGAATCAGGACAGAATTCCCACCCACGCCTCTATTTTTCTGATCATGCAGTACCCTGTGCGGCCACACGGGGAGGTCGGATGACAACGGAACGTACAGAGGTGCAGGTCAGGCCAGGAGTCGAGGCAGACCTCAAGGCCCTCACGGACATCTACAACCACTACGTACGTGAGACGCCGATCACATTCGATACGACCGTCTTCACCCCGGAAGAGCGTCGTCCTTGGCTGCTCTCCCACCCTGAAGACGGTCCGCATCTCCTAAAAGTTGCCGCGGACGCGGACTCACAGGAAATTCTGGGCTACGCCACATCCAGTCCGTTCCGCGCGAAGCCCGCGTACGGGACCTCCGTCGAGGTGACGATCTATCTCGCCCCGCACACGGGCGGCCGCGGGATCGGCACGCTCCTCTACAAGGCCCTCTTCGAGTCGCTGGCCGAGCAGGACCTGCACCGCGCCTACGCGGGCATCGCCCAGCCCAACGAGGCGTCCGCGCGGCTGCACGAGCGCTTCGGCTTCCGGCACGTCGGCACGTACCGGGAGGTCGGCAGGAAGTTCGGGCGGTACTGGGACGTGGCCTGGTACGAGAAGGAGCTGTAGGCCGATCTCAGCCTCAGCCGAACTGCACCGACCGCTTCGCCATCCCGAGCCAGAACCCGTCGATCACGGACTTCTGCGCGTCCAGCTCACCGGCCACGTCGGCCGCGCCCATGGTGACGAACAGGGGCGCGAAGTGCTCGGTGCGCGGATGGGCGTAGCGGCCCGCCGGGGCCTTGTTCAGGAAGTCCAGCAGGGAGTCCACATCACGCGTCTCCAGCGCCCGCCGGCCCCAGTCGTCGAACTCCGAGGACCAGGTGGGCACGCCGCCGCCGGTGTGCCGCAGCGCGGCCAGGTTGTGGGTGAAGAACCCGGAGCCCACGATCAGCACGCCCTCGTCGCGCAGCGGCGCGAGCTTGCGCCCGATCTCCATGAGCCTGACGGGGTCGAGGGTGGGCATGGAGATCTGCAGGACCGGGATGTCGGCCTCGGGGAACATCTCGACGAGCGGGACGTAGGCGCCGTGGTCGAGGCCGCGGTCGGGGATGTCCTGCACCGGGATGCCCGGAGCGCGCAGCAGCTTGCGTACGGACTCGGCGAGCCGCGGGGCGCCGGGGGCCTCGTACTTCACCTTGTAGTAGTGCTCGGGGAAGCCCCAGAAGTCGTAGACGAGCGGGACGGTCTCCACCGCGCCCAGCGCGAGGGGAGCCTCTTCCCAGTGGGCGGAGACCATGAGGATCGCCTTGGGGCGCGGCAGGTCCGCGGACCAGGCGGCGAGCTCACCGGGCCAGACCGGGTCGTCGGCGAGGGGTGGGGCGCCATGGCTGAGGTAGAGCGCGGGCATGCGTTCCTGGGTGGCGGCGGACATGACTGCGGCTCCCTCCGGGCGGTGTTGCTTGAAGTCTAAAACGCCTTACGAAAAAAGTGTACGTCGAACTTGTTTAACATTCAAGGAGGGCTCTCGTACGATGGGAAACATGAACACGGCATCCCCATCCCCGACCGCTGAAGAGCCCCGCTGGCTGACCGCCGAGGAGCAGCTCGTCTGGCGCTCCTACGTCCATGCGACAACCCTCCTCGAAGACCACATGGACCGCCAGCTCCAGCGTGACGCGGGCATGCCGCACGTCTACTACGGCCTTCTCGTCAAGCTCGCCGAGTCCCCGGAGCAGCGGCTGCGCATGACCGAGCTGGCCATGGACGCGAAGATCACCCGCTCCCGCCTCTCGCACGCCATCGCCCGCCTGGAGAAGAACGGCTGGGTGCGGCGCGAGGACTGCCCCTCCGACAAGCGCGGCCAGTTCGCGGTGCTGACGGAACAGGGCCGCCAGATGCTCGCGCAGGCCGCGCCGGGCCATGTGGCCGTCGTACGCAACGCCGTGTTCAACCGGCTCACCCCGGAACAGCAGAAGTCCCTCGGCGAGATCATGCAGATCGTCGCCGAGGGACTCCAGCCCAACGAAGCGGGTGCGGACCTGCCCTGGCTCCGCTGAGCCGCTCACTCAGCAGAACCAGGGCAGATCCTGGGGTTCGTACGTTCGGAGCGTCCCCGTCCCCGTACGTACGAACAGCCCGAAGGGGTACGACCTGTCGGTCGTCGTCAGTGACTCAGTGAGCCACGACCGGCACCGGCAGCTCGGCGCCGTCTTCTGCCGATCCTTCGCCGGAGCCGGTGACCACAGAGGTGTCGGGCTTGCCGGAGTTGACGAGGACCACCACGATGACCGCGGCCAGGGCCAGCATGCCGACGGCGAACCAGATGGCGTTGGTGTAGCCGTGCACCTGACCCTCCAGCGCCACCAGCTGCTGCTGCGACCTGGAGCTCGCGGAGCCGATGTGGTCCTTGATGTACGAGGTCGTGGCCGACGCGGCGATCGTGTTCAGCAGGGCCGTACCGATCGCGCCGCCCACCTGCTGCGAGGTGTTGACCATCGCGGAGGCGACACCGGCGTCCCGGGGCTCGACGCCCAGGGTGGCCAGGGACATGGCGGGCATGAACGCCGTACCCATGCCGAGACCGAGCAGCAGCATCGCGGGCAGGATGATCGAGGCGTACGACGAGCCGATCTCCAGCTGCGTCATGAAGAGCATGCCGACCGCGGCGACCAGGAAGCCGGGGCCCATCAGCGCGCGGGCCGGCAGACGGGTCATCAGGCGGGTGCCGATCTGGGTGGAGCCGACCATCATGCCGACGATCATCGGCATGAAGGCGAAGCCGGTCTTGATCGGCGAGAAGCCCTTCACGATCTGCAGGTAGTAGGTGAGGAACAGGAAGGTGCCGAACATCGCGATGATGGCGATGCCGAGCGAGAGGTAGATGCCACCGCGGTTGCGGTCGGTCACCACGCGCAGCGGCAGCAGCGGGGCCTTGACCTTGGCCTCGGTGATGACGAAGGCGATGAGCAGGACCGCCGACGCGACGAACATGCCGACCGTCAGGGAGTCGCCCCAGCCGTTGGACTCGGCGCGGGTGAAGCCGTAGACCAGCGCGACCAGGCCCAGCGTGGAGAGCAGGACGCCGGGGATGTCGAGCGGGTTGCGGTTGCGGCCGCCCTCGGGCTCACGGATGACGAAGTACGCGCCGAGCGCGGCGACGATCGCGAACGGGATGTTGACGAAGAACGTCCAGCGCCAGTCCATGTACTCGGTCAGCACACCACCGAGGATGAAGCCCACGGCGCCACCGCCACCGGCGATCGCACCGTAGATGCCGAACGCCTTGGCACGCTCCTTGGCGTCCGTGAACATCACGGCGAGCAGGGAGAGCGCGGCGGGCGCGAGCAGGGCGCCGAAGACACCCTGGAGGGCGCGGGCGCCGAACATCATCGCCTCGTTGGTGGCGGCGCCACCGAGCGCGGAGGCGCCGGCGAAGCCGATCAGACCGACGACGAAGGCGTTCTTACGGCCCCACAGGTCGGCGATCCGGCCGCCGAACAGGAGCAGACCACCGAAGGCGAGGGCATAGGCCGTGACGACCCACTGCCGGTTGCCGTCGGAGATGCCCAGGTCGGTCTGGGCGGAGGGCAGGGCGATGTTCACGATGGTCGCGTCGAGGACGACCATCAGCTGGGCGAGCGCGATGAAGATGAGCGCTTTCCAGCGGTTGGGGTCGCCGGTGACGGCGGCCGATCCGGGAGCCTTGGAGGCTGTTTCAGACATGGGGATACCCACTTCGGGACTTCGTGACGGAAAAAGGGAGTGTCAAGGGGACGGTCCGTCGTCGGTGACGGCCGGTGAACGTCGTTACGTCATGGACTGCTGTGGAGCTCTGGACTCATCGGTCAGGCCTGGCGCAGGTCCTCCATGGTCATGGCCGTGCCCGGCAGGACGGATCGGGCCGGGGCCCGCAGCCCGTCGAGGAACAGCTGCAGATGGCGGTGGACGAAGCGGTCGGCGTGGAGGCAGGCGGTACCGGCCGGGGGCCGGCTGAGCTGGGCCACGACGATCATGAGGTCGCCGGAGTCCACATCGGTGCGGAGCTGTCCGGCCGCCTTGGCGCGGTCCATGAGCTCCACGATCAGCTCCTCGCACCGCAGTCGCGAGGCCTCCAGGTCCGGGTGGTTCTGGTCGAAGGTGCTCTGGACCATCGGGCACAGCGCGCTGACCCGCTCGTCGGCGGAGGTGTGCACGAAGCGCTCCAGGGCCTCGAAGGCGTCCCCGGTCTCGGCGAGCGCGAGCTCGGCCGCCTCCGTCGTCCGGTCCATGACGGAGCAGACGACCTCGCGGACGAGTGCGTCGCGGTCGGGGAAGTTGCGGTACACCGTGGCGTTTCCGACGCCGGCGCGGCGGGCGATCTCGTCGAGCGGCACGTCGGGGCCGAACTCGGTGAACATCTCCCGGGCGGCGGTGACGATGCGCTCCCGGTTGCGCAGGGCGTCGGCACGGGGCCGGGTCACCTTCTTCTGCACAGTGGTCGCGGTCACGGTGTGCTCCTCGGGCAGCTGGTGGGCGATCCGGGGAGCGTCTCCCCGTTTCGCGCGGACACAGGTCTAAACGGGGAGACGCTCCCCGGTTATTTCAGGTTGAGCGAGAGATTTCATGTGACCTGAGTCACAAGCCTCGATCCGAGAACCCACGTTCGGTCTCCTCCAGCGCGCGCCCCCGCATCCCTTCGACACAGGGTGATCGAAAGGGTGCAGCTGGTGGACCTGCGGCTGCCGTGGACGGAGAGGGCCGTGCATGCAGCAGACCAGCCGTCGGATACGTCCGCGCCGCCTGGCCGCCCTCGTTTCCGTGACCGCGCTGACGCTCGGGGTGTGCACCTCGGCCGGCACCGGGCACCTCAGGGCGCTGCCCACGCCGGCCGGGGCCGGACCGATCGCGCTGGCCCGCGGCTCCGCCCACGGACCCTGCATGATCCGCGGCGGCACCGCGGTCCAGATGTCGGAGGGCGTCCCCACCTCCGGCGGCTACTCCCGCTCCACCGGCACCGTCCGCGCCCTCACCCTGATGATCGACTTCTCGGACGCGCCGGGCCGGGGCAGGGCGCTGGACCGCTTCGACGAGTTCTTCCCGCAGACCCGGGACTGGTTCCGCACCAGTTCCTACGGCCGTCTCGACTACCGCGCCGAGACACCGATCCCCGGGTGGCTGCGCATGCCGAAGTCCTTCGCGTCGTACGGCATAGAGCGTGGCGCCCCCTTCGACCCCGGCTACCGGGACCTGGTCCAGGACATCGTGGCCGCCGCCGACCCGAAGGTGGACTTCCGGTCGTACGACTTCCTGAACGTGCTGGTCACCCCGAACGCCGGCCCCTCCGCGCTGGACACGGTCCTGTCGGTGACCTTCGCCGGCAACCCCGACGCCCCGGTCGCCGACGGCGTCCCGGTCGCCAACGCGTCCTTCGTCTACTCCCGCCAGGACGACGGCTCCGGCTCCTACGGGCAGACCGGCTACCGCGTCCTGCCCCACGAGAACGGCCATGTCTTCGGCCTGCCCGACCTCTACACGGCGGGCGGCGGCGGCGCGGTCGGCCACTGGGACATCATGAGCGAGGACTGGGGCGCCAACAACGACCTCCTCGGCTGGCACAAGTGGAAGCTGGGCTGGCTGGACGCCTCCCAGGTCAGCTGTGTGACGACGCCGGGCACCACCGAGTACACGCTGACCCCGCTGGCCCGCCGGGGCGGCGCCAAGCTGCTCTTCGTCCCGGTCAGCGGCCGCACCGGGTACGCCGTCGAGCTGCGCACCCGCGAGGGCAACGACGAGGCCGTGTGCCGGCCCGGCCTGCTGATCTACAAGGTCGACGCGGACGTGGACACCGGCATGGGACCGGTGACGGTCTACGACTCCGAGCGCGACAGCGGCGGCTGCACGCGCAGCCCGAACGTCCACGCGGAACTCTCCGACGCCCCCTTCGCGCCCGGCGAGGACTTCGAGGACCGCAGGAAGGGCATCCGGATCACGGTGGCGGGGGCGGATCTGGCCGGGGACTACCGGGTGCGGGTGACGCGGCGGTAAGGACGGGCAGGTCGGGATTACCGTAGGCCTCCTGCGACCGCCGTACGGAGAGCCGATGCCCGCGAAGACGACCATGGACGTATGGACCGGCTCCGCCGCCGTACCCGCGGAGGCGGTCACGCCGCTGATCCGCGGTGTCGCCGTGCTGCGGGAGCTCACCGAGGCGGGCGGCACGCTGAGCCCGAGCGCGCTGGAACGCGCCACGGGCCTCGCCCGCTCCACGGTCGACCGCATCACCTCGACGCTGGCACGCATGGGATACGTCCGCCTGGACGGCCGTGACGTGCTCCTGGCCCCCCGTCTGATGGAACTCGGCAACGCCTATCTGGCCGCCCTGCGCCTGCCGGCGCCGCTGTCCTCGCGGGCGGACGCGCTGGCCGACGAGTTGGACGAGTCCGTGTCGCTGGCGGTCGCCGACCGCGACGGCATCCGCTTCATCCACCAGGCCACCCGCCGCCGCGCGATGTCCCTGAGCTTCCGCATCGGCGACCTGCTCCCGGCCGAACGCACCGCGCCCGGCGCCCTGTTCGCGGCGGAGTGGGACGAGCCGGAGTGGCAGGCCTGGCGCGCCCGCCGGGCGGCGGACCCGCGGGACCAGGGCTTCCCGGCCGTACCCTCGCGTGAACACGAAGACGAGGAAGGGGAGTTCGAGCAACGGGCGCTGGAGACGCGGTCCACGGGCTGGGCCCTGGACGACCAGTTGATCGAACCGGGTCTGGTGGCGGTCTCGGTCCCCGTACGGGACCCCCGTACCGGACGGATCGCGTGCGCGGTGAGCGTCGTGAGCCACACCAGCCGGCACACCGCGGCAGGCCTGCGCGACACCCTGCTGCCGCGGCTGCGGGCGGCGGTGGCGGACATGGAGCGGGAGCTGCGGGAGACGGAACCCTCCGTGACCGGGACCCCGTCGGGGCTGGCGACCTGGACCGGCGCGTCCAAGCAGGAACTCGGCAGGGAGTTCATCGAGTCCCTGGCCCGGGGTCTGACGGTCCTGACCGCCTTCGGCGAGGGCCGGGCCGCCCTGACCCTGACGGAGGTGGCGAAGGCGACGGGCCTGGCGCGGGCGACGGCACGCAGGGCGCTGATCACCTACGAGCACCTGGGCCTGGTGACGGCGACCGCGCACCGCACGTTCACGCTGACGCCGCGCGTGCTGTCGCTCGGCTTCCCGCCCCTGTCCCGCACCTCCTTGCCTCAGATCGCGACACCGCATCTGGCCGGGCTGACGTCCCGCATCCACGAGTCGGCGTCGCTGGCGGTGCTGACGCCTCCCGGCGCGGAGATCCAGTACACGGCGAGGGTCGCGACGAACCGCGTGATGAGCGTGAACCTGACCGTGGGCACGCGCCTCCCGGCGTACGCGACCTCCATGGGCCGTGTGCTCCTCGCCGACCTCCCCGCGGCGGAGCGCACCCTCGGCGAGCTGCGCCCCCTGACATCCCGCACCCTGACGGACCCCAGGGCGCTCGCCCGTGTCCTCACCGACGTACGGAACCAGGGCTACGCCCTCGTCGACGAGGAACTGGAGGCGGGCCTGCGCTCGATCGCGGTTCCCGTGCGGGACCGTACCGGCCGGGTGGTGGCGGCCCTGAACACGGCGATGCACACGACCCGGCGGACGCCCGCGGAGTGCGTGACGGACCTGCTGCCCGAGCTGCGGGCGACGGCGACGGCCATCGAGCGGGACTTCCACACGGCGGGCAGGTTCACGCGGGTGCCGACGGCATGAGGTCCCCTACGGCCGAGTCGCCGAGCTCTCCGGCCCGCCCCCAACCCGCTGATCGCCGCCCCGCCACCCGCTACACTGGCCGCGGTGCCACAGGCCTACCGGCCCGCACCATGCCTTCGTAGCTCAGGGGATAGAGCACGGCTCTCCTAAAGCCGGTGTCGCAGGTTCGAATCCTGCCGAGGGCACCACGCGTTACCGAGCCTGACCTGGGGTTCATCCCCCAAGGAGGCGCTCTGTTCGGCCTCGGACCTCTCGTCCGGGGCCGTTTGCGTGAGCGGACGAATCGCCAGGTGCCGAAATTTCTCCCACGAAGGCGGCGACAGGGCTTTTGCCGCCGACGTCCGACGCCGCTTCGGCAACGGCGGCGACGCTTGCGGATACGGCCGGTTTGCGGAGCAGGAGCAGCGCCGCGTCGTCGTGCAGCCGGCCGCCCACATGCGCCAGCAGTTCGTCATGGAGCGCGGTGAGGGTGTCGGCCGGCTCGTCGGACAGGTGGCGGGCCAGCCCTTCGGCGAGCGGGTAGAACTCACGGCCTTGGTTGCGGGCCTCGGTGACCCCGTCGGTGTAGAGCAGCAGTTGATCCCCGTCGGCGAAAGCCAGCACCTGGAGGCTGGGAGTCTCGTCCGTGAGGGAGCGCAGCCCGAGGGGCGGGGCCGGATGGACAGGCTCCACCGCCACGACGGTGCCGGATGCGCGCACCAGCAGCGGAGGCGCGTGTCCACAGTTGACCACCTCCAGATGGCCTGCCCGCGGGTACCCGACGACCACGGCGGTGACGAAGTCGTCAACACCGAGGTTGCGGGCCAGGCTCCGCTCGATCCTGCCGACGACGGCGAAGAGATCGGGCTCGTCGTAGGCGGCCTCACGGAAGACTCCGAGTACGAGTGCGGCGGTGCCCACGGCCGGCAGTCCTTTGCCGCGCACATCGCCGACGATCAGTCTGACCCCGTACGGGGTGGGCACCAGGGCGTAGAAATCCCCGCCGATCCGGGCCTCCGCCGCCGCGGCGCTGTAGCGGACGGCCACCTGGAACGGGCCGACGGTCGCCGGTACGGGCTTGAGGAGCGCATGCTGGGCGGCCTCCGCGACCGAGCGGACGGCCGCGAGCACCCGTTCACGACGCCAGCGCAGCGCGCTGGCGAGGCCACTTGCCAGAGTGACGGCCGCCAGGGCGGACAGTACGGCCGTCAGCTCATGTCCCGGAACACCGTCCCGGGTGCCGAGCACCGCGCCCAGCACCGCGGCGAGAAGGCCGACACACAGGACTCCGCGCGGCCCGCCCGTGGTGGCGGCCAGCGCGGGGCCGGCCGCGAGCAGTGGCAGCCAGATCGTCCCCGCTCCGCACGCGACGTCGACCAGCACGACGACGGAGACGATCAGCACGGGCAGGGCGGGTGTGACGGCGGCGAACTGTGCGGCGGCGCCTTTTCGGGCCGTCGACCCGGGACCGGCACATCGGTTCCTGAACGGCCGTATCAGCCAGTGGTCGCCGCCATGGTCTGGAGCCTGACTCATGCTTCGTCCGTAGTCCTCACCTTGTGCGGGGGCTGCTCAGATATCCCTTTCATCCAGGAAAGAGGTATGGCTCCGGCGCCACAAGGAGGGGATTTTCAGATAGTGAGCGACAGACCCCTGGTCACGCGACTCGCGGTCGGGATCAGCCGCGCCAGGATCTCCTCGAGTCGGGAGAGCCGGTCCGCCCGCAGCGAGACGCCGAGCGAGCCGAGTGTGTCCCCGCTGTAGACGGGCACGGCGACACAGACCGTACCGAGGGCGTACTCCTCCAGGTCCGTGACGGCCGGGGCCACGGGTGAGGAGTCGAGACGCCGGAGCAGTTCGGCGGAGCTGGTGATGGTCCGCGGTGTGAGGTCGGCGAGCGAGTGCCGGGAGAGGTAGTCCTTGCGGGAGGCGTCGTCCAGCTCCCGCAGCACTGACTTGCCCAACGCGGTGGCGTGCCCCGCGTCCTCGAATCCCACCCAGAGATCGACACGGGGCGCCTGGGGGCCGTCGACGATCTCGGCGACTCGGATCTCCCCCTCCTCGTAGAAGGTGAGGTAGGCGGCGGTTGCGAGGTCGTCCCGCAGAGCGGCGAGCGTGGGACGGACGCGGCTGAGCAGGGCCTGCCCGCGGCCCGCGGTGTGCACCATCTGCAGCTTGTCGCCCAGGACGAACCCGCCGTCGTCCAGCTTCCGTACGTATCCGTCGTGGACCAGCGTCCGCAGCAGGTGATAGGCGGTGGCCAGGGGCAGTCCCGTCTCGCGTGCCAGTTGCTTCGCCGGTGCGCCGTTCCCGTGTGTGCTCACCGCCTCCAGCAGTCGAAGGGCCCGCTGCACGGAAGTGATGAGCGTAGGGCCACCGTTGTGAGCACCCATACGACCAGCGTGCGCCGAGCACACGACGCAGGCAAGGCGCGCGCCCCTTCGCCACTCCCCACGGCGGGCGCCGCCGGCGCAAAGGGCCCCGGACCGATCATGGTCCGGGGCCCTTTGCGTCGAGGCCGCGCCGCTACTTGAGCTCGTCGGCGGTGAAGTACTCGTCCGATATCAGCACGTCGTAGTTGGACTTGTCGACGCTCGTCGGCTGGAGGAGGACGGCGGGGACGGGCTTGACGCCGTTCTTGTAGGTCACGGAGTTGTCGATCGAGACCACGCGGTCGTTGAGTATCTCGTCGACCATGTTCGCGGCGGCGTCGGCGAGCCGGCGGACGTCCTTGTAGACGGTCTGCGACTGCCCGCCCGCGATGATCGACTTCACCGAGGCCAGTTCGGCGTCCTGGCCGGTGACGACGGGGAGGGGTTTGGCGTCGGTGCCGTAGCCGTCCAGGGTCAGCGCGGCCAGGACACCCCGGGAGATGCCGTCGTAGGGCGACAGGACCGCGTCGACCTTCCTGGCGCCGTAGGACCCGTTGAGGATGTCGGTCATGCGCTTCTGCGCGGTGGGCCCGTCCCAGCGCAGGGTGGTGATCTTTTCGAGCTCGGTCTGGCCGGACGGCACGATCAACTGCTTGCTGTCCAGGAACGGCTGCAGGAGCGCCATCGAACCGTCGAAGAAGTACTTGGTGTTGTTGTCGTCGGGGGAACCGGCGAACAGCTCGATGTTGAACGGGCCCTTGCCGTCCTCCAGACCGAGCTTCTCGATGATGAAGTGGGCCTGCATCCGGCCGACCATCTCGTTGTCGAAGGAGACGTAGTAGTCGACGTCCTTGGTGCCGAGGATGAGCCGGTCGTAGGCGATCACCGGAATCTCCGCGGCGGCCGCCTTCTTCAGCACGCCGTTCAGCGACGTGTTGTCGATGGCCGCGATGACCAGCGCGTCGACGCCCTGCTGGATCAGTTTCTCGATCTGGGAGACCTGGGCCTTGGGGTCGTCGTCGCCGTAGACCAGCTTGGACTTGTACTGCATGGCCTTCAGGCCCGCGACGAGGGTCTTGCCGTCGGTGAGCCAGCGCTCGGAGGCGCGGGTCGGCATGGCGATGCCGACGGTACCGCCCGCGGAACCGCCCCCCGAAGTGCCGCTGGTGCTGCCTTCGCTCTCCTTGCCGCAGGCGGACAGGGGGAAGGCGAGTAAAGCGGCTCCGGCGAGGACGGCTCTTCGATTGAGCATGGTGATTGTTCCTAGTTCTTCTCGTCGTTGAGGAGATGGCGAGTGATCAGCCGGCGGACCTCACTCAAGCCGTTCGAAATGTCGTCGCATGATCGGAATATTGGCGAGGACAGTAAGGGGAGGTGCGCGAGGTGTCAACGGTGTGAACAGGAACGGTTACAGAAAGGTGCGACCAGAGGGGATTGTGAGGGGATCAGGAGCCGTGGTGGGGGCCTGGTCGTTCACAGGAGTCACCAAAGCGTCGTCACTCCGATATGGACGACTGCCCCGCGCGAGGGCGCGCGGGCGCATACTAGGCACAATGACAAAGCCATCTGCACCGAAGCGTCACTTGCCCACCAGCCCCTTCAAGGCCCCGGTCGCACCACCGCTCAAGGAGTTCGCGGTGGGCGACCAGGTCACACACGACATGTACGGTCTCGGCCGCGTGATCGGCATCGAGGACGGAATCGCGGCGTTCGTCGATTTCGGTTCGGTGCAGCAGCGGATCCTGAGCCCGTACACCAAGATGAGCAAGCTGTAGGACCGCGGTGCCCGGTCAGGGCACCGCGGCTCTCTTCATGGCTCTGCACCGAACGGAACATCTCTCATCGACGTGAATTCGCTGTTCTCCGCCCCGGAAGGGACGCCCAGCTCCGCCGCCGCGGCATCGCCGCCCCCGGCGACCAACCCCTTCCAAGCCCCGGACTTCGGGGAAGACGAGACCTTCCCGATCGAGGACGCACAGACCTCCTCTTGATCGGAAAATCCTCGAAACATTCGTAAAGTCGAAGCCCTGCCTTGATCTTGCCCAGGCAGGCACTGTCGATCAACCTCGGTGCAACTCCTCAAACAGGGGCACTGAGCAGGCAAGACAGTCGTGCCAGCCTTCCTCTCCTCGCTCGAACGTTTCGAAACAATTACCGAAACTATTGACAGTTGTCAGGGTCACTCCAAAGCTGTCGACGACCGAGCTACTCGACGAGAGGAAGCAGGCACATGAACGACGCACCCGCACCCATGAGCCGCAGGACGTTCGTCAGCGGAGTCGGTACCACCGCGCTGGCGGTCGCGACCGGAGTGGCCCTGCCCGGGACCGCTCACGCGGACACGGTGATCACCACGAACCAGACCGGGACGAACAACGGGTACTACTACTCGTTCTGGACCGACGCACCGGGGACCGTCTCCATGACGCTGGCTTCCGGTGGGAACTACCGCACCTCATGGAGCAACACCGGCAACTTCGTCGCGGGAAAGGGATGGAGCAACGGCAGTCGCAGGACCGTCAGCTACTCGGGGTCCTTCAACCCGTCCGGCAACGCCTACCTGTGCCTCTACGGCTGGACGTCGAACCCGCTCGTCGAGTACTACATCGTCGACAGCTGGGGGACCTACCGGCCGACGGGGACGTACAAGGGCAGCGTCACCAGCGACGGTGGCACGTACGACATCTACCAGACCACCCGGTACAACGCCCCGTCCGTCGAAGGCACCCGCACCTTCAACCAGTACTGGAGCGTCCGGCAGTCCAAGCGGACGGGTGGCTCCATCACCACCGGGAACCACTTCGACGCGTGGGGCCGCGCCGGGATGACCCTCGGCAGCTTCCGCTACTACATGATCATGGCGACCGAGGGCTACCGCAGCAGCGGCAACTCCAACATCACGGTGGCCTGATGAGGACCCGGGCGCACCTACCGTTGCTGGCCGCCGCCGCTCTGGCCGCCGCAGGCACCCTCACCGTCCCCACCGCCGCCTCCGCGCAGACCACCGCCTGCGCCGGATACGTCGGACTCACCTTCGACGACGGCCCGGGCAGTGGCACCACCGCCCTGCTCAACTCCCTGAAGCAGAACGGCCTCAGGGCCACCATGTTCAACCAGGGCCAGTACGCCGCCGCCTCCCCGGCTCTGGTCAGGGCACAGGTCAGCGCGGGGATGTGGGTCGGCAACCACAGCTACACGCACCCGCATCTGACCCAGCAGAGCCAGGCCACGATCGACTCGGAGATCTCCCGCACCCAGCAGGCGATCGCGAACGCGGGCGGTGGCACACCGAGGCTGTTCCGGCCGCCGTACGGCGAGACCAACGCGACGGTGAAGGCCGTAGCGGCCAGGTACGGGCTGACCGAGATCATCTGGAACGTCGACTCGCAGGACTGGAACAACGCCAGTACCGACGCGATCGTCGCGGCGGCCGGCCGGCTCACCAACGGGCAGGTCATCCTCATGCACGACTGGCCCGCCAACACCCGCGCGGCGATCCCGCGCATCGCCCAGACCCTGGCCGCCAAGGGGCTGTGCTCGGGGATGATCTCCCCCACGACCGGCCGCGCCGTGGCCCCGGGCTGACATCCCGACCGGGCGACAGCTGACCGCCGTACGCGGGAATGTCGTATCCTCACCGCACCTGCCGTGCCCGTGACCTGGGGGGTTCCAGGGTCGGCGGCCGGCTCGAAGCTAATGGGGATCCATGCGTGCAGCAGTCATGGGCGCCGCTCTCGGCGGCGCCCTCCTCCTTGCCGGTTCCGCGCTCACCGCGCCGGTCGCGTACGCGGCCGAGACGGGTGTGGTGATCGAGAAGGTGTCGGTGAACGGTGGCAAGTCCATCGTCTTCGGTACGTCCCGCACGGAGTCGTTCACGATCGCGGTGACCGTCTCCGACGACTCCGGCATCAGCAAGGATCTCGCGTTCCTGCAGATCGACCGCGAGAAGGGGGACGACTACTGGTCGTTCCACGGCGAGCCCACGTGCACCGCCACCAGCTCCACGACGTCGAACTGCAAGCTCGTCGTCAAGCTGGAGAAGGACATCGACCTGCCCCGCAACACCCTCGCGGGACCCTGGGACGTGTACGTCCAGTTCCAGGCCAAGGACGGTGACTACTACGGGGGCGTCTACCAGACCCACCCCGTGAAGCGGCGTTCCACGCTCGGTGTCGACGCCTCGCCCGAGCCCGTCACCAAGGGCAGGACGATCACGGTCACGGGCAAGCTGGCCCGCGCGAACTGGGACAAGTACGTGTACGCCGGCTACACCTCGCAGCCGGTCAAGCTGCAGTTCCGGCCGAAGAACAGTGCCACGTACACCACGGTCAAGACCGTGACGAGCGACAGTACCGGCAAGCTGAGGACGACCGTCAAGGCCGCCCAGGACGGCTACTGGCGCTGGAGCTTCAGCGGCACCACCACGACCGCCGCGGTCAAGGCCAGCGGCGACTTCGTCGACGTGCGCTGACCGTATCCCGTACGGCCGAGGGCCGGTTCGCAGGTCAAGGCCTGCGAACCGGCCCTTGCCGTGGGCTCACTGGCCCAGCGGTGCCGGCGGTGTCGTGTCCGGGACGGCCCTTGGGGGTGCCGGGGTCGGTGGGTGGGCTGTTTTCGTGCGTTCCTTGGTGAGGGCTTTCGTGATCTTGCGGGCCAGCAGGGGGTCTGCCGGGAGGACGTGGGAGGCGAACCAGCGGGCTGCGGTGGGGTCGGGGGACGGATCGGTGAACTCTGCTCCCGCGTAGTCGTCCAGGGGTGGGTCGTAGATGTAGCCGGCGACGATTCCGTGGGTGACCAGGCGTCCCACCAGGGCGTCGCGGTCCTCGACCAGCAGGGGGACTCGGAACAGGGGCAGGGGGCCGTTGTGGGCCGCCCGGTCGTTCAGGGCCGGGGAGGCCCAGGGGGTGCCCGACAGCAGGGTGACACCCTCTCTGCGGCGGGAGAGGTTCTCGTCCAGCAGGTTCATCCGCAGGTTCAGGCCCGCCCGCACCAGCCGTCCGTGACGGGCGCGGTAGTCGTGCAGGTCCACGCGGATCCAGGGGTCGTACGGCAGCAGGCTCGGCGCCTCGCGGGCACAGAGCGACAGCCTCGGTGCGTGCAGGGACATCCGGAAGGCGTCGCGTTCCAGGAGGCCCAGGCGTTGCATGGTGCGCCAGGTGGGGCGTACGAGATGCAGCGCGCGGACCGTCGAACGGGCCAGCGGGCGCAGGGCCGTCGACAGGTCCGCCGTCAGCCTCGCCGGTGTCAGCAGGTCGTCTCGCAGGAGCTCCAGCTCCCTGCGCGCACGCGCGTCCTCGACCGCCAGGAAGCCGCCCGCCATCCCCGCCACGTGCTTGGAGAGACTGAAGGCGGCCGCCTTGCCGAACGTCCCGATCGGCTGCCCGTCCACGTGCGTGCCGATCGCATGCGCCGCGTCCTCGATCAGCGGAATACCCAACTGCTCGCAACGGTCGCGCAGTTCGACGATCCGGTCCGGCATCCCGTACAGGCTCGTGGTCAGCACCGCGTCCACACCGCGCCAGGTGGACTCCGGTACGGCCCCCGGGTCGATGTTGCCGTCCCACGGCGACACCGGGGCCTGCACCGGGCGCAGGCCGGCCGCGAGGACGACGAAGAGGATCACGTCGTCGTTCACCGGGGACATCAGGACCCGGCCGCCCGGGCGGCACCAGCGCCGCAGGGCCAGGTAGAGGGCCAGTCGCGCCGAGGGCGTGTAGACGCATTCCCGTCCGAGCCGCCGTGTCATCGTCGCGGCGAGCCGCGATCCGTACGGCATCGTCACCTCTTCCAGCAAGGAGTGATGAAGGGGTCGGAGCCCCGCGAAAGGGATCTCCGAAGGGGCATCCGGGAGCGCGGTACGCCCTCGAATGCCGTGCCGGACGACCGGCTCAGCGCGTCTTCGCGCGCACAGCGCCGACCGTCTTCAGCAGACGGTCCGCCGGCTCCCGCAGCCGCGGATGCGCCAGAACCGTGTTCCGCAGGCCCCGGACCGGTCTGCGCCACAGCCGGTGGGTCGCGGCGACCGGGTGGGGCCGGTACGCGAAGCCCTCACCGACACGCAGTTCACGGGTCTTGAGCCAGTCCTTGTACTCCTTGTCGCCGCGCCCCAGGTCCATCACCCGTACGCCCTGCCGGCCCGCCGCCTCCGCCATGCGCAGATGCATGATCAACCCAGGCGAGTAGTAACGGAGTTCGGGGTCGTACGCCGTGAACCAGGCCGCGAACACGGTGCGCGAGGTGGGGCCGAAGTGGGCCGCGACCGGGCGGTCACCGGCGTAGACGACCGACAGGACGCCGGTGAAGTGCTCCTCGCGCACCTGGAAGAAGTGGTCGGTGAGAGCGACGATCCAGGGGCGGGCGAAGCGGTCCATACGGCCCGTGCGGCGGTACTGGGCCGACTTCCACCGCATCAGCTGCCGCAGCATTCCCGGGTCCCGCTCGTCGAAGACGAACCGCATCTCACCGAGGTCGCGGGCCAGCCGGCGTTCCTTCTTCAGGACCGTCTTGGCCAGGCCCGGATAGGAGCCGCGCAGCCACTCCGCGTACGTACCCTCGGCGGCCTTCAGATCGACGACCGGGGAGGCGAACGTCCCGGTGACAAACCGGCCGAGAGGTTTCTGCTCGTCGATCAGGTGGTCGAACTCGAAGACCGAGAGACCGCAGGCCCGCAGCAGCTCCCCCGTGTCCCAGGTGACTCCGGGGCGGTGGACCAGCGCCTGACAGTCCGAGAGGCCGAGACCGATGGCCCGGCCGACACCGAAGGCGTTGCGTTCGTACGGGAAGAAGCCGACGGGCTCCCCGTGCTCGTGCAGGACCGCCACCCGGGCCCCGCCGCGGTACGTTCCGACCCCGGCCGCGAACTCCGGTGCCAGGAACGGGTTTCCGAAGTCGGGCGACTCGTCCGTCACCCGGTGCCAGGCCCCGCGGAGCTCTCCGCCCAGCTCCTCGGGTCTGTGGATCGTGATCCGGTTTCTCATGGAGTTGCTCATGGATCGCATGGGCGACCGCTCCCCCCAGTTCCCCCTATGACGCGTCTACCGCGTCCTGCCACGCGCACAGTGTGCGGTGAGGCTCAAACGTCGCGAAACAGTACGCAGACTGTCAAGAGTGCCTGTCGTAACGGAACCGTACGGAGTGGGAGGTTCCGTTCCTCGTCCGTCCTTACGGCCCGTGGGCGGTGTGAAGGCTGGTTGAAAGGCAGCCGACACCCTGCCCGGGGATCTACATTGACCCCATATGCCTGCCGGTCCGGGGGGACACCGCCGATGTCTGACGTTCGCGTGCTCATCTCGTACTCGCACGACAGTGAGGGACACCAGAAAGCGGTGCTGGCCCTCACCAACCGGCTGCGCGAGGCCGGTGTCGACGCCTGGATCGACCAGTTCGAGGAGCACCGGCCGCCCGGCTCATGGCCGACCTGGATGCGGCGGGAGCTGGACAAGGCCGACTTCGTGCTGGTCGTGGTGACGGCGAACTACCGGGAGCGGTTCGACGGGGAGTCTCCGCTGGGGGTCGGGTCCGGCGTCCGGTGGGAGGGGACATGGATCACGGCGGACCTGTATCACGGACGGCAGGACAAGGCGAAGTTCCTGCCCGTGGTCCTCCGGCGGGAGGACCAGTGGCTGATCCCGACACCGCTGAATCTGACCACCTCGTACGTGATCGGCGAGGGCGAGGACGCCGACTTCTGGAAGCTCGTACGAGTCCTGCACGCCAGCCCCGCCGCCGTTCCCGCCGCCCTCGGTTCCCTGTCCTCCGCAGCCGACTCCCCCGGCCAGTTCAAGGATGTCACCTCGCCCCCGGAGATCGCGGCGGCACTCGCCAAGGCGCGGGAGGGAAACGTGGAGGACGCCCTGCGCCAGCTCCGGCACGCCTGCGCCCGGCTGCACGGGGAACAACAGGCCCAGGCCGTATACCTTTTCGGGGTTCTCAGCCACCGACTCGGCGACATGGGCCAGGCGTTGGAGTCCTTCCAGTGGGTGCTCGACAACACGCACCACGCCGATCTGCGCGTGTGCTCCCTGGGTTTGAAGGACATCGTGTCCGCGGAATGGAACACGCACTACGGCGAGCACGGACCCGTGGCCGCCGCTCACAGCTGGCTGAACCTCCTGCGCCGGAAATGGAAGGCGGCCGAGGTCTGGAAGAGACTCGACGACAACCTCAGGCTGGCGCTCGCCCAGGACTGGATCATCGCCAACGCGGAGCACCCCGTGGTCCAGGGAGAGGACCGGGACCTGCTGGCGAGGGCCCTGGCCCAGCCGAAGCCGAGTCGTGAACTAGCCAAGCCGATGCTGGACGGCAGGATCGAGGCGCTGCGCGGTCACTACGCCGGGTGGGATCCGGACACCTGGGCCGCCCCCGGACCACCTCGGCGCGTCGGCCTCGACTACGAGATCGTGGTACTGGCTCCGGCCGACGAGTCCACGCAGGGTTTCCCGTTGCTGATGAGAAGGGTGGGCCGTGAATGGCTGGTGGCCAACTTCCAGTCGGCCTACGTGATTCCGGGCTGGCCGCCGCGGCAGGAAGAGATACCGGGACCGTGAGACAGAACGCCGGGGGACATGAGATGGCGGACGCCGAGTTCGTGCAGGGGATGACGCCGTTCCTGCGGGAGTCGTTGGGGGCGTACGGCGATGGGGTGCTGACGGGTGAGCCCGCGGCCGGCGCCTCGGGTACGGCGGCGGAGGTCGGGCGGGAGTTGCTGCGGGCGACGTTCCGCCGGGTCGATGAGCGCGGGCGTGAGGGGCTGGAGGAGGCGGTTCAGGAGGCCGCTGCGGAACCGGGGAACGAGGACGCGGTGGGGGCGCTTCGGCAGGAGATCCGGCGGGCGTTGCGGAAGCATCCTGAGTTGGAGGGGGAGTTGGCCGCGTTGTTGCCGGGTGGGGGTGGGGGTACGACGACGGTCATCGCGTCGGGGGCTCGGTCGATTGCGGCGGGCGGGAGCATCGGTATCGCCATCACCGGTGACGGTCACGGTTCGTCCAAGCCATGAGCGAGGCGAGTGCCGGGGCGTCTGCGTCCGGGGAGCGGGCGATCGCGGCGGGTGAGTCGATCGGGGTCGCCGTCAGTGGGGACAACGCTCGGGTTGTCGTGCTGCCCGCGGAGGCCGTGCACTGGGCTCGGACGGTTGTGGCGCCGGTGGGGGCGGGGTTTTTGCCGGGGTCGGCGACTGAGGTGTTCGTGGGGCGTGGCAGCGAACTCGACGAGTTACGTTCCCTGTTGACCGGTCGTGGTTCGGCCGCGGTTACTCAGCAGGTCGCCGTGCGGGCGATCCATGGGCTGGGCGGAGTGGGGAAGAGCTCGCTGGCCTTGCACTACGCCCATGAGTACCGGGAGTCGTACTCGCTGGTCTGGTGGATCACCGCGGAGAGCGCCGAGTCGATCGTGTCGGGTCTGGCGGGTCTGGCCATGGCCTTGTGCCCCCAGTGGGCGGGAGCGGTGGGGTCGGATGAGCGGGCTGCTTGGGCGGTTCTCTGGCTCCAGGAGCATGAGGGGTGGTTGCTCGTCTTCGACAACGTCGAGGATCCGGGGGTGCTGAAGCCGTACGTGGGGACGCTGCATCGGGGGCATCATCTGGCGACCAGTCGCAAGGCGACGGGGTGGCATGTGGTGACCACGCGGACCATGGCTCTGGGCTTGCTGCCCAACATGCCCGAGATCGATCTGTTCCCGAGGTGGGTGGAAGAGTACATCGACCTGGAGCGGGAGGCATTAACGCTCTCCTGGTACGACAACCAGGTGCTGCCGGCCCTCAACCCCGCGGAGACCCAAGGCCTGTTGGATCGTCTGCTAGGAGAGCAATGAACACCGCACTTCAGTGGTTCAAGTCGAGCTACAGCAGCGAGCAAGGCGGTCAGTGCCTCGAAGTGGCCGTCAATTGGGCCAAGTCCAGCTACAGCAGCGAGCAGGGCGGCGCGTGCCTCGAAGTCGCCACGACCCCCCACACCATCCACATCCGCGACTCAAAGAACACCGACGGCCCCAGCCTCACCATCACCCCTGACACCTGGACGTCGTTCCTCACGCTGACCCGCGACCGCTAGCCCCACCGTCACCACCACCGACGCGGACGCCATCACCGTCATCCCCGTTGCCGGGGACGTCAGTTGGGCCACCGTGCCCGCGACCCCCGCCGCCACGCCCTGCATGGCCAGCATCCCCGAGGACCGCAAGCCAAGGGCATGCCCCGCCATGTCGTCCGGTGTGAGGGACATCAGCCGCTCCTGCTGGACCAGGCTCGCGGCGAAGCCGACGTTGGAGAGGAACACGGCCACCGCGGCCACGGGGACCTCCGGGCGCAGCGCGAAGATCAGGTACGGCGTCGCCAGCAGCAGAAGCAGCGCGGTCGCCAGACGCGCCCGGACCGCAGGCCCGACGAAACGGCCCACCACCACGTCCCCCACGAACATGCCCAGCGCCCCGCTCGCGAACAGCGCGCCCGCGGCCTCCGGGGCGTAGGAGACGTACAGGGAATCGCAGCCGACCACCAGGCCGTTCGGGATCCACAAGCCCAGGTACGTCAGGCGGCGCGGGCGGGACGACCACAGGAAGGCGTTCGTGCTCCAGGTCGCCGACACCGAGAGGCGGCCCTTGGTGCGGGGCGGGCGGTCGGTCAGGCCCAGGCGGTTGCCCAGGGCCGCCACGGTGTACAGCGCCGCCGCGAGAAGCAGACAGGTGCGCGGGGACAGGAACGCCAGCAGCGCCCCGCCCATCGCGAAACCGAGCACCTGCATCAGGCCCGACGCCATGTTGAACACCGAACGGCCCAGTACGAAACCGTCCTTGGGGAGGATCTCGTTGAGCAGGCCCCCGGTCACTCCCCCGCCGAGCGACGCGATCAGTCCCTGCGCGAGGACGACGACGAAGACCGCCCAGATCGGGAGCCCCCGCAGGGCCAGCACTGCCGTGAGGGCCGCGAAGGCGAGGTTCTCCCAGGTCAGCGTCGCCCGGGGGCGCAGCCGGTCCGCACCCGAGAGCAGGAAGGTCGCCCCGAGCAGCTGCGCCAACTGCGGGCCGAACATGCTCAGCGCCGACAGCAGCGGCGAGTCCGTCGCCCGGTAGACCATCGTGGCGAGGGAGAGGCCGCCGATCGTCAGGGCCGCGTTGAAAGCGGTGTAGGAGAGGAAGAACGGCGTGAACTCCGGGGTGCGGAAGAGCTGTCGGTAACTGCGCATGGGGTGGAGTCTCGGAGCGATCACCGGCCGACGGTTAATCTTTCGCGGACACACGAAAGGTGGGAGACGACGCGCATGGGTTTGTGGCTGATCGACGCCGACACCCTCGCCCGCAGCCGCTTCCTGGTCTCCCCCTTCGCCGAGACCTTCGCGAGCCTGAAGCTGCTGCACGCCGGCATCGGCGCCCACCCCGGCGAGGAGGCCTGGCTGCGCGCGCATCTGCCCGGTTACCGCGCGCTCCTCGCGGCCGACCCGGTGGCGGGAGCGCTCGTCGACGCCGGGCTCAGGTCCTGGATCGCCGACTTCATCTGCCCCACCCCGTACGCCGGGGAGCCCTTCGAGGAGACGGTGGAACGAGTCCGTGCGGCCGCCCCCGACTCCGCCCGGGCCAACCTCCGCGTCTCGCTCGCCGGGGCGCCGCTCCCCGCGCTCCTGGACCGCGACGACCTGCCCGAGCGGGCCACCGCGCTCCTCACCTACGTCTGGGAGGAGACCGTACGGCCGTACTGGGACCGTCGGCGGCGCGTCCTGGAGGCCGACGTGGTCGCACGGACCGCGCAGGTGAGCCAGGGTGGCTGGGCCGCCGTACTGGACTCGCTGCGGCCGTGGACGCGGTGGCTCGGCGGGAGCCGGTTCCAGGTCAATCTGCACGAGTATCCGCCGCGGGAGATCGCCTCCGGCGCGGAGCTGGCCTTCGTCCCGGTGACGACGGGACGGGGCTGGGTGTCATGGGAGGGGCGGGAGCGGTACGCCGTGGTCTACCCGTGTTCCGGGGTGCTCGCCGAGGACCACGACCGGCGGCCGGTCCCGGCGGGGCTCGGCGCGCTGGTCGGGCCCGCGCGGGCGACGGTGCTCACGCTGCTCGGCTCCCCCATGAGCACGACCCAGCTCGTCGCCGTCACCGGCCAGTCACTCGGCTCGGTCGGCCGTCATCTGCGGGTGCTCCTGGACGCGGGGCTGGTGGAGCGGCGGCGGGCGGGTCGGTCGGTGCTGTACGAGCGGACTGCGGCGGGGGACGTGCTGGTCGAGGCGCCGGGTGCCAGTCCGCGCCCCAAAGGGGCGCGGGGAACGGCGCGACCAGCCACGGACGGCCCGCAGCCGTAATACGACCTTCGTCCGGCTGCCCCCAGCGGAGCGCCTAGCATCCGCTTATGACGCTTTCTGACAGCACCTCCCCCCTCGCCGTCGACATCGACACCCTCCAGGGCGGCGCCGCCGACCTCTCCCAGTACGCGGGCCAGGCCGTACTCGTCGTGAACGTGGCCTCCAAGTGCGGGCTGACCCCGCAGTACAACGGGCTCGAGAAGCTCCAGGAGCGGTACGCCGAGCGCGGCTTCACCGTCCTCGGCGTGCCCTGCAACCAGTTCCTCGGGCAGGAGCCCGGCAGCGCCGAGGAGATCGCGGAGTTCTGCTCGGCGACGTACGGCGTGACCTTCCCGCTGACCGAGAAGGTCGAGGTGAACGGCGAGGGCCGGCACGCGCTCTACGAGCGGCTCGTCGGGTTCGCCGACGCCGAGGGGCACAGCGGCGACATCCGCTGGAACTTCGAGAAGTTCCTCATCGGCCGCGACGGCACGGTCGTCGCCCGCTTCTCGCCGCAGACCGAGCCGGAGTCGGACGAACTGGTCGCCGCGGTGGAGGCGCAGCTCGCCGGTTGACCCTGCCCCTGGGGCAGGGCTGAGCCTCCTCGTCACCGGGCGGAAGTCGCCGTCCGGTGACGGAGGATGAACCGGTGACCGACGAACTGCTCACCATCGGCGCCTTCGCCGCGCGGGCCCGCCTCTCGGCCAAGGCCCTGCGGCTGTACGACCGGCTCGGCCTGCTGGCCCCGGCCCAGGTGGACGAGGCCAGCGGCTACCGCTACTACCGCGCCGGCCAGGTCGAACGCGCCCGGCTCGTCGCGATGCTGCGGCAGCTCGACATGCCGCTCGCCCGGATCGCCGAGGTCGTCGAGGCGGGCGGAGCCGCGGGCGCGGACGTGCTGGCCGCGTACTGGGCGGACGTCGAGGCGCGGGTGGCGGGGCAGCGGACGCTCGCCGAGTACCTCCGTGGACGACTGTCGGGGAGGAGCTCCGAGATGTACGGGAAGTTCGTGGTGGAGACGTTTCTGCTGCCGGAGCAGGCGGTGATCGCCGAGAAGCGGCACACGCTGGCGGACGAGCTGCCGGCCTGGATCGGCGCGTCGCTGGGGCGGCTGGTCGCGGCCTCGCGGGAGTGCGGGGGCGTGACGGCGGCGCCGTTCGTCGTCTACCACTCCGAGGTCTCCATGGAGAGCGACGGCCCCGCCGAGTCCTGTGTGCCGGTCGCCGACGAGGCCGCGGCGCGGGCGTGGGCGGCGGAGCAGGGGCGGGCCTGGGAGACCCAGGTCCGCGTCGAGCCGGCCCAGCGGTTCGCGTACACCCGCATCAGCAAGGCCCAGGTCGCCCATCCCCAGATCATGGCCGCCTTCGAGGCCGTCGAGGAGTGGATCACCGCGCAGGGCCTGGAACAGGCCGGGCCCTGCCGGGAGATCTACTTCGCCGACTGGGACGCGGCGGGACCGGACGACGTCGTGTGCGACGTGGCGTTCCCGGTCACGTGAGCCACGCTCACTTCAACTCGTCGGGGCACGGCGTCCCGCGCGGCAGCTGATACGGCGCCGCCAACCGGTACGTCCCCGCCTTCGGCGCCAGCAGCTCGGTCCACTTGTCGCCGTGGACGTCCTCCTCCGTCTCCGTCAGACAGCCGTTGACGTTGTCGTACGACTTCGGCTCGCCGTCGGGCCGGTCCTTGGACGCCTCCGTCTCCTGGGGGCCCTCAAGACTCTTGCCGTCGGCGTCGACGATGCTCAGCCACGGCGAGTAGGGGATGCGGATGAGGATCCGGCCCGGCTTGGTCACCTGGAGGGTCCACTCGCCCTGCTCGGCGCGCTCGACGACCGCGTCGGGCTCGGCGAGCGGGGCCGGGTCGGTGACCTTGAACAGCTGCCAGTTGGCGTCGCCCCAGACCTGCTTGAGGTACGGCATCCCGCGCTGCACGAGCTCCCGCTCGCGCTCCCCGCCGTCCCCGTCGGGCGCGTCCTTCGGCAGCACCACGAAGTGCACGGCCCAGCGCCCGAGCCACTCGTGGTAGTTCGCCGAGTTCAGGGTGTCGTCGTAGAAGAGCGGGTTGCGCTCCATGTCGGCCTGGCGGTTCCAGCCGCGGGCCAGGTTGACGTACGGGGCGAGCGCGGAGGCCTCGCGGTGGGAGCGCGCGGGCACGACTTCGACGCGGCCCTTCTCCGCGCCGACCCCCTGGAGTTCGTTGACGAGCGGCGCGAGTTCGCGGGCCCAGGAGGCGGCCGGGGTGGTGTGGACGACGTCGTCGACCGACTTGAACCCGATCCAGCCGGTGAACACGGCGATGGACAGGACGATCGCGTACCACTTGCGGGAGCGCGGCACCGCGAACGGCAGCGCCGCCACCAGCACGACCCCCGCGAACAGCATCGGCAGCCGCGAGATGTTGGTCCCGATCTGCGAGCTGATCAGCCAGACGAGGACGACACCGAGGGCGTACACACCGGCCGTCAGCCGGACCGTCTTCCACTCCTTGGGGACGAGCACGCAGACGAGGACGCCGTACGAGAACGGCAGGATCACCGAGCCGAACCCCATCGGCTGCGTACCCGAGAACGGGAAGAGCCAGGCCGACACCGCGACCACCGCGGTCGGCGCGATACCCAGCGCCCACGCGCCCGGCCGCCGCTTCTGCAGGAACAGCGCCGCGGCCACCAGCCCCACGAACAGTCCCGCCACCGGCGAGGCCATCGTCGCGAGCGCGGCCAGCGGGGCCGCGCACAGCGCCTTCGCCCACCGCTTGTAGCGCCAGCGATGCGGCCAGCAGAACACGACGGCGACCGCGCCGAGCGCGAACACCGTGCCCAGACCGAAGGTGACCCGCCCCGAGGCGGCGTTGCAGAGGAAGGCGACGAGACCGGCGAGCGCCGCCCACAGCGGGTTCTTAACCGACCGGCTGCGGATGAGGATCATCGTGAGCAGCCCGGCGGAGATCGTCCCGGCGATCATCATCGTCGTACGGACACCGAGAACCGACATCAGATACGGCGACACCACGCTGTACGACACCGGGTGCATCCCGCCGTACCAGGCCAGGTTGTACGCCGAGTCCGGGTGGCGGCCGACGAACTCGGCCCAGGCGTCCTGTGCGGCCAGGTCGCCGCCGCTGTTGGCGAAGGTGAAGAACCAGACGATGTGGAGCACACCGGACAGTGCGGTGAGGGAGAGGGCCGGGTGTCTCAGCAGCCGCTCACGCAGAGCGAGGAAAGCGGAGTGCGCAGCCGACGGCTGCTCCTCCGCAGGACTGTTCTTGCGCTCCCCGCCGTCACGCGGCGCGGGCACACGTATTCGCGGGCCGGTTCCCGGGCCCGGATCGGCGTCGTCGGCGCGTGTCGGCTCGGCTGTGGCCACCTTCAGGCACTCCCCGTGTCCCGTCTTCTGTTCTCGGCCCCGTCCCGTTCCGGCCATGTTCACGGCTGCGTCTCCGGGAGCGGCGACCTGCCCCGATTCGTGACGCTAGCACGCTCCCCCACTCTCGGCTTCGCTCGAGCGGGAGGGGCCCCCATCGCCGACGGGCGCCCTGACGGGTACCCGGTCGACGGGGCGCATACAGGATCTTCGCTCCTCTTTCGGCGTACGAGCCGGTCCACGGGTCAGCTGATGCGCGTCAGCTTGTCCGTGAAGCCCGGCTCGACGAGGTCCTTCTGCAGCGCGACCGGCACCTTCACCGCACCGGCCGAGGCGTCACCCACGGTGAGTGTGCCGACCTTGGTGCCGGCCTTCGCGGTGTGCGGTACGTCGTCGGCGGCGAAGGTCAGCTTGACGGTGAGCCCGGACCAGCCGACGGCCGTGACGTCCTTGGTCGCGATGACCGGAGTCCTGCCGCCGAGGCCGTCGTCGACGTATCCGACGACATCGCCCTTCTTGAGGATCGTCGCGGACTCCAGCGCGCCCTGCGCCGCCCGGATCAGCCGGTCGCCCGCGGTGAGGGCGGCGCTGAGGATGGTGTTGTCCACACCGCCGGCGGGCTGGCGGATGACGGCGCCGACGATGGTGCGGGTCTCTCCGTCGACCTCCTTCTTCGCGGCGAAGAGGAGGTTGCCGAGGGCGGAGGTGGTGGTGCCGGTCTTGATGCCGACGACGTTGTTCTTGCCGACGATCTGGTTCCAGTTGCCGTGGTTGACGCCCTTGTAGTCGTCGTACGACATCATCGCCGCGACCTCGCGGAACGCGGGCTCCTCCATCGCCTTCTTGCCCAGCTTCACCTGGTCCACGGCGGTGGAGACGGTGGTGTTGTTCAGACCCGAGGGGTCGGTGTACGTCGTGTTCGTCATCCCGAGGTCCTCGGCGGCGGCGTTCATCTTCTCGACGAACGCCTTCTCCGAGCCGGCGTCCCAGCGGGCGAGGAGCCTCGCCACGTTGTTCGCGGATGCGATCAGGATGCTTTCGAGGGCCTCGCGCTGGGAGATGGAGTCACCGGCGGTCACCTTCACGGTCGATTCCTGACCGGCGTTCTCGCCCTGCTCCTGCGCGGTCTGGTCGATCTTGATCTTCGGACCCTCGGCGCCGCTCTTCAGCGGGTGGTCGCGGAGGATGACGTACGCCGTCATGACCTTGGCGACACTGGCGATCGGGACGGGCTTCCGGTCACCGGAGGAGCCGAAGCTGCCGATGCCCTGGACGTCGAGGGCGGCCTGGCCCTCCGCGGGCCACGGGATGTCGACCTTGCTGCCGTCGAAGGAGTAGCTGTCCTCGGCGGTGAGTTCGAGGGTGGGGGTGGGGAGGGGGCGCATTGCCTGTGCGACCGCAAAGACGACTGCGAGGAGCAGGACGAGAGGGGTCCAGATCTTGACCCGGCGGAAGGTGGTGCGCAGCGGCGTCTGCGGGGGCGGCGGGGTGTTCGTGAGCTCGGCCAGCAGGTCCAGCGGAGGCTTGGGCGGGAGGGGCTGCTGGGTGGTGCGCTCGGGGCCGACCTGGGGGACGGGGGTGGTGACGTCGGGCTTGAGGGCGACGAACTTGCTGGGCAGCTTGAGCATGGTGGTGGGCTGGTCCACGCGGGGCCCGGCGTCACCTTCGGCCTTCGCGTCGTTCCCACCCGCACCGGGTACGGGCCTGTCGGCCTTCTCCCCGGCCTCACGGGCCGTCCGCGCGGACTTCTCACGGGCGCCCACGGCATCGCCCGGGTTCGCGGTAGCGCGGGGGTCGGTCGCGGCGACGTCGGCCTTCTCCCCGGCCTCACGGGCCGTCCGCGCGGACTTCTCACGGGCGTCCACGGCATCGCCCGGGTTCGCGGTAGCGCGGGGGTCGGTCGCGGCGGCGTCGGCCTTCTCCCCGGCCTCACCGGTCCTCCGCGCGGACTTCTCACGGGCGTCCACGCCATCGCTCGGGTTCACGGTAGCGCGAGGGTCGGTCGCGGCGGCGTCGGCCTTCGCGGCGCTCGCCGGTCGCTCACCGGCCTCGCCACCCGGGTCCGCCGCATTCGGAGAATCCCCGGACCGCACCCATGCGGCTACAGCAGCCCGCAGCCTGGCGTCACCACCGCCCGGTTCGCCCTCGGGCGCGACAGGCGCCGTCTCGTCCGGCCGCGCCGAATCCTCCGCGTCCCGCGAACCCTCGGCACCATCGGTCGGCACGGCACCCTTCGCGGGCCCGTCGTCGGTCGGCACGACGTCCTGGACGTCCCCAGCCGCCGCCGCATCCCCGGCGCCCTCCGAGGCCCCGGCACGGGCGTCCGCAGCCCCTGCGGCGCGCTCAGCCCCGGCAGACGCCGACTCGACGGTCGCCGCCGAGGCCTTCACGTCCCGCGAACCCTCAGCACCATCGGTCGGCACGGCGTCCTGGACGTCCTCGACGGCCGCTGCGGCCTCCGCGCCCTCGGCACCCTTCGCAGGCCCGTCGTCGGCCACCGCGGCGGCCCCCGCGCCCTCCGAGACCCCGGCACGGGCGTCCGCAGCCTCTTCGGCGCCCTCGGTCCCGGCAGACGCCGGCTCGACGGGCCCCGCCGAAGCCTCCGCGTCCCGCGAACCCTCGGCACCGTCGGTCGGTACGGCGTCCTGGACGTCCTCGGCCGCGGGCGGCTGCTTGTCGGCCTTCCCGGGGGACTGGGGGCCCTCGGTCGCCGTAGCGGCCTCGTCGGGCGTGCCCGAAGCCTCGTCGGGGTCGGTCGGCTTCGGCTCCTGCGCCGCGGCCCGGGCCTTCGCCACGTCCCGGGCCGAGAAGACTCGCGTCGCCGTGTCCACGCCACCGCGGGCCGCGGGCGGCTCGCTGTCGCGGGCCACCGCCAGACGCGGGTCGCGCACCTCACCCCGGGCTTCGGGAACCGGACTCGCGCTCCCCGACGTCGGTTCTGCCGACGACTCGCGCTGCTTCGACCTGTCGGGGGACTCGCCCGCCACCGATGCCTCCTAAACCGTGAACCCGTCTGAACAGCCTCGCCCCGAACACCGCTCCCCCACGGTGTCCGAACCATGTACCAGTGTCCTGTGTGAGGGCTTGGCTCCTGCGGTAGACGAGAACGACATACCTACTGGTTCCACTACAAACAGGTCACGCACCCTCGACAGACCAATGTGAGAGGGGTCACCCTGTCTTTCATCCACGCGGGGAGGCATGGATGGGCAGGAGCCGCAGAACTCTTCCGGAAGAGCTTCTGCTGCTGGCGCTGGACCCGGCCACGGGTACCACCGCACAGCCGCAGTCGCTCGACCTTGGTCTGGCCGGAGCACAGCTAGTGGAGCTGGCGCTGGCCGGACGGATAGCCCCAGACGGGGATCGTATCGCCGTGGTGTCCCCACGGCCGACTGGAGATCCGACACTCGACTGCGCGTTGGAGTTGCTGCGAAGGCGTGGCGCTCCGGTCCGGGCGGTCAACTGGATTGGCGGGCCGCGTCTCGGGCTGCGCCAGACCTACCTCTCGCATCTGGAGCGGTGCGGCATGGTGCATGCCGTGGCGGGCCAGATGTGCGGAGTGCTGCCGACGACTCGCTACCAGGCGAGTCAGACCGAGATCAGCCGGGAGATCAGATCCCGACTGGACTCCGCGATCCGCACCGGCGTACCGCCGGACCCGCGGACCGCGGCGCTCGCCGCACTGGCGCACGCGGTCGGCCTCGGCAAGCACCTGTATCCGGGCAACGAGGGACGCTCCTCTCGCTCCCGGCTGCGGGACCTGATCAGGCACGACCCCATGGGCGGTCTCGTCGCGCACGCCGTGATGGACGTCCAGAACGGTGTGGCCGCACAGCCACGCCGCAGCCCGGCCCCGACCGGCCGTCCGGCCGGACCAGGTGCCAGGCAGGCACCGGAGCCCGCCCGCGGCGTTCCGGTGCAACCGCGCCGCGGTTCCATGGCGCGTGTCGTGGCCCACTGAGCCGCAGTCCCACGACACGACCGACGAACCGCACCACGCACCACACGCACCTCCGGCGTACCCCAGACCCGGTATCGGGAGCCGCTGGTCCGCGCGGGGCGGCGGGACCGTGTGTCCGAGACGACACCACGGTCCTGCCGTCCCGCGCGGCCTTTTTTGTGCCCCGGATCATGGCCGATTCAGACTCTGGAGACGCCAACTGCCTTGTGATCATGGCTAACTGGCGCGTACGCAGCGCATATCCACCGTTTCCCAGCGGTAGAAACCACCTTGGTGGCAGTCTGCTCAACAGCAGATACGCAAAGTGGCCATTTTCGAAGGCACGCAGCCGGAGGTGCACGTTCCCGTGGCGTCCAATGTCAATCCCACCGTCAGGCGACGCCGGCTCGGCCAGGAGTTGCGCCGGCTCCGTGAACTCAAGGGCATGACAGCCGAAGAAGTCGCCGAACGGCTTCTGGTGTCGCAGTCGAAGATCAGCCGGCTGGAGAACGGCCGGCGCAGTATCAGCCAGCGCGACGTCCGCGATCTGTGCGGGGTGTACGAGGTGGAGGACGTCCGGATCGTCGACTCCCTGATGCAGATGGCCAAGGACAGCCGCCAGCAGGGGTGGTGGCACTCCTTCGGCGACATCCCCTACAGCGTCTACATCGGCCTGGAGACGGACGCGGCGAGTCTGCGCGTCTACGACCCTCAGGTCGTCCCCGGCCTCCTGCAGACCCGCACCTACGCCGAGTCCCTCATCTCCGGCGCGCTGCCCGAGGCGACGCCCACCGACATCGACAAGCGCGTCCAGGTGCGGCTGCGCCGACAGGAACGTATCTCTGCCGCCGAGAACCCGCTCCGGCTCTGGGCCGTCCTGGACGAGGCGGCGCTGCGCCGCGAGGTCGGCAACCGGCAGGTGATGATCGAGCAGTTGGAGTATCTGATCGAGATGTCGCAACTGCCGCACGTGACGGTGCAGCTGATCCCCTTCACGATGGGTGCGCATCCCGGGGTGAGCGGGCAGTACGCGATCCTCGAGTTCCCCGATGCCGCCGATTCCAGCGTGGTCTACATCGAGGGCGTGACGAGCGACCTGTATCTGGAGAAGGCGCAGGACGTACAGAAGTACAGCGTCATGTACGAACATCTGCGGGCACAGGCCCTGAATGTGGACCAAAGCAGGGAATTCATCTCAGGCATCGCGAAGGACTACGCACGCTGAGCCACTCTGTAAGGCGAGGCGCCGGAAGATACACCTTCGCCCGGTCGCAGCGGAAGACCCACTGGAATATGCCACCCGCCCGGGTGAATGCTTCCTCCGCTCCTCGATGTTGGCGAGTAGCGTCGATCACGCCATCGGATAACAACGTTGGCGCAAACCCGTGCCGTGCAGACGGAGACATACGCACGCCACGGCGACAGCAACTCAGCAACTGGCAAACGGAGCGAAAATGGCAATCAAGCAGGGCGCCGCGGACAAGTGGGTCAAGTCCTCCTACTCCCAGGGCAACGGCGCGTGCGTCGAGATCAAGTCCCCTGTCGTGTCGGCGATGGCCGTCCGGGACTCGAAGACCCAGAACGGCCCCACGCTGGCCTTCCCCGCGGACGCGTGGAACGCCTTCGTCGGCTCGGTCAAGGCGTAAATGATCGAGTGATCGAGCACTACACAACTACACAAGCATCACCGAAGAGCCCTCTCGTCCAGATCGCCGTCCTTGCCGAGGGGGCTCGGCTTGTGTCCCGGCACAGACCTATCGGAGGCGGTCGACGTACCTGTCCGTCCCCGGCACGGTCGGGATGAACGGCGCCACCAGCTCCACCCTCCCCAGGCCCGCCTCCGCCACCGGCTCCTCCAGGCCCGTGAAGTACTCCTCCCAGCACTCCCGCGGATCCGCCTCCAGGAACCACAGCAGCGTCAGCCGGGTGTCGACGCCCTCGACCTGCTTCACATACGTCATCCGGTCCCCCGGCAGCGGCGTCGGCCTGAAGACCGTCACCATCGCCGCCGGTGACCCCGCGAGCCGCTTCGGCAGCTGCCGGGACCGCAGCCACTCCAGCAACTCCTCTCGCTGTGCGGCCGATTCGGCGTCGATCACCTCGACGACCAGGCCCTTGTACGGGTGGTCGAGGGCGTGGAAGTCGCGGGGCCCGGCCGCCCCGTCCCGGTAGACCGTCGCCTCGTGGTCCTGGAACGCGGTGAAGACGTGTGTGCGGTCCTGGTAGACCCGGGCGTCCCGGTTGAGGCGCTTGTTGATGCCGACGGTCCACTTCATGTGGTCGTCGTAGCGGCCGTCGGTGATCCAGTACGTCGAGATGTAGCACCCGGCGGTGACCGGCTGGGCGATGGCCGACTTCTCGGGGTAGCGCAGGAGTTGCAGGTCCCGGGTGGCGACCCAGCGGCGCCCGGCGTACATCCAGGGCATCGCCATCGCGCCGGCGTAGTAGTGGTCGTCCTCGTACCAGCGGTTGTACGCGTACTCGTGGCCCGGATGCGGCTCGACCATGGTGATGAGCGCATGGCCGGGGCGGACTCCGTACGGGCCCACGGCGGCCAGTTCGGCATACGTCCGGCTGCGGGTCTCTTCGCTCATTCCCTTCCCCTTCCTGGGTGGCTCGCCCATACTCTGACGCCCCGTCAGATATTGCGCCAGGGTCATGAAACGGTGGGAATCCGGGAGGTCTCCTATGCCACTGCTCACAGGCAAGACGGTGGTCGTGTCGGGTGTCGGCGCCGGGCTCGGTCACCAGGTCGCCGCCGCCGTCGTACGCGACGGCGGGAACGCCGTGCTCGGGGCGCGCACCGAGGCCAACCTCGCCAAGAGCGCCGCCGAGATCGATCCGGACGGGGCGCACACGGCGTACCGGCCCACGGACATCACCGACGAGCAGCAGTGCGTGGCGCTGGCGGAGTTGGCGAGCGAGCGGTTCGGGCGGATCGACGCGGTGGTCCATGTGGCCGCCTGGGACAGCTACTTCGGCGGCGTGGAGGACGCGGACTTCACCACCTGGCAGTCGGTGATCGACGTGAATCTGCTGGGGTCGCTGCGGATGACGCGGGCGTGTCTGCCGGCGCTGAAAAGGTGCGGCGGGTCGGTCGTCTTCATCGGGACGCAGTCGTCGGTGGCTGCCCCCTCACAGGTGCGGCAGGCGGCGTACGCGGCCTCCAAGGGGGCGCTGACGAGTGCGATGTACTCCCTCGCGCGGGAGCTGGGGCCGCACCGGATCCGGGTCAACACCGTGCTGCCGGGCTGGATGTGGGGGCCGCCGGTGCAGGCGTACGTCCGGTTCACCGCGCACACCGAAGGGGTCGAGGAGTCCGAGGTGCTGGTGAGGCTCACCGAGCGCATGGCCCTGCCCGATCTCGCCACCGACGGGGATGTGGCGGACGCGGCGGTGTTCCTGGCGTCGGATCGAGCGCGGGCGATCACTGGACAATCACTGCTGGTCAACGCCGGGGAGCTGATGCGGTGAGTTCATGTAGGTGAACCAAGGCCATCATGCCGAATACTTTTACCTCCCTTTGACCTTACGGTCACTTGTCGTGTTCACGCGACAGCGCCCACGATGAGCGCCGGGCTGACCCTGGGAGGGCGCACATGAACGGTCTCGACTGGGCCGTACTGATCGGCTATTTCGGCGTGATGGTCGCGATCGGCGTGTGGTCGCACAAGCGCGTGGACAACGTCAGCGACTTCTTCACCGCCGGCGGCAAGATGCCCTGGTGGCTCTCCGGCATCTCGCACCACATGTCGGGCTACAGCGCGGTGATGTTCACGGGGTACGCGGGCATCGCCTACACCTACGGCGTCACCTCCTTCGTGACGTGGTCCTTCCCCATCGCCCTCGGCATCGCGATCGGTTCGAAGCTGTTCGCGCCGCGCATCAACCGGCTGCGCTCGCGTCTCCATGTGGCCTCCCCGCTGGAGTACCTGAAGAACCGCTACGACCTCAAGACCCAGCAGGCACTGGCCTGGTCCGGCATGCTGCTGAAGATCGTGGACGTGGGCGCCAAGTGGGCGGCGATCGCCACCCTGTTGTCGGTCTTCACCGGCATCTCGCTCAACCAGGGCATCCTCATCACCGGCACGATCACCGCCGTCTACTGCACGATCGGCGGCCTGTGGGCGGACGCGCTGACCGAGCTCGGCCAGTTCGTCATCCAACTCCTCGCCGGTGTCGCGATGTTCATAGCCGTCGTCGCGAAACTCAACGACAAGGGCATCGGCTTCTTCGAGGCCTGGGACCGCCCGGAGCTCCAGGGCCACGGCGAGCCGCTGGTCGGCCCGTACGGCACGGTCTTCCTCCTCGCGTTCCTCTTCATCAAGCTCTTCGAGTACAACGGCGGCATGCTCAACCAGGCCCAGCGCTACA
Source organism: Streptomyces sp. WM6386 (assembly GCF_000972385.1). Taxonomy (GTDB): domain Bacteria; phylum Actinomycetota; class Actinomycetes; order Streptomycetales; family Streptomycetaceae; genus Streptomyces. The sequence continues at coordinate 40,280 of NZ_JXTE01000065.1, forward strand.
TGGCCACCGCCAACGCGCACGAGGCCGAGCGCTCGGCACGACTGTCCGCGATCCTCTGGCTGGTCTGGCCGGTCGTCCTCTTCTTCCCCATGTGGATGTCACCGCTGCTGGTGCAGTCCCAGAAGCCGGACGGCTCCGACTCGTACGGCCTGATGACCGAACAGCTCCTGCCGCACGGCCTGTTGGGCCTGGTCATCGTCGGTTTCTTCTCCCACACCATGGCGATGTGCTCCTCCGACGCCAACGCCATCGCCGCGGTGTTCACCCGGGACTGCGCGCCGGTGGTGTGGCGCCGGGCGCGGGCGTGGAACGAGGGCCAGGGCCTGAAGGTCGCCCGTATCGCCACGGTCGTCTTCCTGGGCCTGTCGATGGCGGCGGCCACGCAGGTCAACTCGCCCGCCTTCAAGGACATCATCACGGTCGTCATCAAGTGGGTGGCCGGTCTGATGGGCCCGATGGCGATCCCGATGATGCTGGGCCTGCTCCGCCCCTTCCGCCGCTCCGGCCCCACGGCCGCGCTCACCAGCTGGTCGATGGGCCTGCTCGCCTTCTGGCTGGTCAACTACCCGATCAACTGGAACGTCGACGGCGGCGTCCCGCTCCAGTACCAGGTCTCGATCCCGCTCGCGGTGTCGCTGATCCTCTACATCCTGATCGGCTTCATCAAGCCGGAGGACACCCCGGAACGCCTGGCGATCATCGAGAAGATCAACACAGACGGCGACGGAGCGACCGCCGCCGCGGTTCCGGTGCCGGCGGGCCCGGTGGACGAGGTCGTACGAACGACGAAGGACTAGACAGGAAGAGCGCCCGACCACGGGGGGGGGACGGCTAGGTGGTGGGGACGGGAGTGATTGGCAGATCCGTCCCCTCTCCGAGCCGCAAACCCACAGGTCGCCGCCGATGGCCCTGGGACACATCTGCCAATCGTTAGCGCCGGGCTAGCCCCGGGCTAGCCTCGGGGGTATCTCGCCAGCCAGCCTGGGGAGGAGCCCGCCGGGCCGTGCAGTGCGGGGCCCTGGGTCATTTCCATGGCGAAGTCGTCCGCCAGTTCCAGCAGCGTGGGACGGCCCTCCAGTTCGGCCAGCCAGGCCGGTGGGAGGGCCGTTTCGCCGTGCAGGGCGCCGAGGAGGCCGCCGGTGAGGGCGCCGGCCGCGGCGGAGGGGCCGTCGTGGTTGACGGCGAGGCAGAGGCCATGACGGACGTCCTCGCCGACGAGGGCGCAGTACACGGCGACGGCGAGCAGCCCCTCGGCCGTCCCCTCCCCCATGAGCTCCCCGACCCGCTCCGGGGTCGGCATGCCCTGCCGTACGGCGCCCAGCGCGTGCTGCAACGCGTCCGAGACGGCCTGATGCCCCGGCCGGGCGGCCAGCAGCGCCAGCGCCCGCTGCACGGCCCCGTCGAGGCTCTCGCCGCGGGCCAGCGCGTGCACGATGACGGCGTACGCCCCGGCGCAGAGGTACCCGACCGGGTGCCCGTGCGTCTGCGCGGCGCACTCCACCGCGAGCTGTGCGACGAGCTGCGGCTCCCATCCGACGAGCAGCCCGAAGGGCGCGGACCGCGCGGCCGCCTCGGGCCCCGCCTCGCCGGGGTTCTTGGGCGCCTCGAGGGTCCCCATGTTCTCGTCGCCGAACCCGACGAGCAGGGAGCGGGTGGGGTCACGCCGGGCGTACAGCCACTCCTCCCTGGCGAGCCACCCGTCGTCCTTGCGCCGCTCGTCCGGCCCCCAGTCCCGCTGGGTGGCGGCCCATCTGAGGTACGCCCGGTGCAGATCGGTGGGCGGATGCCAGGCCCCGATGTCCCGTCTCACCTGGGCCCGTATGAGCCCGTCGACGGAGAAGAGGGTGAGCTGGGTGAGATGCGTGACGGCCCCGCGTCTGCCGTAGGCGGCCCCGAGATCGACGACGCCCTCGGCGCCGTAGGCCTCCCGGATCCCGTCGAGATCCAGCTGGTCGACAGGCGCCCCGAGCGCATCCCCGACGGCCGCCCCGAGCAACGTCCCCCGCACCCGGCCCCTGAAGTCCTGCTGCTCGACACGGCCCCATATGGCCCCGGCTGTCGCACCCACCAAGACCTCCCAGGCGACCGTCCGTATGTACGACGTCCTGCACTGTAATCGAATGAGGTTGACGGGTTCAGGGTGCAGTTTGTTATGCGGGGTGTGCCCTGGGTAGTCCCGGAGATCGCTTATCAGCCCAGTCGGTCACCACCCCGCCTCCTCCTGGGCCGTCTCCCGGATCGCGTTGATCTCGGCGACGGCCGCTGCCGGGTCCTGCTCCCCGGCGTCCACGATCGCCTCAAGTTCCCGCAGGCGGGCGGCGCGCAAGGGATGCCGCTCGATCGCCACGAAGACGGCTCAGGAGTGTACGAAGGCGCGCAGCGGCGCCAGGCTCTGGGTCTGCTGGGCGTTCGTCGTGGCCTCGAACAGGTGCTGGGTGAGGGCCGGGACCCGGCTCGGAACGATGCGCTCGACCGCCGCCCGCAACGCCTCCGGCGTGGGCTCGGGCACGGGAATCAGCATCGGGCTCTACGCCGCTCCGGCCAGACGGCAGTCCCGGCACTGGCCCGGCTCCGGGGACCGGAAGGGGCGGTCACAACCGTCGCAGTCCTGGAAGCGATCCGGGCGGACGCTGGCCGAAGGGGGCGGCGACGCGGGGTGGGGCGTCGGCACCGGGAGCGAGGGAGGCAAAAGCTCTCGGAGGCGGCACGCGAGGAACGCCGCCGGGTGCCTGATCGGGTCCTGCGGCAGACCGCTCGTCAGGGCCCGCTCCACGGCGGTGGGTCCCACCCCCCGCTCAAACCACGCCGAGACATCCGGCACCAGTCGTTGTACGTCCCGCTCTGACAGCAGCAGACGAGAGTCGTAGGTGCGCAAGCGGGTCAGGAGACCGACCGCGGGTGTCCTCCCGGGCGCGGACGCCTTCGGCGGAGCCGGGACCGGCACGGTGGGTTCAGCAGCCGGAGCCGTCGCGGTCCGCGGCCTGTTGTACGAGGTCGTCCGGGTCGTCACTTGCCCCGATTGAAGACGCTCCCTGGCACGCGTGAGGTATCCGTGTTCCTCCAACTCCCGCAGCGCGGCGGCGATCCGGATCTCCCCTTCCGGGAACTTCCCCGCCAGCGTCTTGATCCCGATCGACGCCCCGGCGGGCAGCGACTGGATGTGGACCGCGAGGCCGATCGCCGTCAGCGACAGGTCTGGGTGCTGGAGGAGGTGATTGCCCACCACGGTGAAGTTCTCGGTGTGGGGTTCATTCTCGTGGATGACACCGGAGTGGGAATGCCGGGTCTTCGCGGGCGCGGGCGCGCTAGGGTGCTTGTCAGTCATCGGGAAGCGTCTTCTTCCTAGGTGATCAGGCCCTCGCAGCGGGATTGCAGTCCCCGCGAGGGCCGAAGTACGTCTGGAGTTGTTGTCGCAGACGCTGCACCACAACCACCCCGCCGCGCCAGCCGAGTTGGGCATATTCACTCCGGAGAGTGATCGCCGGGGACGGCAGGGGTGGGTTGGGTTCTTTCCCCGGTTCTTTGGTTTTTGATGTCGCGCCCGACCGGGTCATGACGCACCGCGATCCGGTGCCAGCTCCGCCCATACGGTCTTGCAACCGGCGACCCCCTGGTCGACACCCCAGCACTCCGCGTACGCCGCCACGATCCGCAATCCTCGCCCGGACTCCGCGTCGTCGTTCACCGGGTCGGGGATACGCGGGATCCGGTCGCCGAAGTCCCTTCCCATGACCCGCCCGTGCAGCCGTGAAGTGGGTCATGAGCAGCTACAGCAGTGACGACGGCCCTGATTGCGTCGAGGTGCCATATCCCCCGCCCCTCCCAACCCACCGTCTACGTCCGTGACTCCAAGGACCAGGAAGGCGCCCGGCTCGCCTTCGCCGACGACGCCTGGTCGGCGTTCCTGGGCACCTACTCCGCATAACGCGCCGGCACCGCGTCCCTCGCCTCCACCACCCGCTCCAGACAGGCTGTGGTCCGGAGGACGTCCGCGCCCGCGCTGTCCCTCAGGTCCGTGAGGATGGACGCCAGCTGGGCCAGGTGCAGCCAGTCCGGGTTCAGGGCCAGTGTCTCCGCGAGGCCCTGTTCGGCGGTGGGTGGGTCGGAGAGGGCGCAGCCGGTGAAGCAGTGGGCCTGGGCGCGTCGCAGGGGGCTCAGGTCCGTGTCCTCCCGTACCAGGCGGGCCAGTTCCCGCCAGAGCGGGGCCGCGGCGGGCAGGCCTTCCGCTCGGCTCACGGTCAGCGCCACCTCAAAGAGGCCCGCGACCGGTTCGCCGCCGCCCTCACGGAACTTCTCGGCGGCGCGGTGGGCCTCCGCCCAGCGGCCCGCGTGGCGATGGAGCTCGGGGGCCCAGTCGTCCATGTCGTCGGTGAAGCGGGCCTCGGCCTCGTCCCAGCGCTCGCACAGGACCAGCAGCTCGACGGCCGTGCCGCGGGCCCAGTCCCGTTCCGTACCCAGTGACACACAGCGGTCGAGGTCCGCGAGCGTCTGGTCCGTACGGCCCGTCGCGAGGCCCACACGGGCGCGTTGGGCGTACGCCCAGCCGTAGTCGGGGGACAGGGCGAGGGCCCGGTCCAGGTGCCGGAGCGCCTCGGCGTGGTCCTCGCGGGCGCGGTGGACCGTGCCCAGGATCGCCCAGGAGCTCGCGTCCTCGGGGTCCTGGTCCAGGCAGTGCCGCAGGGCGGCGGTCGCCTCGTCGTGGCGGCCCGCGTCCAGGTACTCCGAGCCGAGTTCACGGCGGATCCACAGCGCGTCCGGGGCCGCCGCCACGGCCGCCTCCAGGTCGGCGAACTTGCCCGCCTCGTCGCCGATCAGGTCCTTCGCCCGGGACCGCATCGCCAGCGCCCAGGCGTATCCGGGGCGTAGCTCGATCGCCCGGTCGAGGTCTGCCGCCGCCTCCTCGCCACGGCCGAGTTCACCCAGCGCCGCGCCCCGGCTCGCCCACGCCGAGGCGTGGTCCGGGTCCAGGGTGGTCGCACGGCCCAGCTCGGTGACCGCATCCTCGTGACGGCCCGCCAGACGGTAGTTGTCGCCCCGCTCCGAGGCGACCCAGGCCACATCGGGGGCGCGGCTGACCGCGAGGTCGAAGTCGGCGTACGCCTGCTCCAACTCGCCTCGGCTGAACCGCAGTCGGGCTCTGCGGATCAGTGTCCACAGGTCGTCGTCGATGGCGAACGAGCGGTTGAAGTCGGCGAGTGCCTCGTCGTACCGCCCGAGCACATGGCGGCACACGGCCCGGCCGGTCAGGGCCCCCGCGTCGGTCGGATCGAGGGCGAGGGCGCGGTCGAAGTCGGTGAGGGCCTCCTCGTAGCGGCCCGCCATCCGGTAGGTCTCCGCGCGCTCGGCGATGATCCAGCCGGTGTCGGGGGACAGCGCGTCGGCGCGGTCGAGGGCGGTCAGGGCGGCCGGGTAGTCGTCCATGAGCTGGAGGGTGAGGCCCCGCCCGTAGTGGGCGAGGGGGGCGTCCGGGTCCAGCTCGATCGCCCGGTCGTACTCCTCCAGCGCCCGCCCGTACTCCCCCTCATGGCGCCACTCACGGCCCCGCAGCGCGTGCGCCGCCGCCCGGCCGCGCGGGTCCAGGCCCGGGCGGGTCAGGAGAAGGTCCAACGCGCGGGCCAGACCGGACTCGTCGTCGAGGGCCTCGCCCAACTCCCGTCCCCAGTCGGCCGACTGAGTGTGGTCCGTGTCGCCACCCGCGTCCTGGAGCATGCGGGCCCAGCGGCGGCCTTCGACCTCGTCCTCGCGGCAGGCCTCGACGAACAGCCGTAGCGTGTCGGCGAGGGCGGCCGTCGGCCGGGCGCAGAGCAGGTGGTACGTCTCCTCCAGGCGCAGGGCGCGCCACTCCTCGTCCGCCCAGAGGTCCTCGGCCTCCCTGCCCTCCCCCACGTCCTCCCGCCACTCGGCGAACGCCGCCGCCAGCCGTCGGTGCCGCTCCCGCCACCGTCGCGGATAGTGCAGCCGCTCCTGCCGCAGCATCGGTTCCCGGACGACATCGTGGTAGCGGACGCGCCCGCCGCGCTCCCCCACGAAGGGCAGCCCGCGCAACCACCGGTACTGCGCGTCGAGTTCACCGTCCGGGAGATCGACCAGGACCCGGAAGACATCGCCGTCCAGCCGGCGCGGCAGCGCGCAGAGCCGGGCGACCTCATGGCGGACCTCGGGCTCGGCGCGCAGGAACCGCTGCACGGCGTCGGCGCTGGGGTCCTCGATCTGCTCCGGGTCACCGGGCCGCTTCTCGGCGAGGGTCGACACCAGGACGGGCAGCCCGCCGGTCAGCCGTAGCACCTCGGCGACCACCGGCTCGGCCACCACGCCTTTCCCGGCGAGGAGTTGACGCGCCTCGGACTCGGTGAAAGGGGCGAGCGGCAGCTCCACGACCCCGTCGACCCCGTTCCAGCGACCTGCCGGCAGGGGTAGTTGACCGGCGGTGACCACGACGACCTCGTCCGGCGGTCCGCCGTGCTCGTCCCGCTTCCTGACCATGTCGTGCAGCCACGGATCGAGGAACGGCCCGGTCCGTTCGTAGGTGTCGAAGAAGAGGACGATCCGCGGTACAGCTGAGGCGGCGGTGCGCAGTTCGCGGAGCAGGACCGGGGTGAGCGCGCCCTCCGGGTGCAGGACGAGGTCGATGTCGTCGGCATTGCGGAAGCGGCTGCTGAGGCCGGCCCGCAGCCGGTCCGCGCCCTGGGCGATCAGGTCGGCGGGCAGGGCGCGGGTGAGCAGGGCGGATCCCGGCACGGCACTCTCCAGCACGCCGATGCCCACCTCGACGGCGGCTCTGCTCCCGGCGGACGCGGGCTCCGGCTCCTGTGCGCGCAGCGCCGCCTCCGCCTCCCTGCGCCGCTCCCGGTACACGGCCAGACGGCGTTCTAGTGCCTTCATTCTCCGGCCTTGCGCGGCGAACTGACGGCAGATCACCTCCAGCGCGTCCGGCACGCTTCCGGCGTCCTCGTCGACATACGCCGTGAGCGCGCCGTGTTCCCGGGCGAGCCTCTTCAACTCCTCGACGAGGAACGTCTTCCCGACGCCTGAGTCACCGTGCACATGGAACCGGCGGCGGTGGTCCGAGGCGCCCAGCGGAAGATCCAAGTTGCGCAGGAACACGGCCCGTTCGGCCTCCCGGCCGACGAACCGGGCCCCCGGCTCCCCCTCACACGGCTGCGCCATCCCCGTACGTCCCCTCGCTGTGGCGGCTCCCCGTCATTCTGGCTCAATGCGTACGGCGAGGCTTCCCCCTCACAGGGAAAAATGATCGCCATGGCCACCACACCCCCACGCAGCGCACTCCACCTCACCAGCACCCTGCTCACCGCGACCGTCGCCCTCTACATGGCGCTGGTCGCTTTCGGGAACATCACCGACTTCGGCACCAATCAGGCGTTCGTGCAGCATGTTCTCGCCATGGACACCACGTTCAAGGACGACGACCTGATGTGGCGGGCCGTCACCAGCGAGGGGCTTCAGGACACGGCGTACGTCGCGATCATCGTCTGGGAGACGGTCGCCGCGCTGGTGCTGGTCTACGGGACGTGGCTGTGGTTCCGGCGGGACGACCGCGCCGCCCGCCGCTTCTCCACGTATGGCCTGCTCATGGTGATGCTGCTCTTCGGTGCCGGGTTCATCGCGATCGGTGGGGAGTGGTTCTCGATGTGGCAGTCGCAGGACTGGCACGGGCTGGACGCGGCGCTGCGGGTGTTCGTGCTGAGCGGGGTCGTGCTGCTGGTCGTGCAGCTGTCCGGGGGTGACTCAGCTCATCAGGCCAAGACGTGAGCGTCTGCGGCGGATCTCGGTCATCCGGTCGCGGACGTGGTCCGCCGGCAGTTCCTCCGCCAGCCGGGCCAGCTCCTCGAATATCGTCATGTAGTTGCCGCCGCCCGTCTCGCCCCGCAGCTCCCGTTCCCGCTCCACGAACGGCCGGACGGCCTTCCAGACGGAGATGATCCGGGTGCGCAGGATCGTGACCAGCAGGGTGTCGTCGAGCAGTCCGAAGACGGCGAGGTTGGCGAAGGACTGGTAGTAGTACACGACGCCGTAGAAGGCCTCCTTGGCCTCGGCGGGCAGTCCGCGCACTCCGTCCGCCGGGTCGTGCTCGGCGCCCAGGCGCAGGCACACGTAGTCGTGCTGCTCGTGGAACTCGGCGGACCGGAACTCCGCGAGCAGGTCGATCACCACGGATATGTGGTTGGCGTGGTTCGCGATGCGGGCCTGCCGCGCGCTGAACACGACGGAGGTGACCACGGCGATGACAGCGATGGCCGTGGTGGCGACGTTGAAGACGACGGAACTGTCCATCCGGTCACCGTACGGAGCCGTGCGGCCCGGCGGGGGCTACTTGACGACCACGACGGCGGTGCCCGTCTCCCCGAACGTCCACAGTGCCGAGCCGTCCGCCTTGCCCATCCGGATGCCGCTCGTCTGTGTGCCCGAGGCGACCGCGGGGGGCGATGAGCCGTCCACCGCGTTGGAGAAGGCGATGGAGAGGCCCGACTTGCTGGCGAAGTAGACGATGTGCTCGATCTGGACGCCGTCGGAGCCGGTGGTGGCGTCGCGGCGCACGTCGACCTTGTAGCTGCCGGGGTCGGGGCTCACCGTTCCCGGCCAGACCGGGAAGGTGCGCTGGGCGGCGTCGCTCGCGTCGACCAGCCAGACCCTTTTCGCGGCGAGGGAGTAGACGACACGGCGGCCGGTGCCGGAGTCGTCCGGTACCGCGGCGGCCGTCGACTTCGTGGGGGACGCCGAGGGCTGCGCCGAGGCGGAGGCGCTCGGGCGAGGGGCGGTGGCCGTGGGCTTGGTGCCCTCGTCCGCCTTGACGGCGAGGACCGCGACGGCGGCTATCGCCCCCACCGTCAGACCGGTCACCCAGACCTTCGGGGCAGGCACGGCACGCATCTCCTCAGCTACGACCCCTCCGTACGAACAGGGCTCCGATCATCGTACTGCGACCCACCCCGAGCT
>NZ_JXTE01000650.1 GCF_000972385.1 Streptomyces sp. WM6386
TCCAGCACATCTACCAGCACACCGTGCGCGGAGACCTGGCCAACACGGCGTACATACGCGATGTCACCGCGCTCGGTGCCGAGGTACGCACCACGGACCAACTGGTCGACCGCATGATCATCTACGACCGGGAGATCGTGTTTCTGCCCGAACAGGGCGTCGAGGGGCGGCCACCGGGAGCCATCGTGGTGCGCGAGCCGACCCTGGTGGCGTTCCTGTGCAAGCTCTACGACCATCTGTGGCTGCAGGCCACCCCGTTCGAGCCCGACGGCGAGGAGCACACCGACATCTCCGACGATGTGAAGTGGGCCATCGTCAAGCTGATGGCCCAGGGCTACAAGGACGAGATGGTGGCCCG
>NZ_JXTE01000651.1 GCF_000972385.1 Streptomyces sp. WM6386
CCGCACAGCCGACGTCGGCAGCGCGCGTCATGGCCGTCTTCGATGCCTCACACGCGTGGTCGGCGCAGAACAGCCCCAAGGGGTGCAGCATGGTCAACGCCCACGCCGAGATCAGCGATCCGTCCCATCCGGCCTACGCGATCATCACCGGGCAAAAGCAGTGGATGCTCGCCCTCTTCACCGACCTCGCCGGGGACATCACCCCGGACGGGGGCGACCATCTGGGCCGGACACTCATGCTGCTTCACGAAGGAGCGCTCGTCGCCCACGGCCTGAACATCCTCGCGGACCCCTTCGGCCATGCCCGCGAACAGGCGCAAGCTCTCCTTGCCGCCGCTGGGGACTCCGCGACAAAGCG
>NZ_JXTE01000652.1 GCF_000972385.1 Streptomyces sp. WM6386
CCGCTGATCGCCACCGCGCTGCTGCAGTCGTACGGCACCGCCACCCCCATCTCGGTCTACGTCACTCTGGCCGCGGTGCTCACCGCGATCGCGCTGCTGGCGGCGACCGAGACCCGGGGCCGCGACCTGGCCGACGTCACAGCCGGACCCGGGGCGGCGCAGCCGGTCGCGGGTGAAGCGGCCCCCACGTCCCGTTGAGATCCCGCCCTGACGGGAAGCCGGGTCCCGGTCTCGCGTCAACATCCCTGTCCCTCCGGCCCGGTGGTCCCCTTCATGACTGAACCGACCACGCCCACCACCAGCCGCTTCCAACGGCTGCTCGGCCTTCTTGCCGAGGACGCCCCGGCTGACGCATTC
>NZ_JXTE01000653.1 GCF_000972385.1 Streptomyces sp. WM6386
GGACGCGGTCGCCGAGGTCGAACGGGTGGCGGAACTGGGCTTCCAGGCGGTGTTCCTGCCGTGCTCGACACGGCGACCGCGTCCTCGATGTCGGCCGTCGAGAGGCAGGCGGTCGTGATGACGCGCTTGTTCTTCTTGAGGATCTCCTCGTAGGCCCAGTCGTTCCAGACCCGCACGGTCTCCCGGGCGAGCTCCCGGTCGGTGATCGACACGAGCCAGAACCCCATGGAGGGAAAGGCCAGTTGGCCCCACACGCCCTCCTGGTCGAGGTCCTTGAGCCGGACCTTCAGGTCCCAGGCACCCGGCGGGCGCATGGCGTCCATGAAGTCGCCGAGCTGGCGGTCGATGCGCTCACCG
>NZ_JXTE01000654.1 GCF_000972385.1 Streptomyces sp. WM6386
ATGCTCGTCTCCCTGCCGGCGGGAGAGTCCATGAGTTTCCTCGTGCGCACGTCGACGAACCTGCACCAGCCGTCCGCCTTGATACGTCCGGACGTGCTGTGCTGCGCCAACACCGTGGCCCAGGCCGTCGAGGACCTCTGAGTGAGTGACGCGCACAACCGGCGGGCCACCAAGGTGGGCTGGGACGGCGGAACCTGATGGTGAGTCGGCCTGTTGCGGATCCGCAGGCGGCGGAAGCCGTGCACCCAGGCGATCGTGCGCTCCACCAGCCAGCGGAAAACGCCCAGGCCGGAGCCGTGTTTCACGCCTCGTTCGGCGATGACCGGGCAGATGCCGCGCTGCCACGGCAGGGGCCGG
>NZ_JXTE01000655.1 GCF_000972385.1 Streptomyces sp. WM6386
CGCCATTTTCCCGCTGGAGCCGCAGCGGTTCTTCGTCACGGACCGGGATCTGGACTTCAGCCTGGTCGCGGTGGCCGAGCGGGGCGCTCAGGGTGAGACTCTCTCGTCGTTCGGTCGGCTGGTCCTCAGCGAAGCGCAGGGGAAGGTCGTCGTCGGGGAGTTCGTCAACATCGTTCAGCACCCCAGGGGGGAGCCAAAGCAGATCGCGCTGCGCGAGAATCAGGTCGTCGACGTGCTGGACGATTTCCTGCACTACGAGTCGGACACCCGTGAGGGATCGTCGGGCTCCGCGGTCTTCAATGACCAGTGGGAGGTCGTCGCACTGCACCACTCGTCGATCCCGAAGACGGACGCAGA
>NZ_JXTE01000656.1 GCF_000972385.1 Streptomyces sp. WM6386
GCGATGCTCGACGGTGAACTCGACTACCGCAAGGGCGACTTCGACGCCGCGTTCGCCGCGCTGGAGCGGTCCATCGCCCTCGACGACAACCTGCCCTACGACGAGCCGTGGGGGTGGATGCAGCCCACCCGGCACGCCTACGGCGCCCTCCTCCTGGAACAGGGGCGCGTCGCGGAGGCCGAGGCGGTCTACCGCGCCGACCTCGGGCTCGACGACACCCTGCCGCGCGCGGTGCAGCACCCGGGCAACGTGTGGGCCCTGCACGGGTTCCACGAGTGCCTCGTGCGGCTCGGCAAGGTGGGGGGGGGGCGGATCGGGGGGCAGAAGCTGAAGATCCCCGTGGGGGGGGGGGGGGG
>NZ_JXTE01000657.1 GCF_000972385.1 Streptomyces sp. WM6386
GAGCCGGGCGGGCAGCGACAGCGGGTCCTGGGTCTTCACGCTGAAGGCGATGCGTTCGATCCTCGGGGAGTCCCAGCTCAACGTGGCGTAGAAACCGAAGGACTTCTCGCAGAGCCTGAGCATCTGCTCGCTCGGATCGGGCATGCCCATGGCGCGGTGCATCGCCAGGACCTCGGACGGCCGGCGCAGCTCGTCCGGGAATCCGGTGAAGTACAGGTTGACGGTGCCGCCGCGGTAGTCGATCGCGACGACGTCCACCTTCTCGGCCAGGCCGCGGTCGGCGAAGAAGGCGAAGTTCTCGGTGAGGCTGGGCGGCATCGACGGCAGGTCGCGGAGCTTGGCGAGGCTCTGGGAGC
>NZ_JXTE01000658.1 GCF_000972385.1 Streptomyces sp. WM6386
GAGGAGGACCTGCGCGGTGGGTGTGTCGGGAGCGGGTACGGGCAGCAGCCGGCCGAGCTCCATCTCCCAGGCCAGGGATCCGCCGTTGAAGGGCGACTGCAGGGACCAACGGTATGCTTCCGCGCTGTCCGTGTACGGCACGAAGGCCGCGTCCTGCTGCAGACCGGCATCGCCGGCGAGCTCCCGGGCGAGCACACCGACGATCAGCGTCTGAACCTCCTTCGGCACCGCTACCGCCCAGAACTCCCGGCGGACGGGGACGGCGAGGCGGAGGCTCACCAGCTCCTCCACCAACCAGTTGCTGACCTTGGAGAGGTAGAGAAAGCTGTCGGGCGGTTCGGGAAGCACCGGAGGT
>NZ_JXTE01000659.1 GCF_000972385.1 Streptomyces sp. WM6386
TCGGCGACTCCCCCCGCGCCGTCCCCGCCGTGGCGGCCGGTGTTGTTGACGGTGATGTCGGTGCGGACGTTGGCGAAGGGCAGGCCGCGGTGGCTGTCGAAGGTGCCCATCCGCATCTCGCCGCGCGACCAGACGTTGTACGACGACAACCCCTCGACGTTGATGCCGTGCAGTTGCGTGTTGGCCGGGGCCGGGGTGGTGCGCTCCTCGATTGTGAAGTCATCGACGAGGTTGTTGTGCGAGCCCTCACGGCAGAAGTAGGGATGGTGCGAGCCGCGGCCCGTGACCCTCGTGCGACGCAGGGTGCACGCGGAGGCGGCCACCAGTCCGAAGCCGTTGTCGACGTGGCGGACCG
>NZ_JXTE01000066.1 GCF_000972385.1 Streptomyces sp. WM6386
GCAGGCCGCGGTTCATGTGAGGCGGGTTCGTGAGGCGGCGGTCTCGCTGCCCCGGGGCGAGGGGGCATGTGGGTGTGTGAGCCGGGCTGGCTCTCCAGGAGGGGGCCGGAAACGCCGAAGGCCCGGCCCACGTGACGTGGGCCGGGCCTTCGGGTGAGCGGTCAGCTTTCCGTGGACTCCGCGGCGGCCGTGACCTTGCGGGTACGGCGGCGCGGCTTGGCCTCCGGCTCCGCGGCGGCCTGGGCCGGGATGTCGGCGGCCACGGCCGTCTTCCGCGTGCGAGCCGGCTTGGCCTCGGTCGTCTCCGTGGCGGCGGTCGCCTTGCGAGTGCGGCGCGGCTTGGTCTCCGTGCCCTCCGCCGTGTCGGCGGCGGTCTCGGCGGCGGCCGTTGCCTTGCGGGTGCGACGCGGCTTGGCCTCGGTGACCTCCGGAGCCGCAGCGGCTTCGACGGTCTCGGCGACCTTGCGGGTGCGGCGGGTCCGGGGCTTGGCCTCCGTGGCCTCGGCGGTGTCGACCACTGCCTCGGCGGTCTCGGCGACCTTGCGCGTACGGCGGCGCGGCGCGGCGGCGGGGGCCTCGGCCGCGTCGACCGCGGTCTCGGCGGCCGCGGCCGTCTTGCGAGTGCGGCGCGGCTTGGTCTCCGTGCCCTCCGCCGTGTCCACCGCGGTCTCCGCGGCGGCGGCCGTCTTGCGCGTACGGCGCGGCTTGGTCTCCGGCTCCTCCGCGGCCTGCGCCGGGATCTCGGCGACAGCCGCGGCGGTCTCGGCGACCTTGCGGGTGCGGCGGGTCCGGGGCTTGGCCTCGGCGGCCTCGGCCGTGTCGACCACGGTCTCGGCGGTGGCGGCCGTCTTCCGCGTGCGGCGCGGCTTGGTCTCCACGGCCTCGGCGGTGTCGACGGCGGCCTCGGGAGCGGCAGCGGCCTTGCGGGTGCGGCGCGGCTTGGCCTCCGTGCCCTCCGCCGTGTCCACCGCGGTCTCCGCGGCGGCGGCTGTCTTGCGCGTACGGCGACGCGGCGCGGCGACGGGGGCCTCGGCCTCCGCGACCTCGACGACGGCCGGCGTCTCGACGGCGACCGTCTCCGCGGCCTTGCGGGTCCGGCGGCGAGGCTTCGTCTCGGTGGCCTCGGCGACGGGCGCCTCGGGCTCCTTGACCTCGGCGACGACCTCCGGGACCTCGACGGTGACCGGCGTCTCGACGGCGGCGGTCTCCGGCCTGCGGCTACGACGGCGGCGCGACCTGGTCTCCGTGGCCTCGGCCGTGTCGACGGCGACCTCCGCGGCCTCGGACGTCGTGGCCGTGGCCGGCACCGACTCCAGCGAGGCGGCTCCGTTACGGGTGCGGCGACGGCGACGCGGGGTGCGGGGCGCGGACGCGTCCTCGGTCACCGCGCTCTCCTCCGGCGCGGTCGTGCCCACCGGTGCGGCGGCCCCGTCCAGCGGTGTGCCGTTGCGGGTACGACGGCGACGGCGCGGCGTACGGGCCGGACGCTCACGGTCGGCGGAACGGGCCTCGTCCCGGCCACCGCGGCCACCTCGGTCGCCCCGGTCACCGCGACCGCGGCCACCACGGGCACCGGTCTCGCCCAGGTCCTCGACCTCCTCCGCGGCGAGGCCCGCGCGGGTGCGATCGGCACGCGGCAGGACACCCTTGGTGCCCGCGGGGATGTTCATCTCCTCGTAGAAGTGCGGGGAGGTGGAGTACGTCTCCGGCGGGTCGTTGAAGTTGAGCTCCAGCGCCTTGTTGATGAGCTGCCAGCGCGGGATGTCGTCCCAGTCGACGAGGGTGATCGCGATGCCCTTGGCGCCCGCGCGGCCGGTACGGCCGATGCGGTGCAGGTACGTCTTCTCGTCCTCGGGGGACTGGTAGTTGATGACGTGGGTCACGCCCTCGACGTCGATACCGCGGGCGGCGACGTCGGTGCAGACGAGGACGTCCACCTTGCCGTTGCGGAAGGCCCGCAGCGCCTGCTCACGCGCGCCCTGGCCGAGGTCGCCGTGGACCGCGCCGGAGGCGAAACCGCGCTGCTGGAGCTGGTCGGCGAGATCGGCCGCCGTGCGCTTCGTACGGCAGAAGACCATGGCCAGTCCCCGGCCGTCGGACTGCAGTATGCGCGCGACCATCTCGGGCTTGTCCATGTTGTGCGCGCGGTAGACGAACTGCGCGGTGTTGCGCACCGTCTGGCCCTCGTCGTCCGGCGCGGTGGCGCGGATGTGCGTGGGCTGCGACATGTAGCGGCGCGCGAGACCGATGACCGCGCCCGGCATGGTCGCCGAGAACAGCATCGTCTGACGGCGGGCCGGCAGCAGGTTGATGATCTTCTCGACGTCGGGCAGGAAGCCCAGGTCGAGCATCTCGTCGGCCTCGTCGAGGACGAGTGCCTTGATGTGCTTGAGGCTGAGCTTCTTCTGGCCCGCGAGGTCCAGCAGTCGGCCCGGGGTGCCGACGATCACGTCGACGCCCTTCTTGAGGGCCTCGACCTGCGGCTCGTACGCCCGGCCGCCGTAGATGGCGAGAACGCGTACGTTACGGACCTTGCCCGCGGTCAGCAGGTCGTTGGTGACCTGCTGGCACAGCTCGCGCGTGGGGACGACGACGAGGGCCTGCGGGGCGTCGGTGAGGTCCTCGGGCTTCGCGCGGCCGGCCTCGACATCGGCGGGGACGGTGACGCGCTCGAGGAGCGGGAGGCCGAAGCCCAGCGTCTTGCCGGTGCCGGTCTTGGCCTGGCCGATGACGTCCGAGCCGGAAAGGGCGACGGGGAGCGTCATCTCCTGGATGGGGAAGGGGTTGATGATGCCGACGGCCTCGAGGGCTTCGGCGGTCTCGGCAAGGATTCCGAGATCTCTGAACGTCGTAGTCAGGGTTTTGCCTCTTCTGTGTGCGCGGTGCGAGGCGAGCTCGGGGGTCGTCTAGGACCGTGCTGGGGACGTCGACTGCCTTACGGGGCTAGCCGTAATGGCACGGGACCTCTGCCGACGCTCAAGCGCTCGAACCGCTGAGGGTCCCTCCGGATGCCGTACGCACAGTGCCGTACGGCCAAGGAGAGCTGTCAGGTCGGAGCCGACCGGGGCCACCGACCGGGCATCCTCATACGTGCGGCCCGTCGAAATACGCGGTCCTCATAGACGTGCGTACTCAGCAGGCGCATTACCACCATACCCCGGAAACGCGCACATGCGATGGCCGATTTGGTCACGTAGTCGTCGTCACACTGCTTCACCAGGGACTTCCGCCGCGCGGGGAGCGGGCTATTGTGCGCTTCATGACGACGCCTGACAACACCTCCGACGCTTCTCCCGAACCCACCGGAGTCGCCGCCCAGGACTGGGCGAAGGCCTCCGCCGAACCGCAGTACCGGGCCGCTGTCGTGGACCTGCTCGGCGCGCTCGCGTACGGGGAGCTGGCGGCGTTCGAGCGGCTCGCGGAGGATGCCAAGCTGGCGCCGACGCTCGCGGACAAGGCGGAGCTGGCCAAGATGGCGTCGGCGGAGTTCCACCACTACGAGAAGCTGCGCGACCGGCTGACCGAGATCGGTGCGGAGCCGACGGAGGCCATGGAGCCGTTCGTCGCCGCGCTGGACGGCTTCCACCGGCAGACGGCGCCCTCGGACTGGCTGGAGGGGCTCGTCAAGGCGTATGTCGGTGACTCGATCGCCAGTGACTTCTATCGGGAGGTCGCGGCGCGGTTGGACTCGGACACGCGCGAGCTGGTCCTGGCGGTGCTGGACGACACCGGGCATGCCGGGTTCGCCGTGGAGAAGGTGCGGGCGGCCATCGATGCCGATCCGCGGGTGGGTGGGCGTCTCGCTCTGTGGGCGCGGCGTCTCATGGGAGAGGCTCTGTCGCAGTCGCAGCGGGTCGTCGCGGACCGGGACGCGCTGTCGACGATGCTCGTGGGTGGGGTCGCCGACGGGTTCGATCTGGCCGAGGTCGGGCGGATGTTCTCGCGGATCACCGAGGCGCACACCAAGCGTATGGCTGCGCTGGGGTTGGCGGCGTAGCGCTCCGCGGGGGGTGGCTTGGGTTGTTGCGCGACTGCCGGTTGCGAGGGCTGGTCGCGCAGTTCCCCGCGACCCTGAGGGGCGCTCCCCTCAAGGGCGTTGGGAAGTCGGCGTCGGGAGAATTTCAGGCCTTACGCCGGTGCCGACCTACGGCGGAGTCTTCCCGCAGGGCGGAGCAGGAGCGAGAGGGACGCGGCCGAGACGACCACCGCGCCGATGAGGTTCAGCAGGATGCTGCCCGAGCCCAGGGCGCTGTGTGTGACGAAGGCGCCGAACAGTGCTCCGGCGACGCCCGTCGCCAGCACCAGGGAGCGGGTGGGCAGGCGGTGGGCCAGCCGGTGAGCTGCCACCGCGGCCAGGACGAGACCGAGCAGTGCGGAGCCGAGCGTTTCCAGCAACATCATTTGGGGTCCCTCCCACACGGTCACGCTGCGCATTGCGGTCGTAGCCCGTCCTACCCGTGACCTGCGGAATGCAATCCTCCTCTGTGGGTGACTTGTGCTCCATATGTGGAGAAAAAATCTTGCGGAGCTTTGCTCGTACGACGAGAAGGGCCCGGCGACTTCACGTCGCCGGGCCCTTGTCGTATGCGTCCGTCTACAGCGCGCCGAAGCCCACCTTGCGCGGGGCCGGCTCGCCGAGTTCCACGTAGGCCAGGCGCTCCGCCGGGACCAGGATCTTGCGGCCGTGCTCGTCCGTGAGGCTCAGCAGCTGCGACTTTCCGGCGAGTGCCTCGGCCACCACGCGCTCGACCTCCTCGGCACTCTGACCGCTCTCCAGAACGATCTCGCGGGGCGCGTGCTGCACGCCGATCTTGACCTCCACGGCTATGTCCCTCCGACGGTCAGTGAAGTGCGCGACCTTGCGCGCCGTACCCAGCACACATTAGCCCGGTGAGGGGACGTTCACGCTCCGCGCAAGAACGCCAGGAGCGAACAGCGGGCGGGAACAAAGTGTCGGGTCAGTGGTGATCGATGCCGTGCAGCGGGAAACCGGCGATGCCCCGCCACGCCAGGGACGCCAGCAGCTGAACCGCCTGATCGCGCGGCACGCTGCGGTCGCTGTGCAGCCAGGAGCGGGCCACGACCTGTGCGAGGCCACCCAGACCGGAGGCCAGCAGCATCGACTCCGCCGGCGAGAGGCCGGTGTCCTCGGCGATGACCTCGGAGATCGCCTCCGCGCACTCGTTCGTGACCTTGTCGACGCGCTCGCGCACCGCGGGCTCGTTCGTCAGGTCCGATTCGAAGACCAGGCGGAAGGCGCCGCCGTCGTCCTCGACGTAAGCGAAGTAGGCGTCCATGGTCGCCCGTACGCGCTGCTTGTTGTCGCTCGTCGACGCGAGCGCGTGCCGTACGGACTGGATCAGGGACTCGCAGTGCTGGTCCAGCAGGGCGAGATAGAGGTCGAGCTTGCCCGGGAAGTGCTGGTAGAGCACCGGCTTGCTGACTCCGGCGCGCTCGGCGATGTCGTCCATCGCGGCCGAGTGGTAGCCCTGCGCCACGAAGACTTCCTGTGCGGCGCCCAGCAGCTGGTTCCGTCGGGCACGGCGCGGCAGGCGCGTACCTCGAGGGCGTGCCGCCTCTGTCTGCTCGATGGCTGTCACGCCGCCTCCCATAAGTCGTCCACTTGCGGTGTGCGCCGCGCCGCCATCGTACTTTTCGGTAACCGTGGTGTGCGCGGTGCGAGCGCAGAATTTCACGTACCGGACGGTGGTGAAAGCCCCGCGAAGGTTTCAAAGCGGTACTTAGCGGGCAGCGCCTGTCGCGCTCCTGCTCGGTGAGGGAGCCCGGGGTGTCACCGATAGTCCTCCTCGTCGATCTGTACGACGCGGGCCTGTTCGATGAGGTCGGCCTCGTCGGCCTCACCCGTATCGACGCCGGTCAGTGGGTCGTCGCGGTTCTGGGAGACGGCCGTCTGCTGCTCGGCGGCGTCGCCCTCGGGGGCCTCGACGTCGAGCTCGACGTCACCGCCGCTGTCCTCGAAGGTGTCGGGGTCGCTGGGGTCGTAGGCCATTGCGGGCTCCCTTCCTAGAACGTCCCTGACTGGTGCAGGGGGCCACATGCGGGTGCCCTGCATACGAGCCTAGGAGACACACGATCCGGACGCTATGCGATGTGCGTGGTCTCTGTGACGGCGAACACATGAACCACTGCGTGATCGTCTCGTAACATTGCCGCATGTCTTCGACCGAGTTGCCGTCCGTACCGGCCGCCAATGTGCTCCCGAAGGTGACGCCCGTCAGGGTGGCGGAGGGCGAGCGGCTCAGGTCGGTGGGGTTGCCGGGGATCACGCTGTCGGTGCGTTCGAGACCGCCCGCGCGCGAGGGCCTGCCGCCCGCGCTCTACGTCCACGGCCTCGGCGGTTCCTCGCAGAACTGGTCGGCGCTGATGCTGGAGCTCGAGAGTGTTCTCGACGGTGAGGCCGTCGACCTGCCCGGTTTCGGGGACTCGCCGCCGCCGGACGACGGCGACTACTCGATCACCGCACACGCGCGTGCGGTGATTCGTTTCCTGGACGCTTCCGGCCGCGGCCCGGTACACCTCTTCGGCAACTCCCTCGGCGGCGCGGTCTCCACGCGCGTGGCCGCGGTCCGCCCCGACCTCGTGCGGACGCTGACGCTCGTGTCGCCGGCGCTCCCCGAGATCCGCGTGCAGCGCAGCGCGGTGCCCACCGCGCTCCTCGCGGTGCCGGGCGTGGCCGCGCTGTTCACCCGGCTCAGCCGTGACTGGACGGCCGAGCAGCGCGTCCGCGGCGTCACGGCGCTCTGCTACGGCGATCCCACGCGGGTCTCACCGGAGGGGTTCCGGCATGCCGTCGAGGAGATGGAGCGACGGCAGCAACTCCCGTATTTCTGGGACGCGATGACACGGTCCGCGCGCGGGCTGGTCAACGCGTACACCCTCGGTGGGCAGCATGCGCTGTGGCGCCAGGCCGAGCGGGTCCTCGCACCGACCCTGCTCGTCTACGGCGGTCGCGACCAGCTCGTCGGCTATCGCATGGCCCGGAAGGCGGCCCGGTCCTTCCGTGATTCGCGGCTGCTGAGCCTGCCGGAGGCGGGGCATGTGGCGATGATGGAGTATCCGGACACGGTGTCCCGGGCGTTCCGGGAGTTCCTTGCGGACACGGGGAGTTCCGGCGACGGGGGCGGGTCTGCGGGCGCGTCCGGTGATGAGGCGTCTGTGAGTGCCGGTGCGTCCGACAGTGCGGCCGAGGCCGCGAGCGCGGGGAGCTGAGGGGCGGGGTGGGACGACACAGTCGCCGCCGCGGGCCTGCTCCCAAGAGTGACCCCGCGGACATAACCGCAGAACGAGATGGCCGGCAGGCCGGGGGCGCTCCGGGGCCCCAGGGTCCCTCGCCTCGCCAAGGAGCCGTACGTCCGCCGCAGGGCGCTCCGCCGCAGCAGGGGATGCCGGCGCCGGGCGGGCCCTCGGTGTACGGGGATCCGGTCTACCGGGAGGCTCCGCGAGGGGTTCGGCGGATGCCGGACGGGACGCCCGCGCAGGGGGTGCCGCGATTCGGGGGCGGGACGCCTGCACGAGGGGTTCCGCGCTTGGCTGACGGGACGCCGGCTCACGGTGTGCCGAGGTTCGCCGACGGTACGCCTGCGCGGGGTGTGCCGCGTCTTCCCGACGGCACTCCCGCCCATGGCATGCCCCGCTTTTCCGACGGCACCCCTGCCCACGGCACGCCCAGGTTCTCCGACGGCACCCCCGCGCACGGCACCCCCCGGGTCCGTGGCGGTCACCCCGAGCAGCGGGAAACTGGCGGTGCATGGGGTGAGTTGGGGGCCCACGGCATGACTGGTGCGCCCGGTGTCGCGATACCGAGGCAGCGGCAGGCGCCTCCCGGAGGGTCCCGGCAGACGGGGCCTGCGAGCCCTCGGCAGGAGTATCTCGACGCCTTCGGGGACCAGGACGTCTTTGCGCCCCGTGCTCCTCAGGGACCGGCCGACCCGTACGCCTCCGTCACCGACTGGCAGAGCGTGCCGCAGCCCCGTACCGACGTCGACGACGACGAGCCGCCCACCGGTGAGCCCACGCAGCAGAGGGGCGGCAAGGGGCGGGCCTTCACCGGCATCGCGGCGGCCGCCGTCACCACCGTGCTGGCCATCGTCGTCGCAGGTCAGGTCACCGACGGGCGGGACGACGACAGCGTACGGTCGCAGTCGGCCACCGACCAGGCGCGGGACGCCCGGGATTCGGCTTCGCGCTCGGACGGGCGGCCGGCGCCGTCCTCGTCGCCGGGTGTGGCGCTGACGTACGAGCAGAAGATGGGCCGGCGGTACGCCCTCGACGCGAAGCTCGAAGGGTCGGGGAAGTTCGACGCGGTCAAGGGCATCGACAAGGCGCCCGGCACGGGACAGAAGTTCACCTATCGCGTGGATGTCGAGCGGGGGCTCGGGCTCGACGGCGAGCTGTTCGCCCAGGCCGTGCAGAAGACGCTCAACGACGACCGGAGCTGGGCCCACAACGGTGCCCGCACCTTCGAGCGCATCTACTCCGGCAAGCCCGATTTCGTGATCACCCTCGCCAGTCCGGGGACGACCGCGAAGTGGTGTGCGAAGTCCGGTCTGGACACCACCGTGGACAACGTGTCCTGTGATTCGGCTTCCACCGAGCGCGTGATGATCAATGCCTATCGGTGGGCTCAGGGGTCCAAGACCTACGGTGATCAAATTCACGCCTATCGGCAGATGCTGATCAATCACGAGGTCGGTCATCGGCTCGGCAACCACCACGTGACCTGCGACAAGAACGGCGAACTCGCCCCGGTCATGCAGCAGCAGACCAAGTTCCTGAACCACGACGGAATCACGTGCAAGGCCAACCCCTGGGCCTACCCCGGGAGTTGACGGGCGCCTCTCGGGTCGCGTTGACATGCGCAGGAAAGTCATACATATTGCTGCGCATGTCGCCCTGTCACGCCTCCGTTCGCGCCGCCATCGAGCTGGCGCTCATCGGTGTGACCGCACTGTGCGTGGCCGACATTCACTGTCGCTGACGTCCGCCCTCGGGCGTTCGCGTCGCGATCTTCTTCCTTTCCCGTGACCTGGTCACGGTTTTTCGACGACCTGACGCCCGGGCAGACCTCTGTTCACTTCTGTCTCACTCCTTGTCTGCCTGTCTCACCATTCGAGAGGTCGTCTCCGATGCGTCAACCGTCCGTCATAGCGCGCCGCGTGGCCGCGGTGTCCGTAAGCCTGGTTCTGGCAGCGGGCGCCGCCGCCTGCGGGCCGGACGACAACGATGCCAAGGGCTCCGGTGGTGACTCCACGCCCCACAAGGGCGGCACCCTGACGGTCCTGAATTCCGACCCGCAGCAGGACTTCGACCCCGCCCGCCTCTACACCTCCGGCGGCGGCAACGTCCCGTCCCTGGTCTTCCGTACCCTCACCACCCGCAACCGCGAGAGCGGTGAGGCCGGCGCCGAGGTCGTCCCGGACCTCGCGACCGACACCGGGCGCCCCAGCAAGGACGCGACCGTGTGGACGTACACCCTGAAGACGGGCCTGAAGTACGAGGACGGCACCGCGATCACGTCCGCCGACATCAAGTACGGCATCGAGCGGTCCTTCGCGCCCGAACTCTCCGGTGGCGCCCCCTATCTGCGGGACTGGCTGGTCGGCGCAGCCGACTACCAGGGGCCGTACAAGGACAAGGGCGGGCTCGACGCGATCGAGACGCCGGACGACCGGACCATCGTCTTCCATCTGAACAAGCCCGAGGGCGAGTTCCCGTACCTGGCCACGCAGACGCAGTTCACGCCGGTGCCGAAGGCCCAGGACACCGGGACGAAGTACGAGGAGCACCCGATCTCGTCGGGCCCCTACAAGGTCGTCAAGAACGAGAACGACGGTGAGCACCTCGTCCTGGAGCGCAACACGTACTGGTCCACCTCGACGGACGCCGAGCGCAAGGCCTACCCGGACAAGGTCGACGTACGGTCCGGGCTCGACTCCTCCGTGATCAACCAGCGGCTGTCCGCGTCCCAGGGGGCGGACTCGACCGCGGTCACCACGGACACCAACCTCGGGCCGGCCGAGCTCGCCAAGGTGACGGGCGACAAGGAGCTCGCTGCTCGCGTCGGCACCGGGCACTTCGGCTACACCAACTACATAGCGTTCAACCCGACGGTCAAGCCGTTCGACAACGTCAAGGTGCGACAGGCGATCTCGTACGCCATTGATCGCTCCTCGGTGGTCAACGCGGCAGGTGGATCCTCCCTCGCCGAGGCCGCCACCACCTTCCTGCCGAACCAGAAGTCCTTCGGCTACGAGCCCTACGACCTGTTCCCGGCGGGCGACGCCGGCGACGCGGCGAAGGCAAAGGAGCTGCTGAAGGAGGCCGGGTACGCGAACGGGCTGACCATCACGCTGACCCACTCCAACTCCAAGGACTTCGAGACCAGCCCGGAGATCGCGACCGCGGTCCAGGACGCGCTCAAGAAGGCCGGCATCACGGTCAAGCTGCGGGGCCTGGAGGAGAACGACTACAAGGACAAGATCCACAGCGTCAAGGCCGAGCCCGGCTTCTTCCTCGCCCACTGGGGTGCCGACTGGCCCTCCGGCGGCCCCTTCCTCGCACCGATCTTCGATGGTCGACAGATCGTGAAGGACGGCGCGAACTTCAACACGGGCCTGTTGAACGACAAGTCGGTCAATGCCGAGATTGACTCGATCAACAAGTTGACCGACCTTGACGCTGCCGCCAAGCGGTGGGGTGCGCTGGACAAGAAGATCGGTGAGCAGGCGCTGACCGTGCCGCTGTTCCACCCCGTCTACAAGCGTCTGGTGGGCCAGGACATCAAGAATGTCGTGATCAGCGACTGGACCGGTGTGCTGGACATCTCGCAGGTCGCGGTGAAGTAGCGCCGTGAGCGAGGCACTTGTCGCCACCCAGGCCCCCGAGGCGTCCGTCTCGGGGGCCTCGGGGGCCCGTCAGTTCTGGCGGCGGCTGCGGACGCAGCGCGCCGCCCTCGTCGCGGCGGCCGTCGTCGCGCTGCTCGTCCTGGTCGCGCTCGCGGCGCCGCTGCTGACCGCCCTCGAAGGCCAGGACCCGACCACCTACCACCCCTCACTGGTCGACTCCGCGCGCGGTGGCGTGCCCGTCGGCTCCTTCGGGGGCGTCAGCGGCGACCACTGGCTCGGCGTCGAACCGCAGACCGGGCGCGACATGTTCGCGCGGCTCGTCTACGGGGCTCGCGTCTCCCTGGGTGTCGCGCTGGCCGCGACCGTCGTGCAGGTGTTGATCGGCGTCGTGGTGGGTGTGACGGCCGCTCTCGGCAGTCAATGGGTTGATCAACTGTTGAGCCGGCTCGCCGACATCATCGTCGCCCTGCCCCTCATGATCATGGCGTTGGCGCTGCTCTCGATCGTGCCGTCGGACTTCCCGCGGCCCGTCCTGGTCGCCCTCGTCATCGGCCTCATCGGCTGGGGCACCATCGCGAAGATCACGCGCGCACAGACGCTCACCCTCAAAGGGCTCGACTATGTCTCAGCGGCCCGGCTCAGCGGCTGGAGCACCTGGCGGATCGCCCGCCGGGAACTGCTGCCCGGCCTCGCCGCGCCGGTCATCACGTATGCGGCGCTCCTCGTCCCGATCAACATCACCGTCGAGGCCGCGCTGTCCTTCCTCGGTGTCGGAGTGAAGCCCCCGACGCCGTCGTGGGGACAGATGCTGACCGCCGCCGACGTCTGGTACCAGGCGGCCCCGCAGTACCTGCTGCTGCCCGCGGGCGCGCTCTTCGTGACCGTGCTGGCCCTCACCGTCCTCGGCGACGGCGTCCGCACGGCGCTCGACCCGCGCGCGGCCTCACGTCTGCGCGTCGGAACGGGCCGCAAGAGGGAGGCCAAGGCATGAGCGGCTTCACCGGCTTCGTGCTGCGCCGCCTGCTGGGCGCCCTGGTCACCCTGTTCGCCATCTCGGTGATCGTCTACGTCGTCTTCTACGTCACCCCCGGCAACGTCGCCCAGATCACCTGCGGCCCGCGCTGCTCGCCCGCCCAGGTCCAGCAGGTCGCCGACCAACTGCACCTGAACGACCCGCTGTACACGCAGTACTGGCACTTCCTGCAGGGCCTGGTCGCCGGCCAGGACTACTCGACCGGCACGTCCGTGGAGCACTGCTCGGCGCCCTGCCTCGGGCTGTCGTACCAGAGCGACCAGCAGGTCACCCAGCTGATCCTGGCCAAGCTGCCGGTCAGCCTGTCGCTGGTGTTCGGCGCGATGGTGCTCTGGCTGATCCTCGGCGTCGGCACCGGCGTGCTGTCCGCGTGGCGACGCGGCCGGCTCACCGAGCGCGTGCTGACCGGCATCACGCTCGCGGGCGTGGCCACGCCGGTCTTCGTCATCGGCCTGGTCCTGATGATCGTCGTCTGCGGGCAGCTGCAACTGCTGCCGTTCCCGCAGTACGTGAACTTCACCGACGACCCCGAACAGTGGGCGTGGAACCTGCTGCTGCCCTGGCTGTCGCTGGCCCTCATCGAGGCGGCCGCGTTCGCCCGCCTCACGCGCGCGTCGATGCTGGAGACGCTCGCCGAGGACCACATCCGCACCTTCCGCGCGTACGGCGTGGGGGAGCGGTCGATCATCGGGCGGCACGCGTTGCGCGGGGCGCTCGCGCCGGTCATCGCGCTCAACGCCAACAACTTCGGCAGCGCGGTCGGCGGCGCGGTGCTCACCGAGACGCTCTTCGGACTGCCGGGCATCGGTCAGGAGCTCGTCCGTGCCGTCAGTGTGGTCGACCTGCCGGTCGTGGTCGGCATGGTCCTGATCATCGGCTTCTTCGTGGTCGTCGCCAACGCCGTCGCGGACGTGCTGTACGCCGTGGCCGACCGACGGGTGGTGCTCGCATGAGTCTGGTGGACGTCAGGGATCTGAAGGTCGAGTTCGGCGAGCTGCGGGCCGTCGACGGGCTCTCCTTCCGCCTGGAAAAGGGCGCCGCCCTCGCCCTGGTCGGTGAGTCGGGCTCCGGCAAGTCCACGGTCGCGTCCGCCCTGCTGGGGCTGCATCGCGGCACGGGCGCGAAGGTCGGCGGTGCGATCGAGGTCGCCGGCATCGACGTACCGGCGGCGTCGGACGAGGCGCTGCGGCGGCTGCGGGGCGGGAAGGCCGCGATGGTCTTCCAGGACCCGCTGTCGTCCCTCGACCCGTACTACGCGATCGGCGACCAGATCGCCGAGGTGTATCGCGTGCACGCGCGCGTGTCGCGCCGAGCCGCACGTGCGCGTGGGGTGGAGGTGCTGGACAGGGTGGGAATTGCGGACTCACCGCGCCGGTCCCGGTCCCGTCCGCACGAGTTCAGCGGCGGCATGCGCCAGCGCGCGCTCATCGCCATGGCGCTGGCCTGCGAGCCGGACCTCCTGATCGCCGACGAGCCGACCACCGCCCTCGACGTCACCGTCCAGGCCCAGATCCTCGACCTGCTGCACACGCTGCGCGAGGAGACCGGCATGGGGCTGCTGCTCGTCACGCACGACGTGGGCGTGGCGGCCGAGAGCGTCGACGAGGTGCTGGTGATGCGGCACGGGCGCGTCGTCGAGCACGGGGCGGTGGGGGATGTGCTGGGGGAGCCTTCGCAGGCGTATACGCGGGAGCTGTTGGGGGCGGTGCCGCGGGTGGACGTGCGGCGGCGTGCGGTGGCGGGAGTACGGGCTGCGGGGGCGGATGTCGCGCCAGGTGCGTCGGACGCCGGGTCGCAGGCGCCGGAGGGCACCTCGCGGGCAGTCCCGACGGCAGCCGCCGTGCCGTCACCCGACCGCCCCGCGAAGTCGTCGAGCGCGCCCGGCACCGCCTCGGGCGGATCCTCGCCGACGGCCGCCGGGCCACACTCCGACGCGGACCGCGAACCGCCGGAGCTGTCCTCCGCGGCGCCGCCGAAGGCCGCCGCGGAGACGCCTGCGCAGCCCACCGACGTCGTCCTCGAAGCGCACGGCCTCCGCCGCGAGTTCGGCCGCGGCAAGCGGGCGTTCGTCGCCGTGGACGACGTGTCGCTGACGATCCGCCGCGGGGAGACCCTCGGCATCGTCGGTGAGAGCGGCAGCGGCAAGACGACGCTCGGGCGCATGCTGGTCGGGCTGCTGGAGCCGACGGCGGGGGAGATCAAGCCGGGCGGCGGGGTGCGCCCCGACGTGCAGATGGTCTTCCAGGATCCCGTCTCCTCCCTCAACCCCCGCCGCAGCGTGGGCGAGTCGATCGCCGACCCGCTACGTGCGCGTGGCGAGAAGGACGAGATGCGCATCAAGGGGCGCGTTCGGGAACTGCTGGAGCGCGTGGGGCTCGAAGGGGCGCACTACGACCGCTATCCGCACGAGTTCAGCGGCGGACAGCGCCAGCGCGTGGGCATCGCGCGGGCGCTCGCGGCCGACCCGCGCATCATCGTGTGCGACGAGCCGGTCTCCGCGCTCGACGTGACGACTCAGGCCCAGGTGGTCGCTCTGCTCGGCGAGTTGCAGCGCGAACTCGGGCTCGCGCTCGTCTTCGTCGCCCACGACCTCGCCGTGGTACGGCAGGTCAGTGACCGGGTCGCGGTGATGCGCCGCGGCCGGATCGTCGAGTCGGGGCCCGCCGACGAGGTGTACGACAACCCCCGGGACCCGTACACCAAGCAGCTCCTGGCCGCCGTACCGGCGCTCGATCCCGAGGTGGCCGCGCGCCGCAGAGCGGCACGCAGGGAACTGGCCGTTGCCTGACGTAACGTAACTGCTTGATCTCTTAGCGCGATCAAACGCGGCCCGCACGGGAAAGTTACGACCGTTCACCCCTTTTGGTGGCGCGATGGACAACCGTCCGTCGCGCCACCGTCATGTCCGCATACGTTCGTCCCGCTGCGAGCCGCCGGACCAACGGCGGCTCCCCATACGGGAGATCGGGGGTGCGCTCGTGCGCATCGGACTGCTTACGGAGGGTGGCTATCCGTATGTGAGCGGTGACGCCAGGCTCTGGTGCGACCGGCTCGTGCGCGGGCTCGGGCAGCACGAGTTCGACATCTACGCGCTCAGCCGCAGCGAGCGCCAGGAGGACGAGGGCTGGGTCCCGCTTCCCTCGCAGGTCAGCCGAGTGCGTACGGCGCCCCTGTGGACGGCCGAGGACGACGGCGTCGGGTACGGGCGCCGTGCGCGCCGGCGGTTCGCCGAGTGCTACGGCGAGTTGGCGGCCGTACTCTGCGCGGGCCCCTCCGAAGAGCCGTCGGCCCTTGAGGCGGACCGTTTCGGCAGCGCGCTGTACGGTCTCGCCGAACTGGCCCGCGACGAGGGCGGGCTGGTGGGGGCGCTGCGCTCCGAGACCGCCGTACGCGCCCTCGAGCACGCCGTGCGTGCGCCGGGCGCCGCACGCACGGCCCGCGAGGCGCGCGTACCCGATCTGCTCGCCGTGGCCGCACACCTGGAACGCGCACTGCGCCCCCTGTCCCTCGACTGGTACGAGGACGACGGGCTCGGCTCGGTCGACCTGTGCCACGCGGCCTCCGGCGGCCCGGCCGCTCTGCCCGGACTGCTCGCCCGCCATTTCTCCGACGTCCCCCTGCTGGTGACCGAGTACGGGGTGCGGTTGCGGACGCACTACCTGTCCGCCACGGACGCCTCGCCGTCGGTGCGGTCGCTGCTCGCCGCCTTCCACAGCCGGCTCGCCGCCGAGATCTACGGCCGCGCCGCGCTCGTCACCGCGGGCAACACACACGCCCGCCGCTGGCAGGAGCGCTGCGGCGCCGACCGCGACAAGATCCGCACGGTCTATCCGGGTATGGACGCCGCCCGCTTCGCGGAGGTCGGCGAGTCCCCGGAGTGCGCGGATCCCGACACCCTGGTCTGGGTCGGCCGTATCGAACCGACCAAGGACCTCATCTCCCTCCTGCACGCCTTCGCGGAGATCCGCAAGGAGGAGCCGAAGACCCGACTGCGCATCATCGGAGTGGCCGCAGGTCCCGAGGGCGCGGCCTACCTCGGCCACTGCAAGGCGCTGGCCGCGCAGCTCTTCCCGGACGAGGCGGACGGACTGCACGCCGTCGGCGACAACCCGGTCTCCTTCGGGGAGATCGGCGGCCCGGAGGTCCCGGCCCTCGCCGACGCGTACGCGTCGGGCGCCGTGACCGTCCTGTCCAGCGTCGTCGAGGGTTTTCCGATCAGCCTGGTGGAGGCCATGTTCTGCGGCCGCGCGACCGTGTCCACGGACGTGGGTGCGGTGGTGGAGGCCATCGGCGGCACCGGACTCGTCGTCCCCCCGCGCAATCCACGGGCGCTCGCCGAGGCGTGCGTGACCCTGTTGCGCGACCCCGAGCGCCGTGAGCGCCTGGGCGCCGCGGCACGCGCGCGGGCGCTCGAGCTGTTCACCGTCGAACAGAACATCACGGCATTTCACGGCATTTACCTGGAGATCGTCTCGCGACACCCGGTCCGCCGGGTCGTCCTCGACGACACCACTGGAGAGCCGCTTCCGTTCGCCGTCCCCGCCGAGGCCCACCTGCCCGGCCGCTGGACGGACTCCGGAGCCCGGGTCGTGGCCCGCGGCGGCCCCGGCTGGGCGGCAGGCCCTCCGGTACGCGCCAACACCCCGTTGCCCGCCACGGAGGGAGCGCGATGAGCGACCTCGGCGAACTGGACCGTCCCGGCACCCCGGCCGGCCCCGGCCCGTGGGACGCACGGTCGGAGGAGTGGCTGGCGGGGGACGGCGACGAAGGGCAGGGTGTTGACGCCGACGGCACCGAAACCGCCGTAGTCACCGCAGAAGAGGACGGGACGACCCCCCGCGGTCCCGAGGCACCCGCGGCCCGCAGACAGCCGCCTGCCCCCCGCCGCGCCGCCGCGGACCCCGTGAAGGCCCTGATCCACCGCCATCGCGAGCTGTGCGAACGGGCCGTGGATCCCCTGGAGATCGCGGCAGGCCTGGAGGCACACGGCGTCACCGACCGCACCGCGACCCGCTTCCGCCACCGGGACGTCTTCTCCCTCGCGGAGGAGATGTACGCGCGCGTGTCGAGAGACGGCGAGCCCCCCTCACCCGCCATCCCACCCGACGCCCCCCGAGCAAGCGCCGACTGGATCCTGCTCACCCTCCTGCCGGGCGCCCTGTGCGCCGCGACAGTGGCCGGCCTCCGCCTCACCGACGGTCAGCCCCGTCTGACCGTGGCCGTCGTGGGCACGCTCGCCGTGGCTCTGTCGCTGCGCGCGGCACTCACCCGCGGCCCCCTGAGCACCACCCACCACTCACCACCCCGCATCCTCACCCTGACCTGCTGGCTGATCGCCTACGCCCTCCTGGGCGACGGCCTGCTCCAAGCAGCCGTCACCGGCGGCCCCGACACCCTCCCCACCGGCACCCCCGACGGCCCCTGGCCACTGACGACCGCCCCCGTCCTGGCTCTCACCCTGTCCTGCGCCCCCGCGGCCTGGACCGCCCGTCTTTTCACCACCCGAGCCCGCCGCAAACTCACGCTCAGCCGGGGCCTGGAGGACTTCACCGCCTCCGTACTGCCGCTGTTGTTCGGCGTGTTCGTCCTGTACCTGTGCGCCCTGACGGCCCTGCTGATCCCGACCTCGGCAGTCCTGGGCGAACCCGCCCGCTACGCCCAGACCCTCACCCTGGGCGCCCTCCTCTTCCTGTCCCGTCTCCTCACCACCCACGGCTTCACCCACGCCCCGGCACTCGTCCTGACCGCCACGGCCATGACAGAGCTGACCGCCATCGCCTCGGTCTTCACCGCCCGCCTCCCGGGCTGCGACTTCCTGGGCGCCCCGATCGAGTCACTCGCCGCGGCATGGGACCCGGGCGGCGTCCCGACGCTCGCCTGCGCGGCAGGAGCGCTCACCCTCCTGCTGCACGCGGCCCGCCGGCTGACGAGGGCCTCGGCCCACGCCCCCACGGACCAGCAGTGGTGAGGCAACGGGGCACGAACCCGACGACGCACGACGAAGCAGTACGGCGCCCCGCGCGTCCCCACTCACACCAGCAGGCCGTCGCAGGCATCTCGCCCCACCTTCGGCGGCCCACCGTTCTGACAGGAGAGCACCACATGAACACCTCCCGACCCGAAGACCCGGCGACGGGAGCCGCACGATGAGGGTCCTGATGATCGGAGCCAACGGCTACCTCGGCCGCTTCGTCGCCGACCGCCTGCTCGCCGACCCGGCCGTCCAGCTCACCGCCCTCGGCCGCGGCGACGACGCCGATGTCCGCTTCGACCTCGCGTCCGGCAGTCCCGGAGCACTCACCCGCTTCCTCGACGCGGTCCATCCCGGCGTGGTCATCAACTGCGCGGGCGCCACCCGCGGCGGCGCCCGTGAACTCGCCCGCCACAACACCGTCGCCGTGGCCACCGTCTGCGAGGCCCTGCGCCGCAGCGGCTGCGGGGCACGGCTGGTCCAGATCGGCTGCGGCGCCGAGTACGGCCCGAGCCAGCCCGGCTCCTCCACCGCCGAGGACGCCGTCCCCCGCCCCGGCGGCCCGTACGGCGTCAGCAAACTCGCCGCCACCGAACTGGTCCTGGGGTCCGGCCTGGACGCGGTCGTGCTCCGCGTCTTCTCACCGGCAGGCCCCGGCACCCCCGCAGGATCCCCGCTCGGCCGCCTCGCCGAGGCCATGCGCCGCGCCATGCAGTCCGGTGACGGCGAACTCAAGCTCGGCGGCCTGGGCGCCCAACGGGACTTCATCGATGTCCGCGACGTCGCCCGCGCCGTCCACGCCGCCAGCCTCTCCGCCGCGCAGGGCGTCATCAACATCGGCTCCGGCCGTGCCGTCCGCCTCCGTGACGCCGCCGCCGTCCTGGCCCGCGTGGCCGGGTACGGGGGCGCCCTCCACGAACTCGACGGACCTCCCGGCCCGCTCAGGGCAACCATCGGCCACCCCCGCTCCGAACCGGACCATGGCGCTCCGGCCGCGTACCCGTACCCGGACGGCTGCGGCAGCTGGCAGCAGGCCGATGTGCGCACCGCACGCGACCGGCTCGGCTGGCGCCCCCGGATCAACCTCGAAGAGTCCCTCGCCGACATCTGGATGGAGGCGGCATGCCGCATCTGACCAGCACGAAGAAGCTCACGTCCGGCACTGAACTCCATACCGGCCTCGGTGTCCCCGGCTTCGCCCACCCCCTCGTCGCCCCCGCCGAATGGGCCGAACTCACCCGCCCCGGCACCCCCGTGCACTGGGTCGTCCTCAATGTCGCAGACGGCCCCGGCAGTCGCCCCGATCCGCACTGTCTGGAGGCGGCCGGCCGGCTGCGCAACGCGGGCGTCCGGGTCCTCGGCCACATCGACGCGACATACGGAGCGCGCGGCTTCGGCGAGATGATCTCCGACGCGCACCGCTACATCGACTGGTACAAGGCCGACGGCTTCCTCCTCGACCGCTGCCCGACCGAACGCGCCGCGCTCCCCGAGATCCGCCGCACGGTCACCACGCTCCGCGCGATCCGCGACGACGCCCATGTCGTCCTCGGCCATGGCACCCATCCGCACCCCGGCTACGCGGAGAGCGCCGACCAGTTGGTCACCTTCTCCGGCCCGTGGAGCGACTACCGCTGGTCGCAGGTGGCCGAGTGGACCGCCGACCATCCGCCCGAGCGCTTCTGCCATCTCGTCCACGGGGTGCCGGGCGGCCATCTCGACGAGGCGCTGCGCATCGCCCGTTGGCAGGGCGCCTCGACCATCTACTTCACGGACCGCACGGACCGGGGCGGCCGCACCGATCCCTGGGAGGCGATGCCCGGCTACTGGGACGAAATCGTCTCGCGGATCGGAACAGGTGTCTCGGAATGAAGAAGGCCATGGCAGTGTTACGGGGAGAACAACTGTAGTGATTGACCGACCAACGGAGTCCCCGTGTCGCTGCCACCCCTGGTCGAGCCCGCTTCCGAGCTCACCGTAGACGAGGTCCGCAGGTACTCCCGCCACCTGATCATCCCCGATGTCGGGATGGACGGGCAGAAGCGGCTGAAGAACGCCAAGGTGCTGTGTGTGGGCGCCGGCGGCCTGGGCTCGCCGGCGCTGATGTACCTGGCCGCGGCGGGCGTGGGCACGCTCGGCATCGTGGAGTTCGACGAGGTCGACGAGTCGAACCTGCAGCGCCAGATCATCCACAGCCAGGCCGACATCGGCCGCTCCAAGGCCGAGTCCGCCCGTGACTCCGTCCTCGGCATCAACCCGTACGTGAACGTGATCCTCCACGAAGAGCGGCTCGAGGCCGAGAACGTGATGGACATCTTCAGCCAGTACGACCTGATCGTCGACGGCACCGACAACTTCGCGACCCGCTACCTGGTCAACGACGCGGCCGTGCTGCTGAACAAGCCGTACGTGTGGGGTTCGATCTACCGCTTCGACGGCCAGGCCTCGGTCTTCTGGGCCGAGCACGGCCCGTGCTACCGCTGCCTCTACCCGGAGCCCCCGCCGCCGGGCATGGTCCCCTCCTGCGCCGAGGGCGGCGTCCTGGGTGTGCTCTGCGCGTCCATCGGCTCCATCCAGGTCAACGAGGCCATCAAGCTCCTCGCGGGCATCGGCGAGCCGCTCCTCGGCCGCCTGATGATCTACGACGCCCTGGAGATGCAGTACCGCCAGGTCAAGGTCCGCAAGGACCCGAACTGCGCGGTCTGCGGCGAGAACCCGACCGTCACCGAGCTCATCGACTACGAGGCCTTCTGCGGCGTCGTCTCCGAGGAGGCCCAGGAGGCGGCCGCCGGCT
Source organism: Streptomyces sp. WM6386 (assembly GCF_000972385.1). Lineage (GTDB taxonomy): Bacteria > Actinomycetota > Actinomycetes > Streptomycetales > Streptomycetaceae > Streptomyces. Next base: position 20,664 of record NZ_JXTE01000066.1, read on the forward strand.
CGACGATCACTCCCAAGCAGCTCAAGGAGTGGATCGACGACGGCGAGAACATCGAGATCATCGACGTCCGCGAGATCAACGAGTACGAGATCGTCTCCATCCCGGGCGCCAAGCTGATCCCGAAGAACGAGTTCCTCATGGGCACCGCCCTGGAGAGCCTCCCGCAGGACAAGAAGATCGTCCTGCACTGCAAGACGGGTGTCCGCAGTGCGGAAGTCCTCGCCGTGCTGAAGTCCGCGGGCTTCGCGGACGCCGTGCACGTCGGCGGCGGCGTGATCGGCTGGGTCCACCAGATCGAGCCGGACAAGCCGGTGTACTGACCGGACCTGCTGCGATCGGCGGGGGTTGCACGCACCACGGGTGTGTGGAACCCCCGCCGTCGTCATGAGCAGACCTTGCCGTCCTTCGGCACGGTGCCCTTGAGCAGATACGCGTTCACCGTGGAGTCGACGCAGTCGCTCCCGCTGCCGTACGCCCCGTGCCCCTCGCCCTTCCAGGTGAGCACCACGCCGACGTCCTTGCCCAGTTCGTCCGCCATCTTCCGGGCGCCCTCGTAGGGCGTCGCCGGGTCGCCGGTGTTGCCGACCACGAGGACCGGCGGCGCACCGGGAGCGCTCACCTCGGGGGTGTCCCACTGTCCGGTCACCGGCCAGTCGTGGCACCAGCCGGCCGTGTCCCAGCCCAGGAAGGCACCGAAGACGGGCGAGAGCTTCTCGAACGTCGGCAGCAGCCTCTTCGTCTCCGCGGCGGTCGGCCGCTGCTTGTCGTCCAAGCACGATATGACCCGTTGCGAGTGGGTCGTCGTGCCGTAGTGCCCCGCGGTGTCCCGCTCGTTGTAGCCGTCGGCGAGTGTCAGCAGCTCCGAGCCGTCGCCCTGTTCCGCGGCCTCCAGCGCGCTGGTCAGGGTGGGCCAGCTGGCCTTGCTGTACAGGGGAAGCACGATGCCGGTGACCGCGAGCGTCTGTGTCAGCTTCCGGTCGGAGCCGGTCGGCAGCGGGTTCGCGTCGAGCTCCTTCAGCAGGTCGGCGATCTTCCGCGTGCCCTGCTCGGGGTCCTGGCCGGTCGACTTCAGGTAGTCGTCGAGCGCCCGCTGGAAGCCCCGGGTCTGGTTCTCCGCGTGGCCCACCGTGTCGGCGCTCGGGTCGACGACCGCGTCGAGGACCTGCCGTCCGACGTTCTTCGGGAACAGGTGGGCGTAGACGCCGCCGAGTTCGGTGCCGTAGGAGATGCCGAAGTAGTGCATCTTCGTGTCGCCCAGCACCTGGCGCATGAGGTCCATGTCGCGTGCGGAGTCGGTGGTCGAGACGTGCGCCAGCAGTGCACCGGCGGCCTTCTCGCAGCCCGTGCCGAAGGTGGCGGCGTCCTTGAAGTACGCCGCTTCCTCAGTCGCGGTGTCCGGTGTCGCGTCCACGCTCTCGGCGGACTGGATCTCCTCGTCGCTGCGACAGCGCACGCCCTCGCTCTCGGCGACCCCGCGCGGGTCCCAGCTCACCAGGTCGTACCGCTCGCGAAGGGTGGAGACTGTCGCGCCGTACAGCGGCATCATGGACACGCCCGAGCCGCCCGGGCCGCCGAAGTTGAACAGCAGCGAGCCGAGGCGCTCGCTCTTGTCGCCGCGGGCCTTGGCGCGGATCAGTGCCAGACCGATCGTCCTGCCCTCCGGCTTCGCCCAGTCCAGCGGCACCTTGAGCGTCGCGCACTGCCATTCGCTGCTCGGCGCGGGGGAGTCCGCCGTGCCCTTGCAGCCCTCCCAGTCGAGCTGCTGAGAGGTCAGCGAGGACGGCAGCGCGGCGGCCGCCTCGGTGTCGGAGGCACCCGACGACGGAGTGGACGTGTTCGTCCCCTCGTCGCCCTCGTCGTCGGACGAGCCGCCGCTGCAGCCCCCCACCAGCAGTGCCGCGGCGGCGGCCAGGGCCGTCCACCGTACGAAACGCGTCATCGCAGTCCCCCCTTGCAGGCCGTCCGCACTGTGCCGCGGATGGCGGTCATGCCATGGTAGGCGGCCCGCATCACAGCTGCGCATGCCTGTGGATAACGCTCTGACCTGCTGATTTTCCGGAATCCTCGCGTCAGGAGCAGACCGTCCCCGCCGTCGGTACCTTCCCGTCCAGCAGATAGCCGTTCACCGCGCTCTGCACGCACTTGTTCTTGCTGTCGTACGCGCCGTGCCCCTGCCCCTTGTACGTCAGCTCCACGCCCACGCCCTCGCCCAGCGCGTCCACCATCTTCCGTGCCCCCTCGTACGGGGTGGCCGGGTCGCCGGTGTTGCCGATGACGAGGATCGGCGCCGAGCCGGCCGCGCTCACGTCGGGGTGCTGGGCGGCGCCCGCGACGGCCCAGTCGGTGCAGCTGACCATGCCCCATGCCAGGTAGTCGCCGAAGATCGGGGAGGCGGACCGGAACTCGGGGAGCTTCCGTTCCACGTAGTCCTCGGTGTAACGGGGCTTGTCGTCGGCGCAGTTGATGGCGATGTTGGCCGCGCTGAGGTTGCTGTACTCGCCGTCCTCGTTGCGCCCGTTCATGGAGTCGGCCAGCAGCATCAGCACCCGGCCGTCCCCGTCGTACGCCTGCTCCAGGCCGTCGGTGAGGTACTCCCAGAAGTCCTGCGAGTACAGCGACTGGGCGATCCCGCTGGTTGCCGCGGTCTGGGTCAGCCTGCGCAGGCCGGCGCCGGGGATCGGTGTGCTGTCGAGGTCTTTCAGCAGCTTGGCGATACGGGCCTTGACGTCCTGTGCGCTGTCGCCGACCGGGCAGTCCTCGGTCTGCGACACACAGTGCTCGGCGAAGTTGTCGAGCGCGAGCTGGAAGCCCTTGGTCTGCCCGAGGGAGCCCTGCTCCGAGTCCTCGGTCGGGTCGACGACCGCGTCGAAGACGGCGCGGCCCACCTTCTTCGGGAACAGGTGGGCGTAGACGCCGCCGAGTTCGGTGCCGTAGGAGATGCCGAAGTAGTGCAGTTGTTCGTCGCCGAGAATCTGGCGCATCAGGTCCATGTCGCGGGCCGCGTCGGTGGTGCGCACATGGGAGAGCATCTTCTCGGAGTTGTCCTCACAGGCGGCGTTGAACTCCTTGGTGTTGTCCAGGAGCTTGGTGCGCTCGGCCGCGTCGTCGGGTGTCGCGTCCTGCTGGAAGTACGCGTCGAGCTGAAGGTCGTTGAGGCATTCCACGGGTTCGCTGCGGCCCACCCCGCGCGGGTCGAAGCTCACCAGGTCGTAGCGGGTGCGCAGTTTCGTGTAGTCCTCGCCGAAGGCGGGCAGCGTGGTGACGCCCGAGCCGCCGGGGCCGCCGAAGTTGAAGATCAGGGAGCCGATCCGCTTGCTCTCGTCGCCGCTGGCCTTCGCCCGGATCAGCGCGAGCCCGATCTTGTCGCCCTTGGGCTCGTCCCAGTCGAGCGGCGCCTTCAGGGTGGCGCACTGCCACTTGTCGCCGTTCGGCAGAGGTGACGGGGCGTCACCACCGCCCTCCGCCGCGTTCGGTGCCGGGCAGTCCTTCCAGCTCAGCTTCTGAGCTGTGACGTCCTGGTCCTCGGAGTCGTCGCCGCAGCCCGCCAGCAGGGTGGACAGCAGGACGGCGGAGACGGTCAGGGCAGCGACGCGCAGGTGGGGAGGGTTCGGCATGATCCCATCCTGCGGTCGGGCACCCCGGGCCGCTCGGGGCACGGGCCGTACGAGGTACGCGCGCGTGCCGGTCGTACGAGGCACGCGTGCGTGGCTGACGTACCGCGTACGCGCGTGCCTACAGCGCGCCCTTGCGGGACAGGTGGTTGAAGGCCAGCCAGCCCGGCAGCACCGGAATCCACAGGGTCAGCAGCCGGAACAGCAGCACGGCCGGGGCGGCGACCTCACTCTCGAGGCCCACGGCGATGAGGCCGACGGTCAGGGTCGCCTCGACCGCGCCCACACCGCCCGGCGTCGGGGCCGCCGAGCCGAGTGCGTTGCCGGCGAGGAAGACGACGGCGACGCTGGCGATGCTGATCGAGGAGCCCTCGGTGCCGAAGGCCCGGATCGAGGCGTCCAGGCACATCACGAAGCAGGCGGTCAGCAGGAGCATGCCGCCGATGCCGGTGAGGAGCTTCTGCGGCCTCTGGAGCACGTCGAGCATGCGCGGGATGACGCCGGCGAAGAGCGAGCGCACGCGCGTGACGACGAACTTCCGCAGGAACGGCACGGAGGTGACGACGAGCACGAGCACCGCCACCGTCAGCAGACCCGCGATGACCGTTCGGGACGGCGACAGTGACGGTGTCTTCTCGGTGCCGGTCAGATAGCCGAAGGACAGCAGCATCAGGATGTGGCAGCCGAGCCCGAACAGCTGCGAGGCGCCGACACTGGCCACCGCGAGCCCGGGCCGCACCCCCTGGCGTTGCAGGAAACGCGTGTTGAGGGCGACACCGCCCACCGCGGCCGGCGCGACGATCTTCACGAACGACCCGGCGACCTGCGCCCCCACGGTCCGCATGAACGGCACCCGCTCGGGCACGAACCCCAGCAGCGACATCGCCGCCGCGAAGTAGCTCGCCGCCGAGAACAGCACGGCGGCGGCGACCCAGCCCCACTCGGCGTTCTGGATGAGCGGGCCGAACTCGATGTGGGTGAGCTGCGTCAGCAGGAAGTACGCGCCGATGGCACCGGCGATGAAGCTGATCAGGGTGCGCGGCCGCACCCGCTCCAGGCGGGCCGGTTCGACCGGCGCCTGCGGCCTGATCAGCAGTACCGCGTGGCGGATCTGAGTGAGCAGGTCCTCCTCGCGGGCCTCGTCCAGCGCCTCGTCGATGGCCCGCTTCTCGGCCCGCGCCTCCGCGCGTACGGCCTTCTTGTCGGGCTTCTCGAGCGTGGGCCTGGCGTCCGCGTGCGCTTCCTCGAGCTTGGCCTGCTTGGCCTGCCGGGAGGCTTCCAGGATCGCGTCGCGCTCGCGCTGGGCGCGCTCCCGGGCCAGTGCGCGCAGCGTCGCGCGCGTGGAGCGGCTGAGCGCGATGGGCTGGAGCATCGGCAGACAGTCGGCCACGGCGTCGGGGCCGAGCACGCTCACCGCCGCGGCCACTGCGCGCTCGGCGCCCACCCGCAGGCCGAGTGTCACCAGCAGCTGGGAGATGTCCATGCGCAGCAGCAGGTCGCCGGCCGCGATCTCGCCGACGCGCAGATCGGTGAGGATCACCGTGCCGGAACGATCCACCAGAATCGCGTCGCCCACGAGGCGCCGGTGGGCGATGCGCCGGGACTGCAGGGCCCGCACCTGGTGCCAGGTGTCCCGGAGCAGGTCGTCGGTGATGTCCTCGTCCGGCAGCGAGTCGAGGGTGCGGCCGCCGGTGTGCTCGTAGACGAGCATCACGGCGTCGGGGCCGAGTTCGGAGGTCGCGATGAGCTTGGGGGCGTTGGCGCCGGCCGCGATGGCCGCGTAGGCGAGCAGGGCCTCCTGCTCCAGGGCCTGGCGCAGCGACGGGAGGCTGCTGCGGGTGGCGAAGCCGCGCAGGGTCAGATTGCGCCACGCGCGGTAGAAGAAGCCCTGCGCCTGCTGCTCCCGGTCGACCACCGTCACGTCCAGCGGCGGACCGTCCTCCAGGGTGACGAAGTAGCGTCGGCCGCGGTCGCCGGTCTCCGGTGTCTCCGCGACCTCCTCGCGAGCCGCGCTCACCGGATGGAAGCCGACGTGCCGAAGGCCCGCCATCAGCGTCCGCCCGGTGGGCTGGACGTTGGGCGAGCCGACCGCGTACAGCGTGCCGTAGGCCACGGTCCAGCCGATCAGCACCGTCAGGATGATCGAGAACGGTGTGGTGTAGCCCGTCACGAGCATCGAGAAGGCGTCGAGCATCAGTACGATCCACAGCACCGCGCGCCAGCGCGGCCGGCGGGACATGCCGACGGCCGTCATGTACGCGATGACCGGCGCGAGATAGCCGTGCACCGGGTCGGTGAGGGCGTGGATGTCACCGGGGGAGGGCTGGGTGAGCGCCTCCTGGATCGAGTCGGGGGCGGCCTTGGCGACCCACAGGTCGGTGGCGAGGGTCACTCCGTGCGCCAGGACCGCCGCGAGCACGCCGTCCGCGATGCGCAGCCCGTCGCGCTTGATCAGCCGCTCGATCGCGAAGGCGACCGGCACCAGCAGGATCGCGATGCTGGAGGCCAGGCCGGCGATCTTGATGAGCAGGTCGGGCGCCTGTCCCGTGCCCTTGTTGATGTCCTGTTCGAGACCGGAGGTGGTGCCGTGCGCGAACGCGGCGATCGCCAGCAGGATCACCACGGCCAGCACGCCGACGAGGAGCCGCATGAGGTCCGACGGACGGTGCACGCGCGCGGGGAGGAGGGGTTCGTCGCCCTCGACCTCGTCGCTGTGCGTCTCGTCCTCGAACTCGACCGTCGCGTCTTCCTCACTGGTGCCAGGGCGCGACGAAGCGTCAGAGGTGCTCTCCGCGCCCTCCGGGTGCACGCCCTGTTGCTTCATCGTCTCTTCTTGATCTCGTATCACCGGTCACCGCCCGCACGATGGTGGCATGCCCCACCGACACACAGGGGCATCAGGGTGCAAACGCGGGGGCGCACAGTCTGCCCGAAGCGCCGCCCCGGGGCGAGGGATACGCACGGTGGTCAGCGCGTCACATTGTCGGTGGGGTGGGGCAGGATGGGGCGGATGAGCGACGAGAGCCATCCGCGCGACGCCCTGCCGGAGTACGCCGAGCGCGTCCTGGAAGTGGCGGAACTCATCCCGCCCGGGCGCGTCATGACGTACGGCGACGTGGCCGAGTGGCTGGAGGAGGGGGGCCCGCGCCAGGTCGGCCGGGCGATGGCCCTCTACGGGGGAGGCGTCCCGTGGTGGCGGGTCGTCCGCTCGGACGGCGTGCTGCTCCCGGGCCACGAGCTGCGGGCGCTCGACCACTACCGCGCGGAGGGCACCCCGCTGAAGACGGCGAGCAGGGCCGCCGAGGGCCACCTGCCGCGCCTCGACATGAAACGGGCGCGATGGGACGGCGGCGAACGCGCGGAGGGTCACACCTGACAGCTTCCGCCATCGGACGGGTCCAGGGGCGGCCTGTGATCCGTACGGGGGAAACGGGCGAAAGCGGGCACGTCCGTGGCATGCCGTACGTTCGTGGGGCGAGGGACACAGGTGTCGCGAGCGCCGTGAGTGTCGTACGGGAAGAAGCGGAAGACCTGCTTCCCATCTCTCCGTCGGCGTAGCGTCGACTGCACGCGTCCCCCTCATCCCGCGATCACCGCCCTGCACGTACGGCGGACGCCCGACCAGCACACCCACCAGGACCGGCGAACCACGTGAGCTCCTCTTCCTTCACCAGGCGCCTGTCGCACCCTCAGGTGCGGCAGGGGAGCCGTGGCGCTTACCGACTGGTGCGTACCCCGCCGACCCGCGTGGATCCCCCTCGTCTGGACGCCGCGCAGCGCTCCGTGGTTGAGCACAGGGCCGGTCCGCTGCTCGTCCTCGCAGGTCCGGGCACCGGCAAGACCACCACGCTCGTGGAGTCCGTGGCGGCAAGGATCGCCCGGGGCGGTGACCCCGCGCGCGTGCTGGTGCTGACGTTCAGCCGCAAGGCCGCCGTCGAACTGCGCGACCGCATGGCCCTGCGCATAGGGGCCGCCCGCGCGCCCCGGGCGACCACCTTCCACTCGTTCTGCTACGCCCTGGTCCGCGCCCACCAGGACAGCGACCTGTTCGTGGAGCCGCTCAGGCTGCTGTCCGGCCCCGAGCAGGACGTCGCCGTACGCGGACTGCTCGCCGGCCAGCCCGACCTGGAGCGACTCGGCCTCGCGCATGTGCGCTGGCCGGACGAGCTGCGTGCCTGCCTGACCACCCGCGGCTTCGCCGACGAGGTCCGCGCGGTGCTCGCCCGCAGCCGCGAACTGGGCCTGGGCCCGGGCGCCCTGGACGCCTTCGCCAGCAGCATCGGCCGCCCCGACTGGCGGGCCGCGGCCGCCTTCCTCGCCGAGTACCTCGACGTCCTCGACCTGCAGGGTGTGCTCGACTACGCAGAGCTGGTCCACCGCGCGGTGCTCCTCGCCCACCGCCCCGAGGTCGCCGGGCGGCTCGCCACCCAGTACGACGCCGTGTTCGTGGACGAGTACCAGGACACGGACCCGGCCCAGGTACGGGTGCTGCACGCCCTCGCCGGCGGCGGCCGTAACCTCATCGCCTTCGGCGACCCCGACCAGTCGATCTACGCGTTCCGGGGCGCCGATGTGAACGGCATCCTGGACTTCCCGCGGGCCTTCCCGCGCGCGGACGGCCGCCCGGCGCCCGTCGAGGTCCTGCGCACCTCCCGCCGCTCGGGCGACGCCCTGCTGAGCGCGACCCGGCTGCTGACCCAGCGGATGCCGCTGACCCGGCTCCCGGCGGAGAAGGTACGCGCCCACCGCGAGCTCGCCCCGGTCCGGGACGGCGGCCGCGTCGAGGTCTTCACGTACCCGACGCCCGGCACGGAGCTGGACAACATCGCCGACATCCTGCGCCGGGCACATCTGGAGGACGGCGTCCCGTGGGGCGAGATGGCCGTACTGGTGCGCGCGGGGTCACGCACCATCCCGACGGTCCGTCGGGCCCTGACATCGGCCGGGGTGCCCCTCGACATCGACGGCGACGATCTGCCACTGCGGCACGAACCGGCGGTGGCGCCGCTGCTGACGGCGCTGCGAGCGGTGGCCACGGCGGAGGCCTCGGCGCGCCCCGACGAGGAGGCTCCTCCGGGCGAGACCCCTGCCGAGGAGGTGCCCGAGGAGGAGCACCCCGCTGAAGAGGGACCTGCCGAAGAGGCACCCATGGAAGAGCCGGCCCCCTGCTGGCTCGACACCGAGACCGCCCTCACCCTCCTCGCCTCCCCCCTCGCCGGCATGGACGCCGCCGACCTGCGCCGCCTCGGGCGGGCCCTGCGCGACGAGGAACGGGCGGGCGGCAACCCGCTGCCGCCGCCCTCGGACGAGTTGCTCGCGCGGGCGCTGGCCGAGCCGGAGCGGCTGGCCGTGCACGACCCCGCGTACGCGCGTGGCGCCCAGCGGCTGGGCGCACTGCTGCGCAAGGCCCGTGAGCGTCTCGCGGGCGGCGGCAGCGCCGAGGCGGCGCTCTGGGACCTGTGGGAGGGAACACCGTGGCCCACGCGCCTGGAGCGTGCCGCCCGGCGCGGCGGCGCGGCCGGCCGCAACGCCGACCGTGACCTGGACGCCGTGTGCGCGCTGTTCGCGACCGCGACCCGCGCGGAGGAGCGCACCGGCGGCCGGGGCGCCCTCAACTTCCTGGAGGAGATCGACGCCGAGGACATCGCCGCCGACACCCTCACACGGCGTGCCGTACGTCCTGACGCCGTCCGCCTGATGACCGCGCACCGTTCCAAGGGCCTGGAGTGGCGCCTGGTCGTCGTCGCGGGCGTCCAGGAGGGCCTGTGGCCCGACCTGCGCCGCCGCGGCTCCCTGCTGGAGGCCGACCGGATCGGCCGCGACGGACTCGCCGAACCGCTCACCCCGGGCGCGCTGCTGGCGGAGGAGCGCCGCCTGTTCTACGTCGCCGCGACACGCGCGCGTGAACGTCTGGTCGTCACGGCGGTCAAGGCACCCGCGGACGACGGCGACCAGCCCTCCCGCTTCCTCACCGAACTCGGCGTCGAACCCAAGGACGTCACCGGCCGCCCGCGCCGCCCCCTGTCCGTCGCCGCGCTCGTCGCCGAACTCCGTGCCACCACCGTCGACCCGCGTGTCTCGGACACCCTCAGGGAGGCAGCCGCCCGCAGGCTGGCCCGGCTCGCCGCGCTCGCCGACGAGGACGGCCGTCCGCTCGTCCCGTCCGCCCACCCCTACCGCTGGTGGGGCATGTTCGAGCCGACCGAGTCCAAGGTGCCGCTGCGCGACCGCGACCAGCCCGTCGTGCTCTCCGGCAGCGCCCTCGACCAGCTCGCCAACACCTGCGCCCTGCAGTGGTTCCTGGGCCGCGAGGTGAAGGCCGACGCGCCCGCCACGGTCGCCCAGGGCTTCGGCAACGTCGTGCACGTCCTCGCCGACGAGGTCGCCTCCGGACACACCCCGGCCGATCTCGCCGTCCTCATGGAGCGCCTCGACTCCGTGTGGAACGCGCTCGCCTTCGACGCGCCCTGGAAGTCGGCGCAGGAGAAGGAGAACGCGCGCGTGGCGCTCGAACGCTTCCTGCAGTGGCACGTCATGGACCGCACCGGACGCACACCGGTCGCCAGCGAGCACGACTTCGACGTCACCCTCGGAGCGGGCGACTACGAGGTCCGCATCCGGGGCCAGATGGACCGCGTCGAGGCTGACGGCGAGGGGCGCGCCTACGTCGTCGACTTCAAGACCGGCAAACAGGCGGTGAGCAAGGCGGAGGTGGAGCACCACCCACAGCTCGCCGTCTACCAGCTGGCCGTGCGGGAGGGTGCCGTCGACGAGGCCTTCGACGGGGCACGTCCGGAGCCGGGCGGCGCGGAACTCGTCCAGCTGCGTCAGGGCGCCGCCAAGCGGGACGGTGGCGAGACGCTGCCCAAGGTGCAGGCACAAGAGCCACTCGAAGGGGAGTGGGTCGGCGATCTGCTCGCCACGGCCGCCGGCAAGGTCCTCGACGAGCGGTTCACGCCGAGCGCGGGGCAGCACTGCACGCACTGCGCGTTCCGGGCATCGTGCAGCGCTCGCCCCGAAGGACGTCACGTGGTCGAGTGACCGTACTGGTGTGATCGGTTGCACCACCCGTGCTGACCTGTACTTCTTCCGGCCCGGATGCGCTCTGGAGGGCGATTCGTCCTCGACTGTCAGTGGGCGCCGCTAGCCTCTCCGACATGGCCGCCCGCATCACCGATCCCGATCAGCTCAAGGAGCTCCTCGGTATCCCGTTCACCCCGGAGCAGACGGCCTGCATCATCGCGCCGCCCGCACCACAGGTGATCGTGGCCGGCGCCGGGTCGGGCAAGACCACGGTGATGGCGGCCCGCGTGGTCTGGCTGGTCGGCACCGGCCAGGTCGCCCCCGAGCAGGTCCTCGGCCTCACCTTCACCAACAAGGCCGCCGGCGAACTCGCCGAACGCGTCCGCAAGGCGCTCATCAAGGCAGGCGTCACCGACCCCGACGTCATCGACCCGGACCACCCGCCCGGCGAGCCTGTGATCTCGACGTACCACGCCTTCGCGGGCCGCCTGCTGACCGATCACGGTCTGCGCATCGGACTGGAGCCCACCTCCCGGCTCCTCGCCGACGCCACCCGCTACCAGCTCGCCGCTCGCGTCCTGCGCGAAGCCCCGGGCCCGTACCCGGCCCTGACCCGCTCCTTCCCGGACCTGGTCGGCGACCTGCTCACCCTCGACGCCGAGCTCGCCGAACACCTCGTACGGCCGGAAGCGCTGCGCGCCTACGACGCCGGGCTGCTGCTCTCCCTCGAGAGCGCCAAACTCACCAACGCCGACCTGCGCAAGGTCCCCGAGGCGGCCGCCGCGCGCCGTGAACTGGCCGAGCTGGTGGTCCGCTACCGCGCGGCCAAGCGCGAGCGCGACCTGCTCGACTTCGGCGACCAGATCGCCCTGTCCGCCGAACTCGCCCAGATCGCCGAGGTGGGGCGCATCCTGCGCGAGGAGTTCCGGGTGGTGCTGCTCGACGAGTACCAGGACACGTCCGTCGCCCAGCGCGTCCTCCTGGCGGGCCTCTTCGGTGCCGGCACCGGCCACCCGGTGACCGCGGTCGGCGACCCCTGCCAGGCGATCTACGGCTGGCGCGGCGCCTCCGTCGCCAACCTCGACGACTTCCCCGAGCACTTCGCCCACGCCGACGGCCACCTGGCCACCCGTCAGTCGCTCAGCGAGAACCGCCGCAGCGGCGGCCGCCTCCTCGACCTCGCCAACGGCCTCGCCGAGCCCCTGCGCGCCATGCACGCGGGCGTGGAGGCCCTCCGCCCGGCCCCCGGCGCCGAACGCGACGGCGTGGTGCGCTGCGCCCTGCTGCGCACCCACGCCGAGGAGATCGACTGGATCGCCGACTCGGTCGCGCATCTGGTGAACACGGGCAAGGCGCCCGGCGAGATCGCCGTCCTGTGCCGCACGGCGACCGACTTCGCCGAGATCCAGGGCGCGTTGGTCGCCCGGGACATCCCGGTCGAGGTGGTCGGCCTCTCCGGCCTGCTGCACCTGCCCGAGGTCGCCGACCTGGTCGCCGTCTGCGAGGTCCTCCAGGACCCCGGAGCCAACGCCTCCCTGGTCCGTCTGCTGACCGGCCCCCGCTGGCGCATCGGGCCGCGCGACCTCGCCCTCCTGGGACGCCGCGCCCGGCGTCTCGTGTCCCACGCACGCGTGGACGGCGACGACGACCCGGACCGTCGGCTCGCCGAGGCCGTCGAGGGGGTCGACCCGTCCGAGGTGATATCGCTCGCGGACGCCCTGGACACGTTCCTGGAGACACCGTTCGACGGCGACGGGGACGACGACGGGCTGCCCTTCTCGCCGGACGCGCGCGTGCGGTTCGCGCGCCTGGCCACCGAACTGCGCGACCTGCGCCGCTCCCTGGCCGACCCGCTCATGGACGTCCTGCACCGTGTCCTCGCCGTCACCGGCCTGGAGGTGGAACTGTCGGCGTCCCCGCACGCCCTGGCCGCCCGCCGCCGCGAGACCCTGTCCAACTTCCTGGACATCGCCGCCTCGTTCGCCGCGGGAGACGGCGAGGCGACCCTGCTGGCCTTCCTCGGCTTCCTGCGCACCGCCGCCCAGTACGAGAAGGGCCTCGACAACGCCCTGCCCGGCGGAGAGAACACGGTCAAGGTGCTCACCGCGCACAAGTCCAAGGGCCTGGAGTGGGACGTCGTCGCCGTGCCCGGCCTGGTCACCGGCACCTTCCCCAGCACCCAGGGCCGGGAGAAGTGGACCGCCCAGGGCAAGGTCCTGCCGCACGACCTGCGCGGCGACGCCGACACCCTGCCCGACGTGGAGGCGTGGGACTCCCGCGGTCTGAAGGCCTTCCAGGAGGCCATGAAGGAGCACCAGCACACCGAGGAACTCCGCCTCGGCTACGTCACCTTCACCCGCCCCCGCTCCCTCCTCCTCGGCTCCGGCCACTGGTGGGGCCCCGCCCAGAAGAAGCCCCGCGGCCCGTCCGACTTCCTCCAGGCCCTGTACGAGCACTGCGAGGCCGGCCACGGCGAGATCGAGGCGTGGGCGGACGAGCCCACCGAGGACGAGGAGAACCCGGCCCTCCACGCGGCCACCGTCGACCAGGTCTGGCCCCTGCCCCTCGACGACACGGCCCTGACCCGCCGCCGCGCCGCCGCCGAGACGGTCCTGGCCCACCTGGAGCGCCTCGCCACCCACGTGGACGGCCACCCCGCCGAGCACGACCCGGAAACGTACAGCGACCCGGACTGGCCGCCACCGGAGGACGACGAGCCTCCCTACGAGGACGGGGTCTTCCCCGACGACTCCGGCGATTTCGATGCATCCGACGACTCCGGCGACTGGGACACCTGGACGGCGGACCGCCCGACGGTCCCGCACCAGGCGACGGCACCCGACACCGGCCCGACCGCGCACGCGCGTGCCCACCCGGCGGAACCCGATCCGGACGGCGAGGCCGCCCGCCCCCGCCTCACCCCGGAGGAAGCCCGCACCCTCGCCTCCTGGGACCGCGACCTCGACGCCCTCACCGGCGAGCTCCTCCGCGCGCGGGAGGCCGTCACCGACGTGCCCCTGCCCGCCTCGCTCACCGCTTCCCAGCTGCTGCGCCTGGCAGCCGACCCGGACGGTTTCGCTCAGGAACTCGCGCGCCCCATGCCGCGCCCCCCACAACCCGCCGCACGCCGAGGCACCCGTTTCCACGCATGGGTGGAGGCCCGCTTCGAGGCGCTGACGCTGCCCATGCTGGAGCCGGATGAGCTGCCCGGCGGCGAGGCCGAGATCGCCGACGAACGCGACCTGGAAGCCCTCAAGGACGCCTTCGAACGCACCGAGTACGCCCACCGCACGCCCCACCGGGTGGAGGCCCCCTTCCAGCTGGCCATCGCCGGTCGCGTGGTGCGGGGCCGTATCGACGCGGTCTACAAGGAGGGCGACGGCGAGACGGCGACGTACGAGATCGTCGACTGGAAGACCAACCGCGACCGCACCGCCGACCCGCTCCAGCTCGCCCTGTACCGGCTCGCCTGGGCCGAGCAGCAGGGGGTGCCCCTGGAGTCGGTCACGGCCGCGTTCCTGTACGTCCGCAGCGGTGAGATCGACCGGCCGGAGGACCTCGCGGACCGGAGCGCGCTGGAGCGGCTGCTGCTGGAGGGCCCTTCCGCGCAAGCAAACTGTGAGGAACCGCCCACCGAGGATGTCGGTGCGGGCCGATAGGCTCGTGACCATGAGCCACACCGTTGACAGTGCCGTCAGCGCCGTCCGTACGTACATCGAGCAGCACCGCACCGCCTTCCTCGGCGACCTCGCCGAGTGGCTGCGCATCCCCTCCGTGTCGGCCCAGCCCGACCATGCGCCCGACGTACGCCGCAGCGCCGACTGGCTCGCCGCCAGACTCCAGGAGACCGGCTTCCCGACCACCGAGGTCTGGGAGACGCCCGGCGCCCCCGCCGTCTTCGCGGAGTGGCCCTCCGACGTCCCCGGTGCGCCCACGGTCCTCGTCTACGGCCACCATGACGTGCAGCCCGCCGCCCTGGAGGACGGCTGGGACAGCGAGCCCTTCGAACCCGTCGTCCGCGAGAACCGGCTCTACGCGCGCGGGGCGGCCGACGACAAGGGCCAGGTGTTCTTCCACACACTCGGCGTCCGTGCCCACCTCGCCGCCACCGGCCGCAGCACGCCCGCCGTGAACCTCAAGCTGCTGATCGAGGGCGAGGAGGAGTCCGGCTCGCCGCACTTCCGCGCCCTTGTCGAGGAGCGCGCGCAGCGGCTCGCCGCAGACGCCGTGATCGTCTCCGACACCGGCATGTGGGCCGAGGACACCCCGACCGTCTGCACCGGCATGCGCGGTCTCGCCGAGTGCGAGATCCGGCTCCACGGGCCCGACCAGGACATCCACTCCGGTTCCTTCGGCGGCGCCGTGCCCAACCCGGCGACCGCCGCCGCCCGGCTGGTCGCCGCCCTGCACGACGAGGACGCACGCGTGGCCGTCCCCGGCTTCTACGACGGCATCGTCGAACTGACCGACCGCGAGCGCGAACTCTTCGCCGAGCTCCCCTTCGACGAGCAGCAGTGGCTGCGCACGGCCAAGTCGTACGCCACTCGGGGCGAGGCCGGCCACACCACCCTGGAGCGCGTCTGGGCCCGGCCCACCGCCGAGGTCAACGGCATCGGCGGCGGCTACCAGGGCCCCGGCAGCAAGACGATCATCCCGTCCTCCGCGATGGTGAAGCTGTCCTTCCGCCTCGTCGCCGGACAGGACCCCCATCACATCGAGAAGGCCGTCCGCGCGTGGGTGACCGAGCAGGTGCCCGCCGGGATCCGCTGCGAGATCACGTTCGGCGCGGCCACGCGCCCGTGTCTGACCCCGCTGGACCACCCGGCCCTGCAGTCCGTCGTCCGCGCCATGGGCCGCGCCTTCGACAAACCCGTCCGCTTCACCCGCGAGGGCGGCTCCGGGCCGGCCGCCGACCTCCAGGAAGTTCTCGGTGCCCCCGTGCTCTTCCTCGGTATCTCCGTCCCCTCCGACGGCTGGCACGCGCCGAACGAGAAGGTCGAGCTCGACCTGCTCCTCAAGGGCGTCGAGACCACCGCGTACCTGTGGGGAGACCTCGCTGAGCACTGGCGGCATGCGCCCTGATCATCCCGAGGCGTCCGGATCGGCATGGGGCGCGGGGCAGACTGGAAGAGCTGTCCCGTACCGCCGATCACCGGACGCGGCCGCCTCCCGCCGTACGTCCCGCCGCACCGCCCGCCGAAACAATCCGTTCCACCGGGGGAGTTGGAAGTACCCGTGACCACCTGGACCGACCACACCGCCGATCGACCCATCTCGCTCACCGCCCCCAGCGGCATCGACCGGGCCGCCCACCACCGGCTCGACGAGGCCTGGCTCGCGGCGGCGTGGAGCCACCCCACGACCCGCTGCTTCGTGGTGTCCGGCGGTCAGGTCCTCGTCGACGAGACGGCCGACGGCCGTACCGAACTTCTCATGACGCCCGCCTTCGAGGCTCCGCTCACCGAGGCACACCGCTACTTCCTCGGCATCGACGAGGAGGGCGTCAGTTACTTCGCCCTCCAGAAGGACGCCCTGCCCGGCCGCATCGACCAGTCCGCGCGCCCGGCGGGTCTGCGTGAGGCGGGCCTGCTGCTGTCGCCGCGCGAAGCGGGCCTGATGGTGCACGCGGTCGGTCTGGAGAACTGGCAGCGCACCCACCGCTTCTGCTCCCGTTGCGGCGAGCGTACGGTCATCGCCGCGGCCGGGCACATCCGCCGCTGCCAGGCCTGTGGCGCCGAGCACTACCCGCGCACCGACCCCGCCGTGATCATGGCCGTCACCGACGAGGACGACCGCATCCTGCTGGGCCGCCAGGTCCACTGGCCCGAGGGCCGCTTCTCGACGCTGGCCGGCTTCGTCGAGCCCGGCGAGTCCATCGAGCAGGCCGTGCGCCGCGAGGTCTTCGAGGAGGCCGGCATCACCGTCGGTCAGGTCGAGTACATCGCGAGCCAGCCCTGGCCGTTCCCGTCCAGCCTCATGCTCGGCTTCCTGGCCCGCGCCACCTCCACCGAGATCAACGTCGACGGGGACGAGATCGGCGAGGCCCGCTGGTTCTCCCGTGACGACCTGGGCGCCGCCTTCGACTCCGGCGAGGTCCTGCCGCCCTACGGCATCTCGATCGCGGCCCGCCTGATCGAGCTCTGGTACGGAAAGCCGCTGCCGACGCGCAGCGTCTGACAACGCAGTGGGGCGGCTCCCGTCCGGGAGCCGCCCCACTCGCGTGTACGTCCGTCGCCTACGCGGCGATCTTCTGCTTCACCTGGGCCAGCGACGGGTTCGTCAGCGTCGAACCGTCGGCGAACAGCACGGTCGGAACCGTCTGGTTTCCGCCATTCGCCTTCTCGACGAACGCCGCGGACGCCGGGTCCTGCTCGATGTTGATCTCGGAGTACGCGATGCCCTCGCGGTCCATCTGCTTCTTCAGCCGCTGGCAGTAGCCGCACCACGTGGTGCTGTACATCGTCACAGTGCCCTGCATGTCTCGCGCGCTCCTCTGGTGGCTCGGGGACGGGGTGGCCCACTGAGGGGAACGTATGCGACCCGGGAGCCATTCCCGACCGCGTGTGCTCGGCCGGGTGGCGCCTGCCGCATCAGTACGACTGCGAGCCCCTGCCTGTGGACAACCGGCACAGCCGTCCCCGCCGACCTGGCAGCATGGCGGTGTGACAGCAGCAACGCACTCCACCCTTTTCCCGCAGGTCCCGGACTCGGCCGACGCGGTGCTCGAAGGGCTCGATCCCGAGCAGCGCGAAGTGGCCTTGGCGCTGCACGGGCCGGTGTGTGTGCTGGCGGGCGCCGGTACGGGCAAGACACGGGCGATCACCCACCGCATCGCCTACGGAGTGCGCGCCGGCATTTTGCAGCCCTCCAGCGTGCTGGCCGTCACCTTCACCAACCGCGCCGCCGGTGAGATGCGCGGCCGGCTCCGCCAGCTCGGTGCCGCCGGGGTCCAGGCCCGCACCTTCCACTCGGCCGCCCTGCGCCAGCTCCAGTACTTCTGGCCGAAAGCGGTCGGCGGTTCCATGCCCCGGCTCGTCGACCGGAAGATCCAGCTCGTCGTCGACGCGGCCGCCGCCTGCCGTATCCGCCTCGACCGGGGCGAGCTGCGGGACGTCACCGCCGAGATCGAGTGGTCCAAGGTCACCCAGACCGTCCCCGGCGACTACGCCCTCGCGGCCGCGAAGGCGGGCCGGGTCGTCCCCCGCAACCCCGCCGAGGTCGCCCAGCTCTACGCCGCCTACGAGGACCTCAAGCGCGAGCGCGCCGTCATCGACTTCGAGGACGTCCTGCTGCTGACGGTGGCCGTCCTCCAGGACCGGCACGACATCGCCGACCAGGTCCGCGCCCAGTACCAGCACTTCGTCGTCGACGAGTACCAGGACGTCAGCCCCCTCCAGCAGCGCCTGCTGGAGCTGTGGCTCGGCGACCGGGACAGCCTCTGCGTGGTCGGCGACGCCAGCCAGACGATCTACTCGTTCACGGGAGCAACTCCCGACCACCTTCTCGACTTCCGCACCCGCCACCCCGGTGCCACCGTCGTCAAGCTGGTCCGCGACTACCGCTCCACCCCCCAGGTGGTCCATCTCGCCAACGGCCTGCTCGCCCAGGCGAACGGCCGCGCCGCCGATCACCGCCTGGAGCTGGTCTCGCAGCGCGCCCCCGGCCCCGAGCCCGTCTACACCGAGTACACCGACGAGCCCGCCGAGGCCGAGGGCGCCGCCCGCCGCATCCGCGAACTGATGGCCGCCGGTGTCCCGGCCGCCGAGATCGCCGTCCTGTTCCGTACGAACGCGCAGTCCGAGACGTACGAACAGGCTCTCGCCGACGCGGGCGTCCCCTATCAGCTGCGCGGCGCCGAACGGTTCTTCGACCGACCTGAGGTGCGCAAGGCCGGCATCGCGCTGCGCGCCGCCTCCCGCTTCGGCGGCAACGACGCCCTCCTGGACGACGCCCCCGACCTGCCCTCCCAGGTGCGTGCCGTGCTCTCCGGAGAGGGCTGGACCACTGCGCCCCCGGCAGGATCCGGCGCGGTCAGAGAGCGCTGGGAGTCGCTGGCCGCCCTGGTGAACCTGGCGCAGGACTTCGCGGCGGCCAGAACCGGCGCCACCCTCGCCGACCTCGTCGCGGAACTGGACGAGCGAGCGGGCGCCCAGCACGCCCCGACCGTCCAGGGCGTCACCCTCGCCTCCCTGCACTCGGCCAAGGGCCTGGAGTGGGACGTCGTCTTCCTGGTCGGGGTGGCCGAGGGCATGATGCCGATCACCTACGCAAAGACCGACGAGCAGATCGAGGAGGAGCGTCGCCTCCTCTACGTCGGCGTCACGCGCGCACGAGAGCACCTCCATGTCTCCTGGGCCCTGTCCCGCTCGCCCGGCGGACGCCCCAATCGCCGCCCCAGCCGCTTCCTCGACGGGCTGCGCCCCGGCTCGACCGGTGCCGCTGCACGCGCCGCCACCGGTGGCTCCGGCGGCGTGGAGCGCGGTTACACGAGCGGTACGGCCGGTGCCGTGCCGCGGCGGACCCAGCGCACCCCGGCCCGCTGCCGGGTCTGCGGCCGCACTCTCACCGACGCCGGCGAGATGAAGCTGATGCGGTGCGAGGACTGTCCCTCCGACATGGACGAGGGCCTCTACGAGCGGTTGCGCGAGTGGCGGGCGGAGCAGGCGCGGCGCAGCGGACAGCCCGCGTTCTGCGTCTTCACCGACAAGACACTGATGGCGATTGCCGAGGCCGTCCCCGACGACGAGGGCGAGCTGGCGCGGATCCCCGGGGTCGGCGTCCGCAAGTTCAACCGTTTCGGAACCGATGTGCTGGCGATCTGCGCAGGCCAGGAGCCCGGGCCGGAAGAAGCGGGGAACTGATCCGAACTCGTCGAAAAAATAGTTTGCGCATGCCCCGGCAATCCCCATAGGTTCTTAGCCACGGGGACGGAGGCCTTCTCGGAGGCCCCGATTCCGTGCTCTACTTACATACCCGCAGGACCGGTTCACCCCGGTCTCCCGAGACGCCGAGAGGAGGCGAGTCCAGTGACCAGCATCAACGCCAGCTTCACCGCGAAAATGACCGATCGCTCGGTCGTCGCCTCCCTGTGCATGCTCGCTGTCTCGAACCAGGGCACCGGTCTGTCCGGCATTCGTGTCGCCGGCCCGGCAGCCTCCGTGTCTCGCGCCGGTCTTCCCGTTCGTGAGCGCAATGAGCGACCGACGAAGGCACTGGAAGCAGTAGAGGGACAGGCGCATGCCTATGCCTTTACGGCAGCCGGTGCCGGAAGCCGGAAGCAGGCGACGCAGCACCACCTGATGTGGGCCTTCCGTGGGCCAGAACCCTGGAGTGATCCAGCCTGATTGATCAGGCCGGCGCCTTCAGGGCCGCGGAACCCCATCCGGGATCCGCGGCCCTTCTGTTTGTCCTCGAACGGGGATGACGGAGCGAAGGGGCCTCGGGACAAGAAAAGAACCCGGTACCAAGCCGACCACCGGTCCAACAGGGCCGGACCGACCAGACGAGGAAGACGAACCGTGCAACTCGAAGCGCACGCCCCGTCCGTACCGCCTTCCGAAACGATCCCCCCGCCCGGCCTCACGGAGGACTCCACCTTGATCCCGCTCACCGCGCTCACCGCGCTCGACGACGCCATCGAGAGCCTCGGCGTACCCGTCCCCTGCCGTTCGTACGACCCGGAGGTCTTCTTCGCCGAGTCGCCGGCCGACGTCGAGTACGCCAAGTCCCTCTGCCGCACCTGCCCGCTGATGGAGGCCTGCCTCGCCGGCGCCAAGGAGCGGCGTGAGCCCTGGGGCGTCTGGGGTGGCGAGCTGTTCGTCCAGGGTGTCGTCGTCGCCCGGAAGCGGCCGCGTGGTCGCCCGCGCAAGAACCCGGTCATGGCATGAACACCATCGCAGGAACGATCGACCGCCCCCTCACGCTCGACCCCAAGAAGCAGGCCCCGATGAAGCCGTCCACCACCGAGCCCGCGGGCTCCGCGATTCCAGACTTCACCACCGTCGGCGCGAGCGACTTGCGCCAGAACAGGACCCGAGAGATGCAACTCCAACCAGAAGCCCTGGCTCGTGCGCATATGCACGAGCGCCTGCACCAGGCGCAGCAGGAACGCCGGGCCGTGAGCCTGGCGGCCGCGCGCCGCATGCAGCGCCGGGCCGAGCGCGCGTCCATGCGCGCCCGCCGTGCGCTGGCCATCGCGGTCATGCAGTAAGCGAAACCACCTGAAGAGGTGGCCTTCCGGGCTCCGGGAGGCGAAAGCTCCCCGCGGGGGCCGGTCCGTGCGAACGGACCGGCCCCCGCGGTGCGTTGTGCCCGCCGATCCGCCGACCGCGGCGATATCGTCGCCGCGTGACGAGTCTTCCCGGGGGCAGTGAAGACAGCGGCTCCGCCACGGAGCCCCAGCCTCTCGTGTGCGCGCGCTGCGGCACGACCGCCGACGGTCCGCGGTCCACCTGGATCTGCTCCGTGGAGAACGGCGTCCGTCAGTACTTCTGTGACACCTGCTCGAGGGACAACCTCAGGGCGATCGAGGGGCGCTTGGACTCGGCTTGGTGGTAGGGCCTTGCCGCCGGCTTGCCGCCGCCCCGGTTCACCAGTGGCTCACGCCTCCGCCGCCGTCTCCTCCGTCTCCTCTTCCGGCACGAACCCCGGCAGCCACTCCTCCAGCTCCTCCCGCAGCCGTACCGTCGCGCCCAGCTGGCACAGGACGCCGATCGTGCTCAGTGTCACGCGGTGTATGAGGAGGTATGCCGGGGGGAGGTTGAGCTGCTTGCCCAGCTGGTAGGCGGGGGAGCGGATGTCGGCGATGCGGGCCGCCTGGCTGCGCATCCAGCCGCGGGTGAAGGTGAACTCGTCGAGCAGGGCCGGTTCGATGATCGGCCGGAGGTAGTCGAGGACGGCGTCGGGGTCCAGTTCTATGGACTCCTTGACGAAGCCCTCCAGACGCAGCAGTTCGTAGACGGCCTCCGCCTCGCCGTCGAGGGTCATGCGCAGGGAGTCCCCGATGGGGGTGGGCAGGCCGCCCGGGAGACGGTCGACCGTGCCGAAGTCCAGGACGCCCAGGCGCCAGTCGTCCTCGCCGTCGGGGCCGCCGGGCAGGAGGCGGAAGTTGCCGGGGTGCGGGTCGGCGTGGAGCAGGCCGGTGCGGGCCGGGCCGGAGAAGAGGAAGCGGGCCAGCAGTTGGCCGGCGCGGTCGCGCTGTTCCCGGGTGCCGTCCGAGATGACCTCCGACAGGGGGACGCCGCCCATCCACTCGGTGATCAGGATCTGGTCGCACTGGTGGACCACCGCCGGCACCACGACGTCCGGGTCGTCCGCGAACTCGTCGGCATGGGCCTGCTGGGCCTGGGCCTCCAGGCCGTAGTCCAGTTCCTCGGAGACCCGGTCCCTCAGTTCCGCGATGAGCGGCTT
Organism: Streptomyces sp. WM6386; assembly: GCF_000972385.1. GTDB lineage: Bacteria > Actinomycetota > Actinomycetes > Streptomycetales > Streptomycetaceae > Streptomyces. The sequence goes on from NZ_JXTE01000066.1 coordinate 42,707, forward strand.
GATGTCCATGCCGGGGATCAGCGGGCCCAAAAGTCGGGCGAAACGGCTCAATTGGTTCAGGTCGGACAGGAGGGCGTCGCCGGCTCCCGGGTACTGCACCTTGACCGCCACCTCGCGGCCGTCGTGCCACACCGCATGGTGCACCTGACCGATCGACGCCGCGGCGGAGGGCTTGTCCTCGAACTCCACGAACAGTTCCTGCCAGTCCTCCCCGAGCCGCTCCTCCAGCACCCGGTGCACCGTGCGCGTCGGCATCGGCGGCGCCGCCTCCTGGAGCTTGGTCAGCGCGGCCCGATAGGGACCGGCGACCTCCTCGGGCAGTGCCGACTCGAAGACGGACAGGGCCTGGCCGAACTTCATCGCACCGCCCTTGAGCTCGCCGAGCACCTTGAACAGCTGCTCCGCCGTGCGCTGTTGCAGCTCACGGCCGACGATCTCCGCGGACTCCCCGACGATTCTCTTGCCGAGCCCCCAGGTTGCCCGGCCTGCGAAGCCGAGCGGGAGCGCGGCGAGCTTGGCGGTACGGGTGACCGCCTTGCGGGGAAGATCAGACATGCGCCCTCCAGGTCCCAGCAGGCCGTGCCGCATCCGCCTCACGGCGCAATTCCTTCGACGGCCCTTGCTCGGTCATTGTCTCGTGCGACTCCCCGTCCTTGACGGTGTGTTCCTCCTTACCTTTCTCCGCGGCTCCGCACCGGCACGCGGGATGTGCCCAGACCGGCCGAGCATGCCAGTTCAGGGCGGGGAGGGAGACCTCCCAGCGGGCGCCGGCACTCGACGGGGTCCGACCGTCGAGGAAGGAAAGGGCGTGTGCGGCCGCCAGCCCCGCCACCGTAGTGGCCAGCGCCAGGTCGCACGGGCGCACCTGGCGTGACCGCCCCGAACCCGACCGCCACTGTGCGACCAGCCGGGGCCACACCGGGTCCCGGTCGGCACGCCCCTCGTGCAGACAGCCCGCGCAACTCGTCACCCCGGGCAGGACGAGAGGGCCGACGACACCGGTCGCCTCCACGACACCGGCGTACAGATGGGGCGTACCGGAGTCGACGAGGGGGTCGGCGGGTGGCGGGGCGTGCACCGCGACGTCGTCCCTCGGGGCGAGGATCACCAGGGAGAACCCGGGCTCGCCGTCCCCGGAGGACGGCCGGCGTGGCGAGCGGTCCGGCGCGCACCGGCGTGCCGCGCGCCGGGCGGCCTCGTCCCTGCGCTCGCCGATCGCCTCGGCGGGCAGCCCGCCCGGCGCGACGTCCCACGGCTCGACCTCGCCGACGTCGCGCACATCGACCTCGCCGACCCCGGCGCCCGCCAGCAGCGAGGCCAGCACCGCGCCCACCCGGCCCGCGCCCCTGACCTGTACGCGCAGCGAGCGACGGGCGGCCAGCAGCTCGACCCCCTCGCCCGGTTCGGACGTCGTCAGGGACAGCGAGGCCAGATCGGGGCGGAGCCGGTCGAGGACCCGCTTCTTCCTTCGCAGGGTGTCACCGGCCTGGCCGCCGCCCCGCGCGTCGTCGAGCAGCCCGGCCCGCGCCAGCCGCTCCAGGAGCCGGTCGACATGGCCGTCGGGCAGATCCATGCGCCGCCCCTCCTCGCGCAGCAGCCCCGGACCGCGGGTGCCGTTGAGCAGGTCGAGGAAACTGCCCGTAGCCGTGTCCATCGGACCCAGCGTCATCGCGTGCGCCGGAGTCATCCCGAACTGCACGGTGTTCAGGTCGCGCCAGCCGCGCCGCAGCGCGGGCTTCACCAGCGGAACCAGCGGGATCGCCGTAACCGATGGATCTTGTGAAGACTGCATGACAGGCCCCCGTAGCCCTAGTGGAACATCCCCGTCCGCCGCCCGGAGACCCCTCGGTGATCGGTTGTGGCTCCGACGGCGAATGCCAGCATGCCCGGATCGGTGATGCGCCGCCGAAAGTTGTCCACAGGCGGTGGGTATTCGTCGTACAAATCAAACGCATGGTGGGGGATCCGGACCGAACCGTCCCGGAGTCGGGACTTCCAGCACTCACAGCGGGTAACGTCGGGGCGTGTCCGCCGACCCACTGCACCGCGCCGGAACACCACAGCGACGCACGTCGAGCCAGCCGCCCAGCGGCTCGGGCGCGAGCGCGATCGAGGTGCGAAGGAGCGCCCGACGACGCCGGACGGTCTCCGCGTACCGCGAGGGCGACCGCACCGTCGTGCTGATCCCTGCCCGGATGTCCGAGGCGGAGGAGCAACGCTGGGTGAGCGTCATGCTCGACAAGCTGGCCGCCCAGGAGAGCAAGCGGGTACTCGGCGACACCGAACTGGCCGAGCGCGCCGAGCGGCTGTCGGCCCAGTACTTCGACGGGCGAGCCCGGCCCGCTTCGGTGCGCTGGGTCACCAACCAGAACACCCGCTGGGGCTCGTGCACCCCCTCCGAGAGCAGCATCCGCCTCTCGCACCGGCTGCAGGGCATGCCCGAATACGTCGTCGACTACGTCCTCGTCCATGAGCTCGCGCATCTGCTCGTGCCCGGGCACGGGCCCCGCTTCTGGCAGCTCCTGGAGGCGTATCCGCGCACCGAGCGGGCCCGGGGCTACCTCGAAGGTGTGGTCGCGGCCGAGCGGTTGCCCCATTTGCCCGGCGCGCGCGGAGAGTGACCGACGTCCCCGGCCGGGGATTGTGTACCGGGTCTGTACCGACTTCGTCCACTGTCCGAGTTTGCCGTTAGCCTGACGCGACGCACTCGCACTTGGATGGGGGACGGTCGTTACGCATGGCCAGGGAATTCCAACGCGGCCACAAGGCCAAGGTCAGTGACCTCACCGCGGGCACGGATCTGTACGTAGGTGTGCAGATCACCGGCCCCGGACTGAGCTTCGACATCAGCTGCTTCGGCCTCGACGCCGACGAACGGCTCTCGGACGACCGGTACTTCGTCTTCTTCAACCAGCCGAAGTCCCCTGAGGAGTCCATCCAGCTTCTGGGCGCCCAGGCGGGTGACTCGGAGTCCTTCCGGGTCACCCTCGACCGGATCCCGGCGCAGATCCAGAAGCTGTCCTTCACGGCGACGATCGACGGCGCCGGCCAGATGTCGCAGGTCGCCCCCGGATACCTCCGGATCGTGGCCGGCGGCGAGGAAGTGGCCCGCTACTCCTTCAACGGCTCGGAGTTCTCCACCGAGCGGGCCGTGATGCTGGGCGACTTCTACCTGAAGGACGTCTGGCGGTTCGCCGCGGTCGGACAGGGCTTCGACGGCGGCCTCGACGCACTGCTGAAGAACTTCGGCGGCGAGGTCGCGGAGGAGGAGGCCCCCGCGGCCC
>NZ_JXTE01000660.1 GCF_000972385.1 Streptomyces sp. WM6386
GCTCGCGCGGCAGCGGCGCCGCGTGCGTCACGATCAGCCCCGAGACCGCTCGGGTGAGAGCCACGTACAGGCGTCGCAGACCCGTGCGCTCGTCGGGCTAACCGTCGAACACCGCCTGCGGCTCCTCCCGGACGACGGAGTCGTACTCCAGCCCCCTGGCGGGAGGGGGCGGAAACAGGGGCAGGCGGGGCGCCCCGGCTGGCCCCCCCCCGGGGCCCCCCCCCCCCCCCCCTGCGCCCCCCCCGGTCCCCCCCCCCCCCCGGGCCGCGCCGCCCCGCCGATGTGAAACGCGTCGAACCCGGCGACCAGAAGCCCCGGCACATGGTCCAGGGTCAGGCCGCCGCCGACCAGGAGC
>NZ_JXTE01000661.1 GCF_000972385.1 Streptomyces sp. WM6386
CGCCATCCAAGCCGTCGCGCTCGTGCGCAGCGGACACGTCGCCCTCGCCGCCCTCGCCACGGCCCGGCCCCTTGTGAGCGAGTCGGTCCTCATCACGGGCGCCGCGAGCGGAGTGGGGCATCTCGCGGTCCAACTGGCCAAGCTTCAGGGCATTGAACGGGTCGTCGCGGCCGTGAGCTCGCACACCAAGGCGGAGTTCCTCCGCGGTCTCGGCGCCGACGAGATCGTGACCTACGACAGCAAGCACTGGGGGGAGCCAGTCGACGTCGTCCTGGACGGAGTCGGCGGAGACCTACTCCCCCGCGCCCTCTCTGCCCTTGCAGCCGCCGGGCGACTCGTCTTCTTCAACTCGGG
>NZ_JXTE01000662.1 GCF_000972385.1 Streptomyces sp. WM6386
GTGTCCCGAGACGCGGCGGGTCGCTGGTTCGTGTCCCTGCTGTGCCAGGACCACGTCGCCCCGGCCGCCGCCACCACAGCGGCCGTCGGTCTGGACGCCGGGATCACCTCCCTGGTGACACTGTCCACCGGAGAAAAGGTCGCCAGCCCGAAGCATGAGAAGTGTGACCGTGCCCGCCTGGCCCGCGCGCAGCGTGAGCTGTCGCGAAAGGCGAAGGGCTCGGCGAACCGCGAGAAAGCCCGCCGCAAAGTCGCCCGCGGGCATGCACCGATCGCCGAGCGATGCCGCGAGGTCCTGCACAAGCCTTCGACTCGCCTCATCCGTTAAAATCAAACGGTCGTGATCGAGGACCTC
>NZ_JXTE01000663.1 GCF_000972385.1 Streptomyces sp. WM6386
GGCCGGCGGCGTCCCGGACGACGGGCGTCCGCCGACATCACGAGACCGGCCAGGGCGGGCGTTGTGGACGAAAGTCCAGCTCCAGTTCTCGTGCAGGGATCCCAACCCAAATACTCACGAGTGCTCAGGAGGTGAGTGTGGCGACCACTCGGTTGATCATGTCCTCGTCCGTGGTCAACGGGGTCGGGGTGTAGGACAGGACGAAGCGGAGACGGAGGTCGGGGGGGGAGAACACGCGGGGGGGGTAGCCGTGGGCGAGGGACAGCTCTTCGCCGTTGACGTACAGAGCGAGCAGGGAACGCGGGTCGGCGACCTGGTTGGCGCGCAGGGCCGCGTGGCGGAAGGCCCCGTGCC
>NZ_JXTE01000664.1 GCF_000972385.1 Streptomyces sp. WM6386
CAACCGGGCTCCACGGTCCCGGGGAGGAACCCGGGGACGGAGCCGGAGCCGAAGCTGGGGAAGGCGAGCGGGCGGCCGGTGAGGTCGTCCGCCTGGTCCAGGAGCGCGGCCAGACCCAGGTACACCGACGCCGTGTAGCTGTTGCCGATCACGGTGTTGTACGCCGTGGTCTGGCCCAGCGCGCCCGCGATGACGTCCTTGTCGGTGTCGTAGCCGCAGTAGTTCAGCAGGTGACGGTGGGCCTTGTACGCCATCTTCGTGAACGGCTGGTGGTAGAAGAACGCGGCGAACTCCTCGAGCGCGCGGCCGCCCTGCTCCGAGTAGTCCTTCCAGGTGCCCTCCACGGCCTGGAGG
>NZ_JXTE01000665.1 GCF_000972385.1 Streptomyces sp. WM6386
AGTGCGTGGCGACACCCTCGACGAACTGCGGGAGGTCTTCTCCGCCACTGGCACGACACGCAAGACCACCGGAGGCGCGGGTGTCAGCATTTGCTGCTGGGCGGCCGGATCGGCTGGTGGAGCCTGTTGCCGGGATCGCTGCTGGCCGGCACCGGTACGGTCCTGCTGAGCCTGGGGGCCCGCGTTCTGGTTCCCACGGCCATGGAGCGCAGCCTGCACGAGTTCGGCCCCCTGGGCCCCGTCTTCACCTTCCTTTCCTGGCTGATCGCCGTCTTCCTCGTGGCCGTCTCGGGCCTGGCCCTCGGCGAGTACGTCCCCTCCACCACCTGGTTCCGGTCGGTCTCCGCACCCCG
>NZ_JXTE01000666.1 GCF_000972385.1 Streptomyces sp. WM6386
GTCCATGCCGCGTGGCCCGGCATCGCACACCCGGCAGGAACACAGGCCCGACGGTGCGGCCCCCGGTCCGCTGGGCGACTCCGCGGACGTACTCGGGCGGCTCGGCCGTTCCTGGACCTGGATCTTGGGCGCGGCCCTGGCGACATTGGTGCCGGGCCTTCTGATACTCGTCTGGCCGGACGCGACCCTGCACGTCCTGGCGGTCCTCATCGGCCTGTACCTGTTGGTGACCGGGGCGTTCCGGTTCGTGGGCGTTTTCGCGCGCGCGGCGGACGAACGGCTGCCGGGGTTGCTCCTGGCCGTGCTCTACGTCCTTGCCGGGGTGCTGTGCCTGCGGAACCCGTTGCAGACG
>NZ_JXTE01000667.1 GCF_000972385.1 Streptomyces sp. WM6386
AGGATGTAGAGCAGCAGGGGGTCCAGGAAGAGACCGTTGGTCCAGCTCTGCAGGCGTTCCAGGGCGACGCGGTCGAAGGGGTCGTCGGTGGCCGGGTAGCCGCCGACGAGGGTCACGGTGGTCCCGATCCGGCCGCTCACTCCGGCGGCCCTCAGGGCCTGGGTCGCGAGCCCGTTGGCGAGCAGGATGTGGTGGACCGTGGGCAGCCCGGCGCGGCCGATGCCCCGGCCGGGCGTGTACATCCCGGCCACATGGTCCGCGAGGGTGGGGCCCGCCAGGTCGGTGGAGGTGATCCAGCGTGCCACCCGGTCGCCGAAGCGTCGGCCGAGGTCGGCGGCATAGGCGGCGAAG
>NZ_JXTE01000668.1 GCF_000972385.1 Streptomyces sp. WM6386
CGCGGGTGCGGTAGCCGTACATCTCGCCGGTCTTTCCCCAGAACGTCACGCCGTTCACCGTGGCCGTCTGCAGGCCCATGCTGTAGCGGGCGGGGCTGCCGTCCTTCCACATGCGAACCTCGGCCGGAGGCAAGGTGCAGAGCTTGTCCAGCGCCCGGGGCGGCAGCAAGCCGCCGGAGAACAGCGCCTGTTGGAAAGCAAAGAGGTCGTCGACGGTGGAGACCAGTTCGCCCTCCCCCCAGGTGGTTGACGGGTTGTAGACGGTGATGTCGCGCAGGGAGCCGTCGGTCATCCGCAGGTAGCCGTGCACCTGCGGACCGTGCAGCCGGGGGTCGTCGCCCGGTGTCAGTG
>NZ_JXTE01000669.1 GCF_000972385.1 Streptomyces sp. WM6386
GTCCCCGCTGGCCCCGCGTATGGACGGCGAGGAGGTCCCCGCCCCCGGGTGAGTCCGGCCACCGCGAAAGGGCGGGGCGCGGCGAGCAGATGCTGGCCGCGCCCGGCCCTTTCGGCTGTCCGGCGCCCGCGGCGGTCAGCCGCGGTCGCGGGCGCTGTGTTCGTAAGCGGGCCACACGTCGCGGACGAGCTGTAGTTCCTGCGGGGTCAGTGGTATGTCCTCACGCAGCCGCTCGGGGTGCGCCGGCGGCGGCCCGCCGACCCCCGGTGGCAGCACCAGGAACCTGCCCTGCGCGTAGCGCACCAGGCGGTTCTGGGAGCGTGTGGCGGTGCGGGGCGGGTCCATGGCCT
>NZ_JXTE01000067.1 GCF_000972385.1 Streptomyces sp. WM6386
GTAGCCGTGGGGGACGGCGGGCCGCCGGTCCGAGGGGGTCGCAGAGGGGGCGGACACCGGTGTGGTCGTGGTGGGGGTGTCTGCCGTGGTCAGGGGGAAGACGGCCTCTACCAGGTGGGTGCCGTGGGGGGAGTGGGCCCAGGAGTGTTCGTGGGAGAGGGATTCGGTCAGGGTTACGGGGTTTTTCTGGGCGTGGCGGAGCAGTAGGTGGAGGTCTACGGGGTCGTCGAGGTGGAGGGGGAGCTGGCGGTCGCCGTCGACCAGCGTGACGTGTGCGGGCACGTTCCACTGGCGGCACCACTGGGCGAAACGCTCGTAGCAGGAGGCGCCGTGGGTGAGGGCCGGTTCCAGGCGCCAGGTCTGCGGGCTGAGGACGGTGCGTCCGCGGCGTACGCGTGGCAGCCAGGGCGCGGTGGTGAGGGTGCCCCAGTCGAAGCCGAGGGCGAGGTTCTCCCCGGCGGCCGCGGCGAGGAGGTGGGCGCTGTGGGGGCCGGTGGTCTCGGCGTTGAGAGCCGTCGCCGCTCTGGGGAGTACCCGGCTGCCGAGGGCGCGGGACCAGACCTGGGGGCCGTCGGGGCCGGGAAAGAGCAGCAGGTCATGGAGGTGGAGGTCGCCGGGGCGGGAAGCGTCGACCGGGCTGTTGGTGTGGATGCGGGCGGGGCGGGTCAGCGCGGCCCGGGCGACGTTCTCGGCGGGGGCCTGCCGGGGCCGGTAGGTGAGGTCGGCGAGGACGACGGGGCCGCCCGACCGGTCGGCGGCTGCCTGGTCGGTCCGGTCGTGGATGGTGCGCAGCGCCTGCTCGCCGACGGGGCCGAGCGCGGGGGCGAAGCGGGCCAGTGCGGTGCCCGCGCTGGTACTGGCGGGCCGGCGCACATGCAGCTCGAAGTCGCCGCGCCGCAGCGCCGCGAGGTCGGGCGCGGCGACGACCGCGAAGAGGTCGAGTTCCGTGACCGGCGCCGCCTCGGACGCCGGGGCGACCGCGTCCAGCAGGGTGTCGTCCAGCACGATCTCCGCTCGCCCCTCCCGCAGGGCGTCCGCGTACGCGGCGAGCAGCGCCGGAGGGGTGGAGGGCGGACGGGCCGGGAGCGGTGGGCAGTGGAACTCCGCGAGGGGCACCGCGTAACCGTCACTGACGCGCCGTAGCTGCTGCTGCAGGTGGCGTCGCTCGCGGGCCGTGGCGAACCGGGCGAGGACGGCCGCCGCGCGCTCCGCCTCCGCCCGTACCTCGGGGCCGAACGCGATGTCGGCCTCGACCAGGGTGTCCACGTGCAGGGGGCTGCCCGTGCCCGGGTCCGCGCCGGCCGACCGTGCGACCCGGTCGGCGAGGTCGTGGACGCGGGTGAGGGCGTCCTCGGCTTCACCGGGCGGGGTGTCCGCGTATGCGGTCAGGGCAGCCTCGTACTCCTCCAGGAGTCGCGTCGGTTCGGGGTGGAGTGCCGTGCGGCGCAGATGTTTCAGTACGTGGCCGAGGGGGTCGTCGGTGTGTGCGGGCGGCTGGAGTTCGCAGACGAGGAAGCCGTGTGCGACGAGTGTGGCGAGCAGTCGTCCGGCGTCCTGCGGGGAGAGGCCGTGGGCTCGCGCCGCCGCCTGGAGGCTGTCGCCCCTGGCCGGCCGTGCGGCGGTGTCCAGGACGGCTTCGAGCGGGGGCGTGGTCCGCAGCGCCACGCGGCTGACGCGGGCGTCCGGGGCCGTCAGCACATGGGTGGTGCCGTCGCGTCGTACGGCGGGACCGGCCGTGTACGTCGACGCGGTCAGGCTCTGCGGGGACCGTGCCAGTGCCTGCACGACCGCGCGCAGCCACGCCGCGTCCGGGCGTACCGCGCGGCGATGGCGGTGCGGTGGTGCCATCCGCCCCCGGGCGGTGTCCGCGAACGGTGCCACGGTCACCCCCGCGAACAGCCCGAACGGCGTGGCGCGGCCCCGCATCCGTGCCGCGTAGGCGGTCAGACTGGCCGCGAGCGACCGCAGCCGCTTCTCCGGAAGCCGGTCGAGGGGCTGCCGGCAGATGAGCGCCGTGGACGGACTCGCCAGCGCGACGGCCTCCCGCAGTACGTCGTCGCGCAGCAACTCCTCGATACGGGCCCGCAGTTGCCCGGCGGTGGGCGCCGCCGCGGCCGGAACGGCGCCGTCGGCGGCGCGGTCCGTCGGGGCGAGGGGAAGGCGTACGAGGGCGGGCCCGGCGACGGTGAACGTGCCGGGGTGGGAAACATCGGCCGTCGATCGGCCTCCCTGCGCCGGGACTTGGGAGGTCGGGGCCGGGGCGCTCCTGTCTGCGTGGTCGGCCGTCATGCGCCGTGTCCCGGTGCGGGCTGGGGAACCGCGGCTCGTGGTGGGGCGAGCGGGCGGTGCGGGTGTGTCGTGACGGCGCCGGTGAGGAGGGCGGGTGTGGTGGCGCCGACGGGGAGGCTGCCGGAGGTCGCCAGGCAGTACGCGGACCACGGCCGGACGGTGGCGGCACAGCCCACCGCCCTTACGTCCCGGAGCAGTTGCCGCGCCTCGGCCGTGACCACGAAGGGCTCCAGCCGGTACTCGGCGGTGCCGTCCCGGTACGTCGCGTCCTTGACCTCCAGTACGACGGTGCCGTCCCGGTGGTCCAGCGAGCCGAAGCCCAGCCGGTGGACGCGGACCACGGGGACGACGGTGGCGCCGAGAGCGGTGTCCAGGGCCGTCGGGGCGGGCGCGGATGCCAGGGTGAGGTGGCTCATGCGGGGTTGCGGGGCGTGCCGGGCGTCCTCGGTCCGCCACGGGCCGTCGGCGGTGTCGGCGAGCAGGCCCGTCAGCCGCCCGGCGGTGAGCAGGGGCCGCCGACGGGTGGCCTCGCCCAGCATCGTGTACCGGTGCGCTCCGAAGCTCCCGGCGCGGGTGGGGTCGTCGTCGACGCCGAGCCCGTCGAAGGCCACGTGCCGGCCGCCGTGTTCCGCCAGCAGGGACGGGCGGTGCCCGGTGCTCTCCAGCAGATGGCCGCAGACCTCGTGCAGAAAGGCGCCCGCACTGCCGTCCACGAACAGCAGCTGTACGCGGGGCGCGACCGTCCGGGGCCGCGCACCGGCCCGGCGTACCGCGGCCTCCACGCGCTCGGCGAGCGAGTCCGGCCCCCACGGCACCTCACCGCTCCAGCCGGTGTCGGCATCGGCGACGAGCCGCCCCGCCCTGAGCACGTCCACGACGACCGCCGCGGTGCGCAGGGTCTCGCGTACCGCAGGCCCCTGCGCGGGGACGAACAGCCGCTCCTCCACGACGGTGTGCGCCTCGGCGACCACGTCGTACCCCTCGACGCCGGGCAGCCGCCGGAGGATCCCCTCGACGAGGTCCGCCGCATCCCGCTCCCCGGCCGGCGGCGCGGCCAGGGGCAGATCCGGACCGGCCGGAGCGCCGACGCCGTTGCCGTCCGCCGCGCGTCCCACGACCTCGTGCACCGCATGCGTCCCGTACCCGTCGACTGCCGCGTGGCGCACCTCGTACGGGCCCCCGCCCGCTCCCGGAACGAGGGCGAACGCGGTGGTGGTCCGCCGGATGTGGTCGGCGACCCGGCGGACCTCGGCGGGCCCGGTACCCCTGCGGGTGGCCGCCGCGGCCGCGCGCCGGTGGCAGCGGACCGTCACACACGCCGGCCCGCCCCCCGCGGCCAGCACCGCCACGCCCGCGCTCGCCCGGGTCAGGGCGCGCTCGTCCGCCACCGTGGTCATGACGCGGGCTCCGTGGCCGGGGCGGGAACGCTCACCGGCCGCGGACGGGCCCGGTGATGGCGTAGGGCGGGCAGGAAGGCCAGGGCAGCTAGGCCGCTGCCCGCCAGTCCGAGGACCCAGGTTCCGGTGACCGTGTCGAACGCCGCGACCGCCGCGCCCAGGAGCACCCCGCCCAGCGCGAAGCCGCCGGTGATGGACGACTCGACCAGGCCGTAGAAGGGACCGGAGTCGTCCTTGCCGACCCGGTCGGCGTACGACGTCCAGTACATCGGTTCCGGGATGTTGGCCGCCGCGCCCAGGGCCACCGCGCACAGCAGCGCGATCAGCAGGTCCGGGCTGGAGCCGAGCAGTCCGAGGACGGCGCCCATCGACACGACGCTGGTCACGCAGAGCAGGAGGTGTCCCTGGGTGGCGACCCTGCCGCCGATCAGCACGCCGACGACGCTGCCGATACCGACGGCGGCGGTCAGCCAGCCGATCGCCCCGTCTCCGGCGTCCAGACGGTCGCCGAGCAGGGGCAGCAGGACCAGCGAGGCGCCGGCCACGGTGCAGGCGATCGCCTGGGTCAGGACGCAGGCCAGCACGGCCGGGTCCTTGCGCATGGCGCGGACGGCGGTGGCGAGGGCACCGCCTCGCAGTCCGACCGGCGAGGCGGCCGGCTCCCGCCGGCGCGGCTCCTCGGTGGTCGCGGGCGGGCGTACCGAGAGGACGAAGGCCATGGACAGCAGGAAGCTGGCCGCGTCCGCGACCAGGGCACCGACATTGCCGACCGTGGTGGTCAGCAGGCCACCGACCGCGGGGGCGACGACGATGACCGTGGTACCCGTCGCACCGAGCACGGCGTTGAAACCGGCCCGCTGTTCACTGTCGATCACATCGCGCTGGAAGCGGCGCTCGGCCGGTCCGTGGAAGGCGCTCACCGAGGCGCACCCCACCACGAGGACCACGAGCAGCCAGGCCGGTTGATCCGCGGCGGCCGCCGCGGCGGCCAGCAGGAGCAGCAGGGCCCGCAGCGCATCGGCGACGATCATGAGCGTCCGGGGCGCGAGCACCGCCCCCCACCGCCCCGCCCAGGGGCCCAGCGCGAAGGGCACGACGACCCGCAGGGCCGTGAACAGGGACAGCGCACCGGCCCCGCCCGCCTCGAAGACCAGCACGCTCATGGCGACGTAGAGGATCCAGTCGCCGGCCTTGGAGATCGCGTCCGCCGCGAGCAGCCGCCGGGCCTCGGGGACGTGCGCGATGCTCCGGTAGTTCGTCAAGGCGTTCTTCATGGGCTTGCTCTCCTCGTTCGCCGATCCGGTCGTTCGCTCAGCCGGCCACCGGACCGTGGGCGCCCTCGGCACAGTCACAGGCGGGGTGTCCGGGGAACGGCTCCAGCACGGTGTGGGGGTGCTGGAAGCGCACCACTCCCCCGGCCGTGGACGGCGGCGCGGCACCGGTCAGATGCAGGACGATCTCCGTGGTCATCAGGTGGGCCACGGTGAGCGGCCCGGACACGAAGGCCGGGTAGCGCCAGGACGTCTTGGCCGCGAGGGCGTCCACCAACAGGTCGTGGCGGTCGCCCAGTTCGGCGCGCAGCCGGTGTTCCAGACACCCGAAGCAGCCGGTGGCGCCGGGCCGGTACATCGGGCCGACCGAGCCGGCGAAGGCACCCAGGTAGGGCGTGCGGTTCTCCTTGCAGGCCTCGTCGATCCACCGGTTGAGGACGAAGCGCGGCGCGTCGGCGCAGACCGCCACGAAGTCGGCTCCCTCGATGCAGCGCAGTACGTCCTGCGGGTCGCGGACGTACTGGTCCAGCACCCGGTGGGAGGTGTACGGGGAGAAGCGCGTCAGCTGCTCGGCGAGGCAGTCGGCCTTGCCCTGTCCGCTCTGGTCCGGGCTGTAGAGGATCTGCCGGACCAGGTTGGACGGCTCGACGGTGTCGCCGTCGACGAGGGTCAGCCGTCCCACACCCACGGCGGTGAGCGCCTGGGCCAGCAGACTGCCCGCCCCGCCGAGGCCGATGACGGCCACATGGGCCTCGCGCAGCCGGCCGAAGTAGTCCCAGTGGCCCTGGGCGTCGGTGGACAGGCTGCCCAGCCACTCCAGTTCGGTGGAGAAGCGCTCGACCAGCGCGTCGTCGGCCCACGCCGGGCGCTCGCCGTCGCGCAGCGGTACGAGGATGCCCGCCCGGGCCAGCGGGGCGAGGAGCCGTGCCACCCGGTCGACGACGTCGGGGGAGGCGGCGCCGACGACACGGGCGGCGGCCTCCTTCAGGGTGGGCCGCTCGCTCTCGATGAGCAGCAGGATGCGGCGCAGGGTCCGGGGAGGTCCGGAGATCACCCGGTGGTCGGCGTAGACGCTGTCGAAGAACAGGGAGCCGTCGGCGAGTTCGAGCATTTCCCACTGGTTGCTGAACTGCCAGCGCTGATCCGCCTCGGACGGGAGCGCGGTGTGTTCGGCGGTGGTCCGTCCGGCGACGCCGAACCGTGGGGGCGCCGCGGCGACGGGGTCGGTGGCAGTATCGGTGGGGTCGGTGGCGGTGGCCGGCGTCATGAGGGCACGCCCTCTCGCGCCAGGCAGGCTCCCATCGACACCCGGAGCGCCCTGCCGTCGTCGGTCCATCGGGCCGTGTCGTCCAGGAGGGTCAGCGCGTCGTTCAGCGAGTCCAGGGCGAAGCGGCGCCGCTCCTCGACGGGGCAGCCGTCCAGGGGGCCGCCCCGGGGATGGACGTCCAGATAGCGCCGGAACCCCTCGGCGATACGGCACATGACGAACGCGGCGTGCAGGACACCGCGCAGTGGCCGGGGGTCGGGGCGCAGCGCGTGGGTGCCCACGGCCTCGGGGTTGGCGATGAAGTGGGTGAACTGTTCGCGCAGGGCCAGCGAGTGGTGGGCGGTCTCGTGCAGCAGCAGTTCGTACATGCGCAGCGGGTCGCTCGCCTCCTCGACCTCGGCGTAGACGGTGCCGTAGGTGCTCTGGACGGTGGCGGAGCGCAGCGGCCCGCGGGCGAAGACCAGGTATCGCACCAGGGTGTTGTGCTCGGCCCAGGCCTCCGGCCAGCAGCCGGCGAGGGCCTGCCGGGCCAGGCCCAGCGCGGTGCGTACGTCGTCGGGGAGGTCGACGACGACCGTTCCCGCCTCTTCCTCGCCCCAGTTGAGGGAGCGCAGTACCTCCTGGAACCCGTCGCGCAGCCACGGCGGGTCGGTACGCCCGGTGTAGACCTCGGTGGGTCCGGGTGTCCCGGCTTCCGTCAGCCGGCGCGTCAGCTCGGTGAGGCCGGCCTCCGGGGCGCCGCCCTTGTAGACGGAGTGGACGGTGGCCGGGGGGAGCCGTCGGGCACCGCGGACCAGCTCCTCCACGAGGGGGCGCTCGGTCTCGCTCAGTGCGGCCGCGGCGCGGCGGGCCAGGCTGCGGTGGAAGACCGCGGCGAGCCGCTCGGTCGCGGCCACTTCGATGACGACCGAACGCGCCTGTTCGGCCAGGTCGGCGGGGATCGCCTTCACTGCTTCTCCTCCTTCGTCGCTCTGACGTCGCTCCGTCGTCGCTGCCGCTTCGCTCCGTTCGCTTCCCGAGGGGCGAAGAGCTGGGGCGGGACCTCGGATCCGAGGTCCCGCCCCGAGTGCGGGCCGTCGTCACGGCCGCCGTCACCCCGCGGATCGCGGTGGTGGAAGCTCTCGGCCGGCGACTCAGGCGAGGCGCGGCTCGGTGTAGGTGAAGGAGGTCTCCGCCGTCTCGAGCTCGATCTCGACGTCCAGGTCCGCGGCGACCTTCGTCTCGACCTGGTCCTCGACCTGGGCGGACTGCATCTCGTTGATGTTCTCGGCCATTTCCGTCTCCTTGAGTCGGGCCCGCCGTTCGGGCTGTGACTCAAGAGTCCGCCACGGCCGGGGGCCCAACCAGTCGGTAAAGCACACGACTTGACAGGCGGGAGTGACCCTTGTAGCGAAGCGCCACGGGGTGCGGCGCGGGTGGACGCGCGGCCCCGTCAGAGGCGATCGTGGGCGGCATGAGCGATCAAGCGGCCATGAGCGACATCCCTTCGGACGAGGAAGCCGGCGAGGTGCGCCGCTTCTGGGGGCGGCTGGGGCTTCCGGGGCTGATCGACGTGCATACGCACTTCATGCCCGAGCGGGTCCTGCGCAAGGTCTGGGAGTACTTCGACGCGCTCGGAGAGCTGACCGGCGGCCTGGAGTGGCCGATCACCTACCGGCAGGAGGAGGCGGAACGAGCGTCGCTGCTGCGGGAGTTCGGTGTACGCGCCTTCACCTCGATGCTCTACCCGCACAAGCCGGGCATGGCCCGGTGGCTGAACGACTGGGCGGCCGACTTCGCCCGCCGTACGCCCGACTGTCTGCACACCGCCACCCTCTTTCCCGAGCCGGACGCCGAGGCCTACGTCCGCGAGGCCGTCGAGGCGGGCGCGCGGGTCCTCAAGGCACATGTGCAGGTGGGGGCGTACGACCCGGCCGACGAACTCCTGGACGGGGCCTGGGGGTTGCTGGCGGAGGCCGGGGTCCCCGTCGTCATCCACTGCGGCTCCGGGCCGGCGCCCGGCAAGCACACCGGCCCCGAGCCGATCGCCCGGGTGCTGGGGCGCCATCCCCGGCTGCGGCTGATCGTGGCGCACATGGGGATGCCCGAGTACGAGGACTTCCTCGGCCTCGCGCAGCGGTACGGGGAGGTGCGGCTGGACACGACGATGGCGTTCACCGACTTCACCGAGGACTTCATCCCGTTCCCCCGCCGGGCCCTGCCCCGCCTGACCGACCTCGGCGACCGCATCCTGCTCGGCACCGACTTCCCCAACATCCCCTATCCGTACCTGCACCAGCTGCATGCCCTGGAGCGGCTGGATCTCGGGGAGGAGTGGCTGCGGCGGGTGTGCCACGACAACGCGGCGGAGTTGTTCGGGCTGTGAGCCCGCTCGTGGGGCGGGCCCGAAGAGACGGTCGGCGGGACCCACCCCGCCCTCACCCACTCGACCGGCACGGCATGATCAGGGGTGCACCGGCGGGGACGAGGAGAAGGGCGGCTGAGCCGTGGACGAACGGGAGATCTCGACGGCGAAGGATGCCGCGGACCATGAGCTGGTGCTCGCCTTCGGGCGGCTGCAGGGCGCGGCGAACCGGCTGGAGTACATCCTGGGGCGGTCCCTGGAGGTGGAGTGCGGGATCAGCCATCTCATGTTCGAGGTGCTGCTCATCCTGGGCCGGGCGGGTGAGCCAGGGCTGTCGATGCGGGCCGTCGCCCAGGAGCAGGTGCTGACGACCGGCGGCGCCACCCGGCTGGTGGACCGTATGGAGGCGGCGGGCCTGGTCGAGCGGGCCGAGGATCCCGGTGACCGGCGTGGGCGTCTGGTGCGGCTGACGCCCCGGGGCGAGGAGACCGCGGTCGCCGCCGCACGGGTGCATGTGGAGAACATCCGCCGCTATTTCGTGGCCCCTCTGCCGGCCGAGGACCGCGAGCGGTTCGCGGAGGATCTGCGCATCCTGAGCCATTCGGCGCGGGACGTCCTCCCCCGCCTGCCCTGACAGCGACGCTCTGAGCTGCGGCCGGGCGCCGGCCTTGCTCTAATGGCCGGAGAGGCACAGGTGTGGCAGCCGTCACACCTGACAGGAAATATCTGACACGTCAGTTACTGTTTTGTCAGGTGAATCGCTCGCAACCGGCGGGTGCCACACCCTTGTCGAGGTCTTCCATGCAGCTCGTCTACGTCTTCGACGCCTACTGCGGCTGGTCCCACGGTTTCTCCGGGACGCTCCACGAGGCGGCTTCCCGCCACCCCGAGCTGCCGGTGGAGGTGGTCTCCGGCGGTCTGTTCACCGGATCGCGCCGGGTCCCGATCCGCGAGTTCGGCTACGTCCAGGGCGCGAACGCCAAGATCGCCGAGCTGACCGGCGCCGAGTTCGGCGAGGACTACGAGCGGCTGATCGCCGACGGCTCGTTCGTCATGGACTCCGAGGCCGCCGCCCGTGGCGTCGCGGCCCTGCGCCAGGTGGCCCCCGACCGCGCGGCGGAGCTGGCCGCGGCCCTGCAGGACGCCTTCTACGTCGACGGCCTGAGCCTGTCCGACCCGGCCACCTACCGCACGGTGGCCGAGGCGGCCGGGCTGGACGCGGACGCCGTCGTCGCCGCCTTCGAGGCGCCCGGAACGCGGGCCGCAGCCGAGGCCGACTTCCGCCGCGGCGCCGCACTGGGCGTCACCGGCTTCCCCACCCTCCTGGCGGTCGACGGCGACTCCATCACCGTGCTGGCCCACGGCCACGCCACCGCCGACGAGATCGACCGGCGACTGGCCACCCTGACCACCACCCGCTGAACCCCACCCCCTCCATGAGGAGCCCCGCATGAGCACGCTCTCCTTCAAGATCCTCGACCTCGACTTCCCGGCCGGCAGCAGGAACAAGACCGCCACCCTCATCACGGGTGAGACCGAGGCGCTGCTGGTCGACGCCGCCTTCACCCGCGCCGACGGCCATCGCCTGGCCGCCGAGATCCTCGACTCCGGCAAGAAGCTCACCACCGTGTTCGTCTCCCACGCCGACCCCGACTTCTACTTCGGCGCCGAAGTGATCGCCGACGCCTTCCCCGAGGCGAAGTTCGTGGCCACCCCGATCGTCATCGAGCACGTCAAGCACTCCTACGAGGGCAAGCTCAAGGCGTGGGCCGCGCTCGGCCCGAACCTGCCCACCCGCCTGGTCGACCTGACCCCGCTGACCGGCGACGACCTGACCCTGGAGGGCCACCGCTTCGAGCTCAAGGGCGGCACCGCCGACCTGCCCGACCGCCACTACCTCTGGCAGGCCGAGCACCGCGCCCTCCTCGGCGGCGTCCTGCTCTTCCAGCAGGAGCACGTCTGGGTCGCCGACACCGCCACCCCCGAGTCCCGCGCCGCCTGGATCAAGCTCCTGGACGAGATGGCCGCCCTCGACCCCCAGCTCGTCGTCCCCGGCCACCGCCTCCCCGACACCGCCGCCGACGCCAGCGCCATCACCGCCACCCGCGACTACCTCCTCGCCTTCGAGGAGGAGCTCGGCAAGGCGGCCGACGGTGCCGCGCTGACCGAGGCGCTCATCGCGCGCTACCCCGGCAACGGCATGCTGATCGCCGCCCAGATCGGTGCGAAGGTCGCCAAGGGCGAGATGAAGTGGGGCTGACCATGACCGAGTTCGCGGAATCCACCGCGCCCGCGGATGTCGTACGCCGCCAGTACCTGGCCTCCGCCGCCGGTGACCTGGAAGCCCTGCGCGCCACCCTCGCCCCCGACGTCGAGTGGACGGAGATGGCCGGCTTCCCCCTCGCCGGCACCTACCGCACCCCCGACGGCGTCACCGCCAACGTCATGGAGAAGCTCGGCCAGGACTGGGACGGCTGGGCCGCCCACGACGACACCTACGTCGTCGACGGCGAGAACGTCGTCGTCCTGGCCCGCTACACCGCCGTCAACAAGGCCACCGGCAAACCGATCGACGTACGCGTCGCGCACCACTTCGTCGTACGCGGCGGACTCATCGTGCGCTTCGAGCAGTTCGTGGACACGGCTCTGGTCCGCGAGGCGATGACGGACTGACCGGGACAGGGGCGCCGCCCACGGGGCATCAGGCCCGGGCGGTGTCCGACTCCCCGTAGGCGTAACTCCGGTCCGTCGCCCGGAACTTGTCGCCACCTGGTCGCCGACTCGGGAGCGGCTCCCGCGACAGGACAGTCACACGCGTCCCGTAGCCTGCATGCTCCGAAGTCGCCAGGGGGGGGCGACGTTGGACTCAGGTGATGCGCGGACGATGCGGTTCGGCGTGCTGGGACCGGTCGAGGTGCTGCATGGCAACGTTGCCCTCGACCTGGGACCCCGCCAGCGCGGCGGGCCCGACGGCACCGGCTGCGGACGGTACGGGAGCCGGTACCCGATAGCCGGGCGCCGGTTCCAGGGCGGGCCGCTTGCGGGGAACGCCGAGGCCGGACCACCACAAATCGGCACGTCTGTCCGAGGCTGTGCACCGGGCGGGCCTGGCGGCGCCGGTGACGGGAGCCGACAGCCGTCCCGGAGCGGGGGCGGTGGGCTCGGTGACCGACGGGTCGGTGTCCCGCGTTGTTTCGGTCAACTCGCTTGCCTGACAGTCGGTTTGCCTCCACCTTTCCGGTGTTCGGTCGTCGTCACCGGAACTGTGGGCGGGTCAGGAGCCAGGTCCAGGTCGCTGCCAGGAGGGGCCGTATGTGTTCGGCCGCGCAGTGGGTGGCGCGCGGGACGATCCAGACCGTGGTGCCGGGGAGGTCGGCGAGGCGTGCGGTGTCGCCGCGGGGGACGAAGTGGTCGTGGGCGCCGTTCACGGCGAGGAGGGGTACGGCGCTGTCGGTCGGTGCCGGGTCCAGCAGGCCCTGGCGGCGCAGGGAGAAACCGGCGAGCAGGGCGTCGATCTCCCTCGCCTCCGGCATGCCGTCCAGGCCGAGCGCGTTGGCGAGGATGCCCGGCATGCCGTACGGCAGCGCGAGCACGTCGACCGGCTCCTCGGGCTCGGCCGCGCCGGTGGGGCCGCCGATGTCGATCGCCGCGTCGACCACGCCCCGCAGGGCCAGCTTGACCGCCCAGTGCCCGCCGAAACTCAGGCCCAGACAGGCCACGGGCGCGCCGGGGCGCCACCGCCGTAGCTCCGAGACCAGGCCGGCCAGCAGACGGTCGGCGTCCGGGGTCAGCGGCCCCGGGGCCTCGCCGGTGCCGGGCATGTCGACGCAGACCACGAGCAGGCCCGTCGCCAGCGCGGTCGCCATGGCCATACGGTGCAGCTCGACCTTCCAGGTGTCGACACCGCCCGACAGCACCAGCGTCCCGGGACGGCGGCGTCGGCGGCGGGCCATGAGGTGCACGGGCAGCGAGACCCTCGCACCGTCCAGCGGCACCTCCACGGTCCCCCGGGCGAACCGCACCGGCAGCCGCCGTCCGCCGGCAGCCCTCGCGTAGGCGGCGCGCTGACGCTCGTACGCCTCCTGTCGTTCCGGTGTGGCCGGCGCGGGAAAGCGGGCCGCGCCCCAGAGTTGGGCCGCGCGCAGCCACCGCCCCTCGGCCTCCGCCTCGCGGGCCAGGCGTGCCCACACCGGTACCCAGCCGTGCGGGCCGGTGCCCCACATGTCGGTGATCCCGGCGCGCGCCCGGGCGACGGTCGGGGCGGGGATGCCCCAGGCGGCGAACTGGCGGGACCGTTCTGCGAAGAGCGCCTCGGGGGCGATGTCGAAGGTGAACACCGCCCTAGAGTGGGCGCGATCCTCCCCCGGAACAACTCGCATTGGACGGGCCGTGACCCCACCCGCCACACCGCGTAAAAGGCCACGTCAGGAGCGGTCCCAGGAGACCTACGACGCGATCGTGGAAGCCGCTGCTCAGCTTTTCGAACGGGACGGCTACACCAGGGCGACCACGAACCACGTCGCCGAGCGCGCGGGCGTGTCCATCGGCTCGCTCTACCAGTACTTCCCGAACAAGGACGCACTGCTCTACGCCGTCGGCGAGCAGCACATGCGGCACCTGACCGCCGAACTCGCCTCGCTGGTGGCGGAGTTGCGGCGCGACCTTCCCCCACTCGCCGACTGTGTCCGCGCACTGGTCCGCGGTCTCGCCGCCCCGCACCTGGCCCGCCCCCGGATGCACCGGCTGCTCTACGACCAGGCCCCGCGCCCGGCGGAGGCCGCGGCTCGGCTTCGGCAGGTGCAGCAGGGGATCGCCGTCGAGGTCGAGTTCCATCTGTGGCGGCTGGGCGTCGGCGGCCCCGATCCGGGGCTCACCGCGCTGCTGCTGGTGCAGGGCGTGGAGGCGCAGTTGCACGGCGCCCTGCTCGACCCGCCGCCCGGGCGCACCGTCGAGGAGGTGATCGGCGCGGTGGAGGCGCTGTGCCTCAAGGCACTGGCGCCCTGACCTCACCCCGCGCCGGCCGCCCGGCCCCGTTCGCCGTCAGCCCTGCGGCCGGGCCGCCTTGACGAAGGCGGTGATCAGGGCGGGGTCCTTCACGCCGCGGGCGTGTTCCACTCCGCTGGAGACGTCCACGCCCCACGGGCTGGTCGCCTCGACGGCCACCCGGACGTTGTCGGGGGTGAGCCCGCCGGCGAGGAGCCACTTCTCGCCGGGGGCGGCGAGGGGCTTGCTGGACCAGTCCCAGGCGATGCCGGAGCCGGGGACGGGGGCGTCGAGCAGGAGCATGTCCTCGCCGTACTCACCGACGCGAGGCACGGAGTCGCCGAAGGCGGCGGCGCGGATCAGGGTCCAGTCGCCGGTGGCGAGGTCGGCGTAGTACGCGTGGTCCTCGGGGCCGTGCAGCTGGACGGCCCCGATGCCGGACTCGTCGGCCATGGCGCGTACGAAGTCCAGGGGCTCCTTGCGGAAGACGCCGACCGTCAGGACGTGCTCGGGCACCCGGCGGCCGAGCCGGAGGGCCGTGGCGGCGTCGACACGGCGCGGGCTCCGGGAGAAGACGAAGCCGATGGCGTCGGCGCCGGCCTCGACGGCCGTGTCGACGTCCCGCTCGGTCTTCAGGCCGCAGATCTTGATGAACAGGGTTTCGCTGGAGTTCTCGCTCACGGGTCCCAGACTGCCGTATGGCGCACGGAAGGCCCGGATCGGGGACCCGGGCCTCACCCGCGCGACGTGTCCTTACAGCGTGACCTTGGTGCCGCCGATCGTCACGACCAGCGTGCCGTCCGAGGCGATGGACCAGGCCAGGGCGCCGGAGTAGGCGGAGCAGCGGGAACCGTTGGTGCCGGACCAGAACTGGTTGGAGCTGTCGGCGTCACCGACGTACCGGTCGGACGATCCGCTGGTGCAGGAGGTGTTGTTGCGGAACACCGAGGTACCGGCGTCGAAGTTGAAGTTGCGCTCGGTGTTGGCGATGCTCAGGTTGTTCGAGATCGTCATCTTGCCCGGGTTGCTGTTGTAGGTGAACCCGTGCTTGCCGTTCTCGAAGGCGATGCTGCGCTTCACGACGTGGTTGACCGCGATGTCGTCGCCGCCGAGCTTGTAGCCGTTGCGGTCGCCGTTGCCGGCCGTGGTGCCGTCGCTGAGGGTGCCGTTGTCGTAGGCGAGGGAGTCCTCGATGGTCACCGGGCCGATGGCACCGGTGTCGGTCTTGGTGTAGAGGTCCCAGCCGTCGTCGATGTTGTTGTGGGAGACGGCGTACCGGAAGACGTTGCCGCTGCCGGTCGTCAGCTTCGCGGCGAAGCCGTCGGCGTCCTCGCCGTCGGAGTCGGCGTTGTCGTGCGACTCGGCGCTGAGGATCAGGTTGTTGGCCGGCCACTCGCTGCTGGGGGTGGAGGAGGCGATCCGGCCGAGCTGGAGCCCGGTGTCACGGTTGTAGCGGGTCACCGTGCGCTCGATGACGTTGTTGCTGCCGCCGACGTAGATCCCGTTGTCACCGGCGCGCTCGACGACGAGCCCCTTGACGTGCCAGTAGTTGGCGTTCAGCTGGAGCCCGCGGTTGGACGAACTCTCGGTCTGCGCCGAGAAGTTGAGAACGGGCTTCTCACCCGCGTAGGCGGCGAGGGTGGTCCGGGCGGACGCGGTCCCGTTGCTGCCGGCCGGGATGGTGACCGTCGCGGAGTGGTTGTACGTCCCTCCGCGCAGGTAGATCGTGCCGCCCGAGGACACCTTTCCGATCGCCGAGGCGAGGGTGGTCGGGGCGTCGATCGTGCCGGCCGCGCCCGCGGTGCCGCTGGGCGAGACGTAGAGCGCGCCGCCCGCGGGAGGTGTGGTGCCGCCGTCGGGGGTCGTGGCGTCGAGGTAGTCGACGTTGGGCAGGCCATTGGCGGTGGTCGGGGAGAGACGGATGGTGTTGCTGCCCGAACCGACCGGCACGGTCAGGGTCTTGGTGGTCCAGCCCGTCCAGGTGCTCGTGCCCTCGAAGGAGGCCGTGCTGACCGTCGTACCGTTCACGATGATGTTCGCCGGCCGGGCGGTGGTGGTGCCGTTGGCGAAGCGGACGGCCACGGTCGCCGTGCCCGCCGCGGGTGCGGTCACGGTGAACTGGGCGTAGCCGCTGGTGGCGTTCGTGGCGTTGCAGAAGCCGCTGCCGGAGTAGCCGGTCCAGTCGGACTCGATGGCGCCGGTGCAGACGGCCGGTGACGTCTCGGCCTCGTAGCGGGCGGTGGCGGCCTGTGCGGTGGGGCCGGACAGGGCGACGAAGGTGCCGCCGAGGAGGGCGGCGCAGGCTATGGCGGGTCTCAGGTGCATCGTGGATCTCCATCTCCAGGACGGTGCGGGTCGTGCCAGAGGGGTGGAGCGGGGGTGCCGAGAGCAGCGCTTGGAAAGCGCTTTCCCCCGGAAGGTAGGAGTGCTGGCCTGAGCACGTCAATAGTCCGGTAGCTGATTTCTGTTCACATGAGAGAACACCGCGGAGACATCCCGGAAACACCTGTGCGTTCCCTGTGGAACTGGAAACCCCTCGAACTCCTCTTCATCCACGGGTTCTTGGTGTCACATCAGCTACAGGGGGAACACACCGTGCTCAGACCACTCAAAACCGTCGGCGCGGCGGAGGTGACCCGGACACCCCCTACCGGGACGCGGTGGCGCTGTCGCGGGAGCTCGACAACGGACGGCTGCTCACGTTCGAGGCCGAGGGACACACGGCGTTCGGGCGCAGCGCGTGCGCGACGGACGCTGTGACGGCATACCTGGTCGCCCTGAAGGTCCCGAAGCGGGGCACGAGTTGCGCGGACGAGACCCAGCCGCCGTCGTCGACGCCCACGGTGGCTCCGCCCGGTACGACGCTGAGTGAGCTGCGGAACGGGGTGAGCGACCGGGTGGAACGCATCGGCACCCTGCGCTGACTCCCCTGAGGCGCCGGTCCGTTGTCCGGGCCGGCGCCTCGCCCATGGGCCAACCAGGCCTCGTCCTCATGATCCGTAGACTCGACGCCATGGCCGTGGAGAGCAGCGCACAGTGGGACGGGGTCGTCCGCCGGGACTCCGTCAAGGAGAAGTGGGCGGCGGAGCGGGACCGGCTGTCCGACGCCGCGCACAGCGGCGACTGGAAGACCGCCTTCCAGGTCCTCGACGAGCGCCCCGAATGGATCAACTCCGGGCGCCTGGACGGTCGTAGCGCCTACGGCCCCCTGCACCAGGCCGCCTGGCACGGCACCGACGTCGAAACGGTGGGCCGCCTCCTCGCCCGCGGCGCCTGGCGCACCCTGCGCTCCACGGACGGCACCCGCCCGGTGGACATCGCCGTACAACGCGGCCACCAGCACCTGGTCGCCCTGCTGTCACCGGCCTACCGCCACCCGCAGCCCCAGGACGTCCTGGACCGCCTCCGCACCCACCTCCACCGCCTGATCCACCACCGCTCGGGCGGCGGCACGGGCACCGACGACCTCGCCACCCGACACGCGCTGCGCCTCCCCGACCCGGCGGTCCTGACGGAACTCGACATCCCCCAGCTCTGGTTCCCCGTCCCCGGCATGTACGGCGGCTTCCACATCAAGCTTCAGGGCAGTGAGTTGAGCGTGGACAGCTGGGTGCGGGTGGTCGGCGGCTCGGAACGGACGGACCTCGTGACGGTGGACGGCGTACACCTCCAGGAGGGGCGGATGCTGTGAGGGACAGCGGGCGCGCATCACCCCCTGCCTCCCACAGCACAGCAACTACGCCATGACCTCCCGCACCTAGCGGACGTCGACGAAGTCGCCCGGGGCCTTGGCCGCGCCGGTCGTCATGGTGCCGCGGAAGTAATAGCGCCAGTAGCGGTCGGCGCTGACGGTGCCCGTGGTGGTGGCGACGCCGTAGGTGTTGGTCTCGACGTAGCCGAGTGGCTCGTAGTAGTCCGTGCCCGGCCTGCGGAACTGGAGCGAGACGTTCTGGTTCGCGTAGCCGCGGTAGTCGTGGGTGTCCCAGTTGGCCCGGGTGAGCTTGCCCGAGACGGTGAGCCTGCCGCCCTTGGCGACCGGCTCCGGGGAGGCGTTGGTGGTCAGCTTGGCGTAGCGCTTCATGAAGAAGGTGGTGTGGCCGTCCGCCGTCACGTAGTCCCCGTCATTGGCCCGGACGTCGACGGCCACCGTCCAGATGCCGGCCAGCGAGTTCTTCAGGTCGCGCCGGGGGGCGACCGTGTAGTGCTTGGTGCAGACGGAGGTGGTCCCGTCGGCCTTGCAGACCGGCGTCGTCTCGGCGGCCTTCAGGACCGCGTCGGCCGTGGCGAGGCTCTTCCCGTGATAGAGCGTGAAGTCCGCGACGTCGATGCCGGAGTCGTCGCTCGCCGTCAGACTCACGGTGATCTTCCGCGAGTCCGTGACACCCAGCACGACGTCGTTGCCCGAGCCGCCCCCGCCGGTGATCCGGAAGGCCCCGGCGTCGGCGTTGCCCACCACCTCGTCCGCCTGAGCTCCCGGCACGAGAAGCGCGGCTATGGCGAGCGCGCCCGTCAGGGCAGCGCCGATCGTCGTTCTGCGCATGAGGTCCCCCCATGGGACAGGCCCGCCATCCCCATGGCAGGCCGCTGATGAATGGACGCAGTGTACGTACCGGTGATCACACCTGAAACACCTGGTGCGTGGCGGACAATGGGGGCATGAGCATCGTCAAGATCAACGTACTCACAGTCCCCGAAGAACAGCGCGCGGAGCTGGAGAAGCGGTTCGCCGCCCGGGCCGGCGCGGTGGAGGGCTCGGACGGCTTCGAGTGGTTCGAGCTGCTGCGGCCCGTGGAGGGCACCGACACCTACCTCGTGTACACGCGGTGGCGCTCCGAGGAGGACTTCGAGAAGTGGCGGTCCCAGATGGGGGCCTCCCACGGCAGTGGCGGTGGCGCCCAGGGCGGGGCGCAGCAGAAGCCCGCGGCGACCGGGGCGACGCTGTGGTCCTTCGAGGTGGTGCAGTCCGCCGGGCCCAAGGAGGGCTGATCCCGGCGTTTCCCTGACGTGGGTCACTCTCCGTGTCCATCATGGAACCCCGCGCGCACCCGTACAACTTCCTTGTACGGGTGCGCGCAGGTGAACGTACCGGCGCGGCGGGGGAGTTCAACGTCATGGGAACGACGACAGGTCCACGGTCGCGGGGCTCACGCAGGAACGCCTCGGCGATGAAGATGGTGGGCGCGCTGCTCGCCGTGTTCCGGACGGCGGCCGGGTATACGCAGCAGTCACTGGGTGAGGTGTTCGCGGGCGTGGGCGAACAGACCATCGCCTCCATCGAGCAGGGGAGACGGCGGCTGATGCCGGACCTCGCCGACCAGTTCGACGAACTCCTCGACACCAGGGGGGCGTTGGCGGAGGCGCTCAAGTACATGCCGGAGGTGGACCTGGTCCCGCTGTGGGCGGAGGAGTTTCTGCAGCGGGAGCGGGAGGCGATCGCGATCTCGTGGTACGAGAGCCAGGTGCTGCCCGGCCTGCTCCAGACGGATACGTACGCGGAGGGCGTCTTCCGCAGCCGTGTGCCGGTCTACGACGAGGATGAGATCGCGCAGTTGGTGGCGGGCCGCGTGGAGCGTCGGGCGATCCTGCACCAGAAGGACCGGCCGATGACCAGCTTCGTCATCTGGGAGCCGGTGGTGAATGCGCCCATCGGCGGGACGGATGTCTGGGTCGAGCAGTTGCGGCACCTTCGTACGTGTTCCGAACTCCCCGGCCTCATGCTCCAGGTGCTGCCGCTGAAGCGCACCACACATGCGGGGCTCAACGGGCCGTTCATCCTCCTGGAGACCCCGGAACACCAGCGGCTCGCCTACATGGAAACCCAGCGCGGCAGTCAACTCGTCGCAGATCAGGACGAGGTGGCGATCCTCAACCAGAAATATGCCATGCTGCGGTCACAGGCCCTCACCCCCGAGGACACGAGGGATCTGCTGGACCGTCTGCTGGGAGAGCAATGAGCGACACGGCACTTCAGTGGTTCAAGTCGAGCTACAGCGGCGATGAGGGCGGCGCATGCGTGGAGGTCGCCACCCAGCCCGCCGCAGTGCACGTCCGCGACTCCAAGAACCCCTCCGGTCCGCAGCTCACCGTCGCTCCGGACGCCTGGGCCGCCTTTATCGCCCAGAGGTAGCGCGGGGTGGATTACGAGTGGGACGTCTTCATCAGTTACAGCCACAGAGGGCATGTAAAAGACTGGGTGAAGAACCATTTCCAGGAAGAGCTCACCAAGTCGCTGTGGGACGTCCTGCCCGATGATCCCCGTATCTTCGTGGATTACGAGATACCGAACGGGACACACTGGCCGGAGAAACTCGAAGACGCCCTTCTGAAGAGCCGCTGTCTCGTGGCGATATGGTCGCCGCCCTACTTCCGTTCCGAATGGTGCATGGCGGAGTGGGTGAGCATGCGGATGCGCCAGGCGGCGCTGCAGGAGGCGAACGGTCAAGCGCCGACCCTCATCTACCCGATCAGATTCGCGGACGGCGACCACTTCCACCCTGATGCCAAGGCGACCCAGCAGTGCAGGGACCTGAGCAAGTACGGGCATGACCGTGAGCAGTTCCGGGACACCCCCGACTACATGGACTTCCAGAAGGAAATGCGCACCGTGGCCGAGGAGATCGCCGAACTCCTCGCCTGCACACCGGAGTGGCAGGCGGGCTGGCCGGTGGACCGTCCGGACGCCTTCACGAAGGTCCCCCAGAGCCGTCTGCCGAGGTTGTGATGAACAAACTCGACGGCAAGATCGTGACGTTCTACTCGTACAAGGGCGGGGTGGGCCGGAGCTTTCTGCTCTCCAACACGGCCGCGCTGCTCGCACAGTGGGGATACAAGGTCCTCTGTATCGACTGGGACCTGGAAGCCCCCGGCCTCCACTACTACTTCCGCCCTCACATGGAGAGCCCGGAAACCGGGTTGGTGGAAATGGTGCTGGGCGCTCGCGACGGGCATACGGTGGACGCTCTGGGGCACATCACACCCGTCACCTTCCCGGACGGCTCCCGGCTCGACCTCATCGCCGCGGGCGGGGTCGGCGGCGACTACATCCCGAACGTGCAGGGCATCGACTGGGACGCGCTGTACGCGGAGCGGGACTTCGGCAACATACTGGAGGAGTGGCGACGACGCTGGATCGACTCCTACGACGTCGTCCTCGTGGACAGCAGGACCGGGATCTCGGACTCCGGGGGCATCTGCACGGCTCAGCTGCCGCACATCCTGGCGTATGCCTTCACCGCCAACCAGCAGAACGTGGACGGCGTACTGGAGGTGGTGTCGAGGGCGGCGAAGGCGCGCAACGGACTGCCGTACGACCGCTCCCGTCTCCTCACCCTGCCGTTGCTGTGCCGGTTCGACATGAGCGAGGAGTACGAGCGGGCGGCGGAGTGGAAGGACAAACTCCATCCGGCGCTCAGGTCCAGCTACAACGCGTGGGTTCCGGAGGGGGCTGCGGTCGAACGGGTGCTGGATCACTGCACGGTGCCGTACTCGGCTTACTGGTCCTTCGGCGAGGAACTCCCGGTACTGACCGAGGACTTCAGGAACCCTCAGCTGATCAGCTACAGCCTCGCCTCGATCGCGGGACTGATCGCACGGAACCTGGGAGATGTGCGGCTCTTCACCGAGAGCCGGGATTCCTATGTGGACGCGGCGATCAGGACGGGGCTGCGCAGAGGGCAGTACGAGTACGAGTTCTTCATCAGCAACGCGCCGAACACGGGCGACGAGGCGAGGAAGCTGTCCGGGCTGCTGGCGACCGAGAACATCTCCAGCTTCTGCTCGCACCCGCTGCCGCCGGACTCGCATCCGGCGTCGGACGACCTGCGTACCGTCATCGACACCTGCCGGCACTTCGTCCTGCTCGCCCGGGACAACGTCAGTTCACGGCAGCGGTTCGAGCTGAACCACTTCCTGCGGCAGACCCTGGACGAACAGACGGACCGCACGCTGTTCCCCGTCATCACCCCCCGGAACGTCCTGCTGGAGCTGCCGTCCCTCGCGCAGTCCATCCCGCCGTACACCCTTTCCGAGGACGGCCTGCCGAGTGTCGCGCGAGCGATCAGCGCCCGGGTGCGGGGCGACGCACCGGTGAGCGCGGTCCCCGAGGCCGGCTATGCCCCGTCGGACGAGCGCCTGTTCATCTCGTACGCCGGCCCGGACCGGCCGTGGGCGGAGTGGGTGGGCTGGCAGTTGCAGGAGGCCGGGTACACGGTTGAGCTGGGCGTGTGGCACTGGGGAGCGGGGGACGACTTCGTCGAGCGGGTGAACCGGATGCTGGGGCAGGGGCGGATCGTGGCCCTGTTCTCGCAGGCGTACTTCGAGGTCGGCCGACACACGCCCTACGAGGCGAGCGCGGTGCCGGCCATGAGGAGCGGGCTCGTCCCGGTGCGTATCGACGACGCCGTGACCCCTGTGGCCCTGCGGGCACTGGTGGCGGCGAATCTGTCCGGGCTGGGCGAGGAGGAGGCGCGCAACGCGTTGCTCCGGGCGGTGACCGGCCCGCTCGGCACGCCCGATTTCCCGGGTGCCACGGGCTCACGGAGGTCGGGCACTCCGGGGCCACGGCTGCCGGGGAGCCTGCCGCAGGTGTGGAACGTGCTCCCGCGCCGGGTCTCCTTCGTCGGCCGGGAAGAGCTGTTGCTGAAGGTGCGCACCTGGCTGACCGAGGCGCGCGCGGCACCGGTACTGGCCCTCAGCGGGCGGATCGGGGTGGGCAAGACCCAGCTGGCCATCGAATACGCACACCGGTTCAGCGGGGAGTACGAGTTGGTGTGGTGGGTGAGCGCGGAGAAGCCCGGCTTGATTCCCGCTCAGCTGACCGCGCTCGCGGTGACCATCGGCTGTGCCGAGCCGGGCACTCCTGAGCACATCGCCGTGCAGTCCCTCACGATGGCGTTGCGTACCAGGCGGCGCTGGCTGCTCGTCTTCGACAACGCCGAGGACCCAGCCGCGCTCTCCAAGTACCTGCCGGACGGTGAGGGGCATGTACTGATCACCTCCCGCAATCCGCACTGGCGGCAGATCGCCTCGTCGGTCGACATCGACCTCCTGACCCACGAGGAGTCGACCGAACTGCTGCGCTCCCGCAGCCAGACCCTGGGCGAGCAGGACGCGGAGCGGCTGGCCGAGGCCCTGGACAATCTGCCGCTGGCGCTCGTGCAGGCCGCGGAAGCCCTGTACATCTTCACTCCGGACCAGTACCTGCAAGAACTGGAACAGCACGCCGACACCGCGGTCAGCGACGGCACCCCCCTCGACTATCCGAGGCCCCTGTCCAGCCAGCTGAACCGGAGCATGGTCCGGCTGGCCGACGAGCATCCCGCGGCGGCCGACCTGCTGCGGGCCTGCGTCCTGCTGGCACCGGAGCCCTTCCCCCTGCAGACCTGTGACCCGGACAAGGCCGACCGGTGGAAGGAGAGCGCCGGGGGAAAGCTGGTGCGGGAACTGGCCAGCCCGCGTACCTTCCGGCGGGTCCTGACAGCGGTGGAGCAGTTCGGGCTGGCCCGGGCCGCCGGCGGCCGGATCCAGGTGCACCGCCTGACTCAGGCCGTTCTGCGTGATCAGCTCGGCCCCGAGGAGCATCGCCGCGCGGCCCACATCGCCAGCGTTCTGCTGGCCACCGCCTACCCCGGCCAGGCCTCCGACCCGAGCACCTGGGAACTCTGGCCCGATCTGCTGCCCCACCTCCTCGCCGTCCGCGCCACCGACCTCACCACACCGCAGGCCCGGTTCGCGGCCTGCGAGGCCTGCTGGTACCTGATGGACCGCGGCTCCTCGGACACCGCGGTGCACCGCCTCCAGTCACTGCACCGGTCCTGGAAGGAACATCTCGGCGCCGACACCGAGGACACGCTGTGGGCGGCCGCTTATCTGGCCCGCGCCTACGCCGAAACCGGTGACCACGGCCAGTCCTACGAACTGGACGTCGACACCCTCGCCCGGCGGCAGCGGGTACTGGGGCAGGACCACCCCGACACCCTGCGCACCGCCGCCAACCTGGCCACCCACCTCGCGGACCTGGGAGAGACCGAATCGGCCCGCAAGCACGCCCAGAGCGCCCTCGGCCGACAACGATCCGCGCTCGGCAAGGACCACCCGGACGCCCTGCGCACCGCCGCCAACCTGGCCACCTACCTCGTGGACCTGGGAGAGCTCGAACAGGCCCGCAATCTCGCGGGGAGCACCTTCAGCCGACAACAAAGGGTGCTCGGCAAGGACCACCCCGACACCCTGTTCAGCGGCGACATGCTCGCCGCCTACCTCGCGGCCCTGGGAGAGCGCGAACAGGCCCGCGACCTCGCCGAGGACATCCGCTACCGACGACGCCTCACCCTCGGCGACGACCCCTCCGACGTCCCGCGCCCCGTGGACCGAGCCCCACAACAGCCGAACACGGCACCCTCCGGATCACCCTGACCCGTCAGCCCTCCGCAAAGGCCGCCGTGTCCAACGTGGGATACGCCCCCGGAAGCACCAACGGCTCACCCAGGTCGACCTTGGTGTCGGTGCCGTAATACGCCTCCGTGGGATCGTCTCCGGGCAGAACGGGGTCCGTGTGGCAGTGGGCCGTCCTGGAGTGCCGGTCGATGAGGACCTAGACGGGTACTCCGGCGGCGGCGCAGGCGCGGAACGTGGGGCCGGTGTCGGTCTCGTGGTTGGTGGAGGTGACCTCGCCGACCAGCTCGATCATGTCGATGGGATACCAGCCCTTGGGCCTTGCAGTACGACTCGTCCAGTTCGGTCGGCTCGCGACGGAGGACATAGAAGTCCGGAATGATCAACGCCATGGTGCGACCGTCTTTGTACGCAGCCCGATAGCCGTTGCCCATGCCTGCCAAGCCCAGCTCGGCCAGGCTAAGCCCGCCGCGGGTGCCCCGGCAGAACGATGGGGTACCCCGGTACGCCACCAGGCCCGGAATCCCCCGATCGATCACCCGAACGAGTGTGCTGAACCGTTCCGCCGACTCCAGAGCGCCCCGGCCTTACTTCAGGCCGATCTCCGCGCAGGCAGACGCGTACTCCGGCGTACAGATCTCCTTCACCGTGTACACCTCATCCCGGATCACCGTTTCCTTGATGTTGTACTTCGTGAGCGGGACCACCGGCACCAGCATCGACGGGATGCCCTGCTCCGTCGGGCTGTCGACCGAGTCCGTGGCGAGGGAGTCGAACTCGATGGAGCGGCCCTTGACCTTGGCGACCGCCATCTCCGCGGCGCCGTTGGCCTCCTCGATGAAGGACTTGTACACGCTCATGTACTGCTCGCCGGAGATGATCCGCTGCACCGCCGCGAGGTCGGCGTCCTGACCGGTGACGGGCGGGATCTTGGTGGCGCCGGCGGCTTTCATCGCGTCGATGACGGCGCCCGCCATGCCGTCGTTCGCCGAGTAGACGGCAGCGATGTTGTTCAGCCCGACGGCCTGGATGGCCTTGTTCATGTTGGCCTCGGCGATCTCCGGCTTCCACTCCTCGGTGTCGTACGACTTGGCGATGACCACGTGATCGCCGAGCACGCTGAGCGCGCCGGCCTTGAAGCGGGCC
Source organism: Streptomyces sp. WM6386 (assembly GCF_000972385.1). GTDB lineage: Bacteria > Actinomycetota > Actinomycetes > Streptomycetales > Streptomycetaceae > Streptomyces. The sequence continues at coordinate 25,090 of NZ_JXTE01000067.1, forward strand.
GTGTTGGGGTCGGCGGGTGAGCCGTTCATCATGACGATCTTGCTGGACTGGGCCTTGTCGCCGAGCGCCTCCAGGATGGAGCGGGCCTGTACCTCGCCGACGAGTTCGTTGTCGTGGGATATATAGGCGTCGATCGGACCCTGGGCGAGGCGGTCGTACGCGATGACGGGGATGCCCGCGTCCTTCGCCTTCTGGACGTCCGGCTCGATGGCCTTGGCGTCGACGGCGTCCACCAGGACGACGTCCACCTTGGCCGCGATCATCTGCTCGAACTGCTGGCTCTGCTTGTCCGCGCTCGCCAGGGCGTTGGCGTAACGGACCGTTCCCTTGCCGTGGGTGAGGTCGGCGACCCGCGTCTTGATGAGGGGGTAGTCGAACTTCTCGAAGCGCTTGGTCTCCTTGTCGGGCAGGAGCAGGCCCACCGTGATGTCGTCGCCCTTCTTCGGACTCGCGGAGCTCTCGCTTCCGCTGACGGCGTCGACGACACCGCAGGAGGTGAGCAGCAGCGCCGAGGCGACCGTGAGGAGGGCGGTTCTGCGGGGGGCGGTACGAACGTTCACTGACGAGCCTTCCGAGCAGTGGAGCGGCAGAGCGCTCCGAGCGTCTCGCGCCAAAACCGCTCACAGGAGACCCGTACCGAATCTCCCCCACCCACCACGCCTTGTTTCACATTTGCCCCGTCAAGGGCCGGCCTGGCGCCAGGTCCGCCCTCACGTCGTGGGGTGCGTGCCCAACTCCTGGAGTACGTCGCCCGGTTCAGCGGGGGTGAGGGCCGCGCCCGGCAGGGGTGCCGGGCGCGCGTCGGTACGCAGGCCCGCCAGGAGCAGGGCCAGCGAGCGGCGCCAGGCGTCGGGGGTCGTCGCGGCGGCCAGGGCGGGGACCGCACGGCCCAGGGCGGCCAGGGTGAACAGGACGTCCTCGACGGTGGCGTCGGGGCGTACGGTGCCCTCCTCGTGGCCGCGGCGCAGCAGGAGTTCCAGCGTCTCGCGGTGGTGGGTGTGCACGGCCGCCAGGGAGTCGACGCCGTCCACGCGGGTGGTCATGAGGTCGTTCGTGCCGCGGTCGGCGGCCAGGGTGGTGAACACGGCGTCCAGGTAGGCGGTCAGGCCCGTCCAGGCGTCCGGGGCGCCTCTCGCCTCCTCGCCCGCCGTCATCGTGCCGGTCAGCTGGTCGCGGAAGACGGCGTCGATGAGGGCGGCGCGGGTCGGGAAGTGACGGTAGAGGGTCGTGTTGCCCACGCCGGCCCGGCGGGCGATCACGTCCAGCGGCGCGTCGAGGCCGTGCTCGGTGACGCGGCGCACGGCGGTGGCTTCGGGCTGGTCGGGCCGAAGGAGCGGGTGATGGCGCTGGGCGGCGAGCTGACGGCCGGGCCTCGTGCGGGGTGCGGGTGGGAGGTCAGGGCCGCGTTGCCGCTCTCGGCCGAATGACCGAGGCGATCCGCGAGGGGCGCGGGTGCCGATGCGTGCCCGTGAGGGGCGTTGCCCGGCACCCGCGCCGGTGTCAAGGCGTTCGGTTACGGCGCGTTGATCAGGTCGTGCGGCGGTACCTGGACCGTGCGCTTGCCCGGTTCGCCGCTCAGGATCACCTTGCGCAGGGCGACGTTGTTGTTCAGGTTCGTCTCCTGGAGGCGCTTCTCCGGGTTGGCGATGACCTGGATGTAGTACGTGCCGTTCGGCAGGTCCGTGATGTCGAAGGACTGGCCGGGGCGGTACTGGGTGTAGGTGTCGCCGGAGCCGACGTCGAGGACCTCACGGACCGAGATGGAGTTCTGCTCACCGCACGCGGTCGACAGGTCCGTGTTGTACGGCTTCCAGTTGGCGTTCTTCACCGTGTAGTCCACGGCGTCGGTGTTGGCGAGGCAGAACGCCTCCTTGCCGCTGCGCACCTCCCTCGTCTTGTCCTCGCTCAGCAGCCGGTAGCTGGCGAAGTCGGTGAAGTGCCAGTGCTCGTGGCCGATGCGCGGGTCCCACTCCATGGTGCCGGTGGGTGTGTAGCCGACCTGCTTGCCGTTCGCGTCGTAGAAGTACTGGTACGCGTCCATCAGATCGGCGCCCGGCTTGCGGAAGCCGTCGACGACGAGGGGCGCGGGGCCGGCGTTCCAGACGTTGGCGCTGAAGGCCAGGTAGTCCTTGCCGGGTACGTCCCCGTCCTCGCCGTCGGTGATGGCGATGTCCCACGCCGGGAGGGAACGCAGGTCCGGCTTGGGCACGTTGGCCGGGACGCCGGCCCGTCCGGTGGGCCGGGTGCTGTTGGGCCGCAGCGCGGCCGCGATGCGCGAGCCGTCGGTGTGGCCGCGGCCGTCGCCCAGGTGGTGGGCGAGGCCACGGTCCTCCAGGGCGTGGGAGAGGGCTCCCGGGGTGGGCTCGTCGGCGCCGCGCGGGCCGTAGTGCTGGGCCATCCCCTGGGCCGAACCGTGAGCCGAGCCGTGAGCCGTCCCGTGGGCCGAGCCGTGCGCGCCGCCCTGGTGGGCGGTCATGCCCCGGCCGACGCCGCCGCTCTCACTGGGCTTGCGGACGGTGACCTTGATGGTCGGCGAGTCGTTCGGGATCCCGAAGAGATCCCGGTACTTCTTCGCCACGGACACCTTCGCGGTGTACTCACCCACCGGCAGGTCCACGGGCTTGTCGTAGTCGACGGTGCTGGAGTTGGACGCCCAGCCCTTCTCGACACCCCACACCGACCCGAGGGTGAACGGGTTGGTGGGGCAGCTCTCCGGATAGTGCGAGGTGGCGGGCGCGTCCGGGCGCAGGCGGCCGGAGGCGTTGTTCGGGCAGAAGTTGCCCTTGGTCTTCGACACCTCCTGCCCGGCCGCGTTCTTGACGGACACCTCAAGGAACCCGGGCAGCCCCGAGAAGTCCTTCACAAGCCCGGCGGGCAGCGCCTTGGTCGTCGTCGTGCCGTCGTGGCGCAGGACCTGCTTGGCGACGACGGGGTCCTTGTACGACTTGCGCGTCACCTTGAACTCCAGGGGCGCGTTGTCGACGGTGACATACGTGCCGAGATCCAGGTAGACCCCGGGTTCCCCCTCCCACCGGTCGAGCGTCACGGAGTTCGACGCGGCGATCAGCTTGAGCTTCGGCTTGCCGGGTGTGGTGGCCTGCGCGGCCCCGGCGCCGGGTGCCGCTCCGGCGGCGGTGACGACGACGGTGAGCGCGGCGCCGGCGGCGAGCGCGGGGCGCTTCCAACGGCTGCGGTTGCGGTGTTGCTGACTGGTCATCGGTTCCTCGTCTGCGAGTGCCCTGGTCAGGGGCATCGGACTGGACAACCCACGGGCGGCCGACGGTGGGGACGCACCCCCATGCGCCCCACGTGCACTGCGGCACATCTGTGAGCAACCTGTGAGACCTGTAAAGAGGGTGTCCAGGTTGCCTGTTGGGAAGGAAATCAATCCATCGGGCGGCGCCCGTCCGCACACCTCACGCCCCGGTTACTTTTCCCTCAACCCCTGGTTGCGCGGGGGTGAGCAGGCGACGATGGGCTCGTGACTCTCGCCGAGCGCGCCTTCGAGCGCCTCCACGCCTGGCCCGACCTCCGCACGGGGCACCCCAGCTGCGGGACCGGGCGGGCCCTGCGCTCCCCGCACGGCGAGATCGTGCACTTCCACTCCGACCGGGACGTGGACCTGCATCTGACCGGCCGCGCGATCGAGCGCTTCGCGAGGGACCTCCAGGGGTCCACCGCCATCCACCTCGTCCCGGGCTCCCGCTGGGTCACCGTCCACCTGGACTGCGACACCGACGTCGACCTGCTGATGAGCCTGGTCAGCATGGCCCTCAAGGCGTATCAGGGACAGCCCGGTGAGTCCGCGGCCGCGTGCAACTTCCGGCGGGTGACAGTCATGCCGCGGGACATCCCCGCGTAGGCAGGGGCGACGGCCGTCCCCGGTGGCTCATCCGGAGGTCATCCCGCCGGTTCCCGCCACGCCCGGTAGTGGTCCAGGACGGTCTCCTCGACCGGGCGGTAGGTGAGGCCCAGTTCGTCGATGCTGCGGCTGTTGTCGACCTCGAAGCGGATGCCTAGGTGCTTGCGGATGTAGTCCTGGGTGAGGCCGAACGCCGGACCGAGGACCCGGACCGGCCAGTGGGGCAGCCGGGTTCGGGGCAGGCGGAGGTCCCTGGGGTACTCGGCGCGCAGGATGCGGGACATGTCGTGGAAGGACGTCATGGCCGGCGCCGCGAGGATGTAGCGGCCGTGCGCTTGCGGGTTCTCGGCCGCGGCGATGTGCGCGTCGGCGACGTCCCGCACGTCGACCGTGGTGAAGCTGAAGTCCGGGGCGCCGTAGAAGAAGTAGCCCTTGAAGAGCTCCTCCAGGAGGAAGAGGCTGCCGGACTCCGAGGCGGGGGTGAGCGAAGGGCCCAGGATCAGGCCCGGGTTGACCGCCACCATGCTCCAGCGGTCCTGCGCCTTCGCCGCGTCCCAGGCCGCCTGCTCGGCGACCGTCTTGGCGTAGTGGTACGGGTTGTTCTCCACCGTGCTGGTGGTGTTGACGTACTCCTCCGTGAGGATCCGGTCCTTCATCTCCAGTACGTCGGCGTAGTCGCCGAAGATCGCGCCGACGGTGGAGGTGAAGACGAGCCGGCTGACGGCCGGGGTGCGGTCGATGGTGCCGAGCACATTGCGGGTGCCGAGGAGCGCGGGCTCCACCACGTCTTTGCGGCCGTCCTTGATCCTCTCCGGTACGAGGAACGGGGAGGCGACGTGGAAGACGGTCCCGCAGCCCTCGGCCGCCTCGTCGAAGGAGCCCTCGGCGAGCAGATCCGCCTCGAACAGGTCGAGCCTGTCCGGGAATTCGGCCTGCATCGCCCGTAGAGGCCTGGTCTTCGGCGAGTCGGCGGCGGCGCGGACCGTCGTACGGACCTGATGGCCGCGTTCCAGGAGCCGTTTCACCAAATGGCTGCCCACAAAGCCGCTGCCGCCGGTCACCAGGACCGGGGTCCTCTCCACGTCGTCCACCCGCGCTCCTCGGACAGAACAGGTCAGAGCCCGTAGCGGCTCTTCAGATGACGCCAGAAGTCACGCGCCATCCACTTGTCGAACTCCGTGATCTGCGCGGCCGATCCGGCCTTCATGAGGAAACAGCACTGGCCGGTCGGCGTCCAGTCGTAGAAGTCGTCGAGCCCGAAGGTGTGGCCGACTTCGTGGAGATAGATATGGATGTTCTCCTGGCCGAGGGCCCCGGTGAAGTACTCCTGACCGACCCGCTGGCCCCAGTCTCCGCCCGCGCCGCCCTGGAAGCCCTTGGTGAGCCACAGCGACTGGTCGTAGTGGCGGGTGACGCCGCCGGGGCACTTCGAGTAGTTGCCGTCCTGGTGGAAGAAGCGGCCGCAGTCGGGCGCGCACTGCGGGGCGCCGCCGCCGTCCAGGTTGCCCGCGTAGATGTCGACCGAGTTGTCGGTCCACTGGAGCGTGGAGCGGTTCTTCACCGCCCAGCCGACGATGTTGACGGGCACATTGGTGTACGGCCAGGCGTTGGTGCCCGTGCCGTTGTCGAGCATCGCCGACATCCACATGCCGAACTGCTTCTTCAACTGGGCGTGGATCTGGTCGCGCAGCGTGGTGCTCACGGGGGCGTCCGACTCCCAGCGGACGCAGTAGTTGATGCTCCCCTTGTTGGCCATGACCTGGTCCCAGCCGTAGTTGCGGAAGCCGTAGAGGTCCGGATACGTCGACTCGACGTGGTTCCAGACCTCGTTCAGTGGCTGCACGAGGTTGGAGGGCGGGTTCCAGTTGTCGGCCGACTGGGCGGGTGCCGCCGTCGTGAAGGCCGCCGCCAGCAGGGCGGTGAGAATGGTGACGAAACGCGCGATGCGGGTGCGCATGGAGGTGAACTCCCTTCGTGGGGTTGGGACTTCACCTCCAGGTCGCCTCCGGCCCACGGACAGGTTGCCGACGCCTTGTTCACACCCTGTGGCGGGCGTCCACGAGGATGTCGATGACCGACGGCGTCCGCGGCCCGAAGCTCAGCAGCACCCCCTCCTCCAGGGTCACGATGCGGCGGTCGGCGCCGGCCGGGGCCTCACGGATGCCCGGGGTGTCACAGGGACACGGCGACGGCGTTGTACGTCGTCTCCGGTGTCGGCGGGGTCGTGAAACGGGCGTTGACCAGGTACAGCCGGTCCCCGAAGCGGGCGGCCGTGGTCGGCACGTCGAAGCGCGGGTCGGTGATCGTGGTGCGCAGGGTCGCGGTGGTGGCCTTGGCGTCCAGGTTCCAGACGCTGACCAGGTTGAGACGGTTCTGGACGACGTACAGTGTGCGACCGACGCGCCACAGACCGTCACCGTTGACGACGGTGTCCTGGCCGACCAGCGTGATCTTCGTGGCGTGCCCGGTCCCCGGGTTGACGTGGTAGAGCTCGCCGGGGGTGGACTTGACGACGATCAGGCCGCGGCCGTCGGGGGTGCCGACGACACCGTTGGCGTTGTTGACGTCGGGGAGCTGCACCCAGTCGCCGGTGAGCGGGAGGGTGCGGACGGCACCGGCGCGGCCGCGGGGGACGCTGTAGAGCTGGGCGGCGCGGGAGTCGGTGAACCAGGCGCGGTCGCCGAGCAGGGTGACGTCGTTGATGAAGTGGCCGGTGGCCTCGCTCAGTTGGAAGGTGCGGACGACCTCGCCGGTGCGCGAGTCATGGACGCGGGCGACGCCGGTGTTGCCCGCGACGTACAGCAGGCCGTCGCGGTCGATCTTCAGGCCGACGGCTGCCTGCCCGGTGGCTCCGGCGTAGAGGACCGTGCCCTCGCCGGTGCGCAGGCCGGCGCGGTAGATGCCGCCGGTGCCACGGGAGCCGAAGTAGGCGTACGGCTTCGAGCCGATCGCGATGCCCTCGGGCAGCCAGCCGTTCGGCAGCGGGAACTCGGTGGGCCCGGCGGCGGCCTGTGCGGTGGCGGGGGCGGCCGTCACCGCCAGCGCGGCCAGTGCCGCGGCACCGCCGAGGACGGCTCGGCGACTCGGGTTCTGGATCATGGTGGGGACCTCCGTGGAATCCAACTCCGTTTACCGTTCCTTTAGTTGGAAACGGCACAGCGCAAAGCCGAGTTCCCGGAAATCCCGAAGACAGCACTTGGACAGGTTCCTCGAATTCAGGACTGCCCTTTTTAGGCATTTCGGCGATACTTGCCATATGAGTACCGCAGCGTTTGTAGTAGCGGCCGCGGGGAGCGATGTGCTCAACGTGATCGCCGCTTTCGTCGGTGGTGCGTTCATCGCCGGTGCACTGATCTGGGCCGTGCAGTTCGGCATGCGGGTGCAGGACCGGGAACTTGTCAGGCCCCGCCCGGACGAGCAGCCCAGTCTTCCCAGCACCGGCGCGGTCCACGAGATCAGAGAGATGCGGGAGCCGAACGTGGTCCCGCTCGCGGAGCGGGAGCGGCTCATGCCGTACCAGCTCCATCACGGCAGTAAACGAGGCGAGGACCAGCAGCGAAAGCGCTGGCTGCCCGGGTCCAGCGGATCCTTCGGCAGCGGCGGCCTGGGACACGTGTGACGGTGTGACGCTCGGGGCTGCCCCGCCTACCAGGGGCAGCCCCTCTTCACCTGTGCCATCTGGGATGTGCCGTCAGGGATCCGGCCCGGGTCAGCGCCCTGCTGAAGCGGTACGGCGCCCTGAAACGTGGGGCGCCGTCGCCAGGGCCCAGATCACGAAGAAGTCCACGCCGACCATGATCACGGACCAGACGGGGGCGTACGGCAGGAACAGGAAGTGCAGGACCATGCTCATCGACGCCAGGAAGATGCCGGTCATCCGGGCCCACCAGGCGCCCTTGAGGACGCCGTAGCCCACGCCCAGGAGGACGACGCCCAGGACGAGCATGATGACGCCCCAGCCAGTGAGGTTGATCTTGTAGACGTAGTCGCCGACCCGGTTGTAGACATCGTCCGTGGCGAGCGCGGAGATGCCCTGGAGGATCGCCATCACCCCGTTCACCAGCATCAGAACACCGGCGAAGACGAGCCCGCCGGTCGCGAACCCGCTGCCCGCCGGCATGTCGGCCGGGGTGGGCGCGGCCTGCTGGTGCTCCTTGTCCCATACGGGCGGTGTCGCGGAGGGGGGTGTCGCGGGGGGCGGCGTCGCATGCGGTTGCTGAGTCATGGTTCGACGATCTGCCCGGGCCCTGTCGGGCACCACGGGGGCAGGGCCGTACGGGTGACGGCCGGGGTGCGGCCGCGGGCGGGCCGATCTTCACTGGGAACCCCCGCAGCACCCTGGAGGCGATATGACCGGCTACCGCCGGGCCCTGGCGGCGGCCGTCGCGGCCGCCGCACTCACCGCACTCACCGCACTCACCGGCTGCTCCGACGACGACACACCCGCATCGGTGGCGAGCAGGGCCGCGTCCGCCGCGTCCCAGGGCGCGGACGTGTTCGCGTCGGCGACGGCGAAGGTCGGCGAGAGGTTCGACGACATCAAGAACGGCGTCGACGTCAAGGACGACGTGAAGCTCGGCAAGGTCACCACCTCCGGCGGGCGCGCCGAGGCCGAGGTGAGCGCGACCAACACCGGCGGCTCGCAGAAGTCCTTCCTGGTGCAGGTGAACTTCACCGACGGCGACGGCAACTTCCTCGACGCGGTCGCGGTGACCGTCTCCGACGTGGCGGCGGGCAGGTCCGGGAAGGCGACGGCCCGCAGCAACCGCGATCTGTCCGGTGAGGTGAAGGCGGAGGTGGACAGGGCGGTCCGCTACTGACGGGTGTCCGGGGGTGCGGGTTCGTCAGCCGCAACCCGTACGGACGCGCAGCGCAGGCCCTCACACCCGACGCCCCGTCAGAATCAAGGAATGAGCCGGAAGACAGCCGCCCTGGGTATCACCGCACTCACCCTGATCACATCGGCCTGGACGCCCGCCTCCGCGCACGGCGGCCGTGACCTCTGGGCCACCGTCAGCATCGTGCCCGGTCGCGAGGGCATCGTGGAGGCCGCCGGATACACCGGCCCCGCCCTCGGCGCGGGGTCACGACTGACGTTCACCGCCCCCGAGGGCACCGAGGTCACCGACACCCCCCTCGACGCCCACGGCTACCGCGGCGCGGTCGACACCGACGGCGACAGCGCCACGTACACCTACACGGGCACCGCGAACGGCAGCGCCTGGCAGGAGCGGACCTTCCCCTTCGTCCTCGCCGTACCGGCCGACGCGGTGCCCGGCACCCGTCTGACCGGCTGCGCGATGCGGCTCACGGACGCGCGCGGCACCCGCAAGGACCACGGAACCTGCACGGTGATCGTCGGCCTGCCCGAACCGACGCTGGCCCGGCCCGAGTCCGGGGTGGCGCTCGGCGCGCGGCCGGAGATGGCCGGGACCGCGTATCCGGGGGCGCAGGTGACCGTGCGGCACGAGGACGCGGAGGACGAGGGGGTGACGGGGCAGGGGCCGGAGCCGGGGGCCGAGGTGTGCACCACGACGGCCGGCGCCGGCGGCAAGTGGTCCTGCCGGCCCGCGCTGCCGCTTCCCGCCGGTCCGGGACGGCTCCAGGCGACCGCTTCCCTCAACGGGGTCAGCGCGGTGAGCGAGCAGAAGAACGTCACGGTCGGGTCCGCCACGCGGTGACGGGTCACGACGGGTTCGCGTGGGACACCCTGCGCAGCACCGTCGGATAGGGCAGGGCCGTGGCGAGTTCACGCACCCGCGCCGCACACCGCCCGGCCTCGTCCGTGCGGCCCAGCACCGCCAGCGCCGTCGCCTGCGCGGTACGGGCCTCGCACTCGGTGACCGCCTCGCCCGCCCCGGCGGCCCGTACGGCCTCCTGTGCGGCGAGCCGGGCGGCGCGCGCGGGATCGCCCGCCGTGAGGTGGGCCCAGGCGGCGATGACGGGGACGCCGGTGCCGGACACGGTGGCCAGCAGGACGAGGGCACGGTCGGGGCGGACATCGCGGAGCGCCAACTCGGCCTGGGCAGTGCGTACTTCGTACTCGGCCTGGTGGTCGGGGCGGCGGGACACACAGTGGGCCGCGCGGGTCAGCAGTTCCCGGGGGTCGGGGAGCGTGGGGCGGGGGCCGCCGCGCAACTGGACGCGGGCGAGGGCGGCGAGGGCGTACGGCAGGGCGGTGCCGGGGCGGGCCTCAGCCTCCGCGACGGCGTCGGAGGCGAGGGCGGCGGCCCTTTCGAGCTCGCCCAGGAGGAGGTGCACTTCGGCGAGGTTGGCCTTCTCGAAGGCGGCGGCCTCCCAGTCTCCGCATCGGTCGGCGAGGTCGAGGGCTCGGGTTCCGGTGGCCAGGGCCTCGTGGAGGCGGCCGGAACGGCGGGCGTGTTCGCGCAGGATCGAGAGGACCGTCGCGAGGAGGCGGGGGTCGCCGTGTGCCTCGGCGTGCTGGAGGGCGGCGTCCGCTGCCGCGCGGGCCTGGGGGAGCCTTCCGGTGAGGGCGAGTGATGTGGACTGCAGGGCCAGTGCACGGGCTCGCAGACCGTGGGGGGTGTTCTCGCCGTTGGCGGGTGCGGGTGCGTTGTGGCTGGTCGCGCCCCGCGGCGGAGCCGCATGTCGATACGGCCCCGCGCCCCTAGGGGCGTCACACTCACCGGCGCTCTGTTCTGCCGTACGTGCCGCCCTCAACGAACCCTCGTAGTCGCCCGTCACGAAACACAGCACCCCGCGCGCCATCCAGTGTGCCGCGACCGTCTGCGCCGGCATCTCCTCGCTCGGGAGGTACGTGTCCAGCAGGGAGAAACCTTTCTCCGCCTCTCCCGTCCTGGCCAGCGTCTCCGCCAACCGGGCGGCCACCCGCACCTGTTCCGCCGCGCTGCCGTGCCTTCGCAGATCCGTCAGCGCCTCCCGCAGGACCCGCGCCGCGTCCTCGTGGCGGGCCATGCGGCGCAGTACGGCGGCGTGGTCGAGGCGGACGCGGGCGGCCTCGACGGCGACCGCGTCGAGGCGGGCGGTCAGTTCGCCGTAGTAGTGGTCGGCGGTGTCGTCGGCGCCGACGGCCGCGGCCCGGCGCGCCGCGAGGTACAGATGGTCGGCGGCGCGCGGATCGTCGGCGCCCGTGAGATGTGCGGCCACGGCGTCCACCGCGCCGGGACGTCGGCGCAGCAGCAACTCGGCGTACGCGGCGTGCAGCCGGCGGCGCCGCGCGACCGAGAGGCGCTCGCGGCACACCAGCCGGATGAGCGGATGCCTGAAGCCCAGGCCGGGCACGGTCCGCCCGTCCGTCGGTACGGCCCGTTCCTCCAGTACGGCGGCGGCGAGCGCGGCGTCGATGCCGTCGGCGACTTCCGCCGTGGCACCCGCGACCTCCTGCACCTCCGTCAGCGCCGCGACCCCGCCGCACGCCATCGCCACCGCCTCGATGACCCGGCAGGCGGCCGGGCTGAGGCGGGACAGGCGTTCGGCGACGAGGAGGCGGACGCCCTCCGGAGGGGCCAGGTCCTCGTACCCGGACATCCCGGACGTCGCCTTGGCCAGTTCCACGGCGAACAGGGGGTGGCCCAGGGAGAGCTCCCAGACGCGTTCCAGGGTCGTGGAGTCGCCGTCGCCGCTCATCGCGTCCGCCGCCAGCGTCAGACAGTCCGTGCGGTCCAGGCGGGACAGGTGGAGCCGGTGGGCCGCTCCCTGGCGCACGAGGCCGTCGAGGAGGGTGCGGCGCGGGTCGGGCTCGGGGAGGTCCTCGGGGCGGTACGTGGCCAGGAAGCGCACGTTCGCGGGCACCTGGGTGCGGCGGGCCAGACGGCTCAGCAGGTGCAGCGACGCCGTGTCGGCCGTATGGACGTCGTCCAGCACCACCAGCACACCGCCCGGAGCCGCCGCCGAGGCCAGCAGGCCGAAGACGGCGGCGAAGATCCGCTCGCGCTCGTACTCGGGGCCGCCGCCGGGCCCCGACGCCGGGCCGATCTGGCCCAGCGACGGCAGCAGCGCCGCCAGCTCGGGGTACTCCGCGCCCGCCCGGGCCCGTTCGGCCGCCGGACGGCCGGCCAGCCAGCCCTCCAGGGCCTCCACGAACAGGCCGTACGGCGCCTGCTCCGCCGTGCCGTGGCTCGCGCCCCACAGCACGGCCGCCCCGTCCGCCGCGGCCCGCCGTGCCGCCTCCGCGGCCAGCCGGGTCTTGCCGATGCCCGCCTCGCCGCCGACCACGGACAGGGCGGGGCGGGTGGGGTCGAGAAGGCGTTCCAGTTCGGCGTGGCGGCCGACGAAGGGCGAGGCCGCGAGGGTGTCGATCACGGCCGGCGGCGGTGTCGGAGCGGCGGCAGCGGGACGTCGTAGGACCGTCGTGGACGTGGCCAGCGCCGCGCGGTGCAGCGTCTCGGTCTCGGGACCCGGCCGGATGCCCCACTCGGCGTCCAGCGCGCGCCGGCACTGGTGGTACTGGGCGAGGGCGCGGCGCCGCATGCCCTGGCGGAGGTAGGCGCCGATCAGGACCCGGTGGGCGCGTTCCTCGGCGGCGCTGTCGGCGAGGATCCGGCGGGCGGTGGCCGCGGCCCGTTCCGTCTCGCCGTCCGCCAGGTACGCCTCGGCGAGGGTGAGCCGTACGGAGTCGCGCAGCGCGTCGAGCCGCTCGCGCCGCGCCTCCACCCACGGGGTGTAGCGGTGCTCGGGGAGCAGTTCGCCGGTGAAGGCTTCGAGGGCGGCGGCCAGGTGGGCGGTGGTCGCGGTGCGCAGGGCCCGCTCGGCGAGGGTCTCGGCCTCGTCGGCGTCGATCCACACCGTCCCGGGTGCCAGCCGGAGCAGCGCACCCTCGCCGACCAGGTACGAGGAGGGCGTGCGGGCCGTCAGCTCCGGCTCCAGGGCGCGGCGGGCGGCGTGCAGGGCGACGCGGAGGCTGCCGAGGGCGGCGGGGGTGCCGGCCGTGTCGGGCCAGCACATCTCGATGATCTCCTCGCGGTGCCTGACCCGGCCGGGGGAGACGGCCAGCAGTTCGACGAGGCGCCGGGAGCTGGGGCGCGGCCAGCGATCGGCGACGGGGGCCCCGTCCGTGCGTTCGGTGCGGAAGCCGCCGAGCAGATACAGCCGCAGGACGGGCGGCGCCGGCCGGCGCACGGCACCGTCCGCCGTTTCTGCGTTTCTGCTGCTCATGAGGGCCGCACTCTAGCCCGGTTTCCTGTTTTGACCGGAATATGACCGGACAAACAAAATGTCCAGACATATGAAACGTCCGGACGGATCACCGGAGGCCCCGCGGTTGGTGACCTCATCGGTCTCACGGGGCTCCCGGCGTGTATCCCTACCCCCCACAGGAGGGATACGGCGGCTCCCGTCCCGAGGGGTAAAGACTCGGCCCTGCTCGTGGCCAATGTGTCGGAACGGGGCCGATGCGAGTGACCTTAGGCAGCGGGCGTTACTCGCACATTACTGACGCTTGGGGTTCGGAATGCGGACAATTGCCCGCGTGATATCCCGTATTCCGTGCGCTGGTTGACGGAACGTTGACCACTTCGCGGGAGAGTCCAGACCCCTTTGCGGGAGAGTCGAAAGAAGGCCCGCCCCTAGATTCGGCGCATGCCCCCACACCCCCCTGCCACCCTGCCCGTGCTCCCCTACCGCAAGCCCACCAAGGGGCGCGACTACTGGGTCCTGGACGACGTCCTGCCCGACGCGGACGCCGTACGGGAGCGATGTCTGGCCAAGGACGACTGGGTCGAGGGCTACCCGCACAAGCCGGAGGCGTGGCCGGGGCTGCGGGCCATGCCGGGCCTCGAACCGGACGAACTGGCCCGGGTCGAGCGGCTGGTGCGGCAGGCCACCGGCGCCAAGGAGCTGTGGGTCCAGCGCACACCCGGCGGCGGCACCCTCAACCACAACTGCGTCCAGGTGGTCGGCGAGGGCGAGAGCACACCCCGCCCGCACACCGACTCGCGCAACCTGTGCCGGTACGCGGCGGTGCTCTACCTCAACCCCGGCGTCCCCAAGGACTGCGGGACCAGCTTCTACCGCCAGTCCCTGCCCGGCGGCCGCCTCGGCGGCAACGTCGTCCAAGCCCCGCACAACAACCTCGTCGACGCGCTCGGCACCCGGTTCGTGGCACCGGACGCCTTCGAGGAGGACGTACGCGTGCCGCACCGGTACAACCGGCTGCTGCTCTACAGCGCCAACCTGGTGCACAGCGCGACCGGGTACTGCGGCGCCACCCTGGAGGAGAAGCGGATGACGGCGGTCTTCTTCTGGATGGCGTGAGACTTCGACACGCGACCGAGTGACCGACGAAGTGACGTACGCGTCATGAACACCCGTGGCTCCTCATCCGTATTACAGGGCCGAACAACCCCGATCGGAACAGGAGCCACGGTGCGCTTTTCGCGGAATGCCACGGGAACGCTCTTCGTGGGCGGTGCGCTCAGCCTGACCCTGGTCGCGCTCGCCTATCCCGCGATGCTCGGCTTCGACAAGGTGTCCACCGCCCAGGACCGCGTCATCGCCCAGACCCAGTGGGGGCCGTTGACCGAGCAGGACCGGGACTTCGTGGTCAAGGTCCGGGCGGCGGGCCTGTGGGAGTACCCGCTGGGCAACGTCGCCCTGCAGAAGGGGACGACCGAGGAGGTCAAGGAAGCGGGACGGCATCTTCTGGACGGTCACGCGGCCCTGGACGCCGCCTGCCGCAAGATCGCCCCGATGCTCAATGTCACCCTGCCGAACGTGGCGAGCCCGCAGCAGGTGGCCTTCGTGAACCAGATCCAGACCGCCAACGGGCGGGAGTTCGACTCGACCTTCGCCAACATCCTGCGCACGACCCACGGTTCGATCTTCAACACGATCGCCAAGATCCGCTCCACCACGAAGAACTCGCTGGTGCGCTCGCTGGCCGACATGGCCAACAACACGGTCCTGGACCACATCACGGTCATGGAGAAGACCGGCTTCGTCAACTTCGACCAGGCCCTCTTCCAGCAGACCACCCCACCCAAGCTGCCCACCGACGACCTGACCCCGCCGGCGCCGCAGCCCGGTGAGCCGATGGTCGTGCTCAGCCCGCCGGCGAACCCGACGTCCACGCCGATCGCGATCCCGGGCGAACAGTCGGGCGGCACCCCGAACGGCGGCGCCAGCCCGAGTCCCACCATCGGGTGACTAGGCGAGCCAGACGGTCGTGTCCGGTGCCAGCAGCCCGTCCTCCAACGGGCCGCTGGCGAGCAGCACTTCACCCGGCGGCAGCTCCACCGCCGCCGGGGACAGATTGGCCACACACCGCCACCCGTCGTGCCGTACGAAGTCCAGCACCCCGTCGGCGGCCCCGTCCGTCCAGGTCAGCGCCTCTCCCTCGAGCAGTTTGCGGCGCAGCTTCAGGGCCGTGCGATACAGCTCCAGGGTGGAGCCCTCGCTGCCGTCCTGCGCCTCGACGGCGTACTGCGCGAAGCTCTCCGGCTGCGGCAGCCAGGCCCCGCCCGCGCCGAAGCCGTACGACGGCCCGGTCCGCGTCCACGGCAGCGGCACCCGGCAGCCGTCACGGCCCTTGCGGACGCGTCCCGTCTGCTCCCAGATGGGGTCCTGGAGCACCTCGACGGGCAGATCGGCGACCTCGGGCAGACCGAGTTCCTCGCCCTGGTAGACGTACGAGGATCCGGGCAGCGCCAGCATGAGAAGCGTGGCGGCGCGCGCACGGCCCAGCCCCTTGGAGGCGTCGACCTGGGATGCGTGGCCGCCGGAGAGCAGCCAGGCGTTCTCGTCCGTGCCCGGCGGGAGCATCAGGCGGGAGGCGTGGCGTACGACGTCGTGGTTGGAGAGCACCCAGGTGGCCGAGGCCCCCGCCTCGCGGGCACCGGCGAGGGAGTCGACGATGACCTGGCGCAGTTCCGTCGCGTCCCAGCCCGCGAGCAGATAGGCGAAGTTGAAGGCCTGGCCGAGCTCCTCGGGGCGGGCGTACTGCGCGCGCCGGGCCGCGCTCGGGACCCAGGCCTCGGCGACCGCCATGCGGGGCGGGCGGTAGGAGTCGAAGACCCCCCGCCAGTCGCGGTAGATCTCGTGGACCTCGTCGCGGTCGAAGAAGGGGTGGGTGCCGGGCGCGAACTCGGTCAGCGCCCCCTCGCCGCTCAGTTCGGGTGCCCCGAGGTCGCGCAGCGGCTCGGCGAGGTCCTTGGCCAGGGCGTGGGCCACGTCGACGCGGAAGCCGTCGACGCCCCGGTCGGACCAGAAGCACAGGGTGGTGCGGAAGTCGGCGCGGACCTCGTCGTGGTCCCAGTTGAAGTCGGGCTGCTCGGGTGTGAACAGGTGCAGATACCACTGCCCGTCCGGCACCCGCTGCCACGCACTGCCGCCGAACACGGACTGCCAGTCGGTGGGCGGCAGTTCCCCGTGCGCACCCCGCCCGTCCCGGAAGACATACCGCTCGCGGGCGGCCGAGCCGGGCCCGGCGGCGAGCGCCTCCTGGAACCATACGTGCTGGTGGGAGCTGTGGTTGGGGACGAGGTCGACGATGACCTTCAGTCCGAGGCGGTGGGCCTCGGCGACCATGGCGTCGAAGTCGTCGAGGGTGCCCAGGCGCGGGTCGACGTCCCGGTAGTCGGCGACGTCGTAGCCGCCGTCGGCCAGCTCGGACGGATAGAAGGGGCTCAGCCACAGGGCGTCGACGCCGAGGCCGCTCAGATGCGTGAGCCGCTCGGTGACGCCTCTGATGTCACCGAGCCCGTCGCCGTCGGCATCGCCGAAGCTTCGGGGGTAGACCTGGTAGACGACAGCCTGCCGCCACCAGTTCGGGTCCCTGGACGAGAGGTCGGGGGTCACACGATCTCCTGGGTGCTCTGTGCCTACGGCAAAGACGAACAAAGGGGAATCTGTCCACACCTGTGGAGGGACGAACCTCCCGGCTGTGCGGAGCACCCTGTTCCTTGTGTGGCGGAATTGTGATGGCCAAGGAACCGACCTTGTATTCCCGCAGGTTGACACTGTTCGGCGGCGAGATCCAAGCTGTCCGCAGCTGTGGCGCATGTGACCAATGAGCCCAGTGTTGCCGAGTGCTTTTCTGTGCCCTCGGCGTTTTCGGATCACTCCACCCTGATGGGATACGCATGTCCATAGCGAGACGTGTCACTGTGCGCCGCCTGCTGGGGACGGGCGCCGCGACGCTCGCCCTCTGCGCCTCGGGCGCATCCGCCGCCTGGGCCACCGGGCCCGGCGGCGACGGCTGGAACCACGGCGGTACCTACAAGCCCGGCACGGGCGCGGGTACGGAGACCGGGACCGACCGCTGCCAGTTCTCCCTGGACGGGGTCAGCTTCTTCGACTCGGTCAAGGTCGACGACCAGAACCTGAAGCCGACCGAGGACGGCAAGGTCCACATCAAGGTCCGCGCGGCTCAGGACGCGGCCACCTGCACGGCCTCGCTGGCCTCCTACATCGCCCACGGTCCGACCTTCGCGACCTCCGGCGAGCAGATCTTCGTCGACTTCGACACGGTGACCGCCAAGCAGGGCCAGACCGACTCCCTCGACATCGCGGTGCCCGACGCCGGCTGCTACGCGCAGATCGACCTCTACCGGGGCGCCACGAAGTTCGACGGCAACCTCGACGCGGGCGACGGCTTCACCCACGGTGAGCTGCCCAAGGGTCCGGACCGCCCGGTCATCAAGGACAAGCTGATCGCGGCCTGGAACGGCGGCACGAAGGACTGCTCGACGACACAGACCACGCCTCCGGCGACCCCGCCCGCCGAGTCGACTCCCCCGGCGTCCGAGTCGACCCCGCCGGCCTCCGAGTCCACTCCCCCGGCCTCCGAGTCCACGCCTCCGGCCTCCGAGACCCCGTCGACGGACACCCCGTCCGCCTCGGCGTCCACCACGGCCCCCGCGGCCACCCCGAACGGCGGCGACGACGACCTCGCCGAGACCGGCGGCTCCAGCGCGACCGGCCCGATCGCCATCGGCGCGGCCGCCCTGCTGGCCGGCGGCGCGGGCATCGTCCTGGCGACGCGCCGTCGTAAGGCGACGCGCGCGTAGTAGCGGTACGAAACGGCGGTGACCCGCGCCCCTTCAGGGGCGCGGGGAACTGCACCACCAGCCCCCGCCGGCCCGCAGCCAAGTCACCACCTAGTCGCCCTCCACCACCGAGAGCCACAACTTCACGTACCGCTCCACATCCACGTCCAACCCCACATCCACCAGGGCCAATTCGCGCTCACCCTCGTGAATCTCGGCCTCCCCCGGCCGCGGCCGCCGGTCGACGATCGTCTGCCCCCGAGTCGCCCCCGGCGCCAGACTCACCTCGACCGGCAGCAGCTCAGTGCTCAGACCCCCCGGATCCACCACCGCACACACCGCCCCCGCGTCTCCCAGCCCGCCCGTCGGCGTGGGATCCCCGGACGTCGCCGGATCACGGTGGGCCAGCAGTTCCCCCGCCATCCGCAGCCGCGGCTCCGAACTCGCCCGCAGCCGCTGCACATCCGCCGCCGGCACCAGCACCCGCTTGAACACATCGAGCCCGTACATGGTGATCGGCACCCCCGCGGTCAGCAGCACCGCCGCCGCCTCCGGGTCGTGCCAGACGTTGAACTCGGCGACCGGCGTCGCGTTCCCCGTGGTCACCGCCCCGCCCATGAACACGATCCGCTCGATGTTCCGCACCACCTCGGGATGCGTCCGCAGCAGCAGCGCGATGTTCGTCAGCGGTGCCGTCGGAATCAGCGTCACAGGCCGCGGCGACGCCAGGATCTCCCGCCGCAGCAGCGTCACCGCGTCCACGTCCACCGCCCGCCGGGTCGGCGCGGGGAGCCCGAGGTCGCCCATCCCGTCCTGTCCGTGCACATGCTTCGCCGACCGGGCCGGCTCGACCAACGGCCGCTCGGCGCCCCGCGCGACGGGGATGTCACCGGCCCCGGCCTGCTCCAGGACGGTCAGGGTGTTGCGTACGACACCGTCGACGTCGGTGTTCCCGGCCACGCAGGTGATCGCCCGCACGTCGAGACCGGGATGGCGTACGGCGAACAACAGGGCCAGGGCGTCGTCGACACCGGTGTCGCAGTCGATGATCACGGGAATGGGCTGGGCGGTCACAGGGGACTCCTTCCGTCGGGACCGACCTTACGCAGCGGCCCACAGTTCGGCCCCGCGCGCCTGGACGACCGACCGGACCCGGTGCAGCAACTCCTCCACCGGTACGGCTCCCGGCCGGCGTCCGTCCCGCAGCCGTACGGCACTCAGGTCACCGTCGGCCTCCCGTGCGCCGATCACCGCGACGTACGGCGCGAGCCGTGCCGCACGGATGCGGGCGCCGAGGGTGCCGTGCTCGGGACCGGCGAGTTCGGCCCGCAGTCCGAGGTCCAGTGCGCGGCGTACGACCTGCTGCGCCTGGTCGTACTGCTCCTCCGACACGGGCAGCACGACCAGTTGCACCGGTGCCAGCCAGGCCGGGAACGCCCCGTTGTGCTCCTCGATGAGATGCGCGACCGCCCGTTCCACACTGCCGATGATGCTGCGGTGCACCATGACCGGCCGGTGCTTGGCCCCGTCGGCGCCGATGTAGTGCAGGTCGAAGCGTTCGGGCTGGTGGAAGTCGATCTGCACGGTGGAGAGGGTGGACTCGCGGCCGGCGCGGTCGGTGATCTGCACGTCGATCTTCGGGCCGTAGAAGGCCGCCTCGCCCTCCACCGCCTCGTACTCGACCCCGTCCAGGACCTGCTCCAGCAGGGCGGTGGCCCGCCTCCACAGGTCCGGATCCGCCACGTACTTGTTGCCCTCCCCGGGCAGCGACAGCCGGTACCGGGCGGCCCGGATGCCGAGGTCGGCGTAGGCGCGGCGGATCAGGTCGAGGGCGGCGCGGGCCTCGTCGACGGCCTGCTCCAGGGTGCAGAAGATATGGGCGTCGTTGAGCTGGATGGCCCGGACCCGGGTCAGCCCGCCGAGCACACCGGACAGCTCGGAGCGGTACATGCCGCCCAACTCGGCCATGCGGAGGGGGAGTTCACGGTAACTGTGCGAGCGGGATCGGTAGATGAGGGCGTGGTGGGGACAGAGGCTGGGTCGCAGCACGACCTGCTCGCTGCCCAGCTCCATGGGCGGGAACATGTCCTCGCTGTAGTGGTCCCAGTGCCCGGAGATCTCGTACAGCTCCCGTTTGCCCAGTACGGGCGAGTACACATGCCGGTAGCCGCCGACCCGCTCGGCCTCACGGACGTACTCCTCCAGGGTGTGGCGTACGACGGCCCCGTCCGGGAGCCAGTACGGCAGCCCCGCGCCCATCAGGGGGTCGGTGTCGAACAGGTCGAGCTCTCGGCCGAGGCGGCGGTGGTCGGACATGGCGGTTTCCTCTCGGTGAGAGGGCGAGAGCCGCCGGACAGCGAAGAACCCCGGGGCACTCGCCCCGGGGTTCGCGTCAGCTCATGGGTCAGCGCGCCGGGACGTGGTCCGGCGTCGTCGTGGCAGACGGATTGGCGCGCTTCATGGGGTCGACGGTAGCGGTGGGGAGCCAACGGGCGCCAGGGGTTTTCCACTCCCCGGCACCAACGCCCGTACCCCATCCGGCCCGCCGCGCTGGTGGCCCCTCACCCGCGGTGCTCCCGTGGACACATGAGCCGCCCTCTCCTCGCCCTTCCGCTGGCCGCCCTCCTCGCCACGACCGCCTGCTCCGCCATCGCCACGGACAAGGCGCTCCCCGCCAAGAAGCCCGCCGCGTCCCCCAGCACGGCCTCGGCCGCCCCCACCACCG
>NZ_JXTE01000670.1 GCF_000972385.1 Streptomyces sp. WM6386
CGGCGGCCCCGACCGCGGCGCCCACGGCCGAGTCGGCTCCGGCAGACAGTTCGCTGAGCCTGCGCGTCGTGCTGGGCGCCGGCGCACTGCTGGCGGCCGCCGTCACCGGGGCACTGGCCCTGCGCAGGACGCTGCAGCGGCGCCGCCGCAGGCCCGGCGAGAAGATCGCCATCGCGCCGGAAAAGTCCACGGCCGAGGCCCAGCTGGCGGCCGCCGCCGAGGCGGGCGGCGCCGTCCGTCTGGACCTTGCCCTGCCCCCCCTTGCCCACCACCTGTCCGCCGCGGCCGACACGGCGCCGGGTGTGCCGCAGCTGCGGGCCGCGCGGATCGGCACGCACACCATCGACGTC
>NZ_JXTE01000671.1 GCF_000972385.1 Streptomyces sp. WM6386
CTGCCGGCACCGACTCAGGGGCGCGGGGAACTGTCGAACGGGCGCTGCCGGCACCGACTCAGGGGCGCGGGGAACTGTCGAACGGGCGCTGCCGGCACCCACCCAGGGGCGCGGGGAACTGCGCGACCAGCCCCCACGCACCCGCACTCGCACCCGCACTCGCACCCGCACTCGCACCCGCACTCGCACCCGCACCCGCACCCGGCAACGCACCGCAAGCCGCACCCCGCGACCCGGCGTCACATGACGAGCTCGCGCGGCAGCGGCGCCGCGTGCGTCACGATCAGCCCCGAGACCGCTCGGGTGAGAGCCACGTACAGGCGTCGCAGACCCGTGCGCTCGTCGGGCT
>NZ_JXTE01000672.1 GCF_000972385.1 Streptomyces sp. WM6386
CACGGCCGTGACACCCTCGGTGTCCTGAAGGGGGATCACCGCCAGCCGGTCGATGCCCTGCCGGTCACGGCCCACGCTGGCCTCCTTGAAGGCCACGTCGTCGCCGAGGAACAGGTGCACCACGTCGAAGGCGTTGGGGCCGTTGTCCGCCACACAGCCGCCACCGCAGCGCGCCGGGTCGAGATACCAGCGGTCCTTGCCGACGTGCTCCTCGATCTTCTCCCAGTAGCGCACGGTGAGCCGCTCCACCGGCACGTCCGCGGGCAGCGAGCCCAGCAGGTCCAGGACGTTGGTGTTGTATCGGCGGTGATAGGCCGTGAACAGCGCCACCCCCTTCTCCTCGGCCAG
>NZ_JXTE01000673.1 GCF_000972385.1 Streptomyces sp. WM6386
GGCCAACGCGGCCCCGCTGAAGTGGGCTTCCAGGCAGCCCCGGTTGCCGCAGGCGCAGGGACGGCCGTCGGGCACGGCCTGGATGTGCCCGATGTCGCCCGCGCTGCCCGTCGCACCGCGATGGACCTCACCGCCCACGACGATGCCGCACCCGATACCGGTGCCGATCTTGACGCAGAGGAAGTCGCCCACGGAACGCGCGACGCCCGCGTGCTGCTCCCCCATCGCCATCAGGTTCACGTCGTTGTCGACCATGACCGGGCAGCCCAGCTCCTGACTGAGCGCCTCCCGGACCGGGAAACCGTCCCAGCCCGGCATGATCGGCGGAGCCACCGGAACACCCTCGGG
>NZ_JXTE01000674.1 GCF_000972385.1 Streptomyces sp. WM6386
CCCGTACGGCGCCCACCGGGTCAGGGCTCCAGGCGGGCCGCCGCGGTGCCGGGGACCACCTCGACGCCGTCCTGGTTGACCGTGCGCAGGGAGAAGTGGGCGACCGGGCCGGCCGGCGTGTCCTCGATCGAGTCCACGGTGGCCGTGGCGATCAGGGTGTCCCCGGGCCAGACCTGGGCCTTGAAGCGCACGCCGTAGCGCAGCAGCGCCTCGGGGCCGACCCAGTCGGTGAGGACCCGGCCTGTCATGCCCATCGTCAGCATGCCGTGGGCGAAGACCCCGGGATATCCCGCGGCCTCGAAGGCGAACCTCTCGTCGGTGTGCAGCGGGTTGAAGTCTCCGGAGGCG
>NZ_JXTE01000675.1 GCF_000972385.1 Streptomyces sp. WM6386
GGGCCGCAGCCTTTGATGCTCGCCGCCCGCAGAATCCAACGCGACGTCACCATGGCATGTGACTGCCCCGCGCACAGGTCCGGCAACGTGGCGGACAGCCCGGGCAGCGTGCCGTGTTACGACTCCGACCTGACAGCGGCGGAGTGGCACATCGTCAGGCCAATTGCTGCCGGTTCCCACATGGCTTCAGGGCAGCAGCGGGCGGCCGGAGAGCTATTGCCACCGGTGATGCTGGCTGCGGTCCCCTATGCCGTCGACAACGGCGCCAAGTGGGCAACCTGCCCCGTGACTTCCCGCCGCACCGGCACATGCACACGTTCACCCGCCGCTGACGGGCGACGGGTCTAC
>NZ_JXTE01000676.1 GCF_000972385.1 Streptomyces sp. WM6386
GTCTTCGGGCTGCTCGGGCCCAACGGCGCCGGGAAGACCACGGCGATCCGCTGCATGACCACGCTCCTACCGGTACCGGCGGCGCAGGCCCGCCCCGTCGGGGACCCCGCCCCCCCCGCCCCGGCCGTGCCACTGTGGGCCACCTTCGCCGCAGCCCCGATCAGCACCGCCAACGGCCGGCGGCGGAAATCGAAACCCGACCGCCCCTCCGGGCCCTGGGGGGGGGGGGCCCAAAAACCCCGGCCCACCCCCGCCGGTACCGGTAGGAGCGTGGTCATGCAGCGGATCGCCGTGGTCTTCCCGGCGCCGTTGGGCCCGAGCAGCCCGAAGACCTCGCCCTCGGCCACG
>NZ_JXTE01000677.1 GCF_000972385.1 Streptomyces sp. WM6386
GGGAGGGATTCGCCTTCGTTGAAGTGGTGGCCCCACGTTCTGTCGATGTTGAGGAAGCGGAGCAACGCGGCGGCCTGCACCCAGCCCTCACTCCTCGTCGAGCTTGTTCTCCAGCTCCTCGTCCTCGACCGTGCCAGGGAGCAGCGGCAGGTTGTGCTTGAGCTGGAGCGGCTGGTAGGCCGGGTATTGCGACAGTTCGATGCCAGCATTCTGCTTCAACAGAGGGAAGGTCATCAGGGCGCTCAGCAGTACCTCGACCCACGTCGGCTTGCGGCCCTCCGCCTCAGCGTTCTGGAGAACGCGCTGCATGTACTCCGCGCTTTGCATCAACGGCGACCAGTCGACGGC
>NZ_JXTE01000678.1 GCF_000972385.1 Streptomyces sp. WM6386
CCACTCGTCCGAGCCCGGCACCCGGCCGAGCAGCCCGCCGAGCAGGAGGAAGAGGCGGTACTCGTCCCTGTTGTGTCCGGCGATCAGCTCCACGTCACGGGCGGCGCCGTCCGCGAGGGCCTCCCATGGTGCGCTGGGCAGGACCTCGCCGTCGACGACGGGCGAGAAGGGGGTGGGTGTGAGGGCGACGGCGCCCCAGCGATGCACGTATTCGCGCATACGGCCGGTCAGCGCGGCCCCCGCCTCGGGCAGCTTGCGCGGGTCCACCCCGGCGAGGTCGGCCACGGTGGGGCGCAGCCCGATCTCGGCGGCCAGGGTCTCCGCGATGTCGGCGGCCAGCGCGTCCG
>NZ_JXTE01000679.1 GCF_000972385.1 Streptomyces sp. WM6386
ACGGATCCGGGATGAGGCCGGCGGCCAGCAGGTCGAGGTGGGTGCTTCCCGGCACCTGAGCCGGCACCTGCCGGTTCGCGAGGGTGTCCGTCACCTGCTCTCCCACGGCCCGCACGCTCCAGCCGTCGTGCAACGTCATCCTGATCATCCGCGCTCTCCTCGGTGGTCGTCGGCACGGCCATGAGATGACTGCAATGCTTATGTAGGTGACTTAAGTAAGTCAACAGCGGGGATGCGAGCCGAACCTTGCGGCGCCTCAGGCGAGGCGCACAACTTTGCGCTCGTAGTGTTGACGGCTTTCTTTGTCAACTTAATAATGTCCGGGCGTGCTTCCGGCATCGCTGCAC
>NZ_JXTE01000068.1 GCF_000972385.1 Streptomyces sp. WM6386
GCTGGGGTTCGGGAGGCGGGGTGAAGCCGGGGCCGTCGGGCGGGGGGTGGCCGGGGCCACCGTAGGGGTTGTACGGCGAAGGGACGCCGGGTTGGGCGGGGAGGGCGTACGCCGGGGCCTGCGGCTGTTGGGGGTATCCGTACGCCGGGGGCTGGGCCTGGGGGTGCTGCGGGTGCTGCTGGGGGTGGCCGTAGGCGGGGTGACCGGGCGTGGGGCCGTACGGCGGGGGCGTCTGCGGGTCGGCTCCGTAGCCGGGACGGGCGGACGGGGGGCCGTACGGAGGCTGTGGTTGGCCCGGCCCACTCGTCGG
Source organism: Streptomyces sp. WM6386 (assembly GCF_000972385.1). GTDB lineage: Bacteria > Actinomycetota > Actinomycetes > Streptomycetales > Streptomycetaceae > Streptomyces. Next base: position 311 of record NZ_JXTE01000068.1, read on the forward strand.
CGCCGGTGGGGGAGTGTGGGTGCCCTGTCCCGCGACGACCGTGGGCAGGTGGTTCAGCGGCGCGCCCCCACCCGGCCGGCCCGGGGAAGGCGGGGTGCCGTCGGCGGGTGCGGGCGCGTGTTCGGGCGGGGCTTCAGCAGAGCCGGGCCCGGGGGCCGCGCCAGGGCCGGAGCCCACGCCCGAGCCGGAGCCCGCACCCGCACCGGATTCCGCGCCCGGCCCCTCCGGGTCCTCCGCGTCCAGCAACTGCACCGCATGCCGCCCGAGTTGTGCCACCAGCGCGCTCGGCAGCCACGGGTCCCGCGACCGTCCGTCGGCCACCGTGTCCTCGGCGCCGGTCCGCTCCAGCACCTGGTCCAGCGTCGGCCGTTTCGCCGGGTCCTTCTTCAGGCAGTCGCGGACGAGCTCGGCGACCCCCTCGGGCACGCCCTCCAGGTCGGGTTCCTCCTGGGCGATCCGGAACATCAGGGCGTGCACACCACTCCCCCCGGCCCCGAAGGGAAGCTTGCCGGTGGCGGCGTACGCGAGTATCGAGCCGAGGCAGAACACATCGCAGGCCGGCGTGATCCGGTCGCCCCGCACCTGCTCGGGCGCCATGAACCCGGGCGACCCGACGAGCGCGCCGGTCCGCGTCAGCCCCCCGTCGGTCACCGTCTCCAGTGCCCGTGCGATGCCGAAGTCGATGACACGGGGGCCGTCGATCGTCACCAGCACATTGGACGGCTTGAGATCCCGGTGCACGATCCCGGCGGCGTGGATGTCCTTGAGCGCGTGCGCGAGCCCGGCCGCGAGGATCTTCACCGACCGCTCGGGCAGTGCCCCGTGGTCGTGCCCGACGACCTGCTGGAGGCTGGGCCCGGCGACATATCCGGTGGCGACCCAGGGCACGCCGGCCTCGGTGTCGGCGTCGAGGACGGGCGCGGTCCAGTACCCGCCGACCTGCCGGGCGGCCTGCACCTCCTGCCGGAACCGCGCCCGGAACTCCTCCTGCGCGGCCAGTTCCTCGCGCACCAGCTTGACGGCGACGGTGCGCCCCCGGTCCGACCTGGCGAGATACACCTGCCCCATCCCGCCGGCCCCGAGCCGCGCCAGCAGCCGGTATACCCCGATCCTCTGCGGATTCCCCGCCCCCAGGCTCTCCATCGCAGCCCCTCCCCCGAACTCCCCCGTGCGTGCCCCAGTGCGACTGACCACGATAGTGCGGGCATACGAGGAGGTCAGCGACGCGTGTTCTACGGTTCCGATGGGGGTCCCCCCAGGCGTTCAGCACTGGGGGAGGACCGATCCGCTTCTGTGAGCGGCGGGCGACCTGTCCGGCCCGCCGTCGATCAGACGTCCTGGGTGACACAGCTGCCGAAGAGCTCCACGTTCACGATGAACGGGATCTGTATCTCCTCGCCCGCGGTGCCGGTGAACAGGCCCCAGCCGGGCTCCTGCACGATCTGCCGGTGCATGACCAGTTGGACCGCCGAGTACGGCGGCACCGCCACACCGCATGTGAACTCGTGAACGCCGGTCACGGTGGCGGCGCTGCTGTTGCGCAGGATGAAACTGTCGACGCGGGCGGTGTACGGAGGGCGGCGGGGGAGCCGCGAGAGCCGGGTCGGGCGGAACTGGCCGGGGGTGCGCGCGGACGAGGTGGCGGACGTGTTCTGCCGTGAGTTCAGCTGCCGGAGAAGGAGGGCCTGCCCCTGGCTGGGAGAGTAGGGACGAACCGCCCCGCCCCGCTCCCCTCACGCGACAACCTGTCGTGGAAAGCCCGCGTCCACAGACAGGACGCCGATACCGCTTCCGTATCGCGGACATTTACGCTCACCCGCATGACCCCTCAGCCAAACCCCGAGGTCGGCGCCGCCGTCAAGGCCGCGGACCGCGCTCATGTGTTCCACTCCTGGTCCGCGCAGGAGCTCATCGACCCGCTCGCCGTCGCCGGCGCCGAGGGGTCGTACTTCTGGGACTACGACGGCAAGCGGTACCTCGACTTCACCAGCGGGCTCGTCTACACCAACATCGGCTACCAGCACCCGAAGGTCGTCGCCGCGATCCAGGAACAGGCCGCGACCCTGTCCACGTTCGCGCCCGCCTTCGCCGTCGAGGCCCGTTCCGAGGCGGCCCGGCTGATCGCCGAGCGGACGCCCGGCGAACTGGACAAGATCTTCTTCACCAACGCCGGCGCCGACGCGGTGGAGCACGCGGTGCGCATGGCCCGGCTGCACACCGGCCGGTCCAAGGTGATGGCCGCCTACCGCTCGTACCACGGCGGCACCCAGCAGGCGATCAACCTCACCGGTGACCCGCGCCGCTGGGCCTCCGACAGCGCCTCCGCGGGCGTCGTCCACTTCTGGGCGCCGTACCTGTACCGCTCCCGCTTCTACGCGGAGACGGAGGAGCAGGAGTGTGCGCGGGCGCTGGAGCACCTGGAGACGACGATCGCCTTCGAGGGGCCGGCCACCGTCGCCGCGATCATCCTCGAGACGATCCCCGGCACCGCCGGGATCATGGTCCCGCCGCCCGGCTACCTCGCCGGTGTGCGCGAGATCTGCGACAAGTACGGGATCGTCTTCATCCTGGACGAGGTCATGGCCGGGTTCGGGCGGACCGGTGAGTGGTTCGCGGCCGACCTGTTCGATGTCACGCCCGACCTGATGACCTTCGCCAAGGGCGTGAACAGCGGATACGTGCCGCTCGGCGGTGTCGCCATCTCCGGCGAGATCGCGGAGACCTTCGGCAAGCGGCCGTACCCGGGTGGTCTGACGTACTCCGGGCACCCGCTGGCCTGTGCCGCCGCCGTCGCGACCATCAACGTCATGGCGGAGGAGGGCATCGTCGAGAACGCCGCCCGCCTCGGTGCCGAGGTCGTCGAGCCCGCGCTGCGGGAGCTGGCCGAACGCCACCCGTCGGTCGGCGAGGTGCGCGGTGTCGGCATGTTCTGGGCGCTGGACCTGGTGAAGAACAAGGAGACCCGCGAGCCGCTGGTGCCGTACAACGCGGCCGGTGAGGCCAACGCCCCGATGGCCGCGTTCGGCGCCGCCGCCAAGAAGCACGGGATCTGGCCGTTCATCAACATGAACCGCACCCATGTCGTGCCGCCGTGCAACGTCTCCGAGGCCGAGCTGAAGGAAGGCCTCTCGGCGCTGGACGCGGCGCTCTCCGTGGCGGACGAGCACACGCGGTAGCCGCAGGCCCTGTGACGCACGCTACGCGGGTAAACGCCGAAAACCCGAACGCGTAAGGTGGCGTGCTCGTAGACATACGTGTACGAGCACGCCCACCCGACCGCCATCAGGGAGAGGCCGACCATGCCCGGCAGCAGCGGCAACGGCGCCGTGACCCGCAGCACCCTGCGGCAGCAGATCGCCGACGCGCTTCGCGACGAGGTGCTCGCGGGGCGGCTCCAGCCGGGTCAGGAGTTCACGGTCAAGGAGATCGCCGAGCAGTACGGGGTCTCCGCGACCCCGGTCCGCGAGGCGCTCGTCGACCTCTCCGCTCAAGGTCTCCTGGAGGCGGACCAGCATCGCGGTTTCCGCGTGCACGAGTACTCCTCGGCCGACTACCGGGGCATCATCGAGGCCCGCAGCCTCGTCATCGACGGCATGTTCCACGCGCTGGACGGCGGCCACCAGGGGTTCGTCCACGACCCCGACAACTCCCGTGTCCTCGCCGCCCTCGCCGGGGTGCGACGGCGTGGCGAGGAGGCGCAACGAGCGGCCCTCGCCGGGGACCTCACCGTTCTGATCGGCTACGACCTGCGGTTCTGGCGTGAGTTGAGCGCCGTGTTCGGCAACCCCTACCTCGCCGACTTCCTGCACCGGCTGCGCGTCCAGTCCTGGGTGTGCGCGGTACAGCAGCTGCGCCGCCTCACCGACCTGCGCGGACAGCTGTGGGCCGAGCACACCGAGCTGGTCGACGCGCTCGTCCACCGGGACACCACGGCGGCGCGGGAGATCGTCGCCGCGTACAACGCGCACTCGCTCGCGGTGGTCGAGCGCATGGCCGGCGGATGAGCCGCCGGACGTGAGCCACCCGCGGGTGTGGGTATGGGACGTACAGCAGAGCAGCTGACCCCGCCCGGGGGGAAGCCACGGCACGCCGGACCGATTACTCTTCCCTGACCGCTTCGCTACACCGTGCTATGCGAGGAGCCTTCTTTGGCCTGTGACCTGTGGCTGGTACCGCTCGTCGACGTGTTGTGCCACACGCCCGACAACCCGTTCGCCGAGGAACTCGCGCAATACAACAAGGTGCTCGCCGAGGCCGGGCTGCCACCGGTGCCGGTGTACCAGTACATGCCGGGCCTGTCCGGTGAGGTCGCCCCGGTGGCCGGCTTCGACTACGACGCGCTGCACTTCCTGCGCCGCGCGTATCTCCTCCAGATGTGCGGTCTGCCGGTGACGCCGGTGGACGAACTGGGCGGGGACTACGAGCAGTTGCTGGAGATGTTCGAGACGACGGCCCAGCAGTCCCATCTGGTCTGGCACTACGACCACGCCGGCGCCTATGTGCCGGTGGACTTCCCGCACCCGCTGGCCAATGACGAACTCCTGGCCGGTGGCGGCCCCTTGGGCTCCTCCCAGACGCTGCTGCGGGAGCTGGAGCTGGTGGCCCCCTCGATCGGCATCGACCCGGCCAACCCTCCGGCGGCCCCCCAACCCCCGCTGGGCCCCACGGAACTGGAGGAGCCGGCCGTCCCCGCGCCGTACGACCCCAGCCCCTTCGCCCGTGAGCGGCATGTGTGGCTGGGCCTGCACGCGGCGGCGACCCGGAGCCTGGCACAGGGGTCGATGATCATCTTCAGCTGAGGCTCAACGCAGCTGCGACAGACCCTTCTTCAGGTCCTCGCTGTTCATGATGGGGAAGACCTCCACCTGGGCGTTGAGGTGCGAGAAGAACGGCTCGCCGATGGGAGGCAGATCCGAGCTGTCCTGCATGTCGAAGACGAGGAAACAGGTCCGCCGACCGCCCTCGGGCCCGAAGTAGGCGGCCTCCGGCTTGATGTGCTCCAGCGTCTCCGCCAGCAGTTCCTGCATCTTGCCGCTGGCCAGTGCCTCGTTCGCCTTGTCCGTGTCCAGCGTCGCCTTGAGCATCACGCGCATCGCAGTCACCTTCCGCCGTCCGCCCGGTTTGCGTACTTTTACATCGTATGCCCGATGGCCGGTTCCAGCCCTGCCAGCCGGTCCGGCTCCGCGATCACCTCGATCTCGCTGATCAGATCGCCGTCGAAGGTGAACCGGAGCAGCACCCGCAGACGCCCCGCCTCCAGCATCGCCACGGCGATCTGCCCGTCGACCAGGACGAGATCCGCGAACCGCGCCCGGCCCGTGGAGGCCATCGCGCCCTCGGCCACCGGGCGGGCGCCGGAGACGAGGATCGGTTCGGGGGTCGGCAGGACCGCGCGGTCGGCGCACAGGACCACGTCGGGGTGGAGCAGGGCGAGCAGCGCGTCGAAGTCGCCGCCACGCGTCGCGGCGAGATACGCGCCGACCACCCTGCGCTGCCGCGGCAGGTCGGCCGAGGGTGCCGGCGCTCCCTTGACCCGGCGCCGGGCACGGCTCGCCAACTGCCGTGTCGCCGCCGGGGTCTTCTCGATCAGCGGGGCGATCTCGTCGAAGGGGACCTGGAACATGTCGTGCAGGACGAAGGCCAGCCGTTCCGCCGGGGCGAGGGTGTCGAGGACGACGAGCAGCGCGAGGCCCACCGAGTCGGCGAGCAGCGCCTCCTCCTCGGGGTCGGCCACAGTCACGGCCGCGGCCCGCTCCAGCGGCTCCTCACGCCGGTGCTCACGCGAGCGCAGCATGTTCAGACACACCCGCGCGACCACCGTCGTCAGCCATCCCGCCGGGTTCTCCACGTCCCCCGTGTCCGCCCGGCTGACCCGCAACCACGCGTCCTGCAACGCGTCGTCGGCCTCGGCGACCGACCCGAGCATGCGATAGGCCACGGCACGCAGCCGCGCCCGGTGCGCCTCGAACTCCTCGATCATGATCCCCCCGTCCACCCCGGGACCCTAGAACACGGCCGTCCCGCCCTGCGTCAGCTTCCAGTTGGTGACCGCGAAGTCCGCCGGGTTCAGGGCCCCCTTCGCCGTCACGTAGTCGATCATCAGCTGGCGGATCTCGTTCGTCGAGCTGTACGCGATGTCCGCGTCCGCGATGTGCGGGTACCCCGAACCGCCGTTGGCCCGGTAGTTGTTGACGGCGACGACGAAGACCTGGTCGTCGGCCACGGCCGCACCGCCGTAGGTCAGGTTCTTGATCCGCGAACCCTCGGCGGCCGCGATGTCGATGTCGTACGAGACTCCGGCCGCCGTGTCGTACATGTAGTCCCAGAAGCTGTTGGCGTTGGTGAGGGTCGCGGTGTCGACCTTCGTGCCGCCGGGGACCTGGTGGTAGTACTTCGCCGCGAACTCCAGGTAGTCCTTGAGCTGCGCGCCCGTCAGCTTCTTGCCGTACAGGGTGTTGTCGTAGATGTAGAGCCCGGCGATGTCCTTGATGGTCACGCTGCCCGCGGGGATGTCGGCGGTGCGGGAGAAGGGCGCGGCGACCGAGATCAGCGGGAGGGCCGCGTCGGACGTGGACAGGCCGGCCTTCACCGTGTCCATCTGGACCTGGTGGATGAAGTCCATGATGGGGACGTCCTTCCAGCAGGACTCGGCGGCCGAGAGGTCCTCGGTGCAGGTGCCCACGGCGGTGTTGACGTACTTCACCACCAGCTCGTGGTCGGCCTCGAGGAGCTTCCTGATCTCCGGGTCCTCGTCCACGGACTTGGGGTCGAGGGTCTGCGCGGTCTTCTTGGTGACCTTCCAGCGGCCGTGCTCCAGCTCGACCTCGAAGTCGAAGACGCTCAGCCGGTAGCCCCAGCAGTACGGCTCCGACAGCAGCACCTCCTCGCCGGTCTCGGCGTTCTTCACGGTGTACGAGGGCACCTCGACGTGGGTGTGGCCGACCAGGATCGCGTCGATGCCCGGGACCTGCTCGGCGACGAGGTTGGAGGCGTTCTCGACGTACGGGAGCGCGTCGCCGTAGGACGTCGACCCGTCGAGGCCCGAGTGGTCGGTCAGGAAGACCACGTCACAGCCGAGCGCCCGCAGCCGCGGCACATACTTCTTGGCCTGCTCGACCAGCCCCGGGAAGACCATCTTCCCGCTGACGTTGTCCTTGTCCCACAGCGCGATGCCCGGGTTGGTGAGGCCGAGGATGCCGACCTTGATGTCGGGGGCGCCCGGCACACAGATCCGCTTCACGGTGTACGGCGCGAAGGCGGGCCGCAGGGTCTTGGCGTCCAGCGCGTTGGCGCCGAGCAGCGGGAAGTGACACTGGCTCTCGAACCTGCGCAGCGTCTCGATGCCGTAGTTGAACTCGTGGTTGCCGAGGGCGGCGGCGTCGTAGCGCATGTGGTTCATGGCGACGGCCATCGGATGCTTGACGCCCTTGCCGGTGATGGGCTGCACGCGCGCGAAGTAGTACGCGAGCGAGGTGCCCTGGATGATGTCGCCGGCGTCGACCAGCAGCACCCGCTCCTCGCCCTTGGCCTCGCGCTGCTGCTTGATGAGCGTGGCGACCCGTGCGACGCCGACGGAGTTGCCCTTGGCGTCGCTGTAGGCCGCGTCCTTGTAGTAGTCCCAGTCGAAGACATGGCTGTGCAGGTCGGTGGTGCCGAGGACGGAGAACGACCAGGTCTTGGGCGCCCTGGTGGCGGGCTTGTGCTCGGCGGCCTGTGCGGCAGGCGCCGCGGCCGCTCCCGCGACGGCCACGGCCGCACCGGTGACGGCCGACTTCTGCACGAACTCACGTCGGTTCATGGGACTGACGGGCATACGGAGCTCCTGGGACTGGAGAGGGAGGAGGGGTACAACTACCCGCGTAGATAGTTGCGTTCCCCCGCTTCCAGGCGGAACCAGGAAAAGGCCATGGGCCGGTCAAGGAAATCCTTGACCGGCCCATGTGTGCCGCGCCTAGATGAACGAGTTGATCTCGATCGTCTCGTCCCGGCCCGGGCCCACGCCGATCGCGGAGATCGGGGCGCCGGACATCTCCTCGAGCGCCTTGACGTAGTCCTGGGCGTTCTTGGGGAGGTCGGAGAAGGACTTGGCCTTGGTGATGTCCTCGGACCAGCCGGGGAGGGTCTCGTAGATCGGCTTCGCGTGGTGGAAGTCGGTCTGGGAGTACGGGAGCTCCTCGACGCGCTTGCCGTCGATCTCGTAGGCCACACAGACCGGGATCTGCTCCCAGCCGGTGAGGACGTCGAGCTTGGTGAGGAAGAAGTCGGTCAGGCCGTTCACGCGGGTCGCGTAGCGGGCGATGACCGCGTCGAACCAGCCGCAGCGACGGTCACGGCCGGTCGTCACGCCCCGCTCGCCGCCGATGCGGCGCAGCGCGTCGCCGTCGTCGTCGAAAAGCTCCGTCGGGAACGGGCCCGAGCCGACACGGGTCGTGTACGCCTTCAGGATGCCGATGACGCGGCTGATCTTCGTCGGGCCGACACCGGCGCCGGTGCAGGCACCGCCCGCGGTCGGGTTGGACGACGTCACGAAGGGGTACGTGCCGTGGTCGATGTCCAGGAGGGTGCCCTGGCCGCCCTCGAAGAGCACGACCTTGTCGTCCTCCAGGGCCTGGTTGAGGATCAGGACCGTGTCGGCGACGTACGGCTTCAGCCGGTCCGCGTAGGACAGCAGCTCCTCGACGACCTGGCCCACCTCGATGGCGCGGCGGTTGAAGACCTTGGTGAGGAGCTGGTTCTTGCCGTCGAGGGCCGCCTCCACCTTCTGGGTAAGGATCGACTCGTCGTACAGGTCCTGGATCCGGATGCCCACGCGGTTGATCTTGTCCGCGTAGGTGGGCCCGATGCCTCGTCCGGTGGTGCCGATCTTCCGCTTCCCGAGGAAGCGTTCCGTCACCTTGTCCACGGTCACGTTGTAAGGCGTGATGACGTGAGCGTTACCGCTGATCAGGAGCTTGGACGTGTCGACGCCACGCTCGTTCAGCCCGTTCAGCTCGGAGAACAGGACCGACGGGTCGATGACGACTCCGTTGCCGATGACGGGAGTGCATTCAGGTGTGAGGATTCCGGAAGGGAGGAGGTGCAGGGCGTACTTCTGATCGCCCACGACTACCGTATGGCCGGCGTTGTTGCCGCCCTGGTAGCGCACCACATAGTCCACAGACCCACCAAGCAGGTCCGTGGCCTTCCCCTTGCCTTCGTCACCCCACTGAGCACCGAGCAGCACAAGTGCGGGCACGCGCGTACACCCCTTCCGGGCGGGGCATGTCCAAGGTCAGGGGCGTACGCGACACGGCCTTGTGCCTCGTACCCTGGCGACCTGCTTCGGCCACCGACGGCCGTGGTCGGCCGTGAACCCGTCGGACCCGGATGCCCCGGAATAGACGAAGCCCCTGGCGCAATAGCGCAAGGGGCTCTTGCACAAAGATGCTACCCGAGGAAGCGAGGCATGACCGAGGTGGCGACTTCAGCGACTTCCGATCAGCTGCTGGTGGTCATCGATCCGGTTGCCCGCAGGATGGACGGGGAATCCGTCCGTATCGCAAAAGACGTGCTCAGCGCGGGTGCGGCCGGGACGAAGGTGTGTCTGCCGGCCGACCCGGAGGAGTTCGCCCGCGTGCTGGCCCGGCGCGGTTCGCGGCGGCCGGTGGTCGTCGGCGACGACCGGGCGCTGCTGCGGGCGGTGTCCCTGCTGCACCGCCGACGGGAGCTGGCCGGATGTGTGCTGTCGGTCGTGCCGGTGGGCGGGGTGCTCACCGTCGCGCGGTCCCTGGGCGTGCCCATGGGCGCGGTGGCGGCGGCGCGGGCGGTCCTGGAAGGGTCGGAACGACGGCTCGATCTGCTGGTCGACGACAGCGACGGCGTGGTCCTGGGCGCGCTGCGGATCCCGCCGCTCGCTCCGCGGGAGGAGCCGGAGGACGCCGGCCGGCCCTGGCTGCGGACCTGCCAGTCCCTGGTCCGGACCCTGGTGCCGGCCCGTCCGCTCCGGCCCGCACAGCCGTCCCCCGTGACCGGCCCCTCCCGGCTGCGGGTCGAGGTGGACGGGGAGATCCTCGTCGACCTGGACCAGCCCGTGGAGGCGGTGTCCGTGTCCCCGGGGGGTTCCGGGGCGGCGGCGGTGGAGGTGCGGCCGGTGTCGGTGGGCGCGGAGGCGTCGCCCCTGCTGGCCCGTGGGCGGCGGGTGACGGTGTCGGGGGCGGACTTCCGGTACCGGGCGGACTCGGGCGTGTGGGGGCCGGTACGGAGGCGCACGTGGACGGTGTGGGAGGGGGCGCTGGGGCTGACCCTTCCCGGGGACTGATCGGGGTCATGGCGCGGGAGCCCGGGCCGGGTCAGGGGTGGGTCAGGAGGGGTCAGGGGTGGGCCTCTCTCCACGCGGTCATCGCCCTGTTCCACTCCTCCCCCGACAGCGCCGTCAGCGAGGCCGGGAACAGGCCGTCCTCCTCCTTGGCGATGTGGTGGTGGAGTTCCTGGACCGCCTCGGTCAGCGTCCGGACGTCGGCCGCGTCGGCGAGGTCCAGCGAGGGCAGCAGCGCGGCGAGCTCGCGGTGCTCGGCGACGAGGGCGGCGATGTGGTCGGCGTATTCCGGATCGGCCCGCATCACCGCGAACAGCCCGTCCTCCTCACCCCGCCAGTGGCCCTCCAGCTCCCGTGCCATGACCCCGACCAGCTCGCGGGCCCGCCCGAGCTCCCCGCGCTCCAGCGCCCGCAGGGCGTCCCCCGCGGCGTCGGTGACGCGCTCGTGCTCGGCGATGAACTCTTTGATGAGCGGGATGTCGCGGCAACCGCAGTAGTGGCACATGGGGTTGTTGTAGGGGAGCGGGGGTGGCGGGGTGGGGAGCGCCACGCGTGGGTCAGGACTCGGGCTGGTCGTCGGCCTTCTCGTGGGGACGCCGCTGAAAGCCATCAGTGTCGAGCTTGCAGCCGAAGGGCTCGGGAATCTGGAGTGACTCGCCGAATGGTTTGGAGAAGCGGACCTCGTAGCCGTTCACGGACGGAGACCCGAAGACGATGGCCTGCATCTGCTGCATGTCGAGGACCAGGTAGACGGGGACGCCGGACTTGCCATACATCTCGACCTTGTCCGTGAGGTCATCCTCCCGGGTCGAGGTCGAGGTCGGCTCGGCAACGAAGGAGAGGCCCTCTCCGTCCAGATGGTTGCTGTCGGCGTCATACGTCCGCTCGTGCGCTGCGTGGATGTCCGGCCCGTATGCCCGCTCGACACCGGGGAACACAAACAGGTTGGGTGCGCGCTCGATGAGGTGACCTTCAGGAAGAGACGGCTCAAGTTGGCTGCACACCGACCGCATGACGCGGTTGTAGTACCCCTTCGACCGCGGCGACACGACGATGCTCCCCCTGATGATCTCGGCCTTGTAGCCGTCGGGCACATGCAGCTCGTCGAGGAGGCACAGGAGCTCCTGGAAGCCGCCATCGGGCTCAGTGCCGCTTATCACCGGTCGCTCTGCCATGAGTGTCATGATGCGCCCTCCCCTCGATGCAAACCAGCTGCAACTCAGAGTAGTCGATTCATCACATCAGCGTGATCGGAATCGTCCTTCAACCCCCCCCCCGTAACCCCCAGCTCCCGCGCCCTCCCCATCAACCCCGCCAACTTCCCCGCCGCCCCCTCGTACGTCAGCCCCAGCGGCGGCCGGATGTTGGACAAGCAGTTCCGGTCGGCGTCCGTGGTCACCCCCGGCGCCGGCCGGTATGTCAGATACGCCCCCAGCGAGTCCGCCGCCGACATCCCGGGCCGTTCCCCCACCAGCACGACCACCATCTGCGCGCCCATCGCCGCCCCGACGTCGTCCCCCAGCGCGACCCGGGCCTGCTCGGCCAGCACGACAGGGGCGATCCGCCACCCCGTCAGGAGCGCCACCGTCGCGCGCACCACCGCCGCCGCGTGCTCGTGCACCGCCCGGCTGGACAGCCCGTCCGCGACGACGAACGCCACGTCCCACTCCCCCACCGGCAGATGCGCCCGGTCGGTGGGATCGAGCCGGCGGCCCAGATCGGGTCGCTGGAGATACGTCAGCCGGTCACCGGCCGCACTGCGGACCCGTACCGTCGGCATCCCCGGCAGCCCCGCCGCGACCGTGTCCGGCTCGAACGGCGAGTGCACCGCGTCCCGGGCCGCCGCGTGCGCGGTCTGGAGCTCCAGGCGGTGCCGGGTCGGCAGCGCGGAGCCGGAGCGGCCGAGGCCGATGCGGGCCTGGGTGCGGCGGCGCAGCGAGACCCACAAATCGTCGTTGCCCAGGGCCAGTTCACTCATGCCGCGAGCTCCTTTCCGATGGCCGTCAGTGCGTGGGAGCCGACCTCGCGGATGCCGCCGCGTTCGTCCAGCAGACCCATCGAGTCCAGCCACGCCTCGAACTCCGGCGCCGGGCGCAGCCCCAGCACCTCTCGCAGGTACAACGCGTCGTGGTACGAGGCCGATTGGTAGTTCAGCATGATGTCGTCGCCGCCCGGCGTGCAGATCACGAAGGAGGCACCGGCGACACCGAGCATGGTCAGCATGGTCGCCACGTCGTCGTCATCGGCGTCCGCGTGGTTGGTGTAGCAGATGTCCAGGCCCATCGGCAGACCGAGCAGCTTGCCGCAGAAGTGGTCCTCCAGGGCGGCGCGGAGGATCTGGCGGCCGTCGTACAGGTACTCCGGGCCGATGAAGCCGACGACCGTGTTGACCAGCAGCGGGTCATAGCGCCGTGCCACCGCGTACGCCCTCGCCTCCACCGTCTGCTGGTCCACCCCGTGGTGCGCTTCGGCGGAGAGCGCGGCGCCCTGGCCGGTCTCGAAGTACATGACGTTCCGGCCGACCGTGCCGCGCTCCAGCTTCAGCGCGGCCTCGTACGCCTCGTCGAGCAGGCCCAGGGTCACGCCGAAGGACGCGTTCGCCGCCTGCGTTCCCGCGATCGACTGGAAGACCAGGTCCACCGGGGTGCCGCGCTCCATCAGGTCCACGCTCGTCGTGACGTGGCACAGCACGCAGGACTGGGTCGGGATCGCGTACCGCTGGATCACGCCGTCAAGCAGCTCCAGCAGCTCCCGTACCGCCTTCGGGCTGTCCGTCGCCGGGTTGATGCCGATGACGGCGTCTCCCGATCCCAGCAGCAGCCCGTCCAGCAGGGCCGCCGCCACACCCGCCGGGTCGTCGGTCGGATGGTTGGGCTGCAGACGGGTCGCGAGCCGCCCGGGCAGCCCGATCGTGGACCGGAACGCCGTCACGACCCGCACCTTGCGCGCCACCGCCACCAGATCGGCGTTCCCCATGAGCTTGGAGACGGCCGCGACCATCTCGGGGGTGAGCCCGGGGGCCACGGCCGTGAGCGCGGGGGAGTCGGCCGTCAGCAGCCACTCCCTGAACTCGCCCACGGTCAGCCCGGCCACCGGTGCGAAGGCCGCCGCGTCGTGCGTGTCCAGGATCAGCCGGGTCACGTCGTCGGTCTCGTACGGGATCAGCGGCTCGGTCAGGAACGTCGTGAGCGGCACCTCGGCCAGCGCCCAGCGTGCCGCGACCCGTTGCCGTGCGCTCGTCGCCGCGAGTCCGGCGAGATGGTCGCCGGAGCGCTCCGGGCTCGCGGCGGCGAGGAGGCGGGCGAGGGAGCCGAAGCGGTGGCGTTCGCCGCCGAGGGTGGACGTGTAGCTCATACAGGGGACCGTACGAGCCACATATTGCCGACAGATTTCTAAAGGTCTGGTTGACAAACATTTAACGCCCCGAGACCCTTGGCCGACTCATTTCGCCTACAGAGTTCCGGTCCAGCACACCAGCACACCGGTAGGAGAGGGGCCAGCTCGATGGCAGTGGACGAGGGAGTCGCCCCGGCGGCGAAGACAGACGAAGGCGGCACCGTCCACCGGTTGAAGCCCAACGCCATCGGCCTGCTCGGCGTGGTCTTCATGGCCGTCGCGACCGCCGCGCCGATCACCGCGATGACGGGCAACGTGCCCTTCATGGTGTCGGCGGGCAACGGCATCGGCGCCCCGGCGAGCTATCTCGTCGCAATGGTCGTCCTGGCAATCTTTTCCGTCGGCTTCACGTCGATGGCGAAGCACATCACCTCCACCGGAGCCTTCTACGGCTTCATCTCCTACGGCCTCGGCCGCACGATCGGCCTCGCCTCGGGTCTGCTCGCGACGTTCGCGTACATGGTGTTCGAGCCGGCGCTGATCGGCATCTTCTCGACCTTCGCGACGACGACCCTGGGCGACCAGACGGGACTTGACATCCCGTGGTGGGCGTTCGCGATCCTGATGCTCGCCGTCAACGCGATGGGCACCTGGTTCGGCGTGTCCGTCGCCGAGAAGCTGCTCGTGATCCTGCTGGCGACCGAAGTGACGATCCTCGCCGCGATGGCGATCTCGGTCGCCCTGCACGGCGGCGGCCCGGACGGCTTCAGCCTCGACCCCGTCAACCCGGTCAACGCCTTCAAGGGCACCAGCGCCGGCCTCGGCCTCTTCTTCGCCTTCTGGTCGTGGGTCGGCTTCGAGTCGACGGCGATGTACGGCGAGGAGTCGCGCAACCCGAAGAAGATCATCCCCAAGGCCACGATGATCTCCGTCCTGGGCGTCGGCGTCTTCTACGTCTTCGTCTCCTGGATGGCCATCACGGGCACCGGCCAGTCGTCGGCCGTGAAGGTCGCCACCGAGAACCCGCTCGGCCTGTTCTTCGGCCCGACCGAGCAGTACGTCGGCCACTGGGCGGTCGACGTCATGCAGTGGCTGATGATCACCGGCTCGCTGGCCTGCGGCATGGCCTTCCACAACTGCGCCGCCCGCTACATGTACGCGCTGGGCCGCGAGGGCGTCCTGCCGTCCCTGAAGAACACCCTCGGCCGCACCCACGCCCGGCACGGCTCCCCGCACATCGCGGGCCTGGCCCAGACGGTGGTGACCGCCCTGCTGATCGGCGCGTTCTGGGCCGCGGGCAAGGACCCGTACAACGCGCTCTACGTGCTGCTGGCCATCCTCGGGACGATGGCGATCCTGGTCGTCCAGGCGGTGTGCTCCTTCGCGGTGCTGGTCTACTTCCGCAAGAACCACCCCGAGAGCCGGCACTGGTTCAGGACCTTCACCGCCCCGCTCGTCGGCGGCATCGCGATGCTCGCGGTCGTCGTCCTGCTGGTGTCCAACATGGGCGTCGCGGCCGGCGCGGAGTCCGGTTCGCTGGTGCTCAAGGCGACGCCGTGGATCGTCGCGCTGATCGCGGCGGGCGGCATCGGCTACGCGCAGTACCTGAAGAAGCGCTCCCCCGAGCGGTACCTGCTGATCGGGCGGACGGTCCTTGAGGAGACGAAGGAGCGGTAACCCTCCGGGAGTTCAGCCTCCGAACGTCTGCTCGCGGTGCACCCGCCACCGCTCCATCATGGCCGAGATCTCGCCTTCGATGAACTCGAAGAAGGCGAGCGTCTCGGCCATGCGGCGCCCTGCGGGGGTGTCGCCCCCGAGGCTGTTGACGCCTTCCCGCAGGGCACCTTCCCAGCGCTTGATGAGGGCCTCGCGGTTGGTCAGGGCCTCGTACCACTGGTCTCCGTGCACGACGTAGCGCTCCCGGCGCGAGCCGGGCTCCCGCTCACGCGAGACCATGTGCGTCTGCGCCAGGTAGCGCACCCCACCGGAGACGGCCGCGGGACTGATCTGCAACTGTTCGCCCAGCTCGGTGGAGGTCATCGCGCCCTCGTCGGAGGAGAGGAGCGCGGCGAAGATCCGGGCGGGCATCCGCTGCATCCCGGCCTCGACGAGCTGCGCCGCGAAGGACTCGACGAACTTCGACACGGCCTCCGCGTCCCGCCCGCCACCAGCTGCTTCCGTCATGGACTCATCCTAACGGCGATTTTGGCTCTTCTTTAACTTCACAAATTTCTGAACTAAGCGTACGTTCTGAAGCATGACGAAGGCAATCACCGTCTCCGGACTGCACAAGTCGTTCGGCAAGACCCACGCACTCGACGGACTCGACCTGGACGTCGTCACCGGCGAGGTGCACGGCTTCCTCGGCCCCAACGGCTCCGGCAAGTCCACCACCATCCGTGTCCTGCTCGGCCTGCTGCGCGCCGACTCCGGCGCCGCGCAGGTGCTCGGCCGCGACCCGTGGGCGGACGCGGTCGAGGTGCACCGCCGGATCGCCTACGTCCCCGGCGACGTCACCCTGTGGCGCAACCTGTCCGGCGGCGAGGTCATCGACCTGTACGGCAGGCTGCGCGGCGGCCTCGACACCCGGCGCCGCGCCGAGCTGGTCGAGCGCTTCGAGCTGGACCCGACCAAGAAGGGCCGCACGTACTCCAAGGGCAACCGGCAGAAGGTCGCCCTGGTCGCCGCGTTCGCCTCGGACGTCGACCTGCTGATCCTGGACGAGCCGACCTCGGGCCTGGACCCGCTGATGGAGGAAGTCTTCCAGCGGTGTGTCGAGGAGGAGCGGGACCGGGGCCGTACGGTCCTGCTGTCCTCGCACATCCTCAGCGAGGTCGAGGAGCTCTGCGACCGGGTGAGCATCATCCGCAAGGGCCGTACGGTCGAGAGCGGCTCGCTGACCGAACTGCGCCACCTCACCCGGACCAGCGTCACAGCCGAACTCGCGGGCCCGCCCAACGGGTTGGCGAAACTGCCGGGCGTCCACGACCTGGACGTCCAGGGGAACCGGGTCCGGCTCCAGGTCGACACCGACCAACTCGACGGACTGCTCCGGCAGTTGAGCGAATCAGGCGTGCGGTCGCTGACCTCGACGCCGCCCACGCTGGAGGAGCTGTTCCTGCGGCACTACCAGGACGAGCACCACCAGGACGAGGCGGTGGCCCGATGAGCACCCTCGCTGCACCCCAACTCACCGGCACGAGCGTGCTGTTGCGGTTCGCGTTGCGCCGCGACCGGCTGATGATCCCGGTCTGGGTCGGCGTGAACACGCTGATGGTGCTGTCGATGCCGAACAGCCTCAAGTCGCTGTACGGCACCCCGCAGGAACGCGCCGACCTGATCCACCAGGTGTCCACCAACGCCTCCTTCCGCGCCCTGATCGGCCCGGTCTTCGACACCTCGCTGGGCGCGCTGACCGCCTGGCGCATCGGCGTCTACGCGGGGCTCCTGGCGGCGGCGATGAGCCTGATGATCGTCGTACGGCACACCCGGGACGAGGAGGAGAGCGGCCGCCAGGAGCTGGTGGCGTCGGGGATGGTGGGCCGCCGGGCCTCGTTGACGGCGGCACTGCTGGCGGCGGGGGTCGCCAACGCCGTACTGGCCCTGCTGGTGACGGCGGGCCTGGCCGGCCAGGGGCTGGTGGGCGCGCTCGCGCTCGGCCTCGGGATCGCGGCGGCCGGCATGGTCTTCGCCACAGTGGCGGCGATCGTCGCGCAGCTGACGGAGAGCGCGCGGCTGGCGCGGGGCCTGACCGCCGGGGTGCTGGGTGCGGCCTTCGTGCTGCGGGCAGCGGGCGACTCGGCGACGGACGACGGCAGTTCGGCCCTGACCTGGCTGTCACCGCTGGGCTGGCTGGAGAACCTGCGCCCGTACGCGCACGAACGCTGGTGGGTGCTGGGCCTGTTCACGGCGGCGGTCGGCGCACAGGCCCTCGTCGCCTACGTGTTGGCAGGCCGCCGGGACGTCGGCATGAGCTTCCTGTCCACCCGCCCGGGCCCGGCCGTCGGACGCCTCGGCAGTGCGGGCGCGCTGGCCTGGCGGTTGCAGCGGGGCGGCGTGTACGGCTGGAGCATCGCCTTCTTCCTCGTCGGCGTCGTCTACGGCGGACTGACGGACGGCGTGGCGGATCTGGTCGGCGACAACGACAACGCCCGGCGGATCTTCGAGCGGATGGGCGGCCAGAGCGGCCTGACGGACGCGTTCCTTGCCTCGATGGTCGGCATGATGGGGCTCATCGCGGCCCTGTACGTGGTCGGTTCGGTGCTGCGGCTGCACGGCGAGGAGACGTCGGGCCGCGCGGAGCCGGTGCTGGCGAACGCGGTGGGCCGCATGCGCTGGGCTTGTGGCCATCTGGCGGTGGCCTTCGGCGGCTCCGCCCTGATCATGCTCCTGACCGGCCTCGGCTTCATCGTCGGCTACGGCAAGGAGGCGGGGCCCATCCTGGGGGCGGCCCTGGTGCAGCTTCCGGCGGTGTGGGTGATCGGCGGACTCGCGACCGCGCTGTACGGCCTGCTGCCACGACTGGCCCCGGCCGCGTGGGGCGTCGCGGGCGCGGTCCTGCTGATCGGCTGGGTCGGCCCGGCGCTGGACGCTCCGCAGGCGGTGCTGGATGTGTCGCCGTTCGGACATCTGCCGAAGTTGCCCGGTGGGGAGATGAGTTGGGGGCCGGTGCTGGTGCTGGTCGGGCTGGCGGTGGTGCTGGTGAGTGTGGGGTTGGCCGGGTTGCGGCGGCGGGACATGACGACGTGACGGGGCGAAGTGCCCGGGCGGAGCGGGGATGAGCGGCGGAGCGGGGATGAGCTGCTGTGCGGGAGTGTGCCTGCGCCTCCAGCACCTCCTGCGCCTCCTCCGAGAACCGTAGGAGGCGCGAGGCACGTCCTACCCGGCATGAGGCAGCGACCGGACCCCCGGGACCGACGGAACGCGGTGACGTGCGGTGGCTGTCTGCTGTCGGCGGTCGGCGCGCTGGTGGCGACCCTCGTCTGGGCCGCCTCGCCCCGCACCAGACGTCATCTGGGCGGCGGCTTCGAGGGCGAGGGCACCGACTACGGCGCCGTCCTCGTCGAGCTCCCCCTCGTCGCCCTCGCCGGAGCGCTCCTGCCGGCGCTCGTCTCCGTCGTGATCGCGTATCTGGTGGGCCGACGGTCAGACCTCCACGGCTAGCCCTTCCAGCCCCCTGATCACGAAGTTCGGCTTCCGCTCCGGCTCGGCGGCGAGGGCGAGTGCCGGCGCCTTCTCCAGCAACGCCGTCATCGAGGCCGCCAGCTCGATACGGGCCAGCGGGGCACCGATGCAGTAGTGGATACCGGCGCTGAAGGAGATGTGCGGGTTGTCCTTGCGGGTGAGGTCGAGGCGGTCGGGGTGCCGGAAGACGTCCGGGTCGTGGTTGGCGGAGCCGAAGAGCATGGCGATCTCGGCGCCCCGGGGGATGGTGGTGCCGTCGATCTCGATGTCGTCCAGGACCCAGCGCTCGAAGAGCTGGAGCGGGGTGTCGTAGCGCATCAACTCCTCGATCGCGGACGGGATCAGGGAGTGGTCGGCGCGGAGGGCCGCGAGCTGGTCGGGGTTGCGGAAGAGGGCGTGCCAGCCGTTGACGGTGGCGTTGACCGTGGCCTCGTGCCCCGCGTTGAGCAGCAGGACGCAGGTCGAGATCATCTCCTGCTCGGTGAGCCGGTCGCCCTCGTCGTGGGCGGCGATGAGCCCGGAGATCAGATCGTCGCCGGGGTTCTCGCGCCGCTCGGCGATGAGCTCGCGCAGGTAGTCGGAGAACTCGACGGACGCCCGCACCGCCCTCGCGGCGACATCCTCGGGCGGGCTCAGCTCATACATCCCGCAGATGTCCGCCGACCAGGGCCGCAACGGGGCCCGATCGGCCTCCGGGATACCCAGCATCTCGGCGATGACGGCGACGGGAAGCGGCTCGGCGACATCGGTGAGCAGATCGCCGCCCCCCTTCTGGACCAGTCCGTCGACGAGATCACCGGCCAGCCGGGCGACGTAAGGCTTGAGCTGCTCGACCGTCCTCGGCGTGAACGCCTTCGACACCAGCCGCCGGATCCGGGTGTGGTCCGGCGGCTCCAGGTCGAGCATCCCGTGATCGTTGAGCGTGTGGAACGGCTCGTGTTCCGCCGGGGGCGCCGTCCGCGCGAAGTCCTCGTGCGTGAACCGGTGCTGATACGTCCGCCCGAGCCGCCGTTCCCGCAGCAGCGCCGAGACGTCGGCGTGGTGCGGGACGAGCCACTGGTCGGTCGCCTCGAAGTAGTGCACGCGGCCCTTGGCGCGCAGCTCGGCGTAGGCGGGGTACGGGTCGGCGAGGAACGCCGGGTCCCAGGGGTCGAAGGCTGCCATGGACGGACGTTAGTCCGCCGGTCCACGTTCTGACCAGGGGTGTCTCAGCGGGTCACCGGCGCGGGGCCCCATCGGAGGTGGCGTCCGGCGCCTGGCCGAAGTCGGGCAGGGTGACCGTGCCGTCCTCGGCGAGGGGGAAGCCGGGGTTGTGGGCGACTTCCCAGGCGTGGCCGTCGGGGTCGGTGAAGGCGCTGGAGTAGAAGCCGATCTCGTTGACGGCGGCGGGCTTGGTGACGGTGCCGCCGGCGGCTTCCGCCGTGGCGAGGAGTTCGTCGACCTCGGCCTCGGAACGGACGTTGTGCGCGAGGGCGATCCCGCCGAAGCCGTTGGCCTTACCGGGTTCCAGACCGACGTCCGCGGCGAGCTTGGCCCGGCCCCAGAGTACGAAGCCGAGCCCGCCGGCCTGGAAGAAGACGGTCTCCTGGACTTCTTGGCCCCGCCAGCCCAGGGCTTCGTAGAATCCCTTGGACCGGGCGAGGTCGGAGACGCCGAGGGTGATCAGGGTGACTCGCTGTTCCATGAGGGGTGGCCCTTCAGATGCGTGATGAGGGCGGTGAAGGCGGGGGTGGGGAAGGAGAGGGTCGCGCGGTGGGGGGCTTTGGAGTCGCGGACGGCTATCTGGGTGGGGAGTTCCGCGATTTCGACGCAGGTGTCACCCTCGCCGCCGCTGGAGTATGTCGACTTCCGCCAGCTCATTACAGTTCCTTCGCCAGTCGATGGATGAAGTCCCGTGACGCCGCGTGGTCCAGCGACGCCCCCTCCACCTTATGGAACAGCGTCCGGAGGTGCTTCAACTGCGATTGCGCATCGCAGAACTCGACGCCGGTGGGCGAGTCGCGCAGCCCGGTGTCCAGTTGAGAAACTGGGCCGCCCAGGTACACCAACGAGGCCCCGGCGCCGGCAAAACCCTCCTGGTCGACCGGGATGACTCGGACACTGGCACGGCCCTCTTCGATCTTGTCCAGAATGAAGCGGAGTTGGGAACGTGACGTCCCTCGTGTGGACACGTGGACACGCAGCGCCATCTCGTGGATCACTGTCTCGTACGGCGTCGGGGATTCGCCCTCGAAGATGACACGACGCCTCATCCGGTGCTCCACCCGCGGCTCCACCTCGCTCTCGGGCAGTTCGGGGCGCATGTACGTGAAGACCGCACGGGCATAGTCCGGCGTCTGGAGAAGCCCGGGCACATACGTGATCACGATTTCACGCAGGGACGTCGCATGATGCTCCGCCTCGGCCACGTCCATGTTCACCTGCGGCAGGACTCCACGGTAGTCGTCCCACCAGCCGCGTGAGCGCTCGCCGGCCATGGCCGCCAGAGCGTTGATGAACTCCTCGTCCTCACAGAGACAGTGAGCCGCGAGACGGCGGATCCGCTGCGCACTGACGGCCGCGATGCCAGCCTCTACCTGGCTCATCTGGGCCGGGGGCGTGTTAAGGAAAGCCGCCACTTCACGCGACTTCAGGCCTGCCGCCTCACGCAACTTGCGCAGTTCCGAACCCAGCCGGATCTGCCGCGCGGTGGGATGACTCCTCGCCGCCATGCACCCTCCCGTGCCAACGCCTTTGCCCACTTGCCTCGTTCGCGGGTCAGATTACGGCAACGGCTTGCACGGGCCGAATATTTAGCCCTACCGTTAGTGACGCAACGCACACGCTGCGGAACTGCACCGCTCCGCCCTGCCACGCCGGACGCGGCACCGCCGCCGCGCAACCCCCACCCCCGAAACGGAGTTCCCGCATGCCCGAAACAGCCGACGACTCCTGGGAGTACTCCCTCTACATCCCCAACGACCCCCGAGCCGTCACCGTCTGCCGCCGCACCCTCCGCCTCATCCTCACCATGCACGGCCTGATCAACCTCACCGACACCGCGGAACTCCTCGCCACCGAGCTGATCTCCAACGCCGTACGGCACACGAAGGGCCCCGCGGCACTCCGGGTGCGCTGGAAGGACGGTGTGCTGCGGATCGGGGCGTGGGACGCGGACCCGGAACCGCCCGAGCCGCCGAGGCCGCCGGAGCACCTCACCGACACGGAGGACGGCCGCGGCCTCGCCCTGGTCCGGGCCTGCGCCGACCTGTGGGGGTGGCAACCGCAGGCCAGATACGGCAACCGCGGCAAGTACGTCTGGTGCGAACTGGCCTCGGCGTGAGTCGGCCTCGACGAACTCGGTGCGGAAGCCACAGCCGGTCACGGAACCGTCCGGGTACGGTGAAAGCGACACTGCGAAAGGGAGCCGACGCCATGACCACCCGCCCGGCAGAGTCCGGCCATCCTCATCTCCCCCCCATGCGCACCATCGGGGAACTCCGCGCCGCCCTCACCATGGGCTATGGCTTTCCTGGCGACGCCGACGACTTCGAGGCCGAGCTGGCCCGCGAGATCAACCACGCCGACCCCGCGGACCTCTCCGGTGTTGTCCGCCTCGTCGAGGAGTTCCGCGGCCGGGTCGCCGCACGCCAGGATCCCGACTTCGACTCGGCCGTCGCCGCGGCCGTCGCAGACATCCGCACGGCTCGGAGCAACGATCGGTGAGCGACGACCGACAGCCGGCCGTCGCCGAGATCACCCGTGAGGCCCACGCCCGCTGTCTCGCGCTCGGAGGCGGAGCGCTTGAGGCAGTCGAGGTCTTGCGAGTCGAACTGGAGAAGAACCCGTCACTCGGTCGGCGAGCCCAGAGCGCCGTCGAGGGCATGAAGATCTATACGACACGCGTCGAAGGGACGGACGTCCGCCCCGCTCTGACCGTCACCTACGTCTACGACGCCCCACCCCCCGAGCCCGGTCTGATCCGCATCGCTCTCGTGTCCCCCGTACGCCTCGCCGGTGGCGCCGGGTTCTGAGCGGCGTCCCGTGGATCGGCGCACGGAATGAAGCCCCCGACCCGCCCGACGCCCCAGGCAAGTTGACGAACCTTCCGGATTCCTCACGGTTTCCCCACGCGTGAGGGTCACGCACTGTCCCGGCCCTCGTGTCTAACCCGGTGTCACCAGCCGCGCCTCGTACGCGAACACCGCCGCCTGCGTCCGGTCTCGCAGACCCAACTTCACCAGGATCCGGCTGACGTGGGTCTTGATCGTGGACTCCGCGACCACCAGGCGCTCGGCTATCTCCGCGTTCGACAGGCCCTGGGCGATCAGAACCAGGACCTCCGTCTCGCGCTCGGTGAGTTCGCCGTACGCCGAGTGTGCGGAGGACATCAGGCGCGGGGAGTCGGAGAGCTTCGAGAACTCCGTGATCAGGCGTTTGGTGACCGAGGGCGCCAGCAGGGCCTCGCCGGAGGCCACCACCCTCACGCCCTCCGCCAGTTGACGGGCCGAGGCGTCCTTCAGCAGGAAGCCCGAGGCGCCCGCCCGAAGCGCCTGGTACACGTACTCGTCCAGGTCGAACGTCGTCAGGACCAGCACCTTCGCCGCGCCGTCCGCCGCGACGATCTCTCGTGTCGCCTCGATGCCGTTCAGCTCGGGCATGCGGATGTCCATCAGCACGACGTCCGGGGCGAGTTCACGGACCCGGTCCACCGCCTCGCGGCCGTTGACCGCCTCGCCGACGACCTCGATGTCCGGCATCGCGTTGAGCAGGACGGAGAAGCCTTCGCGCACCATCATCTGGTCGTCCGCGATCAGCACGCGGATGGTGTCCTGCTTCATGCCTCACCGTCGCTCGCCCGGGCAACGGGGAGGAACACCGTCACCTCGTAGCCTCCGTCGTCCGTCGGGACCGCCGTCATCTCGCCGTTCAGCATCGACACCCGCTCCCGCATGCCCGTGATGCCGTGCCCGGCGCCGGGCGAGGGCTTCAGCAGCGCCCGCGCGGGCGGCGCGTCGTTGACTATGCGCAGACCCAGACCGCCGAGGACATAGCCGATCTCCACACGGGCGCTCGCGCCGGGCGCGTGGCGCAGGGTGTTGCTCAGGGCCTCCTGGACTATTCGGTACGCCGACAGCTCCACGCCCTGCGGCAGTTCACGCACCGCCCCGGTCACCGTCTTCTCCACGCTCAGGCCGGTGTCGCGCACATTGGCGAGCAGCACGTCGAGGTCGGCAAGGGTGGGCTGGGGGGCGTCCGGGGCCTCGTAGTCCTCGGCGCGGACCACGCCCAGGACGCGGCGGAGTTCGGTGAGCGCCGCCACCGCGTTCTCCCGGATCGTCGCGAAGGCCCGCTCCAGCTCCGGCGGCGGGTTCTCCACCCGGTAGGGCGCGGCCTCGGCCTGGATGGCGACGACCGACATGTGGTGGGCGACCACGTCGTGCAGCTCGCGGGCGATGGTGGTGCGCTCCTCCAGCAGGGTGCGCTTGGAGCGCTCCTGCGCGGTCACCGTCTGCTGCGCGGTCACCTCCTGCCGGGCCTCCCTGCGGGTGTGCCAGACGGCGACGGCGAGCAGGATCAGTGCGGAGAAGACCAGCATGGGGGCGGTGTCGTCGCCGTAGTAGGAAGCCGGTCCGAAGGCCACGTCCGCCACGAAGCCGTACGCCGCGGTGACGGCCCACAGGTATGCGGCCGTGCGCGGTCTGGTGCGTAGGGCCACGACCGTCAGCACGGTCAGATGGCAGGCGAAGCTGGCGGGGAGCCAGGGATAGCCCTCATAGGTGTTGCCGAAGACCTGGCTGACCGGAGTGGCGGCCATGGACAGCCAGAAGCCCCCGACCGGCCGGAGCATGCTCAGCAGGATCGGGAGCACGGCGAGCGGACCGAGGAGCAGGGCCGCGTCGCCGGTGTCGACCGTGGCCATGAGCAGGGTGATCACGGCGATCGTGGCGAGCACGGCGTGCGGTGTCCAGGCCACGTACTCGCGCAGGCGGCCGGGCAGCCGCCGGGTCAGCGGGCCGTCGACCCGCATCCGGGGCAGCGGGCGGTAGGCGAAGGCGTCGTGGAACAGGTCCTGCCGCAGCCCGCGCAGGGCGTTCGCGGCCAGCCGGTACTCCGGGCTGCGCGGCTTGGCCCCGTCCCCCGGTGGCGGCGTCTGCATATGGGTCGTCTCGGTCACATACGGAACCGTAGGCGGAGGCGGGGGCCGCGGTCGTCACCAGTGAGAGGGGTCCTTCGGGGTCCGTCTCAGGTACTACGGGTCCTGCCCGGGCCTGTGACCAGGACGGCCCGTCGGCGGGCGCTCAGTACCCCGACGGCCGCACCAGCCCCGACTCGTAGGCGAACACCGCCGCCTGCGTGCGGTCCCGCAGGCCCAGCTTCACCAGGATCCGCCCCACATGGGTCTTCACCGTCTGCTCGGCCACCACCAGCCGCGCGGCGATCTCCGCGTTCGACAGGCCCGCCGCGATGAGCGCCAGGACCTCCGTCTCGCGCTCGGTCAGGTCGCCGACGCGTTCCTTGAGCGGGCCGCGGGGGCGGTCGCCCAGGCGGGAGAACTCGGTGATCAGGCGTCGGGTGATGCCGGGCGCGAGGAGGGCGTCGCCGGCCGCCACCACCCGGACCGCCTCGGCCAGCTGGTCCGCGGAGGCGTCCTTCAGGAGGAAGCCGGAGGCACCGGCGCGCAGTGCCTCGTAGACGTACTCGTCGAGGTCGAACGTGGTCAGCACGAGCACCCTGATCTCGGGGGTCGCCTCGGTGATGCGGCGGGTGGCCTCGATGCCGCCCAGCTCGGGCATACGGATGTCCATCAGCACGACGTCCGGGGCGAGTTCGGCGACCCTCGCCACGGCGTCCAGGCCGTCGACCGCCTGGCCGACCACGTCGATGTCCGGCTGGGTGTTGAGCAGCACGGTGAAGCCCTGCCGGACCATCTGCTGGTCGTCGGCGATGAGTACGCGGATGGGGCTGCTCGTCATACGGTGCCGTCCTTGAGATCGCCGGTCGGGAGGAACGCGAACACCTTGTAGCCGCCGTCCGGAAGAGGGTGTGCCGTCATGGAACCATCGAGCATCCCGACCCGTTCCCGCATGCCGAGCAGGCCGTGCCCGGCGCCGGGTGAGGGCGCCGCTGCCTGTGTCGGCGGCGAGTTGACGACCTCCACGATCAACCCGTAGGCGGTGTACCGGAGTTCGACATGGGCGACCGCGCCCGGCGCGTGCCGCAGAACGTTGCTGAGCGCCTCCTGCACGATCCGGTACGCCGACAGCTCCAGGCCGGGCGGCAGTGCGCGGGGCTCGCCCCGCACGTCGACCTCGACGCGCAGTCCGGCCGCCTTGGTGTTCTCCACCAGCGCGTCGAGCCGGTCGAGGGTGGGCTGCGGGGTGTGCGGGGCGGTGCCGGTGCCGGGCTCCACGGGGTCCGGGGAGTCGGGGTGCTCGGAGCGCAGGACGCCCAGGACGCGGCGGAGTTCGGTGAGCGCCTCCAGCGCGTTCTGCCGGATGCCGGCCAGGTTCTCCTTGAGCTCCTCGGACGGGTTCTCGACCAGGTGCGGGGCGACCTGGGCCTGGATGGAGATCACCGACATGTGGTGGGCGACCACGTCGTGCAGTTCGCGGGCGATCCGGCTGCGCTCCTCCAGCAGGGTGCGCCGGGCACGCTCCTCGGCGGTGAGGGTGGTCTGCTGGACGAGTTCCTGACGGGCCTCGCGGCGGCCGCGCAGGGCGATGCCGAGCACCACGACAACTGTGGCGAGGGCGACCGCGAGGACCCCGGTGGACTGGTAGTCCGGGCCGCCCCACAGTCCCTGCAGGGCGTAGGTGGCCAGTGCGGTCAGCGCCAGCGCCTCCGCGGCGGCCCGGGTGCGGACGCGCAGGGCGAGCAGCAGGAGCACGAGCAGGTGGCCGATGATCCCGGCCGCCGTCCAGGGCCAGGTGAAGCCGCCCGCCGGCCCCCCGAGCTTCCCGTGCACGGCGATGGCCCCCATCACGGTGGCCGTCATGGACAGCCACCACGCCGGGATCGGACGCCACATCGCGAGAACCACCGCGCCGCCCTGGCCGAGTGCGACGAGGGAGGCCCATCCGAAGGCCACTCCGGCGTTGTCCTGGAGCTGGGGCAGCGCGCCGACCGTGACGCCGAACGCGGCCAGGCAGAGCAGGCCGTGCGGCAGCCAGCGCAGCCACACCGACGCGGGCAGCGGATCCGCGCGGGTGGTCCACAGGTCCTCGCGCAGCAGGCGCAGCCAGCGCAGCACACGGCCCATGACCATGTGCTGGATCCCCGTTCCCGTCACGCGCCCCACCCTAGACACGGGTCACCCCCACCGGTGTCTCCCGGTCGGACGGGCGGTGTGCCCGGACCACTCGTGAGCTGCTCGCCTGCCGCGGAGTCCGGCTCCGGCGGCCGCCCTGTTCGCAGGAGCGGAACGCGGTCCAGCAGACGGCGAGCGCGAGCGTGAACACCGGGAGCCAGGCGAGGCGGGCGGCGACCCAGCCGAGGCCGTCCGGGACGGTGTGCAGTCCCGGGAGGCGGCCGGCGAGGAGGCCGGTGGCCGTGGTCGCCATCAGGGCCGTCTGGTGCCAGAGGAAGATCGTCATCGCGGAGAGGTTCACCAGGGCGCCCGCCGCCCAGGCCGACGGGCGGCGCATCGCTCGGCGCAGCCGGTCGCGCAGCAGCAGGGCCAGACCGCACTGGGCCAGGCCGAAGGTGACGGCGGCCAGCGTGGGCGGGTTCAGATTGGAGACCGGGGCGCCGGGGACACCGACCATCGACGCCGGGTAGCCGGCCCGGACGACCAGGGCCGCGGTCACCGCCGCGCCGCCGGTCAGCAGGATCCAGCCCGCACGTCGACGGTCCAGTTCGCCGCGGGTCCAGGCCGCGCCGAGGGTGTACGGGACGAGCCAGCCCGCCGCCACATTGACCCAGCCGAGCCAGGAGGGGCCGCCGAGGCCGAAGCGGAGCAGGTCCACGTGGAGGACGACGGCCAGCGGCCACAGGGGGCTCAGCCGGGTCAGCAAGGGGGTGGCCGCCGTCAGCGCGGCGAACACGACGAGGAACCACAGGGGCGACAGGGCCAGCTTCACCAGGGTGTGGACCGTCCCGAACTCGGCGCCCGTGAGCAGCAGGCCGGCGGCGATCACCGTCCACAGGGTGAGGACGGCGGCGACCGGTTTGAACAGCCGGGACAGCCGGGCGGTCAGCCACTCGCCGTACGTCGTGCCCCGCGCCTGTGCCGAGGCGTGGCTCTTGGTCGCCACATGGCCGCCGACCAGGAAGAACACCGCGAGGGTCTGGAAGGCCCAGGAGATGGGGGCGAGCCAGGGCAGATGCTGGAGGGGGCTCGCGGTGTGCAGGCCGCGGCCGTCGGCGACCAGGGCGGTCACCAGCCAGTGTCCGAGGACCACGCCGAGGATCGCGAAGGCGCGCAGGGCGTCCACCGCGCGGTCGCGGCCGGCGGGCGTGGCCTCGTCGACGCGGGCGGCGCCCTCGCGTACGGCCGCCCAGCCCTGTCGTATGCCGCTTGTGGAGCGCTGGGTCATGTCACGCACGGGTCACCTCCGAGGTCTGTCCCAGGACGATCCGGGCCAGGTTGGTCAGGGAGACCGAGCCCGGGGTGAAGTAGTCGCTGTGGCCGCCGTCGCCCGCGGCGAACACCTGTGCGCCGAAGGCCGGGGACACGGGGTCGGTGCCGAAGCCGACGGTGATGCCGAACAGGTCGGTCCTGACGTGCGGGACCTCGGCCACCCAGTCGTCGCTGCCGCGTGCCGCCCAGACGCGGGCGCGGGTGTGCAGGGCCGCGGCGTCGTCGGCGCCGGTGCCGGGGCTGCCGAGGAGGACCAGATCGGTCGCGTCCAGGTCGGTGGCGGCTCGGGCGCAGACGACCGAGCCGTAGCTGTGGCAGAGGAGGGAGACGGTGGCCTGCCGGCCGGCTATGCCGTGGAGTTGGCGCAGGAACCCGCGCAGATGGGGGGCAGCTTGGTCGGCTCGGCCGGTGGTGGTGACGGTCGGGCTGATCGTGGCCGGGGTTTCGTAGCCGAGCCAGGCGATGACGGCCGTGTGGGGGCCGGTGCGGGTCAACTGCCTGTGGAGGGCGGCCGCGGCCCTGTGGAAGCGGTCGTAGGTGTCGAGGGAGGTGTCGGAGCCGGGGACGAGGACGGCGATGTGGTCCGCGTGGGCGAGGTCGCCGAAGACCTCCGTGGCCCGGCCGGAGCCCCGGCCGTCGAAGTGGAGGACGTGCCGGGAGGGGGCCGCCAGAGCTCGGTCGGCGGCGGCCCTCGCGTCGTCGCCGTGGGCCGCGGCCATGCGGGACGCCTCCGCGGCGTTGGCGCGGTTGGCCGCGTAGGCCTCGTCCAGTGTGGTTGCCGTCAGGGGGGCGAGGGTCGCGGGGGCCGGGGCCGGGATCTCGGCGTGGGTCGCGGCCGAGAGCGGGAGCACCACGGCGCCGGTGATGAGGGCGGCGAGGACGGCTCGGCGCCATCTGTGGGTACGGCGGTGTGGTGGCCGGGCGGGGGCGCTCGCGGACGCCGCGGACTCCGACTCCGACTCCGACGCCGTCGAGGTGCGCGGCTGCGACGGCTCATCCCTGCGCGGCGGCGACGGCTCATCCCTGCGCGGCTGTGCCCGCCCGCCTCCGCGTCGGACCCGCGCGGTCGCCCTCGGCGCCGCCGCCCTGACCCCCGTCGCCAACCCCACAGCCGCCTCCCCTCAGTCCGCCCGTCCATCGGGCTTTTCTGGTGGGGAAGTTACGGATCCGAGCGCGTCGTCCACGTCCCGCCGGGGAGCCAATTCGCGACGTAGCTCTCAGGTACTACGGGTATCACAGGCGCCGGGTCAGCCCCGGCTCGGCACCGCCGCAGGCGCCGTCACCGGGCCGGCACCGTCACCACGCCAACTGCGCGATCTCCTCCACGACCACCGCACACGCGTCCGCCGCCGGATCGATCAGCGGGAAGTGACCGACGTCCTCCAGCAACGTCACCCCCACCACCTCCCCCGCCTTCGCCGCCGCGTCCGCGTACGACTCGGCGACGGCCTCCGGCACCACCACATCCGCACGCCCTTGGACGAGCGTCGTCGCGATGCCGGTCGGCAGCAGCAGCGCGGGGTCCGCGTAGGGCCGTCGCTCCCCGAAGTGCGCCTCACCACCGAGGAGTTGAAGAGCGGCGCCCCCGCACACGTCCAGCTCCCCCGCGACCGTGAAGTCCGCGATCGGAGCCAGCGCCACCACGCCCCGCAGCGGCGTGGGCCGGTCCGTGCGCCACGGGGCGTCCGCGGGCAGCACATGACGAGCCGCCGCCCACAGCGCCAGGTGACCGCCGGCCGAGTGCCCGGTGATCACCATGCGCCGCGGATCGGCCTGCGGCACGAGCTGCCGTACGAGATCGGGAAGCGCGTCCAGCGCCGCCGCGACATCGTCGAACGTGTCCGGCCACCGCCCGGCGACAGGCCCCGCGACGGACCCCGCGCCCGGCTCCGGCCCGCCCTGCCCCGGCAGCACCGCGCCCCTGCGGTACTCGACGTTGGCGACCGCGAATCCCCGCCGCGTCAGGAAGTCCGCGAACGGAGTGATGTGGCGCCGGTCGTACGGCGCGCGCCACGCACCCCCGTGCAGCACGACCACGAGCGGCGCGAGGCTGACGTCACCCTTCGGTGTGTAGAAGTCGATCACCTGGTCGGGGTGGTCCCCATACACCGCGCTGACGTCGGGGTCGACGGGCGGGTGGGAGAAGGCCGACTCCTCCTCGGCGGCGGCCCGGGCTGCTGCGGAGTCGTCCGGCATGCTCCAACCTCTCAGCGACATAACGTATTTGGACGAGACGGATTGGCGGACCTGGAGAGAATTCGGCCGTTGGCGGGGACGCTACCAGGCCGGTGACGTGCACGGACAACGCGGATGTCACGCTCGGTGAGGGGTAAACGGTTCTGCTGTGTCGTTACTCTGGCGCCGGAAGCCCAGCACGCACCAAGGAGGCCGTTATGTCCGCCGAGCCCGGCACCCTGCGTCCCGGAGGGCGTACCGCACGTGTCCGTGCGGCCGTGCTGCGGGCGGCCGGTGACGTGCTCGCCGAGCAGGGATTCGCGCATCTCGATCTCGCGGACGTCGCCCGTCGGGCGGAGGTCGGCAAGACCACCGTGTACCGACGGTGGGGCTCCGTCACCGCACTGGTCGCCGATCTGCTCGCCGACATGGCCGAACAGTCGCTGCCGCGCGAGGAGACCGGATCCGTACTGGGCGACCTCCAGGCCAACTCCCACCTGGTGCAGCGCACTCTCGCCGACCCCCGACAGGGCCCCCTGTTCCGTGCGGTGATCGCGGCGGCCACCTGCGACGAACGTACGGCACAGGCCCTGCGCCGCTTCTACGACGTCCGGGTCACGGAGTGGGCCCCCTGCGTCGAACAGGGCGTACAGCGCGGGGAGTTGCCGCGGGGCACCGACGCGCAGGCCGTCGTACGAGCGGTGTCGGCACCGCTCTACTACGCGCTGCTGACCACCGGAACGCCCCCGGACCCGGCAGCGGCCGACCGCGCCGCCCGAGCGGCCCACGCGGCAGCCCTGGCGGGGGTGTACGCCACCGGCGGGTGACAGGCCTGCCCGCACCGGCAGGCCGTCGCGACCCGGCGCTCAACCAGCGACCACCGAACCGCGACAGCACCCCCTCACGCCACGACCTCCCCCAGCACCCGAGCCGCCCGCTCCACGTCCGCGAACCCGACGTACAGCGGTGTGAACCCGAACCGCAGCACGTCCGGCGACCGGAAGTCCCCGACCACACCCCGCTCGATCAGCCGCTTCATCACATCCCCGGCGTCGCCGCAGCGCAACGCCACCTGACTGCCGCGCTCCCCGTGGGCCGCCGGAGTCACCGACTCCACCCGTCCCAGGGGCACATACGCGGTCACGCACTCCAGGAAGAAGTCCGTCAGCGCGAGGGACTTGGCGCGCACCGCCTCGATTCGGACGCCGTCCCACACCTCAAGGGCCGCCTCCAGCGCCAGCATCGACAGGATGTCCGGCGTGCCGACCCGCCCGCGCAGCGCGCCCGGCGCCGCCTCGTAGTCGGGCCGCATCCCGAAGGGCTCCGCGTGGGAGTTCCAGCCGGGCAGCGGGGAGTCGAAACGGTCCTGGAGAGCGGAGCGCACATAGAGATACGCCGGTGAACCGGGGCCGCCGTTCAGGTACTTGTAGGTGCAGCCGACCGCCAGGTCGACCCCGTGCTCGTCAAGGCCCACCGGCAGCGCGCCCGCGCTGTGGCACAGGTCCCAGACCACCACGGCACCGGCCGTGTGCACGGCCGCCGTCAGCCCGGGCAGGTCGTGCAGCCGGCCCGTGCGGTAGTCGACATGGTTCAGCAGCACGGCCGCCGTACGCTCACCCAGCACCCCCGGCACCTCGGACGGTGTCACGGGACGCAGCGTGCAGCCGGTCATCCGGGCCGCGGACTCGGCGATGTACCCGTCGGTGGGGAAGGTGGTCGCGTCGACCACGATCTCGTCCCGGCCGGGCCCCGCCATCCTGACCGCCGCGACAAGTGCCTTGAACACGTTGACACTTGTGGAGTCACCGACCACGATCTGCCCGGCCGCCGCCCCCACCAGCGGGGCGATCAGATCGCCGATCCGCTCGGGCGCGGTCCACCAGCCGCTCTCGTCCCAGGACCGGATGCGCAACGCACCCCACTGCCGTCGTACGACGTCCTCGACCCGCCCCGGGACGGCGGCGGGCAGCGCACCCAGCGAGTTCCCGTCCAGGTACACAACGTCGTCGAGCACGAACTGCGCACGCAGGGCCGCCAGTTCGTCGGCGGCATCCAACTTCTCGGCACGCACGATGAGTTCAGACATGGGACCGTGCCGTCCACAGCTCGGGGAACACGTTCTTCTGCGCGCGCTTCTCCAGCCAGGCCACCCCGGCCGAACCACCCGTGCCCGCCTTGGCGCCCATCGCGCGCCGCGTCGCCACCAGGTGGTCGTTGCGCCAGCGCCACACCAGTTCGGCGACATCGGTCAGCGCCTCGCCCAGCCGGGCGACCTCGTCCGTGGCGTCACCGGAGTAGACGACGGTCCAGGCCGCCTCGACCTCGGCCGACGGCTCGTACCGCCGCGCCACGTCACGGCTGAGCACCGGCTGCGGGATGGCGTGCCCGCGCCGCGCCATCAGCCGCAGCACCTCGTCGTACAGGCTCGGCTCGTGCAGCGCCTTCTCCAGCTCCGCGTGCACACGCGGAGCGCCACGGTGGGGCACGAGCATGGACGCGGACTTCTCGCCGAGCAGGAACTCCATCCGGCGGTACATCGCGGACTGGAAGCCGGAGCCCTCGCCGAGGGCGGCACGGTAGGAGTTGAACTGGGCCGGCGTGAGCTGTCCGAGCGGCTTCCAGGACGCGTTCAGCGCGTCCAGCTCGCGTACGGAACGCTTCAGGGCGTCGACCGCGACCGGCACGTCGTCGGAGCGGAGCGCTCGCGCGGCGGTCTCCCACTCGTGGACGATGACGGTGAACCACAGCTCCATGACCTGGGTCGTGACCAGGAAGACCATCTCTCCGGGATCGTCGGAGAG
Source organism: Streptomyces sp. WM6386 (assembly GCF_000972385.1). GTDB lineage: Bacteria > Actinomycetota > Actinomycetes > Streptomycetales > Streptomycetaceae > Streptomyces. Next base: position 33,663 of record NZ_JXTE01000068.1, read on the forward strand.
GGTGTGCTGGAGGTGGGTGAGCACGTCCGCCTTGACGTAGTCCTCGTACGGCGTCGTGCCTTCGAAGTCGAGATGCGGAGTCTCTGGCTCCTGAATGTCATGAGCCTCGTGGGACATCGCTGTCTCCTGTTATGTACTCCGGGTAGCGGTCCGCCCCTGCCGTTACCGACACGGGGGCCCCGGTCCCCGCCAGGCATCCTCTTCGATGGTCCCGCGAAATGGCAAGGTTCGCCCCATCACACCGGGCGGACCCGGCGCCGCCGCCTGTACTACGGTTCTGGAGCGCGCGGGACCGCGCCGGGGAAGGTCTGTGCTGGGGGAGAAGCGTTGAACGCTCGGATTCTGGTGGCCGAGGACGACGAGAAGCAGTCCCGACTGATCCGGATCTACCTGGAGCGGGAGGGAAACGCGGTGCACGTCGTGGCCGACGGCCGCGCGGCGCTGGAACGGGCCCGTTCGTCGAAGCCGGATCTCATCGTGCTCGACGTGATGCTCCCGCTGGTCGACGGACTCGACGTCTGCCGCATCCTGCGCACCGAGTCGGCCGTCCCGATCCTGCTGCTGACCGCCCGCACCACCGAGGAGGACATGCTCCTCGGCCTGGACCTAGGTGCCGACGACTACCTCACCAAGCCGTACAGCCCCCGCGAACTGACCGCACGGGTACGGGCGTTGCTGCGCCGCTCCAGGAACTCCGGCGGTGCCGCGGAGCCCGCGGTGCTGCGCGTCGGTGCGGTGGAGCTGGACACCGCGCGCTTCGAGGTCCGCGTCGCCGGACGGCCGGTGACGCTGACCGCGAAGGAGTTCGCCATCCTGGAGATGCTGGCGCGGGAACCGGGCCGGGTCTTCACCCGGGCGCAGATCATCGAGCGCGTCTTCGGCTTCGACCGGGACGTCATGGAGCGGACCGTCGACGCCCACATGATGAACATGCGCCGGAAAGTGGAGGCGGACCCGCAGCGGCCACGCCTCCTGGAAACGGTGTACGGCAGGGGCTACCGCCTCGCGGAGGGCTCGGACTCAGCGCGCTCCTGAAGGCAGAGTGATCGTGAAGGTCGTACCCACACCTACCTCGCTGCGCACCTCGATCGTGCCCCGGTGGTCGGTGACGATCTGGCGGGCGATGGACAGCCCCAGGCCGCTGCCGCCGGTCGCCCGCCCCCGGGAGGCGTCGGCCCGCCAGAAGCGGTCGAAGAGATGCGGCAGGTCCTCGGCCGATATCCCGCTGCCGGTGTCCCGGATCTCCATCTCCGCGACGACCGGTACGCCCCGTGCGAGACCTTGTGGGAGCAGGGCCAGGGTCACGGTCCCGCCCGCCGCGGTGGCCCGCAGCGCGTTGCCGACCAGGTTGCCGACTACCTGGCGCAGCCGGTCCGGGTCAGCGGTCACGATCACGGGCCCCGGCGCCTGAAGCTCGAGCGCGACACCCGCCGCCTCGGCCTGGGCGCGGTGGGCGGTGCGGCCGGCCTCCAGGAGGTCACGCAGATCGATCGCGACGGGGTGGTAGGTGAGCGCGCCGGCCTCCGCCAGGGCGAGATCCTGAAGATCGTCCACGATCCGCTGCTGCAGCAGTGCCTCCTCGTGGAGCGAGGCGAGCAGTTCCGGGGTCGGCTCGACGACACCGTCCCGCAGGGCCTCCAGATAGCCGCGCAGATTGGCCAGCGGAGTGCGCAGCTCGTGCGCGATGTCACCGGTGAGGCGGCGCTGGCGCTCCTCGCCCGCCTGGAGGGAGTCCGCCATGCGGTTGAAGGCGCCGCCGAGCTGGGCGATCTCGTCCCGGCCGGAGACGGGGACCCGCCGGGCCAGGTCCCCCTCGCCCAGCTCCTTCGCCGCGAGTGTCATGGCCCGCACCGGATGCAGTACGGCCCGGCTCAGCAGCAGGGCGCCCAGGATGACCGCGAGGGCGACCCCCACCGCGACGGCCACGGTGGGCGCGGTGGCCAGGGTGGGCGGTGACTCGTTCCGGAAGCCGAGGCGGATCTCCAGGCGAGGTGGGGCGGTGGCGCCGACGCGCTCGTTGAACACCCGCTGGAGGCAGGCGGCGATCGGCTGCTCGGACTCGCACGGCCGGAGCGCGTCGAGGTCCTGCTGGGTCCGCGGATCCGCTGTTCCGCTCGGCTCCCGGCACTGCGAGGGGCGACGGTCCGTGCTGATCCGGGGGACACCGGTCGCGCCCGGCCGGGCCGTCACCTCGGCTCCCGCCCGCGTCAGACAGGCCGCGTACGCCAGGGCGGCGCGGTAGTCGGAGATCGCGAGGGCCGTCTGCTTCAGCGACATCCGGGGCACCTTGCCCTCGGGGACGCTCAGGACGGGGCGCGCGTCGACCAGCACCGCGGGCTGACCGCTCAGCGCCCGGGGGGTGCGGCCGGCCAGGGCGTCGGAGTCGGCGAGCAGACTGCCGGTCTCGGTGGCGACCCGGATGCGCTGGCCGGTGTCCCGGGCGAGCTCGGCCACGGTCGGCGACAGTCCCTCCCAGGTGCCGTGGGCGAATCCGTACGCGTGCAGTTCGCCGGTGATCCGGGAGACCTCCTGCCGGCCGGCCGCGGCGGTCTCCTGAACCTGCCGGTTGGCCTGGCGCAGGGTCAGCCAGGCGGTGGCGGCGGTGGCGGCCAGCGCGACCACCATGAGCAGACCGAGCACCCTGATCCGGAAGCTCATCGCGGTCCGCCCTCGGCTGCCGCAGCGCAGGGACTCAACGTGACTCCTGTTCCGTACGGGACCAACGGGATCGCCGAAACCGCCGGGATCGCCGACAAGGAAGGCGCGACAAGGAATGTCCGACGGTACTCACGTGCCGGCCAGCGCCTCCGTCGGCGCCAGCCTGCTCGCCCGGACCGCCGGGTACAGGCCGGCGATCATGCCGATGAGCAGCGTCGCGGCGACGCCCGCCACGCTCGCCCAGGCCGGGACGACCGTGGGCCAGTCGCGGCTGAGGGCATAGCCCGCGGTGATGAGGGTGCCGAGGACCGTTCCGGCCACGCCGCCGATGAGGGAGAGCAGCAGGGACTCCGTCACGAACTGTGTGCGGATCTGGCCCCGGCTCGCTCCGAGGGCGCGGCGCAGGCCGATCTCCCCACGCCGTTCCAGGACGGAGATGACCATGGTGTTGCCCACGCCCACGCCACCGACGAGCAGGGCGACCCCGCCGAGGCCGAGCAGCAGTCCGGTCAGCGCGGACTCGGTGGCCTCCCGGGCGGCGAGCGCGTCGGAGGGCCGTGAGATCCGTACCTCGCCCGGATTCTCGGGGTGGGCGGTGGCCGGGAGCACCGCCCGTACCGCGGTGACCTCGCTGTCCTGGGCGCGGACGTACACCGTCGACGGATGGCCCTCGAAGCCCAGATAGGTCCGGGCCGCCGACCAGCCGACCAGGGCGGCGCTGTCGAGCTCCGGAGCGAGCGGTACCGGATCGAGGACGCCGATCAGCGAGAACCAGCGGCCGCCGAGCCACAGACGGGTTCCCGGGGTGTACACGTCGAGCCGCCGGGCGGCGGTGGCGCCGAGGACGACGGCGGGGTACTCGTCGGTCGCGGAGTCCAGCCAACGGCCCCTGCGGACCTGACCGCCGACGGCGGGAAGGAGTTCACGGCCGGCCGCGAGAACGGTCAGTGAGCCGGTGCGGCCGATGGCGATGCGCTCGTTGCGGTACACGTGGGCGTCGGTCGCGCCGGTCGCCGCGACCTGCCGCACCGGCGGAATCCGGCGGATCATCGGGACGGCCTCGTACGGCAGTTCGGCCTTCTCCCCCGCGAGGGACTCGCCGGGGGCGACCCGCAGCAGGTTCGTACCGAGGGCGTCGAGCCGCCGGTCCACCTCCGCCTGTCCGGAGCCGGAGATGCCGACCACCGCGATCATGGCGGCGACGCCGATGGCGATACCGAGCGCCGACAGGAAGACCCGCAGCGGACGGGTCCGCAGACCGGTCCCACCCAGCCGTACGACATCGGCGGGCCGGAGCCGGGCGGCGCGCAACGGTTCCCGCTGCGCGGAGTTCGCCACGCTGTCCTTCACCGGTGCGCTCCGCTCGCCGTACCGCGCACCGTGTCGCCGACCAGCCGGCCGTCGCGCATCTCGATACGGCGGGGCAGCCGGGCGGCGATCTCCCGGTCATGGGTGATGACCACGACCGTCGTACCGCCCGCGTGCAGTTCGCGCAGCAGTTCCAGTACGGCGGCTCCCGACCCGGAGTCGAGGTTTCCGGTCGGTTCGTCCGCCAGCAGCACCGACGGTCCGCCGACCACCGCGCGGGCGACCGCGACGCGCTGCCGCTCGCCGCCGGACAGCTGGTGCGGCAGATGGTGGACGCGGTGGCTTAGCCCGACCCGGGCCAGCGCGGCCGCGGCCCTGGCCCGGCGGCGGCGCACCGGGACGCCCGCGTACAGCAGGCCGTCCGCCACCGAGTCGAGTACCGGAACACCCACAGCCAGGTGGAACTGCTGGAAGACGAAGCCGATCCGGGTGGCCCGCAGTGCGGAGACCTCGCGGTCCGACAGCTTCGCCACGTCGTGACCGTCGATCAGGACACGGCCGGTGGAGGGCCGGTCGAGGCTGCCCATGAGGTGGAGCACGCTGGACTTGCCGGAGCCCGACGGGCCGACCACACCGACCAGTTCACCGCGCCCGATGCGCAGACTCACGTCACGGACCGCGGCCACCGGGCCCGGATACGTCTTGGAGACCGCGTCGAACTCCACGACCGCGGGCGGAAGTTGACTCACTCCGGGATCCTCACCTTCATGCCCTCGCGGACCGCGGGGCCGCTGACCTCCACCTTGCCGTCGGCGAAGAGCCCCGTCCGTACGGCGACGAACCGGCCCTGCTCGGTCTCCAGTCCGTGCCCGCCCTCGGCGAGGGCGACCAGCGCGGCGACCGGAACGACCAGGACGTCCTTGACCTCACGGCCCACGTACTCCACGGTGACGGGCCCGCTCTCCAAGCGCCCCACGGACTTCTGGTCCCTGATGGTGACGGTCACCGGCACCGTGGCGCCGCCCTGCCCCGAGTCGCCCTCCCCACTCCCCTCGGGCGCGGACGCCTGCTTCCCCACCGACGCCACCTCGCCCTTCACGGTCTTCCCGTCGGGCAGCCGGACGCGGACCCCCGTACCGCGTACGGCCCAGACGGCGTCCGCGGCGGAGGCGTCGACGACGACCTTCCGGGCCGTACCGGTGTAGGTGAGGGTGTTCTCTCCGGCGGCGCCGCCGAGCCGGACGCCCGGCCGGCCGATCCGCACCCGGCCCGTGGAGTAGACGACGTCACCGATGCCGACCGTCCCGGTCTCGGGCAGCCCGAGCGACTTCTGCCAGCGCCCGACCGCCTGGGCCGTTCTGGCGGTGAACGTCTCATCCACCGTGAAGCCGGTGTAGCCGAGTGCGGCCAGGCCCGTCTCGAACTGGAGGACATCCATGCCCTTGAGCTCGGTCGGCGCGGGCGGCTCGGTCGGCGCGGCGCGCGCACCGTCCTCCCCGGATCCCGGGGCCTCGGTGGACTCGGTGTCGGTCGAGTCGCCCGGGTCGGTCGTGGCGGTCAGCCCCAGGTCCCGGTACATGGGCAGCCTCCCGTACAGGAGCACCACGGGACGGTCGTCGACGCGCAGCAGCACGCCCCCGCGCCGCACCGTGGCACCCTGCTCCGGCAGCCAGGTCACCGTGCCCGTCGCCCTGACCGGCAGCGGTATCTCCGTGCCGTATCCCAACCGGCCGTCCACCTGGGTGCGCTCGGTCAGCGTCGTGCGGGTGACCGCGACGACCGAGCCGGCCCGGGACGGTGCGCTCGGGCCCTCCTCCTCGCCACCGCCGAGCCCGAGAGCTCCGACGACGGCGACGGCCGTCACGACGACGGCTCCGACGGAGGCGAGGAGCGCCGTACGCCGCCTCGGCCTGCCGCGCGCCACCAGCGGCACCGCACCGGCCGTATCCGCCGTATCCGCCATGATCAGCCCTTGCCGGGGCCGGGAGTCGCCGGAACCCCGATGATCGGCCCGCAGATGCGGGTGGCCCGCTTCGCGCCTGCCGAGGTCTGGTCCCATTCGCCCTGGCCCAGACCGTCGGGTCCCGGGTCGGGGAAGTCGGCGGCGCCGTTCTTCCGCATGCACTCGGCGTACTCGCGCTCCACCTCGATCTGCTCGGCGGAGAGCGGGGGCTGGTTGCCCTTCTCAATGCTCTCGGGCACGGCGGGCAGGTCCTTGCCGCATTTCTGGGTGGCTGCCAGGAACTTGGGGTCCTTCTTCAGGGCGCGCAGAATGTCGCCGCCGCCGAAGTCGATGTTCCCCTTGGCGTCCGGGTCCGGCGCGTCGACGCCGTTCTCCCGGAGGCACTTCACGTACTCCCGCCGGGCCTGCACATACGCGGCCACGTCGTCGCCGGCGCTCTGCGAGGCCGACACGCCGGTGCCGCCGTCGGCCGTCGGGACCCCCGCCCCCTCGTCACCGCTCCCGCAACCGCCGACCACGAACACCACGACCGAGGCCGCCACGGCCGGCAGTATCCGATACGTCCCCATCGGTTCCCCCGCTCTCCTGTCGAACCCGTCCGCGACCGCGTCGGGCAGGCCGACCGTAGGCCGGAGCCGATGAAGAACTGTTGAAGAACCTGTCAGCCGATCATGCGGCCGCAGCGGGGCGGGAAAAGCGCGGGGCCCGCCTGGTCACCGCCGGACGGGCCCCGCACCGGAGCATCCCTAGCCCAGCGTCTGTGCCGCCGCGGGGGAGGAGTCCTTCAGGAACTGCGAGCAGCGCTCGTACTCCTCCTGCTCACCGATCGAACCCGCGGCGCGGGCGAGGGCGTGCAGGGCGCGCAGGAAGCCCCTGTTCGGCTCGTGCTCCCAGGGCACGGGCCCGTGGCCCTTCCAGCCGCTGCGGCGCAGCGCGTCCAGACCCCGGTGGTAGCCCGTACGGGCATAGGCGTACGACTCCACGACGCTGCCCCGCTCGAAGGCGTCGTCGGCCAGCTGGGCCCAGGCCAGCGAGGACGTCGGGTACTTCGCGGCGACATCGGCGGGCGCGGTCCCTGCGGCCAGCAGCTCACGCGGCTCGGGGTCGTCGGGGAGGTGGGTCGGGGGCGGTCCCCCGAGGAGATTTTCGTGAATCGACATGGGTCAAGTCTCCTCCATCGGCGGGGTGGCCGAGGGCCCCCGCTAGGCCAGCCGCTTCCGCGCCCGCTGCCCCTCCAGCGGAGGTGCCATGACGGACCCGTGGTGGAGGCACTCCGGCCGGACGCAGTCCGGTGGCAGGGTTCGTACGGTCGCGAAGGCCACGCCCGCCCCCAGCACCAGCAGCCCGGCACACACCGTCATCGCCCGTCCGAACGCGTCGTCGAAGGCGCCCGGCGACCGGTACGCCTCCTCCCCCATCCCGGCGACCAGCGGCAGCGCGGCCACCGCGATCAGGCCCGCCGCCCGGGCGGCCGCGTTGTTGACTCCGCTGGCCAGGCCCGCCCGCCCCACATCCACCGAGGCCAGGACCGTCGCGGTCAGCGGGGCGACCAGGCCGACCATGCCGAGGCCCAGGACCAGCAGGGCGGGCAGGACGTCGGCGAGGTACGAGGCGTCCTCACCGACCCGCAGCATCAGCAGCATCCCCGCCGCACACAGCAGCGGCCCGGCGGTCAGCGGGATGCGGGGGCCGATGCGGTCGGCGAGGGCGCCCGAGCGCGCGGAGAACAGCAGCATCAGGGCGGTGGTCGGCAGCAGGGCCGTCCCCGCGCCGAGGGCCGAGTAGCCGGAGACGACCTGGAGCTGGAGCGCGGCCAGGAAGAAGAAGCCGCCGAAGGCCGCGTAGACGCAGAGCGTGACCAGGTTGACGGCGGTGAACTGCTTCGACGCGAAGATGTCGAGCGGCATCATCGGGTCGGGTCGGCGCTTCTCGACGACCACGAAGGCGACGGCGGCGGCCACCCCGGCGACGGCCGCCACCACCACCGCGAGCGACCCCTGGCGGGCCTCGATCAGCGCGTACGTCACGAACGCCAGCGCCAGCGCGCCCAGCACCGCGCCGAGCACGTCGAAACGGCTGTGGACCCGCCCGTCCCCGGACTCCGGGACATGGCGCACCGCGATCGGGGCGCACAGCAGCGCCACCGGCACGTTCAGCAGGAACACCCAGCGCCAGCCCGGCCCGTCCACCAGCCAGCCGCCCAGGAACGGCCCGACCGCCGCTCCGATGCCGCCGAACCCTGACCACAGGCCGACGGCCCGGCCCCGGTCGTCGGGGTGGAAGGAGGCCTGGATGAGGGCGAGCGAACCGGGGGTGAGGAGCGCGCCGCCGACCCCTTGCAGGGCGCGGGCGGCGATGAGGACACCGGCGTTCGGCGCGAGCCCGCACAACAGGGAGGCGGCGGCGAACCACACCACGCCCACGACGAAAACCTTGCGCCGCCCGTACCGGTCCCCGAGCGATCCCCCCAGCAGGATCAGCCCGGCCAGCGTCAGCATGTACGCGTTGACGGTCCACTGAAGGGCGGCGAGATCCGCGTCCAGGTCTTCGCCGATACGGGGAAGCGCCACATTGACGACGGTCGAGTCCAGCATCGCCATGCTGGAGCCGAGCACGGTGGTCAGCAGGATCCACTTGCCTTGCGGCGAGGACAGCCGGACATCGGACATGCCCCAGGTATACAGCGAGCCCGGCGCCGTAGACAGACGCCGGGCTCGTGAGGACCGCGGGTTACTTGAGCTTCGTACCCGTGGAACGCAGGTTGGCGCAGGCCTCCGTGACGCGCGCGGCCATGCTCGCCTCGGCCAGCTTGCCCCAGGTGCGCGGGTCGTAGGTCTTCTTGGAGCCGACCTCGCCGTCGACCTTCAGGACACCGTCGTAGTTGCGGAACATGTGGTCCGCGACCGGGCGGGTGAAGGCGTACTGGGTGTCCGTGTCGATGTTCATCTTCACGACGCCGTTGTCCAGCGCGAGCGCGATCTCCGCCTCGGTGGAGCCGGAGCCGCCGTGGAAGACGAAGTCGAACGGGGACGCCTTGCCGTACTTGGCGGCCACGCCCTCGTTCAGCTCCTTGAGGAGCTCGGGGCGCAGGACGACGTTGCCCGGCTTGTAGACACCGTGGACGTTGCCGAAGGAGGCGGCGAGCAGGTAGCGGCCCTTCTCACCGAGCCCGAGGGCCTCGACGGTACGGATCGCGTCGTCGACCGTGGTGTAGAGGGAGTCGTTGATCTCGTGCGAGACGCCGTCCTCCTCACCACCGGTCGGGGTGATCTCGACCTCAAGGATGATCTTCGCGGCGCGGGCGCGCTCGAGGAGCTCCTGCGCGATGGACAGGTTGTCCGCGAGGGTCTCGGCCGAGCCGTCCCACATGTGCGACTGGAAGAGCGGGTTCTCGCCACGGGCGACGCGCTCCTCCGACACTGCGAGCAGCGGACGTACATACCCGTCGAGCTTGTCCTTCGGGCAGTGGTCCGTGTGCAGCGCGACGGTGATGTCGTACTTCTTGGCGACGATGTGCGCGAACTCGGCAAGAGCCACCGAACCGGTGACCATTTCCTTGCTGTACTGACCGCCCAGGAACTCGGCGCCACCGGTCGAGATCTGGATGATGCCGTCGCTCTCGGCCTCGGCGAAGCCGCGCAGCGCCGCGTGCAGGGTCTGCGTCGAGGTGACGTTGATGGCCGGGTAGGCGAACTTGCCCGCCTTCGCCCGGTCGAGCATCTCGTTGTAGACCTCGGGAGTTGCGATGGGCATCTGACCGCTCCTTGATTGTGCGGGTTGGCTGGTTCCTTACGGCCCTGACCTAGGGGGCGACGTCATCGTCGGCCCCATCTTTCCAGACTTGACCGGATGGTCCCGCCCTCGGTCTCACCCTGTGGATGACTCAGTCCAGGCCCAGCTCATCCTTGGAGAAGGCGAAGCGATACGGAACCCCCGCGCCCTCCTGAATCTTCTCCGCCGCACCGGTCGCGCGGTCCACGATCGTGGCGACGGCGACGACCTCGGCGCCCGCCTCCCGCACGGCCTCGACCGCGGTGAGCGGGGAGCCGCCGGTGGTGGAGGTGTCCTCGACGACCAGGACCCGACGGCCCGCGATGTCGGGGCCTTCGACTCGGCGCTGGAGACCGTGCGCCTTGGCGGCCTTGCGGACGACGAAGGCGTCGAGCTTCTTCCCACGCGCGGCGGCCGCGTGCAGCATCGCGGCGGCGACCGGGTCGGCGCCCATCGTCAGACCGCCCACCGCGTCGAACTCCAGGTCGGCGGTCAGGTCCAGGAGCACCTGACCGACCAGCGGGGCGGCCTCACCGTCGAGGGTGATGCGCCGCAGGTCGACGTAGTAGTCGGCCTCCAGGCCCGAGGAGAGGGTCACCTTGCCGTGGACCACGGCCTTGTCCTTGATCTGCTGCAGCAGCGTGCCGCGTACGTCGTCCGTCATGCCTGCCAGCTTAGAGGCGGCGCCAGCTCCAGGTCGTCGAGGCCTCCAGCGGCTCCAGGGGCGTGACCAGGCGGGGGGCGGTGTTCAGGCCGTTGGGCGGCCCGGTCTGCGGTTCCACGCAGACGGCCTCGGCCTGCTCGTCGTAGACCACGACCCACTCCTCGCGGGAGGCGACGCTGAGCTCCAGCTGCCCCGGCCAGGTGAGCGTGACGTCCACTCCGCCGGGCATCCCGAAGCAGTCGTCCCACGGGCCGGGCTTGGGGTCGAGACGGTTGCCGGTGGGCAGGTGGTCGTCACCGCGCTCCTCCTGCCAGGCGGCGGAGAAGGCCAGTTGTACGTCCTCGCCGCCGAGGTTCCTGTTGAACCACGGGTGCCAGCCGATCTGCGCAGGGAAGGACGAGTCGTACGTCTCGACGGACATGGTGAGCGTCACGGCGTCCGGGGTGAGGGCGACCTGTTGGGTGATCCGGCCCGGGTGGGGCCAGGGCTCGACCAGGTCGTACGTGATGACCGCCTCGTCCGTCGTCGTGCGCGCGATGCGCCAGGCGCCGTCGCGGGCGGTGCCGTGGATGGCGTGCGGCGGGGAGTTGAGCGGCATCTGATGGACCGTCGCCCCGTCCCGGAAACGGCCGTCCCTGATCCGGCCGCACCAGGGCACCATCGGGAAGCAGCCGAAGCGCTCGCCCTGCCGCAGCAGTTCGGTACCGCCGACGCGCAGTCCGCCGATCCGGCCGCCGTTTCCCGGCAGCACGGTCACCTCCGCGTCGCCCGCGGTCAGCGTGATGGGTTCGTTACTCACGGGACGACCCTACTGGGGTGATCAAGGGGGTGCTTCCGGCCATCCCCGATTTCCGCCGGCCGGGCCTCGGCACCACGGTTCCGGCCCACCTCCCCTGCCCTCTTCAGTGCCGCTTGCGCAGCGCCCGGCCGACGACGATCGCCGACGCGACGACGAGGGCCGCCGCGGGGGCCGCCCAGCGGAGGACGGAGTGCGGGGCGCTGGCCTGGGGAGCGGGCACGGGCGCGTACCGGCCGCGCGGCGGGGCGTGGTCGACCTCCTCCGCACTCCGGCCGATCATCGTGCGGCGCGCGTGCGCGGCTTCGGCGGGGAGGTCGGGGGTGAAGTACC
>NZ_JXTE01000680.1 GCF_000972385.1 Streptomyces sp. WM6386
CTCAGAGTGTCCACGTGGCCGCCGGGTCCCCGCCTTTACGAGCGGCCACGATCCGGCCGAGCGGGTGCCCGGCACGCCCTTCAGTACGCGTCAGCAGGGGGAATGGCGTGTGCCGACCAGGGGCGGCGGTGTGACTCATCCGGCCCGTGCGGACGAAGTGACGGCGGATCAGAGTTCGCTGCCAGACCCCTGGCCGCTACGAAGACTGCAGAGGCCAGAGCGCTCGCTGCATCGCCCTGCTCGGTGCGGCCGAGCGTCGGCCCGCGCCGGTCGGCTGACGAGTCGGGGATGTCGCCGGTGTTACAGGATTGCAGAGTCAAGAAAGCGCTTCCGGACAAGTATTGAGG
>NZ_JXTE01000681.1 GCF_000972385.1 Streptomyces sp. WM6386
CCAGCAGGTACCGCTGCGCAGGCACGAGCCTGTCCCACCCCGCTACCTGCCCGGCGATCCACACCCCGAGATCCTCGCCCTGGACGACAACCTCCCCCGGCCCGGCCGGGAGCGCCCCACCGGCTTGCACGTGCGCGAGGGTGAGCCGGTAGCAGCGCTGCCAGGCGATCTCCCACACCTCTGGAGCCCATCCGGGATCGATCTCGTTCAGCACTGAGGTGCCATCCGCACCGGTCACCTGCACGGTGCGGTAGGTCCCGGCCGATGCGCCCTCCCCGCTGGGGTAGGAGCCGCCGATCACCGTGATCCGGACGAGCCCCTGCCCGTCGTTGCCGTCGGCCTGGGCG
>NZ_JXTE01000682.1 GCF_000972385.1 Streptomyces sp. WM6386
CCCCCCCCGCCTACGGGACGGCGCGATGAGCCCAGCGCGCTCCACCGCCCCACTCCTGCGCAACGCCCACCGGCTCACCGTCGACACACACCAGATCCACCTGTGGGTGATCGGCACCGAATGGGCGGGCGACCACCCCGAGCACATGGTCACCAGCGAACTCGACGACCGCGAACGAGAACGGGCGGCGGCGTTCGTCCGCCCCCTGGACCGCCTCACCTACCTGATGGCGCACATAGCGCTGCGCCGCCTGCTGTCCGCCTACACCGGCATCCCGCCCGCCGGGCTCCCGCTCGGCCGGGACACCTGCCCCTGCTGCGGCGGCCCGCACGGCCGCCCCGTCCTGC
>NZ_JXTE01000683.1 GCF_000972385.1 Streptomyces sp. WM6386
CAGGTGGCAGCACGCCCAGCCCGCCCAGCCCTCGTCGGCTACTTCTCCGGCAAGCACATCTTCGCCGCTTCCCCCCGTCGCGGACGATGCGCTCAAGGATCATCCGCTCTCTACCGATGTCGAGCCGGCCCTGGCCGTGGGTGGCCAGGAAGGACTCGGTGCCAGGGGCGTCGGCGACGTGCGCGTGTCCTCGGTGCGCATGGGGGCTACCAGCGTGGGACGAGCGCCTCCTTGGATGAAACCCGTGTCGTAGCCCGCCGACTCGCGCACCTTCCGCGGTATCGGCACTGCAACCGGAGAGACAACGAAGGGGGGAGCCCCACTCAGGCGGGGCTCCCCCCTGGCC
>NZ_JXTE01000684.1 GCF_000972385.1 Streptomyces sp. WM6386
CCCTGAACATCAACGGCGAGAAGCACCCCCTGCCCGTCGACCACCGCACCACCCTGCTCGACGCCCTGCGCGAGCGCCTCGACCTGCCCGGTACCAAGAAGGGCTGCGACCAGGGGCAGTGCGGCGCCTGCACGGTACTGCTCGACGGGCGCCGGGCGGTGTCCTGTCTGCAACTCGCCGTGGCCGCCGAAGGACGCGAGATCACCACCATCGAGGGCATGGCCGAGGGCGACCGACTGCACCCGGTCCAGCAGGCGTTCCTCGATCTGGACGGCTACCAGTGCGGCTACTGCACACCGGGACAGATCTGTTCGGCGATCGGCGCGCTCGCCGAGCACGCCGCCG
>NZ_JXTE01000685.1 GCF_000972385.1 Streptomyces sp. WM6386
CCCTGTGGGCGGTGCCGGGGCCCTGACCGAGGCCCTGACCCGGCGCCTTGAGTCCCGGGGCGGACGGATCCGTTGCGGGCAGCGCGTCGCGCGGGTCGTCGTCCGCGGCGGGCGGGCCGTCGGAGTGCGGACGGCAGGGGGTGAGGCGGTGGTGGCGCGCCGCGCGGTGCTGGCGGACGTGTCGGTGCCCGCCCTGTACGGCGATCTCGTCGACCCCGAGCACCTGCCCGCGCAGTTCCGGGAGGACCTGCGCAGGTTCCAGTGGGATTTCGCCACCTTCAAGGTCGACTGGGCGCTCGACGGGCCGGTGCCCTGGCGGGCGGAGCGGGCGTCCCGGGCCGGTAC
>NZ_JXTE01000686.1 GCF_000972385.1 Streptomyces sp. WM6386
CAGGTCACCCACGTTGCGTCCGGACAGCTCCGGGGCGTCTGGTCGGTGCGCGATCTGCCGGTGCCGGACGGCTATCTGGCGGCGCTGGCCGTCGCGGGGGCGGCGGTTCCCAGGGTCTCGGTCAGGCATGTCCATCTGGGCAGCGCGTGGGTGCGACCACTGAAGGGTGGCGTCAATTCGGCCCGGGAGAGGTGAGATAGGTCTCCCAGCGGGCCTCGGGGCACAGGTCGGCGGCGAGTGTGAGCACCCGGCGCGGCTGCGGGCGCAGGCCGACGATCCTCAGCAGACCACCGCGGCCGGCGACGGACCGGTCGATCGTGAGGACGAGGTGGAGGAGAGCCGAGT
>NZ_JXTE01000687.1 GCF_000972385.1 Streptomyces sp. WM6386
CGCGGCGTGCGGGCTCAGCCCGACAGCAGGTTGACGAGTGTCGCACCCGACGTCGTACGCCGGGCCATGACGTGCTGCCCTCGGCGCTCCCGGCTGAGGAGGCCGGCCGCCTCCAGCTGGCCGCAGTGGTAGGTCACGGTCGCCGGCGTGCAGTTGAGCACGGAGGCCAGGGAGCCCATGGTGCACGGGCGGACGAGCTCGCGCAGGATCCCCGCCCGCAGCGAGCCCACCACGAGCTTGAGCGGGTCCCTTTCGGCGGTGGCCTGCTGAGCGGTCCACAGCGTGTTCAGTCCGGGCACGGGATAGCCGAACCACACGGCGTCGGAACGGTCGAAGCTGAAGAC
>NZ_JXTE01000688.1 GCF_000972385.1 Streptomyces sp. WM6386
GTCGAGGACGACGACCTGCACGGCACGGACGCGATCGGCACCTCGCTGGTGCTGGCGAAGGCGATCGAGAAGGCCGGCTACGACCTGGTGATCTCCGGTATGGCGTCCACGGACGGCACCGCGGGCATCGTGCCGGCGCTGGTCGCCGAGCGTCTGGGCGTCCCGCAGGTCACCCTGCTGTCCGAGGTCTCCGTCGAGGACGGCACGGTGAAGGGCCGTCGTGACGGCGATGCCGCGTCCGAGCAGCTGGAGGCGTCGCTGCCGGCCGTCGTGTCGGTCACCGACCAGTCGGGCGAGGCGCGTTACCCGTCCTTCAAGGGCATCATGGCCGCCAAGAAGAAGCC
>NZ_JXTE01000689.1 GCF_000972385.1 Streptomyces sp. WM6386
ACCTCGAACGCCGCCAGCCCGTCACCGTGGCGGATGGCGTTGGTGACGAGTTCGGAGACGACGAGAAGCAGATCGACGACGTCCTCTTCGCGCGCCGTGCGGGACGCCGAGTCCCATCGCTGCCGTACGACCGACCGCGCGTGGTCCCGGGCCGCCGCCGCGGTGGTCACCGGGGGTGCGGCCGACTGGGCCTCCTCGCCGAGGACGAAGAACCTTGCGACTTCTGTCACTGCAAAACAGCCTTTCGACGCCTTCGTTGAACAGCTCCGTCGCGACCGGGTCACAGATCCTGTGCCGCGCTCACATCAGCGGTTACCCGGCGGGCCTTGTCACATTCTGCCCAC
>NZ_JXTE01000069.1 GCF_000972385.1 Streptomyces sp. WM6386
ACCCCCGCCGATGCCCCCACCGACCCCCGAGGGCCCCGAGTTCCTCGCCGTCGACCGCCGCAGCTCGGTGTCCGTCGACGCCTCCGGGGTCACCCTGGAACTCAACGGCGTCGAGGCCGACTTCGACTGGCCGGAGATCCGCAGCGTCCACTACAAGGCGAGCCCGAACGGAAAGTCCCTGATGGTGGCGGTGGTCCACCTCGACGGCCAGTTCTACGAGTGCGTGGTGGACGCGAAGTCGCGGGAGCGGCTGGGGGAGTGGTTCGCGGGGCTGGCGGCGGTGTTGGGGTACTACAGGCCGATGGGGTGAGTGGTGGGCGGGGGCCGCCTGCTCGCCCCCGCCCATGCACAACCCCTTCCGCTACGGCAGCCCGTGCACGTGCGGACCCACCGTGTTCGACCATGCGTTGCCCGCCGACGCGTCCCAGTTGGTCGACCAGGTCATCGCGCCGCGCAGGTCGGGATAGGTCTTGGACGGCTTGAAGGAGCCGCAGGACGTGCCCTTTGTCAGGCAGTCGAGGGCGTTGTTGACCACGGTGGGGGAGACGTAGCCGCTGCCCGCGCCACTGGTGGAGGCCGGGAGGCCGAGGCCCACCTGGGACGGGGAGAGGCCGCCCTCCAGCTGGATGCAGGCCAGGGCCGTCAGGAAGTCCACCGAGCCCTGCGAGTACACCTTGCCGTCGCAGCCGAGCATGGAACCGCTGTTGTAGTACTGCATGTTGACGACGGTGAGGATGTCCTTGATGTTGAGGGCCGTCTGGAAGTAGGCACCCGACGTCGACTGCATGTCGATCGTCTGCGGGGCCATCGTGATGATCAGCGACGAGCCCGCCTTCGAGGACAGCGATCGCAGCGCCTGTGTCATGTACGTCGCGTTGAGGCCGTTCTCCAGGTCGATGTCCACGCCGTCGAAGCCGTACGTCTGCATCAGCGAGTACACCGAGTTCGCGAAGTTCGCCGCCGAGGAGGAGTCGTTGACCGCGACGGTCCCCCGCTCACCGCCGACCGAGACGATGACCTTCTTCCCGGCCGCCTTCTTCGCCGCGATGTCCGCCTTGAACTGGTCGACGGTGTAACCGCCGAGCCCCGCCGAGTCGAGGTTGAACGTCACCGCGCCCGGAGTCGTCGTGGCGTCCGCGAAGGCCACCGCGATGATGTCGTACGGGGACTGGACGTCGGCGATCTTCTGGACCTTGGCCCCGTTGTTGAAGTTCTGCCAGTACCCGGTGACGGCGTGCTTGGGCAGCGCAGGCCCGGTCGGGGTGGCCGTCGTCGTCCCCGTCACCGTCGTCGACTTCGCGGACTCACCCGCCGAGTTGGTCGCGGTGACCTGGAAGGAGTACGACGTCGACGCAGCCAGCCCGGTCACCGTCGCCGACGTGCCGGTCACCGCCGTCACCTTCGTACCACCGCGGTAGACGTTGTACCCGGTGGCCCCCCAGGCCCCGCTCCAGGCCAGGGACACCGACGACGAGGACGTACCGGAGACCGCGAGGCCGCCCGGCGCGCCCGGAACCGTCGGGGCCGGGTCGGTGCCACCGCCGCCGTCGGGGCCGTACACCGAGACGTCGTCCGCGAAGTACGCCGACTGCCCGTACCAGCCGTGCGTGTAGACCGTCACCGAGGTCGTCGAGGCTCCGGTGGTGAAGATCGTCGACAGCTGCTTCCAGGACGTGGAGTCAGGGGTCCATGTCGACACGTCCGTCGTACCGGTGCCGGTCACACCGAGGTAGGAGTACCCGCCCTGCACCCACGCGCTCAGCGTGTACGTCGACCCGGGCTTCACCGCCACCGTCTGCGTGCACTTCGCGTTGTCCTGCCCGGCCGGCGTCGCCTTCAGCGCGGCCGCGCCGCCGTGCACCGGCGAGGAGACGGTCGCCCCGCTGCCCGCCGTACAGGTCCAGTTCGTCAGGCCGGACTCGAAGCCGGCGTTCTTGGCGTTGTTGACATCCGCGGCGGAGGCCTGGCCTGTGCCGGACACACCGAGGGCGAGGGCTGCGAGAACCGCTGCCGACCAGAAGCGAACAGAGCGTCGTCTGAGTATGGCCATGACAAGCAGACTGGTCCAGACCAATCACGTCCGTCAATAGGTCCAGACCATCTTTACGGGGCCCGCGGGTTCTCGATGGGCTATCGGCATATGCAATCCGCCCTGATTTGGGGAGCCTTGCGCAAAAACAGTTGCCATCAGCTGAAGAAACGCTGTTCTCCGGTCACATGGGCGTGGCTAGAGTGCTGACGTAGTCACGCAGTGAAGTCGACTGGGTGTGCCGGAGTAACGCCGGTCGGGCCGGCGGGGCATGGGAACGGGGAGCTGCGCGTGCCAACTGCCATTGCCGTGACCGGTGCCGACATGGCGCTGCCGCCGCAGGACGAGCGAACCGTGCCCGCCGTCGTGCTCAAGGGCCTGGACAAGGAACCGCTGGAGCGCACCCTGCTGGGCCTCCAGTCGCTCATCGACCAGCACGGCCATGTGATCGTCGTCTGCTCCCAGGCGGTGCCGAAGGCGGTCGAGCGACGCCTGCACACCGTACGGTCCCTCCTGGAGAGCGACCGTATCGCCCTGTTCCGCCCCGATCTGCCGCCCCTCGGACTGGCCGTCCTGGCCCGCCAGTTGAGGCAGCTCGCCTCCTGCGACCTCAGCCCCGGCGTGCTCGCCTCCGCGGGCCGGCTGCTCACCCACTACATCCACGCCGGGGCACTCCTCGGCTCCGTCACCAAGCTCGACCGCGTTCCCGTGGACCTCAAGGCGCATGCCAAGTCATGGGTGCCGGGAAGTCAGTTCGGTTTGATCGCCCACCCCGAACCGCAACTGGTCCGCATCGGCCCCGAAGCCGCCCTGAAGGGCCCCGAGTTCGCCACCGCCCTGCTGGTCACCAAGGGGCAGTTCCAGTCCGACTGGGTGACCACCACCCTCGCCCCGTCCTGGAACGTCCAGGGCCTGCGCGAGGTGCCGCTCCCCGCCGAGTCGGCGGCGTGGTGGGGCACCCCGAAAGTGATCGAGTTCTGTTCGTTCCTGCCCGACCTCTCGGTCCTCTACCAACTGGTCACCTCGGTCCGCCAGAGCGCCTGCCACTGGTGCGGCATCGATGTGATCGGCGACCGCTGTGTGTTCTGTTCCGCCACGTCACCGCTCACCGAGAACCAGCAGAACCAACTCACCGCCGGGTGAGCCCTGTCGACCGATATCCCCCAATGAGGTTGTCCGGTTCATGAACTCCCGTCAGCGCCGCGGCGTCATACTCCTGATCCTGTCGGCCGTCTGCGCCCTCGCGGCCTTCGCCGGCGTCCTGTCCGTCATCAACGACGCCGAGTCCAAGGTCGGCCCCGAGGTCACCGCCTACCGGCTCAAGACGAACGTGGAGCCCTACAAACCGCTGAGCGAGGCCCAGTTCGAGAAGATCGAGATGCCCGAGCGGTGGCTGTCCGACAACGCGGTCCGCAATCTCCGCGAGATCGACGGCAAGATCGCGGTCACCGCCCTGAAGAAGGGCTCCCTGCTGCAGAGCGACATGATCGTGGCACAGCCGGCTCTGCAGCCCGGGCAGCAAGAGGTCGCCATCATGATCGACGCGGCGACCGGTGTGGCCGGCAAGATCACGCCGAACTCCACGGTCAACGTGTACGCCACCTTCGAGGGTGAGCGGGAGGGGGGTGCTCCCGCCCAGGCCGATCAGTCGAAGATCATCGTGACGAACGCCAAGGTCCTCGACGTGGGCGACCTCACCCCGCTCCAGCCCGACGCCGACGACCGCACCCGCGAGGCCACCGAGGCCGTCCCCATCACCTTCGCGCTCTCCGCCATCGACGCCCAGCGCATCACGTACGCCGAGTCCTTCGCCAAGCGCGTCCGGCTCGCACTGGTCGCGCCGGGCGAGACCGGCACCGTCCCCGAGCAGGACCGCACGTACGAACTCGCGAAGGACAAGTGAGAGCCGTATGCCCACGAGGATCCTGCCGGCGGTAGGCGACGCGGACGCGGTCCGCTCCATCACCACCCTGCTCAGCCAGCTCCCGGACGCCGAACCGGTGGCCCCGGTCGTCGACTCCACCCAGCTCGTCGACACCCTCGCGCGCCTGGCCGCCGAATCCTTCGACGAACTGCCCGAGGTCGTGGTCGTCCACGAACGCATCGGCCCGGTCCCGGCGTTGGAACTGATCCGCGAGGTCGCCCTGCGCTTCCCCGCGGTCGGCGTCATCCTCGTCACCTCCGACGCGAGCCCCGGCCTCTTCCAGGCCGCCATGGACTACGGGGCACGGGGACTGGTGGCGCTGCCGCTGAGCTACGAGGAACTGGCCATCCGCGTCCAGGCGGTCGCCCAGTGGTCGGTGGGCGTACGGCGTCATCTGGGCGGCGCCGTCGACGTGTTCACCGGAGTCGGCGGCACGGTCGTCACGGTCAGCGGCGCGAAAGGGGGAGTGGGGACCACCCTCACCGCCATCCAACTCGCCCTCGCCGCCCAGGCCTCCGGCCGCAGCACGGCCCTGGTCGACCTCGACCTCCAGACCGGGGACATCGCCTCCTTCCTGGACGTCCAGTTCCGCCGCTCGGTGGCCGACCTGGCCACCATCACCGACATCTCCCCACGGGTGCTGGCCGACGCCGTCTTCCGCCACGACACGGGTGTCGCCCTGCTGCTGGCCCCCGGCGAGGGCGAACGCGGCGAGGAGGTCACCGACCGGGCAGTCCGCCAGATCGTCAGCGCCCTGCGCTCGCGCTACGAGGTCGTCGTCATCGACTGCGGCGCCCAGATCGGCGGAGCCGGCGCGGCGGCCGTCGAGATGGCGGACACGGCCCTGCTCGTCACCACGCCCGACGTGATCGCGGTACGCGGCGCCAAACGGACCGTCCGCATGTGGGACCGGCTCCAGATCCGCAAGGCCGAGGAGACCACGGTGGTCGTCAACCGGCACACACGCGGGACCGAGATCCAGCCCTCGCTGGTCCGGAAGATCACCGGCACCCCCGTCGCGGGGGTGGCGATCCCCGCCAACTTCAAGGAACTGCAAGGCGTCGTGGACGCCGGACGCGTCCACGAGCTCGACAACAAGAGTGTCGTGAAGCAGGCGCTGTGGCGGCTCGCGGGGGAAGTGGGCCTGGTCAAACCGGCCGAGGGAGCGCACAAGGGCGGGCGGGCGAGGGGCGACCGCGCGGCGGTGGGCTTCCGGCGGCGCAAGGAGCTGGGGCCATGAGGCGGCTCCGGGCCATGGGGCGGCTCGGGGTCTTGGCGCGCCGGGACTCCGGCCAGGTCACCATCGAGTTCCTCGGCATGACCCCGCTGATCATCATCACGCTGGTGCTGCTGTGGCAGTTCGTGCTGGTGGGATACACGTTCACGCTGGCGGGGAATGCTGCGGACGAGGCGGTACGGGCGGGAACGGCGGCGAGTCCGGGGGAGCGGCAGGGGGCGTGCGAGGCGGCGGGCCTGGAGAAGCTGCCGGACGCGTGGAACGGCACGGTGGAGTGCGGTACCGGCGGCGGCTATGTCACGGCCGACGTCGAACTCCAGGTCCCCGTCCTCTTCCCGGGCGCGATCGGCTTCCCGTTCACGGTCGAGGGTCATGCGGGAGCCGTGGAGGAGGAGACGGACTGAGATGTCGTACGACGGGAAAGTCCGCGACCGCCGACGTGCTGACCTCGGCCAGGTCGCCATCGAGTACCTCGGGTTCATCCCGATCCTGATCCTCGTCGCGATGGCGGGCGTACAGATCGGGCTCATCGCCTACACCGCCCAGCAGGCCGGCACGGCGGCCCGGGCGGGGGCGCGGGCGGCCTCGCTGGAGAACAGCGCCCAGGACGGCTGTACGACCGCGGTCAGCGACTGGCTGTCCGTCGCCTGTTCCGCCGAGCAGGGCGGCGACGAGGTCACCGTCACCGCCACCGTCGACATCCCCTCCATCGTCCCCGGCTGGGACTTCGGCGACGCGAACAAGACGGCCACCATGCCGCTCGACCACTGAACGAGGTACCCCATGAGTCTGCGGGCACGCATCAGCACCCCCGAGGAGAACGGCAGCCGGGGCGAGGACGGCCACCTGGTCGCCTCCTACCGCGCCAAGCTCCTGGAGGAGATCGACCTCGCGGAGATGAGCTCGCTGGCGGCCGCCGAGCGCAGGGCCCGCCTGGAGCGGGTGCTGGGGCACATCATCAGCCGCGAGGGCCCGGTGCTGTCGACGGTCGAGCGCTCGCAGCTGATCCGCAGGGTCGTGGACGAGGCACTGGGCCTCGGCATCCTGGAGCCGCTCCTCGAGGACGCGTCCATCACCGAGATCATGGTGAACGGCCCGGACGCGATCTTCGTCGAACGCGGCGGCCGGGTGGAGCAGTTGCCGCTCCGCTTCCCTTCCCACGACCAGCTGATGCAGACGATCGAACGGATCGTCTCGACGGTCAACCGCCGTGTGGACGAGTCGAATCCCATGGTGGACGCCCGCCTCCCGTCCGGCGAACGCGTGAACGTCATCATCCCGCCCCTGTCGCTCACGGGCGCGACCCTGACGATCCGCCGCTTCCCGCGCTCCTTCACCCTGCAGGAGATGATCGGCCTGGGCTCGCTGGACGAGCACATGCTGTATCTGCTCGCGGGCCTGGTGCAGGCCAAGTTCAACATCATCGTGTCGGGCGCGACCGGCACCGGGAAGACGACCCTGCTCAACGCCCTGTCGGGGCTCATCCCGGAGCGCGAACGCATCATCACCATCGAGGACTCCGCGGAACTCCAGCTCCAGCAGTCCCACGTGATCCGCCTGGAGTCCCGCCCGCCCAACGTCGAGGGCAAGGGCCAGATCACCATCCGCGACCTGGTCCGCAACTCCCTCCGTATGCGCCCGGACCGGATCGTCGTCGGCGAGGTCCGCGGCGGCGAGTCCCTGGACATGCTCCAGGCGATGTCGACCGGCCACGACGGCTCACTGGCCACGGTCCACGCCAACAGCACGGAGGACGCCCTGATGCGTCTGAAGACCCTGGCGTCCATGTCCGAGGTCGGCGTCCCCTTCGAGGCGCTGCACGACCAGATCAACAGCGCGCTCGACGTGATCATCCAGCTGACCAGGTTCCCCGACGGAGCCCGCCGCATCACGGAGATCGCCCTCCTCGACAGCCACGGCGCCGAGCCCTACCGCCTGGCCACGGCGGCCCGCTTCCACGCTCAACCCATGTCGGCGGACGGCCGTGTCCACGGCGTCTTCGAGTACTTCCCGCTCCCACGCCGTACGGCGGACCGCCTCTACATGGCGAGCCAGCCGATCCCCCAGGCTTTCGGCGTGGCCCAGTCCGCGCTCGAACTGACGACCCGAGAAGCCAGGTAGGTACCGCCCGATGGAACTCGACTCGCTGATCAAGCTCACCACGGGCATCGCCCTTCTGACCTGCGTCCTCGCCGTGGCGGGCCTGCACGCGTACGCCATGGGCAAGGCCCAGCGCCAGGCCCTGGTCGACCGCCTCTCGGCGACGGGCCAGATACAGGCGGGCGGCCGCCGGCGCCGCTTCCCGACCCTGGACCGCCGGCTGCGCCGCACCAAGCTGGGCAGGAAACTGGAGCTGAGGCTGGCGGCGACGGGCCTGGACGTCACCCCGGGCGAGTTCTTCGTCTACATGATGGCCACGGTGGCCGGCCTGTTCCTGATCGGCCAGGCGGCCCTGGCCCCCTTCTTCGGCCCCCT
This sequence comes from Streptomyces sp. WM6386, assembly GCF_000972385.1. Taxonomy (GTDB): domain Bacteria; phylum Actinomycetota; class Actinomycetes; order Streptomycetales; family Streptomycetaceae; genus Streptomyces. The sequence continues at coordinate 7,666 of NZ_JXTE01000069.1, forward strand.
CGCCGGTCTGCTGGGCATCTGGGTGGCGGTGCAGTTCCTGAACTGGCAGCGCCAGAAACGCATCGAGAAGTTCATCAACCAACTCCCTGAACTGTCCCGGATCCTGGCCAACGCCACCCAGGCGGGCCTCGCCCTGCGCACGGCGATCGGCATGGCGGCGGAGGAACTGGAGGCACCGGCCGGGGAGGAGCTGGGCAAGGTGGCCAACCAGCTGGCGCTGGGCGCCTCCCTGGACGACGCGCTGGGGGAGATGGCGGAGCGGCTGCCGTCGCGCGAACTGGTGGTCCTGGTGACCACGTTGGTCCTCTCCAACCGGGCGGGCGGTCAAGTGGTGGGTGCGCTGCGGAACTTGACGGAGACGCTGGAGGAGCGCAAGGAGACCCGTCGGGAGGTACGCACCCAACTGGCGCAGGTCAACATGACGTCGTATGCCGTCCCGGTCCTCGGAGTGGGTTCCCTCTTCCTGATGAACGGCGTGAAGGACGGCGCCCTGGACCGTATGACCGGCTCCCCGGCCGGCCAGGCGGCGGTGATCATCGCCTTCGCGCTCTACGCGGTGGGGTTCGTCCTGATCCGCCGACTGTCCCGTATCGACGTCTGAGGGGGCGTACACAGATGGCACTGCTTCTCGCCCTGCTGATGGGCCTCGGAGTCTGGGGCGTCTTCGCCGGGATCCGCATGTACCGGGCGGACGCGAAACTCCCCGGCGACCTGATCCTCGCCCTGGAGGTCGGCGCGACGCGCACCGGTGCGGTGGACTCGCTGATCGACCGTCTCGGGATGCGCTACGCGCCCGCCGTCCTGCGCCTGATGGGCCCCAAGCAGGTCGCGAAGTACCGCCGCAGGATCGACCTGGCCGGCAACCCCGGCGGCCTGACCATCGACCGCTACGCGGCCCGCCGCGCGGTCTACGGCTTCCTGGGCGGTTTCGGCGGCCTGGTCTTCGTGATGCGGGGCCAGTTCCTCGTGGCACTTCTCCTGTTGGCCTTCGGGGCGTTCTGGACGGAGGTCGGCATCTGGTCGGCGATCCGGATCCGCAAGGACGTGATCGAGCGGACCCTGCCGGACTTCCTCGACGTCCTGGCGGTCGTGGTGAGCGCGGGCCTGGGCTTCAGGCAGGCGCTGGACCGGGTGGCGACGAAGTACGAGGGGCCCTGGGCGGACGAACTCCGCATCACACTCCGCCAGATGGACCTCGGCATGGGCCGCCGCGAGGCCTTCCAGGAACTGCGCCGCCGCAACGACTCCGAACAGGTGGCCATGTTCGTCACGGCGCTCCAGCAGGGCGAGGAACTGGGCGCCCCGATCGTCGACACCCTGGTCGCCCTCGCCAAGGACATGCGCCGCACAGACGCCCAGAACGCCCGCCGCAAGGCCGCCCGCGCGGTCCCCAAGGCCACGATGATGATCACCACGTTCATGGTCCCGGCCACGATGATCCTCCTGGGCGCGGGCCTGCTGCTGGGCTCGGGGACCGACTTCGGCTCGATCACGGGCGACTAGGGGGCGGGTGACGAGAATGTCGATGACCGGGGAACGCCGGGGGGTGTGGCGACGGCGGGGAGCGGAGGCGCAGCAGGAGCCGCTGCCGGGTGTGCCGAGGCAGCCACGGACAGCCGTCGAGGGTGGAGGCGCCACGCAGGGGGCGCCCGTACGGGCTGAGCCATCCGTACGGGCTGAGCCATCCGTACGGGCTGAGCCATCCGTACGGGCTGAGCCATCCGTACGGGCCGAGGCATCCGTACGGGCCGAGCCACCCGCACAGACCGACACACCCGCCATCCCCATCCAGGTCAACGCCCTACAGGCCCTGGCCCGCCAAGTCTTCGGCTTCCGTCTGGCCATGATCGCCCTGGCCGCCCCCGCCGCCCTCCTCAACGCCAACCCAGGCCTGGGCGCCCGCCTGGTAGGCGCCGCGGTGGTCGCCACCTTCATGGGCTCGTACGTCCTCTTCAGGGACTGGGAACGCTTCGGCCCCCTCCTCCTCCGCCACCCCACCCTCCTGGCCGCGGACACCCTCTTCGGCTCCCTGCTCCTCATCTCCGCGGGCCCCGACACCACGCTTGCCTACGTCAGCGTCTGCACCCCCCTCCTGGCCGGCATCGTCTACGGCTGGCGAGGCGCCGCGGTCTTCGCGAGCCTTCAGTCCCTGATCTTCCTCCTGGTCTACGCGACGACACAGAACCCGGCCACCACCGTTGCCGAACGCCTCCTCCTCCCCGGCCTCTGCGTCATCGCCGGAGCGGTCGGCTCGGCCCTGCGCAACCTCATGTTCCGCTTCGGCGCCGCCACCAAGGCCCTGACCGAGGTCCAGGCCCGCCTGGCAGTCACGGAGGCGATCGCCGAGGAACGGGCCCGCCTGGCAAGGGAGATGCACGACTCGGTCGCCAAGACCCTGTACGGCGTGGCCCTGGCGGCGGACGGTCTGGCAGGCTCGGCCGACCGCATGAACCCCACGCTGGTCAAGGAACAGGCGGAGTTGGTGGCCCGCTCGGCACGCCGGGCAGCCGCCGAATCCCGCGAACTCCTGGCAGACCTGCGCCGGGAGGCGGACAGCACCGACGTACTCGGGGAACTGGCGGCCCGTACAAGGGACTTCGGCACCCGCACGAACCTCGCGGCCACCTACCACCCCACCGGCGAGGAGGAGACGCCCCTCATCCCGCCGGCCGTCGCCCGCCAACTCCTCACCATTGCCACGGAAGCGATGGAGAACGCCCACCGCCACGCGGCCCCGACCCGGGTGGACGTGAGCGCGGGAGTCCACGGCGACCTGCTCTGCATGACCGTCTACGACGACGGCCGAGGCCTGCCCCAGGGCACCACCCTCGAACAACTACGCAGCACAGGCCACTTCGGCCTGGTGGGCATGGTCGAACGCGCCGCTTCGCTCGGCGCCCGTATCCGCATCGGCCGCGGCACCCACTCCAAGGGCACGGAGGTCCGCCTGGAACTCCCGCTGACGACACTGGCCCCAGGCAGCGCTTGACCACCCGCACGATGACGCCGCCGCCGCAAAAGTCCCCCACGCCACGCGAAACGACGAGAGGAGGCCGCAGAATGCCGGATCAGACGACTCCCCACCCCGGCGAGAAGCAGCCACCGCCCCACGACCCGTTCGAGGACTTCCCGCCCCCCGCGCCATCGACCGCCCTACGGGTCGTGGTGGCGGACGACAACCCGGTGGTCCGCGCGGGCCTCACCGCCCTCCTCTCCGGCCGAGCGGACATCACGGTCGTCGCGGAAGCCGCGGACGGCCGCCAGGCCTACGAGGCGGCGCTGGCCCTCCACCCCGACGTGATCCTCCTGGACGTCCGCATGCCGGGTGTCGACGGCCTCTCGGCCCTCCCGCACCTGGTCCAGATCTCCCCGGTGGTGATGCTCACCTACAGCAGAGAGTCGGAGATCGTCCACGAAGCCCTGCGCCTGGGCGCCGGCGGCTACCTGGTCCACGGCGAGTTCACGGCGGACCAACTGGTCGACGCCGTAAGGAACATCAAGAACGGCCGCGCCCACTTCACGCCGACGGCGGCGGATGCGCTGGTGGCCAGGCTGCGGCAGACAAACGAAGTCAGTGCGACTGCACACAATTACGCACCCCATCAACCCAAGTCCCCACTGATTTCTGCGAAACGCCTTTCGCAACTGCAACCAGTTGTGGCACAGTCTGACAAGTCACGGTTCCAACTGAGCGCAAGGGAGGCGGAGATCATGGACCTCATCGCATCCGGCATGAACAACCAACAGATCGCCGCCACCTGCTTCATCAGCGAGAAGACGGTCAAGAACCACATCAACCGCATCTTCGCCAAACTGCACAGCACCAGCCGCGCCGAAGCCGCCGCGAAGTGGCTAGGGGTGACCTGAGATGAGGGCTGGGGGGAAGGGGAAGCGGAATTGGGCCCGCAGTTGGGCCCTGGGACCCTCCGCGAAGACGGGCGCCACCTCATACGTTGCCCACACCACGGACAACGGAGGGCAACGCCATGCGGAACTGGAACGACGAGGGACAGACCGCGGTCGAGTACCTGGGGATCATCGCGGTGGTTGTGGCTATCGTGCTGGCGATCACGGGGACGGATATCGGTCAGCAGATCTACGACGCCATCGTGGAGCAAATCGACGAGGTCATTGGTTGACCAGGCGGTCCCCGTACGGCGACGCAGGGCAGGCCTTCCCCATCTACATCATGGTGGTGGCGGGCCTGCTCTTTCTTGCGTTCGCCTACCTTGCGGTCGGCCAGGCCGCGGCAAGCCGGAACGGCGCCCAGACGGCAGCGGACGCGGCGGCGCTCGCGGCTGCCCAGGACACCCGGGACCAACTCGCGGACAAGTGGGTGCAGGTCGTACTCGACCCGACGAAGTGGCAGGACATCTTCGACGGCAACGTGCCGGGCCTGACTCCCTCGTGCGAGCGGGCCTATGAGCTGGCGGCGCAGAACGACGCGCACGTGGAGATCTGTCAGCCGACGGGACTCCTGGCCTACGACGTCGATGTTCAGTCGGACGAACCGGTGGGAGACTCCATTGTTCCCGGCACGGAGGGCATGTACGCGAGGGCGTCCGCCCGGGCAGTGATCGAATCTCTCTGCACGTTCGAGCTCCCTGGCGCGGGAGCTGGGGACGACGTACTGCCGCGACTCACCTGCAAGGACAACGTGGACTGGGACTTGGACCCGGACGACCTCACTATCCTTCCGGAACCCGAGGACCTCTTCGACGTTCATCTGGCCGACTGACAAGCGAACGACAAGGGATGAAGGAAGCGGAGTCATGAGCATTCGGATCACTACGAAGGCCCGCAGGGGGATGGTCGCACTGACTGTTGCGGCTGGACTGGCCGTCGGCGTGGCCGGCTGCGGCGGTGGAGGCGACGATGACAAGAAGCCGGAGGCGTCGGCTTCGGCTTCCAAGGACACTGGGTCCAATCCGAGTGCTCAGGAGGGGACGGACGAGCCCCTCGCCGAGCTCAAGGGCGAGGACGGGCTGATCCTCGAAATCACCTCGGCTCAGAGGGACTCGGGCGGGTTCGTCACCGTGAGCGGTGAGATGAAGAACGACGGTGCCGAGGCAGCACGTGTCTCCGTGCGGACGTCGGGCGACGAGACCGAGATCATCAGGCATGGGACGTCGTTGGGTGGAGCAACTCTCGTGGACTCCGCGAGCAAAAAGCGCTACTACGTGCTGCGTGATACAGACGGGCGCCCGCTGACCACGACGGGCATGCCGCGGATCAAGGCAGGCGATTCCATCCCCGTCTTCATGCAGTTCCCCGCACCGCCCACAGACGCGGGCGAAGTCACCTTCCAACTCCCCACCTTCGCAGCCGCCACGATCACCATCTCCGGGTGAGGCCCCGATGACCCTCACCCCACCCCGCCTCGCCCTGACCCTCACCGCCGCGTCGGTCATGCTCGCCACGAACCTCTTCGTCGCGACGACAGCCGAGGCCGACGAAACGCCCAGCGTCCCCCCAGGCACCGAGGCCACCGCCGCGGCCCCCGTGAAGGTGGACGCCAACGACCCGGACCTCAAGCTCCCCGAGGGCGCCACCCTCGCCGAACCCAAGGTCCTGGACATCAAGCAGGTCGTGGAGGACCAGTCCGGCGAGGAACGCCGTGAAGACACCAACGCCGACGTCAAGTTCGCCCTCCAGGCGGAGGTCCTCTTCGGCAAGGACAGTGCGAAACTCAGCGGTCAGTCGAAGGCCCGTATCGCGGCGATCGCGGACGAGATCAAGAAGCAGAACGCGACGAAGATCCGCGTCTTCGGCTTCACGGACAACCTGGGCACCTCCGCCCACGGCGACGTCCTGTCGAAGCAGCGGGCCAACGCCGTACAGGACGTCCTGGAAGCCGAACTGAACGACGCGAACGTCACGTACGAGGTACGTGGATACGGCGAGCAGTACCCGATCTCCGACAACTCGACGGAGGCCGGCCGCAAGAAGAACCGACGGGTCGAGGTCTCTTTCCCGCGTACGGAGAGCTGAACGACGAGGCGCCGGGGAGGAGAACTCCCCGGCGCCGGTGAAACGGTCGATCGTCGTTCGGTCAGCCGAACATGCCGGGCTGGTAGTCGCCGGCGGGCTGCTGGATCATGACGTTGAAGCGGTTGTAGAGGTTGATGAGGGCGATGGTGGCGACCAGCGCGGCCAGCTGCTCCTCGTCGTAGTGCTTCTGGGCGTTGGCCCAGACCTCGTCGCTGACCCCGCCGGCCCCGTCGGCGATACGGGTGCCTTCCTCGGCCAGTTCCAGCGCGGCCCGCTCGGCCTCGGTGAACACCTTGGCCTCACGCCAGGCGGCGACGAGGTGGAGACGTTCGTGGGTCTCGCCGGCGGCGACCGCGTCCTTGGTGTGCATGTCGGTGCAGAACCCGCAGCCGTTGATCTGGCTGGCGCGGAGCTTGACGAGCTCTGCCGTCGAGTGCGGCAGGGCCGAGTCCGCGACCGCCTTGCCCGCCGAGTTGACGTACCGGATGATCTTGCCGGCGAGCGGGTTTCCGAAGAGGTCGAGGCGGGCTTCCATGGTGAGCTCCTGTGGCGTTGGTGTCGATGCCTACACCCCCTAGACGGAATGACCCCACCGAGATGTGACACCCCCTGAATGTGACGCGCGTCTCCTGGGTGTCGACGTACTCCCTCCGGGTTGATCTGACGCAGGTGAGGGGTCCCGGCGGCCCGCCGTGGAGAGGTGTGCCACGTGGACGATCAAGTGTCGGAAGAAGCGGCGACGGTGTTCGACGCGCTGGGATCCCGCTATGAGCAGGCCTTCGAGGGACTGGCAGGGCAGCAGGCGGCGCTGCGATGGCTGACGGTGCGGCTGCCCCAGAGGGCCAGGGTCCTCGACGTCGGCAGCGGTACCGGCCGGCCGGTGGCCGAGGAGCTGGTGCGGGCGGGCTGCGAGGTGACGGGGATCGACGTGTCACCGGCGATGGTCGAACTGGCCCGGGCGCAGGTTCCCGAGGCCAGGTTCGAGCTGGCCGACGTACGCACGTACGAGGCACCGCCGTACGCCTTCGACGCGGTGTGCGCGTTCTTCCCGCTCCTCATCATGTCCCGCGCGGAGGTGGAGTCGGCACTGGACCGCATGTGCGGCTGGCTGGCCCCGGGCGGCCACCTGGTCATGGCCACGGTCCCGGGTGACTACAGCGACGTAGGGCTGACCTGGATGGGCCACCGGGTAACGGTCAGCAGCCTGACGGCAGAGGAGTACAAGCGCCGCCTACGGGCCCAGGGCCTGGAGATCCTCTTCACGGAAACCTCCACATTCCGCCCATCAGGCTCCCACCCAACCCCGGAGCACCACTTCTTCTGCTACGCCCACCGCCCGCAGACACCCGAACCCGTTGATTGGCAGATCCGTCCAGGGGCGCATCCAGAAAACCCCAGGTGAGCGCAGCCGCTGGTGAAACAGATCTGCCAATCACCGGAGCACCTCGGGCCGGCGGCCCCGGCGGCCCCGGCGGCCCCGGCGGCCCCGGCGTCTGTCACCCGTCGGGGGTCACCGTTATCCGTACCCCGGGCCGCAGGCCCCATCCGGCCATGGCCCCTGCCTCCGCCTCCAGGACATGGTGCGAACGGAGCCGGGGCATCCCCAGTCGGCCGGGCCTCATGGTGCGTACGGCGGTGACGACGAGGTGGCGATCGAGGTAGGCGACGTCGATGGGGATGCGCATACGGAACGTGTGCACACCGCTGGCAGGCGACAGCAGGATCGCCCCGTCCACGGAATCCCGCCCCAGCAACCCCTTGGTACGGGCGCGATAGGACGCGGCGATCTCCAACGGAACGGAAACACCGGCAGGCTCCCCGTGGACGACCAACGTCCCCCGCCCGTCCCGCAACCGCCCCATACCCGAACCGCCCCCTTCGCCCACCACAACCTGCCCGTCCGCCACTCCCGCGAACCGAACGTATCGCCGCCGGACAACAGGACGACACCGTGCCGACCACCCGTCAGCTTTGCGAGTTCATAACTGGAACCACCCGCTCACCACGCGTTATCCAACCGTTACGCCTCAAGTGGGGTCACGCAAGGCCGATTTGGCCGCATTTACCCCGCCCCTCGACAACCGCAACCCTGGTGTCACCGCTGCCCCCTGGATAGCGTTGCTTCGCTCAAGAGAAGCCTCGCCTCACCAGGAGCCGACCGTGAACCGCCGCCCCACGCTGCTCGCAGCGCTAGCCCTGACCGCCACCGCGGCCCTGACGCTGTCCGCGTGCGGAAGCGACGACAGCTCCAAGGACAAGGACAACGACAAGATCGCGGGAGCCGATACGGGGAGCAAGACGTCGGCATCGCCGAGCGCGTCCGCCTCGACGGCGGCCGACCGGCCGAAGATCGATCTGCCGTCGGATCTGACCTACACCTTCGACTGGCCCGAGACGGGCGACAAGGACAAGGACGCGGTCCTGACCGACAGCGAGCAGTCCATCAAGGCAGTGGATCTCGGGATCGTCAACCAGGACCCGCTCGACAAGGCGTACCTCTACTACTACGAGGGCGAGGCTGCCGCCAGCACCCAGGAGTTCATCCAGGCATACGTCAAGGCCGAGGCTCGGGTCACAGGCGCCTACCGCTACTACGACGCGGCCGCCAATGTGAGCGGGAAGGACAGCGCCTCGCTGGTGTACTGCGAGGACCAGAGCAAGGCGTATGACATGTACCTGGAGGGCAAGAAGGTCAACAAGACGCCCGCCACGAAGAACAGCTACGTGCTCTACATCACCGAACTGCACAAGAACGCCAAGGGTGTGTGGGCCGTCGAGAAGATCGAGTCCCAGAGGGGAAGCGACAAGTGCCAGCCCTGAGCGCCACATCGCGCGCCCTGATCGCGCCAGTCGTCATCGGCGCGATACTGCTCAACGGCGCCACCGCCTTTGCGGACAACACGATCGGCAGTGGCGCTCAGGCGCCGAGTGACCCCGCCAAGGTCGACAACGAGGGGAACCTCTCCGTCACCGTCGGCGGCGTCGTCTTCGACCGCTCGAAGAACGGCAGCGGCGGCTCGACGGGCGCGCTGGCGTCGACCACCTCCTGGACGCCCCCCGCCTGCTGGTACGCCCCGAAGTACACCCCGGAGCAGCTCCAGAAGTACATGGAGCCGATCTGGGAGGCCGGATCGACGGGCGCCGAATGGGATGCCGAGCAGCGGAAGAAGTACAACGCCAACGACGAAGAGAAGGCCTTCAACAAGGACAAGACGGGCAAGGGCTACTGGTGGGACTCGTACGTCGACAAGAGCTACCCCCCGGGCTGGGACGCCTGTGAGGACGGCCCCTTCTGGGTGGACACGGGCGACGCCCCGCCGGCCGACATGGAGAACGCCGTCACCCCGGAGATCCTCGCCGAACTCGCCTACAACGAGATCCGCGTCCCCGGCACCAAGGTGACCCTCGCCCCCGCGAACGCGACCAAGGTCAACCTCCCGACCTGGTCCTGGCTCGACGGCGCCAACTTCAAGCCGGTCTCCGTCACCGCCTCTGTGCCCGTCATCGGCATCGACGCGACCGCGACCGCGGAACCGGTCTCCCTCAAGATCGAGCCTGGCACCTCGGACGCCGTGACCTACCCGGCCTCCGGCGTCTGCGAGATCAACAACGGCCGTATCGGCGAGCCCTACGCCAAGGGCAAGGCCGACCAGACACCACCCTGTGGCGTGAAATACCTGCGATCCTCCGGCGACGGCACCTACCCCCTCAGGGCAACGGTGACCTGGAAGATCGAGTGGACCAGCACCAGTGGCGCGGGCGACGACCTGCCCGACGGCAGCTTCGGCGCCACGCAGGACGTCGTCGTACAGGAGATCCAGGCCATCAACCGCTGAGTGGTCGTGACCGCAGCGGAGGACCCGGGCGCCGCGCGGAGCCCGGATCGTCGTGCGGGTGCGGGTGCGGGTGCCTGGGCGGGTCGGCATCGCCGCCGTTCCCGCCCTTCACCACGGATCGATGACCGGGATCATGAGGATGTCCAGGTGTCCACTTCCTCATCCGGGCTGATCCGGACAGTACGGGCGAACTCGTCGACGTCGTCGAGAGCCCGGAGGATCCGGCCGGCGTCGGGATCGGCCAGGATGATCAGGACCTCCGCGGCTTCCGTGCCCTTCTCGTAGCGCCAGGCGTAACGGAGGCCGACGTGCACCTCGTTGCTGTCCTCGTCCTGGTAGTAGCGCAGCACCCGCAAGCCGGCTCCCAGATGCGGGGAGTCGAAGTCCTCGACGATGGGGGGCTCCACGGTGTAGCTCGCATCGGCGTGGGTCAGTTCACGCAGTGCCGTTTCCCGGTCCTCGCCCTCCTCGATCTCCACCAGGTCGACATACGCAGGAAGCGGGATCTCCCGTGGGTGCGGGAGATGAAGGAAGACCTCGAAGTCGGGAAAGGCTGCGGGGGCCCTGATGGCGTACATCAACAGGATGTTGGTCAGCAGATCGACTTCGCCCGGTTCTGGCTTCTCCGACGCGAAATCCTCCCAGAGACCCTCGGCGAAGTAGCGTGCCCACGCCTCAGGTGACTGAGCCTCCTCGACGGCCTCAAGAGCCGGCTCCGGCCACATGAGCGGGATGCGGATCCAAGGGGACAGATCCATGGCGTGCTTGACGTTGAGCCAGCTCACTCATAACTCCATCGGAACGTGCCGACCACTGCGTCGAACAACTCGACCAGCACGTCGGTGAATTCACTGTCGATGTCGCCGTCACCCGGTGTGGAGAAGTTGATGCTGATCCAGCGACCGGGATCGTCCGCCACGGGGACCACATAGTCGACGCGCCGCGTCGGCGGAGCGTCCTGCTGTTCCTGTTCGGCAGACGTGGAGGGATAGACGCGGCGGAGTGCGGGTGCCCCTGCCACGTCGACCGTTGTCGCCGTTCCGCCGGGTACCTCCTCGGCGGCCAGCTGTGCGAGTACCGCCTGCGGAGGAATCGTATGGTCTCGGCCGATCGGCAGCTCGGCAACGATGAACGAAGCCATGAGGAAGATGCCCCCGCGCGGGAGGACCGGAAGGTAGAGGTCGAGGCCGCCGTTCCTTCTGGCCGCACGGGCTTGCTTTTCCAACTGGCGACGCATCTCCAACCGGAAGCGCATCGCGTCGTCCCGGGGGATGCCCTCCGGGACTTGCTCCATGTGCGAGAAGAGGATCTTCTCGAGCGCTTCCTTCATGCCCTCGCGCAGGGGGATGCGGACCCAGCCGGGGGGCAGGACGAGCTCATAGCCGCCGGGAGCTGTCCGCTCAAGCGCAGATTGTTGCTCGTCGAGATCGGACACACTCACGAGGCTGCCTGCTTCTTTAGCTGCCGGTCGGTTACCAGGATCGCCAGGGTAGCGAGCACCGAAATAATGGCGAGCCAGCTGTACCCGATGATCACCGCTACGTTTGGGATCAGGAACAGGCAGGAAACCAACTTAATAACCTGGGAAAAGTTGGCGCCCTTCGGGTTGCTGATCAGTTCTCGATACCTGATCAGTACGACTAGCATCGCCACAGGTGCAATCATGATCGGCCAGGCTGCGTAGCCTTTGGTGAGCCAGTCCATGCCGCCGTACTTGCTGCCGAGATCCTGGAAAGCCATGCAGAGAACCGGCACGATGGTGCACACAAAAAGGACCCTTATGGCCTTACGCTCTTCCGGATTGTTCACCGTCATTGGAGCTACCATCCCCTAGTCCTTTCGCTTTCGAATTTCGCCATGTTCGGTACTGCCGCCGGATTTCTCGCAGGGTCGTTCACCAGCGGCTCCCTACCTCACGTGTCAGGACATCCTTGGCATCGTCATACGGATCCCCGACGAGTATCCCCATGGCCTTGTCTCCGAGATCCACTCCCGTGGCAGCAATGTAGTTCGCCCGGAACCTGTTTACGCTCTTGGTCAACGCGTCGGTCGCCTCCCGCACGGCGGGATTCCCGCCGAACTCGGCCCGCATAGCCTTGGCGAACTTACTCGCGCTGACGACCTCCCCATCGCCCCCCAGCAGCCGCTCCACCCGGGTCGCCACAGGACGTGTTTCTCGCGCCCCGATCTGGCGCAGGGATTGCAGCGCACGCGATGCTTTCGAGCCGCGGACCGAGCTGGCACCGTATCGCGCGATATTCCTGTTGAGCAGCTTGCGCAGATTCGCGTACCGCTGGAACCGCTCCGCCCTGCTGGCGGCCTTGAGCGCTGTCACCGCGGACTTCACGCCCTTCATTGCGACACTGCCGAATCCCAGCGTCGCCAGCGCGAAGACATCCATGGCGACGTCCGCCCAGCTCCCGTCACCGGAGAGGGCCAGCAGCGTGTGCCCGACGCCGACGAGCGCTGTGAGGCTGATGGCAGTCACAGTGATGAGGGTCGCCAGCCATCCGACCGGAGTGAAGAGGAGGGCGATGATCCCGATGGCGGTCGCGGCCCAACTCAGGACTTCGATGACGGATTTGATGGTATCCGCGTGGTCGTGCCCCCAGTCCTTGAAGTTCTCCCAGGTGCTGTCCTTGATGATGTCCGAGATGTCATCGCCGATGTTGTCGGCGTAGTGCTGGGCGCGGGAGTCGCGCTCGGAGACGATCTGGTTGAGCTGCTTGTGGTGAGGCGCCAGATGGGTGTCGGGGTCGGATGACTCCGACGCGTTCTTTGCGCCGCCCTTCTCATCCTCGGCTTCCTTCTTCTTCACCTCGGCAGCGTGTTCCTCGTCGGCCTGCTTCGCGGCTCGGAGGACGCCGTCGGCCCGTTCCTGGAAGCCCTCCAGCTCGTTGGCCCATTTGCCGAGGTCGCCGACTACGCGTTCGTAGCGGCCCGCCGTCTCGCGGAAGTGCTTCTCGAGGTCGCCGGACTTGTCACGGATCTTGTCGGCGTACTTGCCCTTCAGCGCTTCGCCGTCGGCGGCCTTGCGCAGAATGCGAGCCTGGTCGCGGAGGGTTGAGGCGAGGTCCTTCATCCTGCCGACCTCGTCGCGGATGTCCTCCGGATCGCCGGGGATCGGGTCCTTCTCCGCCAGCGGATGCCAGTCGACCGGTCGGCGACTGCCCTTGCCCGTACCCATCGGTCAATTTCCCCCGTTTTTGCCGTGCTTCTTCTCGCTCGCGTTCTTGAGATCGAGATCCAGCTTCTCGAAGCTCTTGAGCGAGGTCTCTACTTGCTTGCCCAAGTCGTCGACGTTCTCGAGGAGTTCACGCCGGTAGTTGTCCCAGTTGCTGACGAAATCATCCATCTTTCCGGCGATGCTGCTATGGCCCCAGATGTCATGGATCTCGGAGCGGTGTTTGTCGATGCCGTTGAGGGCTTTCTTGATGTCCCTCAGATTCGTCCTCGAAGACGCCAGGAGTGTGTAGTCGACTACCAGGCGCTCGTGCTCCCCCATGGCCTCTCCGTTTGCACTTACGTGGTCAGCACACTCCCGTTGGGCTCAACCCACCGGCACAGTCACCGCACACGCCTCCCCGCTCCCGATCGATGATCGTGAGTCGGACATGTTTGCTGCTGCATCTTCTCCCATCTGTGCCGGGCCGGCGCAACCGCGTCTGCGGGGCCGGCCGGCTCGCCGACCTGCGCTGCGGGTGCTCGACCTGGCCCTCGGGCGGGGGCGAGAAGCGCCAAACTGGGGGAGATCGCCTGCGTGCTGCAGCTCGGCGGAACGCACTTCGCCCAACACGGCGGTTCCCGGGGCGTCTTCGAGCTCGTCAAGTGGATGCCCCCGACGTCACCGTCGAGGGCTACGGGGAGCCAACTGCGGTTCCCGCACGAGCGGGTCGAGTCGGATGGCCCCGACGCCGCCGCAGTGCCCGCCACCTCCTCGAAGTACGGCAGCAGCCACAGCCCCCTGATCCATGTGCCTCCGTTGCCTCCGTAAACAGGTTGTCCGCTTCTGCCCCCTTGGGTAGTAAGGCCCCCATGACCCAACTCGGCGCCGTCTTCCGTCCCCAACTACCCCCCGAGCGACTCCACGACATCGCCCGCCTCGCCGACGCCTCCGGTCTCGAACAGCTCTGGCTCTGGGAGGACTGCTTCCGAGAGGGAGGTATCTCGACGGCCGCTGCCGCGCTGGCGTGGAGCGAGCGGGTGCGGGTCGGGGTCGGGCTGTTGCCTGTGCCGTTGCGGAACGTCGCCATCACCGCGATGGAGGTCGCCTCGCTGCACCGGATGTTCCCGGGCCGGGCGATCGTCGGGGTCGGGCATGGGGTCCAGGACTGGATGGGGCAGGTCGGGGCGCGGGTCGAGTCGCCGGTGACGCTGCTGCGGGAGTACCTGGACGCGCTGCGGGCGCTGCTGCGGGGGAAGAGGGTAAGCGTCGAGGGGCGGTACATCCGTCTCGACGACGTCGCGCTCGACTGGCCGCCGGCCGAGGCGGTGCCCGTGTTCGCGGGGGCGACCGGGCCCCGTTCGCTGCGACTGGCGGGAGAGGCCGCCGACGGGACCATCCTCACCGCGGGCACCTCGACCGACGGCGTACGCCGGGCTCGGCGACTCGTCGACGAGGGGCGGGAGTCGGCCGGCCGTACCGATCCGCACCAGGTCGTCGTCTACCTCCTCACCGCCACCGGAGTCGACGCCACCGCCCGTCTCCGGGCCGAGCTGGCCGATGAGGGACTCGCCGACGTGCCGGACCTCGGGATCGCCGGAGACGCGGGTGCCGTAGCCAAGGCCGTACAGCGGCTCGCGGAGGCCGGGGCGGACACGGTGATCCTGCAACCGACGGGAGACGAGCCCGACCCGGAGGGCTTCGTACGGTTCGTTGCCGAGGAAGTCCGGCCGTTGGTGTCCTGACAGTCCGGGCACGAGCGGGGGCCTTCCGGCGGTCCGCCCGGGAAAATCGGCGGCGTCCCCCGGTCCTGCCCTGCGACGATCGCCCCATGCCGACCGACCACCCCCACCGCAGCTACGAAGCCCTCGTCGCCGAAGGCGCCTCCGTGCCCACCGAAGGCTGGGACTTCTCCTGGTTCGAGGGGCGGGCCTGCGAGGCGCGGCCCTCGTGGGGGTACGCCGTGGCCAAGGCCGAGCGGCTCTCCCGGGCCACCGCCGCGCTGGACATCCAGACCGGGGGAGGGGAGGTCCTGGACTTCGCTCTCGGCAAGGCGGCGGAGGGCGCGAAGGCGCCCCGCCTCGTCGTCGCCACCGAGGGCTGGCCGCCCAACCTGGCCAAGGCCACCGCGCTGCTCCGCCCCCACGGCGTCGCCGTCGTCGCCTCGCCCGAGGATGCTCCGCTGCCCTTCGCGGACGCGGCCTTCGACCTCGTTACCAGCCGCCATCCCGTCGCCCCCAACTGGCCGGAGATCGCGCGCGTGCTCCAGCCGGGCGGCACCTATTTCGCCCAGCACGTGGGCCCGCGCAGCGTCTTCGAGCTCGTCGAGCACTTCCTCGGCCCGCTCCCCGCCGAACAGAGCGCGGCACGCCACCCCGAGCGCGAACGCGCCGATGCCGAGGCCGCCGGGCTCGAGGTCGTCGATCTGCGTGCGGAGCGGCTGCGGATCGAGTTCCACGACATCGGGGCCGTCGTCCACTTTCTGCGCAAGGTGGTGTGGATGGTGCCGGGCTTCACCGTCGAGACGTACCAGCCCCAACTCCGCGCCCTGCACGACCGGATCGAGACCGAAGGTCCCTTCGTCGCCCACAGCACCCGCCATCTCTTCGACGTCCGGAAACCGAGACCCACGCCTCACGCGTGAGGCCCGACCGTCACCTCCCCGACCACCAACTCGGCCTCCGCCTCCAGCACTTCACCCACCTGCTCCACCCGCTCCCCCAACTCCCGCTCCTGCCGCGCCGTGAGCCGCCGCAGCGGCTCCACCGTGACGGTCGTACGACGGCCCCGGCGCCGCTGATGCCAGACCCCGGCCACCACACCGTCGACCAGCAGCAGCGGAAAGTTGCCGGCCTGGCCGCCCGCCAGCGCCCGCTGGTACGCGGCACCGGGGAACAGCAGCTCACGGGGCTGGGCGGCGATGCCGTAGGCGTCGAAGTACGGCAGCAGTCGCACACCGCGCATCCGATCCCGATCCCTATCCCGGCCCCGATCCGGATCCCGGCCTCCGTCCCCGTCCCCGGGGACCTCCGTATCGCCCGCCACCACCCAGGCCGCCGTCCCCTCGAAGTCGACCTCCTCGATCTCCCCGGCCTCCGTCATCCGCCCGAACAGGGCGCTCGACCAACCTCCGGGCGCCGCCAGCCACTTGGCGAACCACGCCGGGGTCGCGGGCCCGTAGGCGTGCAGATAGCTTCGTACGAGAGTCCGCACGGCGTCGTCCGCCGGCAGCGGGTCGAAGTGCGGCGGGCGGGTGTACGTCACCTTGCGGCCCCGGTTGGGGCCGAAGCACAGCGCGCCGGCCCAGCCCGCCCGGTGCAGCACCTGACGCCAGCGCGGCCACAGGGTCTGGAAGGCGGGCATCACCAGGTCACCGGCCCAGGCGCCGGTGCGCGCCACGACCTCCTCACTCAGCTCGTCCACGGTCAGGCACACCCCGTCCAGGGCGTCCCCGATCGCCGCCACGATCTGCCCGGCCTGCTCCTCGGTGACCCGTACGTCCGATGCGAAGACCGACCCGGCCGGGACGGCCGGCAACGCGGCGCACCACAGCGGGAGTTCGGCCGTGGGAAGCAGATGGACGGTCCCGCGCGGGCCGTGCGTCTTCACCAGCGACCGGTCCTCCCAGAGCGCCGCGCGCACGTCCGCCCGTGTCCTCCCCTCGGTCCGCACCCCGACCGACAACTCGGCAGCGGACAGCACCTGCGCATGCGCCCCGAGCATCGTGGCGACCACCTCGGCGACCGGGACGCCCGGCTCCGCGGAAGTGGCCAAGAACTGCCGTTCGATTCGGCGTGCGCTTGCCTCGGTCCATGTGATCCTCACCGTCATGATGCGACGCTAGGCCGGATCGAGGTCAGCCGCTGTCCTCTATGGGGACGCCCGAAGAGCGGAAGTCATCGCCGTTGGGCAAATCGGGCAATCAGCGCATCTATCCCCCATTCCCCCTTCGCATCCATGGGATTCACGAGGTTTCCACATCGTTATCACCGTCAACTCGCTTCTTACCTTGATCCCACGTAAGTTCAGACCAAGGTAATTCGCGTGAGCAAAGCTGCGCGGGCGGCACCGCGCAGTGGAGGGGGCTGCGCGGTGCCCTGCCTTCGCAGCTCACCGGCCTCGCCGCCCGGCCGCTGTCCGGCGTCAAGCGGAGGTTCGCGGCCGGGTCACCCACGTGGGGGACACGGGAACAAGTCGCCGAGCATCCCGGCAAGCCGCCCCAAAGCCTCCGGATCTCCGCAGAACCCACCCGATTGCCTTGGGAATCCGCCGTGATTCGGCCATGAATCCTCCATGAACGGGGCCTTTCCAGGCCATCGGCCCGTCGTCGCCCGACTCCGGAGAGTAGTTGTGGCACGCCGATGCGCGCAGCATCACTTACGAAGGGTTATGGTGGAAACCCCCCCTCGGGCCGGTCCGTCTCCCCCCCACGGACCGGCCCGTTTTTTGTGCGCAGACGTGCGGCTCCGCCGTGTTGGCGTGAGCGGCAACTCGACCCGCGCTCAAGTCTTCCTCCACCGCACCGGTAGGCTTCCGCCCGCGGGGACCGCCGTACGGAGGGGCTGACAAGAACGTGAACCTGCGCGACAAGCTGCGCGGCCTGCTGGTCAGGCTGTACGCGCGCCGGGTGGAAGGCCACCTGGACCACGCTCAGGTGCCGGGGCACATCGGCGTCATCATGGATGGCAACCGCCGCTGGGCGAAGGCCGCCGGCTCCACCACCGTGCACGGTCACCGCGCTGGAGCCGAAAAGATCGAGGAGTTCCTCGGCTGGTGCTCCGAGACCGAAGTCGAGGTCGTCACCCTCTGGCTGCTGTCGACGGACAACTTCGACCGGCCCCAGGACGAGCTCGGCCCGCTGCTCGGCATCATCGAGGACGTCGTGCGCACCCTGGCCGCGGATGGCCGCTGGCGGGTGCACCACGTCGGCACCCCCGACCTGCTGCCCTCCCAGATGCAGATGGCGCTGAAGGAGGCGGCGGAGGCGACGGCACACGTCGACGGGATACTCGTCAACCTCGCCATCGGCTACGGCGGTCGCCAGGAGATCGTGGACGCCATGCGGTCGATGATGCTCGACGCCGCCGACAAGGGAACCTCGATCGAGGATCTCGCCGAGTCCGTCACCATCGACGCGATCGGCCGTCATCTCTACACCGGCGACCAGCCCCACCCCGACCTGGTGATCCGCACCAGCGGCGAGCAGCGGCTGTCCGGATTCATGCTGTGGCAGACGGCCCACTCCGAGTACTACTTCTGTGACGTCTTCTGGCCGGCCTTCCGCAAGGTCGACTTCCTGCGCGCCCTGCGCGACTACGCGGCACGGCATCGCCGCTACGGCGGTTAAGGCGCGCCGCGAGCGCCCGGCCTACCCCGTTTGGGGCGGAAGTAACAAGGAGTTCACCAGCGCGCCGTCCCAGGCATCGGCATGGCGGCGCATGTTCGAGGGCATAAGCCAAGCAGGTCGACGCCCGAACCACGGGTGTCGGATCTCAGCGGACGGCACCGGAGCCGTTCGCCCGGGAGGCCCTTTGCACCAGCTCGACCGTGCGGTCTCAGCACGGAAGAAGCAGTGGAGGGCCGGTCTCCGGCCCGTGCATCGCGGCCGTCGATCGGTCCAGCTCCACTCCGTCGCTCCCCGACCTCATCCGAGGGGGTACGTCCTTCCGTGGTGACCAGCACAAAGCGCCGTATGCCAGACCGGCGCACCTATGTTCTCGACACCAGCGTTCTGCTGGCCGACCCGAACGCCCTGAACCGCTTCGACGAGCACGAGGTCGTGCTCCCCATCGTCGTGGTGACGGAACTGGAGGCCAAGCGGCACCATCCCGAGCTCGGTTACTTCGCCCGGCAGGCCCTGCGGCTGCTCGACGAGTTCCGGGTGCGGCACGGCCGCCTCGACGCCCCCATCCCGATCGGGGAACTCGGCGGAACCGTCCGTGTCGAGCTCAATCACTCGGACCCCAGCGTGCTGCCCAGCGGCTACCGCCTGGGGGACAACGACTCCCGCATCCTCGCGGTCGCCCGCAATCTGCAGGCCGAGGGATTCGACGTCACCGTCGTCTCGAAGGACCTCCCGCTCAGGATCAAGGCGTCCTCGGTCGGTCTCCTCGCCGAGGAGTACCGGGCCGAACTCGCCATCACGGGCTCCTCCGGCTGGACCGGAATGTCCGAACTGACCCTGCCGGGCGAACAGGTGGACATCCTCTTCGAGGAAGGCCATGTGTACGTCCCCGAGGCCGCCGATCTGCCCGTGCACACGGGTCTGACGATCCAGTCCGAGCGCGGCAAGGCGCTGGGGCGGGTCAGTCCCGAGGGCAACATCCGCCTGGTGCGCGGTGATCGGGAGGCGTTCGGCATCAAGGGGCGGAGCGCGGAGCAGCGCATCGCGCTGGACATCCTGCTCGACCCGGACATCGGGATCGTGTCGATGGGCGGCCGCGCCGGCACCGGCAAGTCGGCGCTCGCGCTGTGCGCGGGTCTGGAGGCGGTCCTGGAGCGCCGCCAGCACCAGAAGGTCATGGTCTTCCGTCCGCTGTACGCGGTGGGCGGGCAGGAGCTGGGCTATCTGCCGGGCTCCGAGTCCGAGAAGATGAGCCCCTGGGCGCAGGCGGTCTTCGACACGCTGTCCGCGGTCGCCAGCCGCGAGGTCATCGAGGAGGTCACCGCGCGCGGGATGCTCGAGGTCCTGCCCCTCACCCACATCCGCGGACGCTCACTGCACGACGCGTTCGTGATCGTGGACGAGGCGCAGTCGCTGGAACGGAATGTACTTCTCACCGTTCTGTCCCGAATCGGTGCCAATTCGCGGGTGGTGCTCACCCATGACGTGGCCCAGCGGGACAACCTGAGGGTGGGTCGCTACGACGGTGTCGTCGCCGTCGTGGAGAAGCTGAAGGGGCATCCGCTCTTCGCCCACGTCACGCTGACGCGGTCCGAGAGGTCCCAGATCGCCGCCCTTGTGACCGAAATGCTGGAGGACGGGCACATCTGACCCTGTCGTCCAAGTTCATAAGGGTTACGCAGTAGTTGGCGCCGTCCGGAAAGGCAGTGAGCCTAGCCGGGCGGCGCCTCGGCGTGTGCGGGTTTCCTGAAATCCCCTGGGGCAAACGAGGTGTGAGCTTTCACACGCAACTCAGAATTGCCACTCGCCGTCTGGTTACGGCAGAGTCTCACTCCTGTCAGGCCCCGCATACGACACATCTGTACCCCCAGCGGTACGGCACCACAGCAACACCAGCTTCAACTCCATAATCGACGTCGTATGCCGCCCGAGCACCATGCGGCGCCTCCCTCACGGGAGTTGCCCACCGGGCCCGAACCTCCCGTGACCCAGCAGTTGGGAGGTCAGCGTCAGGGGCAAGATTGCGTCCGCCAGGGTCACCGAAGCGGGCGATGCTGGAAGGAAACCGTGTGAGTCCGATTTCGGTCCGGGGATTCGCAGTGGCCTCTGCCACCGCGGTCACCGCTGTCGGAAGCGTCGTCGGCGTTGCCTCGGGCAGCACCGCGCAGACGAACGACGCCGAGGCGGCAGTAGCCGATTCGACGCTCCTCGCGGACATACCCGCGGGCCAGCAGGCCCAGGTGCAGACCGCGTCCCTGACGCAGCAGGCCAATGTCCAGGCCATCGCCGCCGACGCGAGCGCCAAGAAGGACGCCGAGGAATCGGCTCGCAAGGCTGCTGCCCAGTCGGCTGTCGAGAAGAAGGAAGCCGCCGAGAAGGCGGCGCAGGACGCCAAGGAGCGCGCCGAGGCCAAGGCCGCCGCCTCCCGTGACTCCTCCAGCTTCCCCGTCCAGAGCTCGTACACCATTGCGCAGATCCAGGCGATGGCGCGCCAAATGGTGCCGAGCGGTCAGTGGACGTGCTTCAGCAACATCGTGGACCACGAGTCCAGCTGGAAGTACACGGCGGTCAACGCCTCCTCCGGCGCCTACGGTCTCTTCCAGGCTCTGCCCGGCTCCAAGATGTCCTCCGTGGGATCGGACTGGCAGACCAACCCGGCCACCCAGATCAAGTGGGGCCTCAACTACATGGACAGCCGCTACGGCAGCCCGTGCGAGGCCTGGTCCTTCTGGCAGGCCAACCACTGGTACTAGAGCCGCTCGGCCACCGGCCGACGCTCAACCCCGCGCAGCCCCTCACCGTCCTACGGTGGGGGGCTTTCGCCCTGTTGTACGGTCTGACGGACGACTCACAGGCTCCAGGGGGGAGTGGTGGGGAAAGACGGGGGAAAGGGACGGACACGGATCATGTCGCGAGTGCCTGAGTGGCTCGGTCGGCTCGGCCACGGACTGACCGAGATGGGCGACCGCCTGGACGAGCGCCGCGCGGAGGCGGAGCGCGAGGAGGCCGAGCCTCCCGAGGAGCCCCCGCCGCCCGCCGATGACGTGCCCCCCGATCCCGTTCCCCGCCCCGATCCCGCGCAGGTCGTCCCGTGGGGCATGCGCGTCGCCGCCGAGGCCGGCTGGCGGCTGCTCGTCCTGGCGGGCACGGTCTGGGTCCTCATGCGGGTCATCAGCGCCGTACAACTCGTCGTCCTCGCCTTCGTGGCCGCGCTTCTGATCACCGCGCTGCTCCAGCCGACGGTGGCGTGGCTGCGGCGCTACGGCGTCCCGCGCGGCCTCGCGACCGCGCTCACCGCGATCCTCGGCTTCGTCGTCATGGGCCTGATCGGGTGGTTCGTGACCTGGCAGGTCATGGAGAACATCGACAATGTCTCCGACCAGGTCCAGGACGGCATCGACGAGTTGCGCAACTGGCTGCTCAACAGCCCGTTCCATGTCACGGACAAGCAGATCAACGACATCGCCGAGAACCTGCGGGAAGCGGTCGGCGCGAACACGGACCAGATCACGTCGGCCGGCCTGGAAGGCGTGACGGTCGTCGTCGAGGCGCTGACGGGCATCCTGCTCGCCGCCTTCTCGACGCTCTTCCTGCTCTACGACGGCAAGCGCATCTGGGAGTGGACGCTGAAGCTGGTGCCGGCGGCGGCGCGGCCCGGCGTCGCGGGTGCGGGTCCGCGCGCGTGGCGCACGCTGACCGCCTATGTGCGCGGCACGGTGATAGTGGCTCTGATCGACGCCGTCTTCATCGGCCTCGGCATCTACTTCCTGGGCGTCCCGATGGCCGTTCCGCTGGCGGTCTTCATCTTCCTGTTCGCGTTCATCCCGCTGGTGGGCGCGGTCGTCTCGGGCGCGCTGGCGGTGGTGGTCGCGCTGGTGACACAGGGCGTGTTCACGGCGGTCATGTCCCTGGCGGTCGTGCTGGCGGTGCAGCAGATCGAGGGGCACATCCTCCAGCCGTTCATCCTGGGCCGCGCGGTCCGGGTCCACCCGCTGGCCGTGGTCCTGTCCGTCGCCGCGGGCGGCATGATCGCCGGGATCGGCGGCGCGGTGGTCGCGGTGCCCTTGGTCGCGGTGACCAACACGGTGGTCGGCTATCTGCGCTCGTACTCCCGGGAACAGGCCCTGAAGCAGTCGCCTCGGCCACGGGGCGCCACGGCGATGGACGTCGCCCCCGCGCCCCCTCCGACGGACGACACCGGCCCCAAGGAGGGCCCCGCCCACCAGGGGTGAGCGAGGCCCGCCTGGGAATCGTTCAAATGAGCGCCGAACAAAGCGAATTGAACGGCTCTACGCTTCAATTTCCGTCAGCTGGGAGCAGCTCGGAATAACCCGGCCGAAATATGCCTCACGGCTGATACACATACCCCCCTCAGTGCTACGCGCCAGGCGTATGTGCGAAATGCCAGGGGGAGTGATGTCGGGCCTTCGCGACCCCTTCGACCTCGACCAGGTCGGTCACGACCTGCTGGCGCACGCCCTGACGCTGTGCGGGCGGGAGGAGTTCACCGGGGAGCTGAGGGTGGCCGGAGCGCCCGGCGGCACCCTCCATCTGCGCAACGGGCTCGTCGTGGGTGCGCAGAGTCCCGGCGCCCCCGGACCCGAGGCGCTGCTGCTGCGCTCGGGCCGGGTCAGCGGGGAGGAATGGGCCGCGCTGGTACGGGAGTCGGGCGGGGCGCGCTGGCCGGCGGCCGGGCTGATCGCGCGTGGCTATGCCGGGGCCGCCCAGCTCAGGGTCGTGTGTGTGATGGCGCTGCACGACGCGGTCTTCGCGGTCCTCGCCGGCCGGGTGCACGGCTGTGAACGCGTCGCCGAGACCGAGCCGTTCGCCACGGTCGCCGTCGGCGAGGCGTCGAACCGGCTGCTCCAGGAGGGCGTCCGGAGGCTCACCGCCCTGGCCGCGCTGCCGCACCCCGTACACCCCGACCGGGAGCGCCCGCATCCGGTCCCGGGCATGGACGCCGGCCCTCTCACCGCGCTCCACCGCGAGCTGCTCTCCCACGCCGATGGCCGCAGCACCGCCCGTGACCTGGCCTTCCGCACCGGGCGCGGCGTCTACACCGTCACCGTCGAGATGGCCCGGATGCTCGGCGAGGGACTTCTGGAGTGCGCCGCGTCACCCACCCCGATCCCGGTCCGCCCCCTCCCCGGCGGCCAGGGGGTGCGGCAGCGCGATCCGTCGCCTCCCGCCACCCCGCCTCTCGGCCCCGGCACCCTGCCCCGCCGTAAACCCGGCGGATTCTTCCGGCTGCGAAACGGAGCCCCCAAATGAGCCCCCAAATGGGCCCCAAAAAAAGCCCCACAAAGATCCCTCGAATGAAGAAGCCGAACAGATCCGAACAGAAATAGGGGAGTTGAATACATGGATCACGAAGCACTGGCACTGGAAATGCGTGGACTGCGCGAACAGGTGACCGGCATCACCGACACGGCGGTCGCCGCCGCCGACGGACTGCTCATCGCGGCGGACACCGCCGACTCCATCGATCCGGAGGGCCTCGCCGCCCTCGCCGCGGCCGGCCTCGGTCTCGCCCGCCGTACCGCACAGGCGACCGCCCGGGGCACCCTGCGCCAGACCGTGACCTACGGCAGTCACGGCTGTGCGGCGTTCTACGCGGTCGGCGACACCGCCCTGATGGTCGTCCTCGGCGACGAGGGCATGGACGTGGACCGACTGCACCGGGCGACCCAGCCCGCTCTCGACCGTATCGGCTCGATCCTCACGCACAAGGCAGCGGAAGGAGTCTGAAGGGATGGCGACGAAGCGTATGACCCCCGGTTTCTCCGATCAGGTGATGGGCCTGGTCAAGTCACTGCGTACCGATGCCCCCGACTGTGTCGCCTCGGGCGTGGTCGACATGTCCACCGGCATGCTCCTTTCGTACGAGACCGTCGAGAACCATCCGCCGGAGGTCCTGGACCTGCTGGCGGGTGCGACTCTCGACCTGTTCCAGGGCCGCACGGTCGTGATGATCGAGGACGTCTTCAAGGAACGCCGCGGGATGGGCGGTGACAACCACTTCTTCCAGGAGATCCTGGTCAACAGCGAGAACCTCACCCACCTGTTCATCCGGCTGAACGAGCAGCAGGACGTGGTGGCCGTGGTGGTCTGCCGGAAGTCGGTGAACGTGGGCATGCTCTTCGCCCAAGTACGGCGGGTGGTAAGGGAGTACAGCCTCTGAGCACACGGAAAGGGCCCCTCCCGAATGGGAGGGGCCCCACCGTCGCGGCGACTACTCCGTGCGCAGCCCGTCCGGCCGCATCAGCCGCAGCAGCGGCGGCAGGCTGAGCAGCGTCACCACCAGGACGACCGCGGCGCCCGCGCCCGTCATCGACAGCACGCTCGCCCAGTCCACGGACACCGGGGTGTTCGTCATCTTCAGCAGGACCACGCCGAGCGTCAGCCCCACCGTCGAGGCCAGCACCAGCCCGAGGCCGACCGGGATCGCCGTCTGCCACAGCACCGACAGACTCAGCGTGGAGCGCTTGGTGCCGAAGGCGATCAGGGCGGACAGCAGCTTCTTGCGTTCACGCAGCTGCTCCAGCTGGGAGACCAGCAGACTCGCGCCGATCAGTGCCAGGACCGCGGCGGCGCCGACGAACAGGCCGGTACGGATGGACTCGTACGTGTCGTCGCGTGCCTCGGAGACCCAGACCATGGGCTCGTCGTACGGGTCGATACGCGCCGCCGTGTTGCGGACGTACTCCCGTGCGCCGGGCAGGGACTCGTCGAGCCGCAGATAGAGGTCCCCGGAGATGGTCTTCTCGGCCCCCTTGGGCAGGGCGCTCGGCGTCATCAGGAGGCCGCCGTTCTTCATGCCGGTCGGGTCCTCGATCGACTGGGCCTCCTTCAGGTTCTTCGGCACGGTCCAGGCGATCGAGGGCACCGGCTCGGCGCGGCTGGCGCCGTCGAACCAGAGCGTGCGCCCCTGCTTCACCAGTTCGGGAGCCTCGTAGTCGTACTCGCCGCCCTTGATGAGGAAGACGTCGCCGTCCCGGCACGAGGGCAGCTTCGCCATCTCGCGCAGGGACGCGCAGTCGCCGACGGTCACCTGGGCCCATTTCTCGGGGTCCTTGGGCTTCTCACCGAGGTACCCCGACGACAGCGCGAGGGTGCTCTTGACTCCCCGGGTCGCCTCGAACTTCGCCTGCGTCGCCGAGAGGGAGACGCCGGTCGGCACCTCCACCTCCATCTGGGCGCGGGACACGTCCTTGCCGGTGGGTTCCGTGTAGTCGCCGTCGACGCCGGCGAACAGCATCTGGAGCGCGATCGCCCCGGCCACCGCCACCGCGATGCCGTTGACCATGCGGGCCGCCGTACCGCTGCTCAACTGGAGCCTGCGTACGGCCAGTTGCCAGGCCACCGGACCCGCGCCGAGCCGGGCGACGACCGCCTCGACGACCCAGGGCAGCAGCGCGGTGATGCCGACGAGCAGCAGCACGACACCGCCGGTGACGAGGTACTGGTTGAAGTCGCCGCCGTCGTTGCCCTGGCCGATCATCGGGTAGAGCAGGGCGATTCCGCCCACCGGCAGCAGCAGCCGCCACCACAGCCGGCGTCGCGCGGGCTTCGCCGTCCGCACCACACCGAGAGGCTCGATCACCACACCGCGCAGGGCGAGTTGGGTGACGACCACGGCCGCCGCGGGAACCGCGATGGCCACCAGCAGGGCCAGCAGCGGCGACGGGTTCAGATAGCTCGGGAAGAGGCTGATGTCGAACACCTCGACCGAGCCCACGAACTCCCGGGCGCCCAGGAAGAACGCGGCGCCGAAGAGCACGCCCACCGCGGCCCCCGCGAGCGCCTCGCCCGCCGCGATCCGCCGGGTCATCCGGGCATCGGAGCCCACCAGCCGCAGCGCCGCGAGCCGCCGGTCCCGTCGCTCACCGCCGAACCGTACGGCCGCGGCGATGAAGACCGCCACGGGCATCAGCAGCACGATGAAGACGACGAGGATCAACAGCAGCAGGACCGGGTCCATGCGGTCCGTCGGGGTCGGCTCCGGGTTCCCGAACTGGTGGATGCGCTCCGCGTGGCTCGCGTTCATGTGCGCCGCGAGCCCCTCGGCGCCCCGGTAGAAGGCGAGTTCGGCCGAGCCGACCAGCCCGCTCTCCCCGATGGTGCCGACGATCCGGTCCGGCAGCCGCTCGCGCAGCAGCTTGCCGTCGTCCGACTCCAGGAGCTTCTTGAGGGCCGGGGAGACCATCATCTCGCCCACCGCCGGGAACCTCCGCACCCCCGGCGGCAGCGGCGCCTTCGCCCCTTCGGGCTCCAGCTCCCGCCCTCGTACGCTCTTGTCGTGGTACGTCGTGCCGACGGAGGCGACGATCAGGGTGTCGTCGGCCTTCTTCAACGGGGTCGCGCTGAACGACGAGTCGGCCCGTGCGTCCTCCCGGTCGCTGCGTGCCGCCAGCGCGTTCGGTATCGCGGTCGTCAGCAGCAGCAGCGCCACCCCGAGCCCCACACCGACGGCCGTCAGTACGACCCGGACCCAGCCCTCACGTCCCCCGGCGAACGCGAACCTGACCCCCATCGCGAGGTCCCGCGTCCACTGCTTCATACGACTCGCTCCATGTCCCGGGACTTCCCGTCCCGTACGACGATCTCGCGGTCGGAGTAGGCCGCCACCCGCGCCTCGTGCGTGACCAGTACGACGGCCGCGTTGGTGGATCGCGCGGCCTCGGTCAGCAGCTCCATCACCCGCTCGCCGTTGAGCGAGTCGAGCGCGCCGGTGGGCTCGTCGGCGAACAGCACCCGCGGGCTGGTCACCAACGACCGTGCCACGGCGACCCGTTGCCCCTGACCGCCGGAGACCTCACCCGGCCGCTTCTTCTTCAGGTCGTCGACCTCCAGCCGCTCCATCCACGTCAGGGCGGTCCGCTCGGCCTCCTTGCGGGAGGTGCCGTTGAGCCGCAGCGGCAGGGCGACGTTCTCCACACAGGTCAACTCGGGGACGAGCTGGCCGAACTGGAAGACGAACCCGAACTGGGAGCGCCGCAGCTCGCTGCGCTGGGCGTCGTTCATCGTCGCCATCTCGCGCCCGCCGTACATGATCGAGCCCGAGTCGGGTGTCACGATCCCGGCGAGACAGTGCAGCAGCGTGGACTTGCCGGACCCGGAAGGGCCCATCACGGCGACGACCTCGCCCGGGTGGATGGAGAACTCGGCGCCGTCGAGCGCCAGGGTCGGGCCGTACGCCTTGCGCAGGTCGTCGGCCACGAGCAGGGAACCAGCGGGAGTCATTCGGCCACCACCTGTGCGAGCTTGTCGAGACGCGCGGCGGTCAGTTCCAGCCAGCGCAGATCTGCTTCGAGATGGAACAGGGCGTGGTCGCAGATGAGTTGATCGGCGAGGTCCCCCTTCCGCTTCCGGTCGGTGAGGATCCGCATCATGCGCAGATGCTCCGAACGCTGCGTGTCGAGGATGTCGGCGGCGTCGCGGTGCGTGAGCAGCGCCAGGACGATCTTCGTGTACAGCGTCGACTGCAGATACGGCTCGGGCTTCTCCGGCGTGGCCAGCCATCGCTGTACGTCGGTGATGCCGGCCTCGGTGATCGCGTACCGCTTGCGCTCGGGC
The DNA here is from genome assembly GCF_000972385.1 of Streptomyces sp. WM6386. Taxonomy (GTDB): domain Bacteria; phylum Actinomycetota; class Actinomycetes; order Streptomycetales; family Streptomycetaceae; genus Streptomyces. The sequence continues at coordinate 35,576 of NZ_JXTE01000069.1, forward strand.
CCGCCGCCGGCCTCGATGCCGTCGACCTCGACGAGCCCGTTCTTCAGCAGGCGGGACATGGTCGAGTAGACCTGGCCGTAGTGCAGGGGCCGGTCGTGACCGAACTTCTCGTCGAAGGCCCGCTTCAGGTCGTAGCCGTGGCGGGGTCCGGACTCCAGGAGTCCCAAAAGGGTGTGACCGATGGACATGCGGAGGACTGTACACGCGGCGTATACACGGCATGTATACGTCGAGTGTGCAGATCGCGTGGGCAGGTGTCGAACCGCAGGTGAGGGCCGATTGTCACGGTTCTGCTACACGGATCTCAGGCCTCCGGATCCACCGGGGGCCGCCCCCGGCGCGGGATGGGCCCGGCCTCGCCCGGCAGTCGCCCCGCGTCCGCCAGGGCCTTCCGCAACAGGAACTCGATCTGCGCGTTCGCCGACCGCAGCTCGTCCCCGGCCCACCGGGCCAGCGCCTCGTAGACCGACGGGTCCAGCCGCAGCAGCACCTGCTTGCGCTGCTGCGGCCGCCGCTTCGGCGCGGACTCCTCCGTCACTGGTAGAGGGTCCCCGTGTTCAGGACGGGCTGTGCCGCGCGGTCGCCGCACAACACCACCATCAGGTTCGACACCATCGCCGCCTTGCGTTCGTCGTCCAGCTCCACGATGCCCTGCTCGCTGATCCGGGCGAGCGCCGCCTCCACCATCCCGACCGCTCCGTCCACGATCTGCCGCCGCGCCGCGACGATCGCCCCGGCCTGCTGCCGCTGGAGCATCGCCGAGGCGATCTCGGGAGCGTATGCGAGGTGGGTGAAGCGGGACTCGATGATCTCGACGCCGGCCGCCTCCACGCGCGCGTGCAGTTCGAGGGCGAGCTTCTCGGTGATCTCCTCGGCGTTGCCGCGCAGGGAGAGGCCGCTCTCCTCGTGGGCGTCGTAGGGGTACTCGATGGCGATGTGCCGGACGGCCGCCTCGGTCTGGGTGGAGACGAACTCGATGTAGTCGTCCACCTCGAAAGTGGCCTGCGCGGTGTCCTCGATCCGCCACACCACGACCGCGGCGAGCTCGATCGGGTTGCCATAGGCGTCGTTGACCTTCAGGACGGCCGTCTCGTGGTTGCGCACCCGCGTCGAGATCTTGGTGCGCGAGGTGAAGGGGTTCACCCAGCGCAGCCCGTCCTGCCGGATCGTCCCCCGGTAGCGCCCGAAGAGCTGCACGACCCGCGCCTCGCCCGGCGCCACCGTGTTCAGCCCGCACATGGCGAGAAACGCGGCGAGTCCGACCAGGATCCCGCCGACGATCAGCGCGGCCTTCCCGCCGGTCGCCGAGACCGCCGTAGCGCCCGCAATCATCCCGGCGCCCGCGAACAGCCCCAGCAGCCCGAGGAGCAGGGCGAGTCCGCCGCCGATGCTGTGGGCGGTGAACTCCCGCACGCGTGGGGCGGGCATGTCGGGTACGTCGACGGTGGTGTCGTCGTGGGTGGTCATGGGTGGTCCCCCGGTTCTCGAATGTTCTCGTACGGCTAGCTAAGTGATATCACTTTTACCCTCGAAGGCAACCCTTCACACCACTCGCTCGTCAGTTCCGTAAGGAACGGGTGCTGATTGTCACGTCCGCAAAAGACCGGATCGGGCGCCCTTTGTCGCATCTCCCGGTGTTAGCTTTCTGAGCTGACCTGAGCGGCGAACCTGTGTGACGCATGCGCACACACGAGCGAAGCGGAGCGGAACGGACCCATGGGACGAGCGGAAGAAAGACGAGCGCGGCAGCGCGGCGGTCGCCGCGCCGCGCCCAAGGGCCGTTCGTCGAGGGCGGCCAGCGCTTCGACCGGGGCTTCGACCAGGGCTTCGGCCCGGGCATCCGGCGGCGGCGACAAAAGCCTCATACGCCGGATCTTCACCTGGAAGAAGATCCTCGGCACGTTCCTCGGCTTCTGCCTGCTCGGCATCGGCGCCTTCATCGTCCTGTACATGATGGTTCAGGTCCCCGAGGGGAACGCGCAGGCCGAGCTCCAGAGCAACACCATCAAGTACAGCAACGGCGACGTCCTGGTCCGCGACGGCAAGGTGAACCGCGAGACCGTGGACCTCGCCAAGATCCCCAAGAAGGTCCAGCTCACCTTCGTCGCCGCCGAGAACAAGTCCTTCTACCAGGACTCCGGCGTCGACCTGAAGGGCACCGCCCGCGGTCTGCTCAACACGCTGTCCGGCAAGGGCAAGCAGGGCGGTTCGACGATCACCCAGCAGTACGTCAAGAACTACTACCTCACCCAGGACCAGACGGTCACCCGCAAGCTCAGGGAGCTGGTGATCTCGCTCAAGGTGGACCGCCAGAAGTCCAAGGACGAGATCCTCGCGGGCTACATCAACACCAGCTACTACGGCCGTACCGCCTACGGCATCCAGGCCGCCGCGCAGGCCTACTACCGCGTCGACGCCGAGGATCTGAGCGTCCAGCAGGGCGCCTACCTCGCCGCGCTGCTGCAGGCGCCGAGCCAGTACGACTGGGCCACCGCCTCGGACTACAGCAAGAAGCTGGTCAAGCAGCGCTGGAACTACGTCCTGGACAACATGGTCGAGGAAGGCTGGCTGGACGCCTCGAAGCGTGCGGAGATGAAGTTCCCGACCCCCAAGGAGCCCAAGGCCGAGTCCGGGCTCAAGGGGCAGAAGGGCTACTTCGTCAAGCTCGCCAAGCAGCAGCTCGTCAAGCAGCTGATGGCCCGGGACAGCCTCACCCAGGACGAGGCGGAGGCCCAGTACGACCGGGGCGGCTGGACCATCACCCTGAACATCGACAAGAAGAAGCAGGCGCAGCTGGAGAAGGCCGTCAAGGCCCAGCTGACCGACAAGCTGGACCCGGACAAGCGCAAGGTCGACAAGAACATCCAGGCCGGCGCCGCCTCCGTCGACCCGAAGACCGGGAAGATCGTCGCCCTGTACGGCGGCGAGGACTACACCACGCACTTCTTCAGCAACGCCAACCGCACCGACTACCAGCCCGCGTCGACGTTCAAGCCGGTCATCCTGGCCGCCGCCCTGGAGGACGGCGCGGTGACCCAGGACGACAAGAAGATCACCGCGAGCACGGTCTACGACGGCACCAGCAAGCGTCCGGTCGAGGGCAGCGACATCGCCTTCGCCCCGGAGAACGAGGACGACCAGGACTACGGCGACGTCACCGTCCAGACGGCGATGAACAAGTCCATCAACTCCGTCTTCGCGCAGCTGGGCGTCGACGTCGGCATGGACAAGGTCCTCAAGACCGCCGCCGACCTCGGCATGGACACCGGTGACCTGAAGGCGCTGCCCGCCTACACCCTGGGCACGATGGGCGCGAGCCCGATCCAGATGGCCGGGGTCTACGCCACCCTCGACAACCACGGCAAGAAGGTCACCCCGACCATCATCAAGTCGGCCGAGCGCAACGGCAGCGAGGTCGAGATGCCCGACCCGGTCGGCGAGCAGGTCATCAGCCGCGAGACCGCCGACACGGTGACCTCGATCCTGACCGGCGTGGTCGACGACGGTACGGCCAAGACGTCCGTCCGTGACAACCCGAAGCGCGACGGCCAGGAGGTCGCGGGCAAGACGGGTACGTCCGACGACAACAAGTCGGCCTGGTTCACCGGTTACACCCCGGACCTGGTCACGTCGGTGGGTCTGTTCGGCGAGGACTTCAAGACCAAGGCCCAGGCCAAGATGTACAACGCGGGCGGCTTCGAGCGCGTCAACGGCGGTGGCTTCCCGGCGCAGATCTGGTCGGCGTACATGTTCGGTGTGACGTCCACGTCCGCCGAGTTCGACCTGGACACCGACCAGGGCGCGGCGGTCGAGCCGACGTGGACGCCGACGCAGACGCCCACCCAGACCCCGACGCAGACCCCGACCCAGACTCCGACGCAGACACCCACGCAGACCCCGACCCAGACGCCCACGCAGACTCCGACGCAGACCCCGACCCAGACTCCGACGCAGACACCCACGCAGACGCCGACGACGAAGCCACCGACGGACGGCATTCCGGAGGATCCGGTGGACCCGGGGGACGATCAGTAGCGCACAACGAAGGGCGCCCGGCATCCGCCGGGCGCCCTTCGTCTTCTCAGCTTCGGTTCAACTCGAACCAGACCACCTTGCCGGTGCTCAGCCGGGTCGCCCCCCACCGGCGCGCCAGCTTGTTGACGAGGTACAGCCCCCGCCCACCCTCGTCGGTGGCCCGGGCCTGCCGCAGCCGCGGCAACTGAGGGACGTCGTCGCCGACTTCGCAGCGCAGCACATCGGTCCGCAGCAACCGCAACGTCACCGGCCGCGAGGCGTACCGCACGGCATTGGTCACGACCTCGCTGACCAGCAGCTCCACCGAGTCGGACATGTCCTCGAGTCCCCAGCGGGACAAGGCACGTCGGGCCAGCCGCCTGGCACGCCCCGGTGCCGCGTCCTCCGGCTCCAGGAACCAGTACGCCACATCACTCGGCGCGATCCCCTCGAAGCGGGCGGCGAGCAGCGCGATGTCGTCGTCCCGGTCGCCCGGCCCGAGCATGTCGAGCACCTCGTCGCACAGTGCCTCCAGCGGCGGCGGATGATCCGGCCCGGTCAACTGCGCGGTCGCGGCGAGCTTCTCGCGCAGTTGCTCTATGCCGCTCCACACGTCCCGAAGGCGCGATTCGACCAGCCCGTCGGTGTACAGGAGCAGGGTCGCTCCGGCCGGGGCGTCCAGCTCCACGGCTTCGAAGTCGACGCCGCCGACACCGATCGGGGCGCCCGGGGGCACCCGCAGCACCTCCGCCCGGCCGCCCAGGTGGAGCAGGACGGGCGGCGGATGGCCGGCGTTGGCGATGGTGATGCGATGCGAGACCGGGTCGTAGACGGCGTAGAGGCAGGTCGCCATGCGGTCCGTGCCGAGCCGCTGGGCCTGTTCGTCGAGGTGGTGCAGCACCTCCTGCGGTGGCAGGTCGAGACCCGCGAGCGTCTGGGCCGTCGTGCGCAGCTGGCCCATGATCGCGGCGGAGGTCATGGAGTGGCCCATGACATCACCGACGACCAGCGCGACCCGGCTCCCCGGCAGGGGGATCGCGTCGTACCAGTCGCCGCCGACCCGCGCGGTCTCGGCGGCCGGCAGATAGCGCGAGGCCAGCCGGACCCCGGTCGGCCGCGGGAGCGTCTCCGGCAGCATGGTGCGCTGGAGTTCGTCGGCGATGTACGCCTCACGGCCGTAGAGCACGGCCTTGTCGATGCCGAGCGCGCTGTGCGTGGCGAGCTGGGCGGCGACCAGGAGGTCGTCCGGCTCGAAGGCGATGCGTTCCGGGCGGCGCAGGAACAGCGCGGCGCCGATGACCCGGCGTCGGCCGCGCAGCGGGGCGAGGATGGCGCGCCGGCCGCCGGGGACGATCAACTCGCCGCCCTCGCCGAGGAGTTCCGGCAGCGCGGCGCGGGCCGCCGCAGAGTCCGTGAAGACGGGGCGTACCCCCCGCAGGACCTCGGCCAGCGCGCCGCCGGTGCGCACCTCGCACAGCTCGGCGGTGACGGCCGACAGCTCGGTCAGCTCGGTCGGCTCCGGCTGGGGCGCGGGCACGGCGAAACCGCCCTCGGTGTCCCGCTCCTCCGGTATCCGGTCGGTGCGGCGCAGCCGCAGCACCAGCGGGCCGGTGGGCCGCTCGTCGCCTACCGGCAGCGGGTCGCGCAGATAGACCAGGATCGCGTCCGAGAAGGTCGGCACGGTCGCCCGGCACAGCCCCATCACGATCTCGTCGAGGTCGATGCCACGGGCGATCCGCCGGGTCGCGGCGCCCACGAACCGCAGCCGGTCGCCGTCCCGCCGCATCGGTGTGGGCCGGCCGAGCGCCTGACTCTGTCCGGTCCGCCGCTCAGGGCCGTCGGACGCGGTCTCCGACGGGGCGGGGACGGCCTCGGGCACCGGTCGCGGACGGTGGGTGTCCGGCTCGGCGGCCACGGTGGGCTGGGAGTGCTCGGGGTCGCCGCCGGGCACCGGTGCCGGGATGTCGGCCCCTGGGGGCGGTGTCGGCGTCTCGCCGGCCCGGGCCTGTGCCGGTAAGGCGCTGTGCGGGGGCGTGGAGGCACGCAGGAGCGCCCCGCGAGGGTCCGCGGGGTCGGCGCCCGGCTGGGGGCGCTCGAAGGAGGTGGGCTGCTCCGTCACGCGTGTCGAATCCGTCCGTCGGTGGCTGCGCGCCGCGCGCTCAGTTCGTCCCGCCGAAATGCCGATACCCGGTATACGTGCCCCAGGAACGGAATTCCCGCGTGGTCAGAGGATGTTCCTGTGCCACCGGCGGAGCGTCTGGCCTCCGTACCGGTGTTGCCCTCGTACCCCTCGCTCACGTCCTGCCGCCCCTCGGTGACGAATGGTCAAGCTTGATGCACGCTCCGGTAGTTGCCGCCGCGCGCTCTTGCGGAGGACGATCCTACGTTTGTTGCCCGGGGGCGCATCAAGGGTCTCATGAGGACATGTGCGCGGGCGTGCGGTCCCAGTCTTCCGGCAGCAACGGTACCGACCAGGACGGATCCGGGCGCCAGTGCTGCCAGCCGTCCGCGTACGGGGTGCCCCAGGAGCGGATCACCTCCACCGCCGAACTCCCGGCCCGACGCACCCGTTCGGCCTGCGCCGCGTCCATCAGCCCGTCCCGCTGGGCCTGCGCGAACTCGTCCTCGTCACGCCAGTCCCAACTGCGGTCCGGGTACACGCAGATGTCCAGGAAGTGGTCCTCGGAGTCGACCCCGCCGTCCCAACGGGTCAGCGGTTCCTCCAGGTTCACGTACCAGTTCTTGAACAGCCAGCCCGACTCCCAGAACAGCCACACCGACCACGGCTCGCCCGGCCGCGCCAGCTTCAGCACACCGGTGCCGAACCAGCGGTCGCGCTGCACGGCACGCGGCTTGGTGTACCGGGTCTCCAGCGGCTCCGCGTGCACCGAGGTGCCGTCGGCGAGCACGGGCTTCACACACTCGGTGCCGGGGGCCATCCACACGGCCAGCAGATCGTGGTCGTCCCGGACGACGGTCACAGGGCGTGCGATATGAAAGCGCGCGGAGCCGTTCTCCCGGTACCGCCACAGGATCTGACTCCCGGGCTCCCAGAAGGACGTCGACCTGCCCGCTTCCACCGCTCTCACCGCTCCACCGTCTGCCATGAACAGATATTAGGTGCCATGGGCATACGACGCTGCGGTGCGCGTCACGGTTCGCGTCCGGGGCGACAATGGTTACGGACGCGTCATACGCAGGACATCCAGCGCTTCGTCGAGCTGTTCGACGGTGAGGTCGCCGCGCTCGATGTACCCGCCCTCCACGACGACTTGACGAATGGTCTTCCGCTCCGCGAGCGCCTTCTTGGCGATCTTGGCGGCCTCCTCGTACCCGATGTACTTGTTCAGCGGCGTGACCACGGAGGGTGACGACTCGGCGTACTCGCGGGCGCGTTCGCGGTGCGCGACGATCCCGTCGACGGTCCGGTCGGCGAGGAGCCGGGAGACGTTGGCGAGCAGCCGCACGGACTCCAGTACGTTCCTGGCGATGACCGGCAGCATGACGTTGAGCTCGAAGTTGCCGGCGGCCCCGGCGGTGGCGACGGTGGCGTCGTTGCCGACGACCTGGGCCGCGACCATGAGCACGGCCTCGGGGATGACCGGGTTGACCTTGCCGGGCATGATCGAGGATCCAGGCTGAAGATCCGGGAGGGAGATCTCGGCGAGCCCGGTGCGCGGCCCTGAGGCCATCCACCGCAGATCGTTCGCGATCTTCGTCAGCCCGACGGCGATGGTCCTGAGCTGTCCGCTCGTCTCCACGATCCCGTCCCGGGCGCCCTGCGCCTCGAAATGGTCGCGCGCCTCCGTCAGCGGCAGCCCGGTGGCGCGGGCCACCTCCTCGATGACGGCGGCGGAGAAGCCGGGCGGGGTGTTGATACCGGTGCCGACGGCGGTACCGCCCAGCGGGAGTTCGGCGAGGCGGGGGAGGGAGGCGTGCAGCCGCTCGACGCCGTAGCGGATCTGGGCGGCGTACCCGCCGAATTCCTGCCCCAGGGTGACCGGGGTGGCGTCCATGAGATGGGTGCGCCCGGACTTCACGACGTCGGCGAACTCCTCGGACTTGGCCTCCAGGGCCGCCGCGAGGTGCTCCAGCGCCGGAATGAGATCCCGGGTGACGGCTGCGGTGGCGGCGATGTGGATGGAGGACGGGAAGACGTCGTTGGAGGACTGGGAGGCGTTGACATGATCGTTGGGATGCACGTCCCGGCCCAGCCGCTCGGTCGCCAGCGTGGCGATGACCTCGTTGGTGTTCATGTTGGACGAGGTCCCGGACCCGGTCTGGAACACGTCGATCGGGAAGTGCTCGTCCCAGTCCCCCCGAGCGACCTCCGCGGCCGCGTCCTGCACGGCCTCGGCGATGTCCTTGTCGAGCACCCCCAACTCGGCGTTGACCTTCGCCGCCGCACCCTTGATCCGTGCGAGCGCCTCGATGTGGGCACGCTCGATGCGCTGGCCGGAGATGGGAAAGTTCTCGACGGCACGCTGGGTCTGGGCGCGCCATTTGGCGTCGGCCGGGACGCGTACTTCGCCCATGGAGTCGTGCTCGATGCGGTAGTCGCTCATACCGGGTACAGCGATCGGGGATGCCGCGATGTTCCGGGACTTGGGCCGAACGGAGACATGTTCGCCGTCCCGATCCCCCGCCCGCCCGTGTCTTTCAGCCGGTCCGGCGTCCGAGGACGAGGGCTTGCCGTCCCGATCCCTCGCCCGCCCGTGTCTTTCAGCCGGTCCGGCGTTTGAGGACGAGGCCTTCGGGCCGACGGGGGTCCAGGGGGCGGAGCCCCCTGGGGGCGGGGTCGAAGGGGCGG
>NZ_JXTE01000690.1 GCF_000972385.1 Streptomyces sp. WM6386
ATCGTCAAGAAGCGGCAGCGACGCCTGACGGGAGTGGACGAGATGGTGCTGTCGCTCTCAGCGAAGGGCCTCACCCATGGGGAGATCGCCGCTCACCTGGCCGAGGTCTACGGGGCGGAGGTCTCCAAGCAGACCATCTCCACCATCACCGACAAGGTCATGGACGGCATGGCGGAATGGCAGAGCCGCCCTCTCGACCGTGTTTACCCCGTTTTGTTCGTCGATGCCATCAACGTCAAGATCAGGGACGGGAAGGTCGCGAACCGTCCCATCTACGTGGTGATGGCGGTGACCGTGGACGGCACCCGCGACATCCTCGGCATCTGGGCCGGCGACGGCGGCGA
>NZ_JXTE01000691.1 GCF_000972385.1 Streptomyces sp. WM6386
CTGCTCACCGAGGACGAGCTGACGCGGATGCTCGCGGGGCTGGACCGGCTGGAGCGCGACGGGCTGTCGCAGCCGGGCGCCCGGACGGTGGTCCTGTTCGAGGGTGTCAACGACCTCAGCTGGGGCGGCGCCACCGGCGACCAGGTGATCGACGGCATGAGGGAGATCGTGCGCCGCGCCCACGAACGCGGGCTGCGCGTGATCGGCGCGACGGTCGTGCCGTATCGCGGGTGGGGCGACTGGTGGACCGAGGCCAAGGAGGCCGACCGGCAGAAGGTCAACACATTCCTGCGGGACGGTGGCGTCTTCGACGGCTACGCCGACTTCGACAAGGCGTTCACCG
>NZ_JXTE01000692.1 GCF_000972385.1 Streptomyces sp. WM6386
CCAAGAAGGCCATGGCGGCCGCGATTCCGGACCACCTCCCCAGCACCGCGGTCCGCCCCGACCTTCCGTCCGTGACCGGGGCGGCCGGCGCCGTCACCGACCCGGGCTTCCTGAAGTACCCGGCGCAGCAGGTCCGGACGGTCGACGACGTGCCCGGCTCCGGCGGCCGCTACACCACGCTGACCCCGCTGTGGGGCGCCATCCCGCCCGCCGGCAACGCCTACTACCGGGCGATGAACAAGGCCCTGGGCGCGACGGTCACGATGAAGCCGGCCAACGGCAACTCGTACAACACCACCATCACCACGCTCACCGCCGCCGAGAAGCTTCCCGACTGGGTGCA
>NZ_JXTE01000693.1 GCF_000972385.1 Streptomyces sp. WM6386
CGAACGTGGCGAGCGACTGGTCGTACCTCCCGTTCCAGCCGTACGCGAACTCGATCTTCAACGACACGGTCGGCAAGGCCTACGTCTCCAGCACCTCGCTGGCGGACGGGCTGAAGGCCTGGCAGGACGCGTCGGTCAAGTACGGCGAGGAGCAGGGCTTCACCATCGAGAAGTAGCCCGCACCACAGCTCCGACGCGGGGCGGCGCGGCACCTCGCCGCGCCGCCCCGCGCATCACCTTCGGAAGGACCGCCATGATCTCCACCCTCCACTCCCGCAGCGGCGGGGCGGACGGGGACCCCACCCCCCGTCTCCCCTTCCGCGCCGACTACAACCCCGAGCAG
>NZ_JXTE01000694.1 GCF_000972385.1 Streptomyces sp. WM6386
GCTGGGCGAAGGCCGGATGGCTGGTGTTCACCATCCTGCTGCCCTTCCTGGGCATCTTCGTCTACGTGATCGCCCGGGGTAAGAACATGGGCCGCCGGGAGGTGGCGCAAGCGCGTGCGCAGCAGGAGGAGTTCAACAGCTACATCAGGCAGACCGCGGCCGGCGGCCGGACCAGCAGCGTCGACGAACTCGCCAGGCTGTCCGAGATCCGCTCCCACGGCGACATCACGGACGAGGAGTTCCGCAGGGCGAAGGAACTGGTCCTCACCGGCCAGGGCCCGACGGAACCCGGAGGCTCCACCTCCCGGACCGCCCATCACTGAGCATCCGGACCACACGAAA
>NZ_JXTE01000695.1 GCF_000972385.1 Streptomyces sp. WM6386
CCTGTACGTCGGGGTTGAACACCCAGTCCTCGAAGCAGTGGCCGCCGCTGCGCACCGTCAGGCGCTTGCCGGCGGTCCCGGCCGCCTGGACGACCGAGCGGACCTGGGCGGTCGTCTCGGCGAGGCAGATCCTCTCGGGTGCGGAGGACCATCTCTGGTTCCAGCCCTGCACCAGGTCCTTGTACCGCTTGTCGCCGGGGGCCACCGTGGTGATCGGCCCCGCCGCCGGTACGGCTTGGTCGGCCGCTGCGGACGGGGGGGCGGGCGCCGTTCCCCGCCGGGGGGCGGCTCCCCCGGCCGCCCGGCCCCCGGGGGGGGAGGTCCGCCCGGGGGTACCTTTC
>NZ_JXTE01000696.1 GCF_000972385.1 Streptomyces sp. WM6386
GCGACCGGGTGGGCGACGGAAGGGCCCCCTCTCACCGGCACCGCCGTGTTCATGGCCCGCGAGCGCCGGCCGCTTCACCTCGCGGAGGTCTGCGGCTGTCTGCCGACGTATGGCGTGCTCATTGCGCCGGTCTGCGAGTCGGCCGGGGAGCGGGCGCCTGGACCGGTACCCCGTTGGGCCCGGGAGACGTCTTCCTCGGGACTCGCGCGGATCTGCCCGTGCGCACAGTCGGATCCGAGGACTCCCGGACAACGAGCTCTGTCGGCAGGCGCCGCTGGGACGGCGCGTCGCCGGTCTCACCGCGGAGGCGGGCGACGAGCAGGCGGGCGGCCTCCGCGCCC
>NZ_JXTE01000697.1 GCF_000972385.1 Streptomyces sp. WM6386
CGCGTTGACGGTGATGCCGCTCGGCGCGAGCTCGTTGCCGAGGGCCTTGGTGAAGCCGACGACGCCGTGCTTGGACGCGGAGTAGGGGGCGCCGAGGACCACGCCCTGCTTGCCGGCGGTGGAGGCGATGTTGATGATCCGGCCGCGGTCCTTGTGGCGCATGCCGCCGGTGTTGAGGACCGTGCGGGTCATGCGGAAGACGCTGTTGAGGTTGGTGTCGATGACGTCGTCCCACAGCTCGTCGTCGATGTCGGCGGTGACGCCGCCGCCGCTGCGGCCCGCGTTGTTGACGAGCACGTCGACGGGGCCGAACCTCTCGACGGCGGCGGTGACGAAGGCGG
>NZ_JXTE01000698.1 GCF_000972385.1 Streptomyces sp. WM6386
GAAGGGGGCGCTGCCCGCGGCGATCTGCGCGGCGACCGGGCGGGCGCCGCGGTGGGCGGCGAGCGCGTCGGTGGTGCGCAGCAGCAGGACTCCGGCGCCGTCGCCGAGGACGAGGAGAGCGATGGTCTCGCCGGGCCGGGCCCGGTCGAGGACGTCGGCGAGGAGGAGGCCGGGCTGGGCGGTGCCGGCGTTGCCGATCGCCCCGGCGAGGTCAGGGGTCACCGCCTCGGCGCGTACGCCTGCCGTACGTCGTACCGCCGCGCACGCGCGCGCGTGCAGGCCGGAGACGACGAGGTGGTCGATCGCCCCGCGCTCCAGACCCGCCTGGTCGAGCGCGGCGC
>NZ_JXTE01000699.1 GCF_000972385.1 Streptomyces sp. WM6386
AGACCAGCCTCATCAAGGCCCTCACCGGTGCGGTGACCCCCGACGCGGGCGAGATACGGCTCAACGGCGAACCCATCAGCTTCTCCGGCCCGCAGAGCGCCCGCGCCCACGGCATCGAGACGGTGTATCAGGACCTCGCGGTGGCGGCCTCCATGGACATCGCGTCGAATGTGTTCCTCGGCCGCGAACTGCGCCGCCCCGGCATCCTCGGCAGGCCCTTCCGCATGCTCGACAAGAAGCGCATGCGTCAGGAAGCAGCCGAGCACATGGCCGACCTGAAGATCGGCCTGCGCTCGCTCACCCAGTCGGTCGAGACCCTCTCCGGCGGACAGCGGCAGGCC
>NZ_JXTE01000007.1 GCF_000972385.1 Streptomyces sp. WM6386
GGGCTCAGCCCCGTTCCCGCACCACGAACTCGCCCCACCCCCACTTGCCGCCGCCCCGCGCCTCCCCGCCCCACACGTCGGTGAGCAGGTCGACCAGGAGCAGGCCCCGCCCCGAGACCCCCGACCCCCCCGCCTCGCGGCGGCGCGGCAGGGCGCTGGAGGAGTCCTCGACCTCGACGCGGATGCGGCGGTCGGAGCCGGCCAGGACCCGCAGGGTCACGACGGCGGCGCCCTCGGTGTGCATGAGGGCGTTGGTGATCAGCTCGTCGGCGACCAGCTCGATCTCGTCGGCCCGGTCCCGGGCGCCCCAGGCCCGGACCGCCGCGCGGATCATGTGCCGGGCCTCGGCCAGCGCCTCCGGATCGCCCGAGGCGACGTGCTGCTGGAGCCGGCCGCCGGACTGCGGGGCGTCCAGGCCCCGGCGGCGCAGCAGGAGCAGGGCCACGTCGTCGTCGCCGCCGCGTTCCTCGGCCACGTCGATCAGCCGGTCGGCGAGGTCGCGGACGTCCGCGGGGCCGGAGGCGATGAGGGCGGTGAGGGTCCGCATGCCGTCGTCGAGGTCGGCGCCGGGCGTCTCGACCAGGCCGTCGGTGCACAGCATCAGCGTGTTGCCGGGGTCGAGCTCGACCGTGCCGACGGGGTACTCCAGGCGCCCGAACTCGGCGGACAGACCGAGCGGCAGCCCGCCCTCGACGGGGACGCGGCGGCAGCTGCCGTCGGCCTGCCGTACGAGGGGGTCGATATGCCCGGCCCGGACGACCTGGACGACTCCGGTGGCGAGGTCCGCCTCGGCGTACAGACAGGTCGCGAAGCGGTCGGTGTCCAGTTCGTGCAGGAAGACGGAGGCGCGGGCCATCACGGTGGCGGGGGTGTGCCCCTCGGCGGCGTAGGCGCGCAGGACGATCCGCAGCTGGCCCATGACGGCGGCGGCGTGGGTGTCGTGGCCCTGGACGTCACCGATGACGGCGCCGACCCGGCCGCCGGGCAGCGGGATGAGGTCGTACCAGTCGCCGCCGATGTCCCGGCCGAAGGCGGCCGAGCGGTAGCGGACGGCGACGTCGGCGCCGCGCACGCTGGGGATGGTGCGCGGCAGCATGGCCTGCTGGAGCCCGCTGGCGAGGTCCTTCTCCTGCTCGTAGAACATGGCCCGTTGCAAGCTCTGCGCGATGCTGGAGCCCAGCGCGACGAGGACGTTGCGGTCCTCGGGCGAGAAGCCGCGCCGGTCGCTGTAGAGCAGTCCCATGGCGCCGATGGGCCGGGCCTGGGCGATCAGCGGAAGGTAGGCGGCCGAGGTGATGCTCAGGTCGGAGAGGTGCGGCCACAGCAGCGGATAGCTCTCGGCGAACTCCTGCGGCGACTCGATGAAGCGCGGGGTGAGGGTGCGCACGACCTCGCTCATCGGGTACGGCTCGTCGATGCGGGTGACGTCGGTGCCGGGGACGAAGCTGCCCGCGGGGCCCTCCGCGACCAGCCGGATCCGGCCGGCCTCGACCAGACCCATGACCAGGCTGGTGGCGCCGAGGTGGGTGAGGCCGTGGGTGTCCTTGAGGACGTCGATGACGTCGTCGACGGTGCGGGCGTACGCGAGGGCCGCCGTGGTGAGCTGGACGACGTTGGTCTGCTCCTGGCGGGCCTCGTCCCGGCTGACCTGTCTGCGGCGGTCCTCGAGGTCCTGGACTTCCTGGGTGGCGTCACGGACGATGCCGACGATGCGCCGCGGCCGGCCCGTCTCGTCGCGCCGGATGTAGCCCTGGGTGTGGGTCCAGCGCAGTGCGCCGTTGCGGCAGCGGATGCGGAAGTAGGTGCCGTAGTTCTCGCTGCCGTCCTTCATGGCCTGGGAGACCAGGGCGTCGAGCCGGTAGGCCTCCGGGGCCGGGACCCGGATCGCGAGGGTCTCGGGGTGGCCGTTGTATTCGTCGGGACGCAGGTCGAAGACCTCGTGGGCCTGGGCGTCCATGTGGAACAGACCGGTGTCCAGGTCCCAGTCGAAGCTGCCCATGCGGTTGAGCGCCAGGATCGGGTCCGGGTGGGCGGGCCAGTCGTCCGGGAGTGACAGGGCGCTCGCTCCCCGATCAACCATGGGCCCACCTTGCCAGGGTTTGTCTGATTCTTCGACCGGTAGGGACCGACGTGTAGGGGTCAGCCTCCGAATACGCCGGTGGGGCTGTCGAAGATGCTGTCGGTCGCCGTCGGCTCGTCGGGGCTGTCGGGGATCAGGCCGCCGCCGTCGGGGACGTCGGGGGTGTCCGGGACGGCCTGCGGACCGACCTCCTCCTCGCCCGACGGGTCCTCGACCGTGGGCTCGTCGGGCGAGATCGCGGTCGGAGGCGTCGCCGTGACCGTGGCGGCGGGGCAGGTGGGGTCCTGTGCGGCGGGGGTTCCGGTGACGGGGGCGCCGGGTGTGGCGGTGACGGTCGGGGTGACGCAGTCGGTCGCCGGCCTGTCCGGCGCGGAGCTCTCCTCGTCCGGGGAGGCGCTCTCACCGGCGCTCGGGGCGGCACTGAGGTCCGCACTCGCGTCCGCGTTCGGACTCGCGTCGGACCAGCTCGGCGGCGCGCTGGACTCGCTCTCGGAGGCGCTCGGCGTATGAGTCGATGTCGGCGCCACCGGCTGCGGACGCGGTACGACGTGGTCGTGCCGGGGGTCGCGTCCGCAGCGCCGCTCGATCCAGGTGTTGTCGACGATGTCGATGATCGTGATGTGGGTGATCACCCGGGGTGCCGGGGCCACCACGACGACCTGGCCGTGCCGGTAGCCGGACCACGGCCGCCCGCTGGTGACCGTGCCGCCGCTCGTCGCCCGCGCCGGTGTGAGCGGGTTGCCGCAGGCACAGCGGACGCGTGGCACGCCCCGGGTGTCGACGAGGACCGCGGTGCCGCTCTGGAGGACGGACTGGTAGGTGGTGGTGCGCCGGTCCCGATAACCGTGGTTGGTGACCCGGGTGTCGGCGCGCAGCACGACCGAGGTCAGCGAGCGCAGATACGACGGGATCGAGTCCTGGGAGATGCCCTCGACCTGCGCGAAGGCCCGCCCCTTGGCCCGGTTCGCCGTGAGATGACCGATCTGCCGGTTCACGTCACAGCTGCCGGACCCGACGGTGCCGCCGTACAGGCCGGGCGTCCCGCCGGAGATCGACCGCACGCCCGGCTGTGCCGGTTGCTGCGTTCGGGTGACGGGCGAGGGTGTGGCCGTCGAGGTCTGTGTCGAGTCCGTGAAGGGGTCGGGGCCCTGGGCCGCGACGGGCTGGAGAAAGAGTTCTCCGCTGGAATTCGTGCTCTCGTCGCCGGAGCCGACGCAGCCGACGACGATCAGTGCCGTCGAGAGCGCGCAGGCCGTGACGAAGGTTCCGGTGGATGGACGCACCGTGCTCTCCCGCCTCAAGCCGGGCATTTCGTCACTATTGTCTGCTTCACTCACTTGGGTTACGCAAGCGGAGGCGCGGTACACGGAGCGTGACATAGGGTTCGGGCGCGACAATGGGCGGAGGAGCACTCGCCGTGGACTGGTTCACCGCACCCGACTACTGGCTGAGCCGGCTGGTCTTCCAGCGGGCCCTGGCCGGCGTGTACCTCGTCGCGTTCCTGACGGCGGCCCTGCAGTTCCGGGCGCTGCTCGGCGCGCGCGGCATGCTGCCCATCCCGAGCCATGTCCAGCGGATCCCTTTCAAGGCGGCACCGAGCCTGTTCCACCTGCACTACTCGGACCGCTTCTTCGCGGCCTGCGCCTGGTCGGGCTGCGCGGTCTCGGCGGCGCTGCTGGCCGGCCTCGACTCACAACTGCCGCTGTGGGGCGGCATGGTGCTGTGGCTGCTGCCGTGGGTGCTGTATCTGTCTATCGTCAACGTCGGCCAGACCTGGTACAGCTTCGGCTGGGAGTCCCTGCTCCTCGAGGTCGGCTTCCTCGCCGTGTTCCTCGGCAACGACGAGGTGGCCCCGCCGATCCTGGTGCTGTTCCTGCTGCGCTGGATCCTGTTCCGGGTGGAGTTCGGGGCGGGGCTGATCAAGATGCGCGGCGACGCGTGCTGGCGGAAGCTGACCTGCCTGGACTACCACCATGAGACGCAGCCGATGCCGGGCCCGCTGAGCTGGTTCTTCCACCATCTCCCCCGCCCGCTGCACCGGGCCGAGGTGGCGGCGAACCACTTCACCCAACTCGTCGTCCCCGTCCTGCTGTTCACCCCGCAGCCGATCGCCACGGCGGCCGCCTCCCTGATGATCGTCACCCAGCTGTGGCTGGTCCTGTCGGGCAACTTCTCCTGGCTGAACTGGATCACGATCGTGCTCGCGGTCTCGGCGCTGGAACTCCCGGGCGACCAGCCTTCCCGGCCCGCCGCCCCGCTCTGGTACGAGATCGCGGTCCTGACCGTCGCCGCGCTGATCGCGTACCTCAGCTACCACCCGGTGACGAACATGATCTCCCGCCGCCAGATCATGAACCGCTCCTTCGACCCGCTCCATCTGGTCAACACCTACGGGGCGTTCGGCAGTGTCAGCCGGTTCCGGTACGAGGTGGTGGTCGAGGGCACGGCCGACGACGTGCCGCGCGAGGACTCGGACTGGCGCGAGTACGAGTTCAAGGGCAAGCCCGGCGACCCCCGGCACTGGCCGCGCCAGTTCGCGCCGTACCATCTGCGCCTGGACTGGCTGATGTGGTTCGCCGCGCTGTCCCCGTCCTACGCCGGTTCCTGGTTCGGCACCTTCGTGGAACGGCTCCTGGAGAACGACCGCGACACCCTCAAGCTGCTGCGCCGCTCCCCGTTCCCGCCCGACGCACCGCCCCGCTACATCCGCGCCCGCCTCTTCCGCTACCAGTACACGAGCTGGCGCGAGCTGCGGGAGACGGGCGCCTGCTGGGAGCGGACGTATGTGCGGGAGTACCTGCCGCCGACCAGGCTGGCGGGGGTGGCTCAGAGGTCGTAGACCCGGGTGGCGGTCGTCTCGAAGATCCGCCGGTCATGGGAGCCGACCAGTTCCTGTGCCGCGTCCAGGACTTGGGCGTATGTCGCCGCCAGGCGGCACACCGGCCAGTCCGAGCCGAACATCAGACGGTCCGGGCCGAAGGCGTCCAGGACGACGTCGGCGTACGGGCGCAGGTCGTCGACGGTCCAGCCGGCGGGGTCGGCCTCGGTGACCATGCCGGAGAGTTTGCAGACCGTGTTGGGGTGCGCGGCGAGGGCGCGGAGGTCGGCGGCCCAGGGTTCGAGGGTGCCGGCGGCGATGGGGGGCTTGCCCAAGTGGTCGAGGACGAAGGTGAGTTGGGGCAGGGCGGCGGCCGCCTCGACGCAGGCGGGCAGTTGGTGGGGCAGGACGAGAAACTCGTAGACGAGGCCTGCCCCGGCCACGGCGGCGAGACCTCGGCGTACGTCCGCCCGCAGCAGCCACCGCGGGTCGGGTTCGCCCTGGACCTGGTGGCGGATGCCCTTGAGGTATCGGCCGCCGGGGAGTTCCCCAAGGCGGGCCAGTTCGTCGGCGATGTCGGGACGGGTGAGGTCGGTCCAGCCGACGACCCCGGCGATCAGGTCGTGTTCGGCGGCCAGCGCCAGGAACTCCGGGGTCTCCTCGGCCACGGTGACCGTCTGGACGAGTACCGTCCGGTCCACTCCGGCGGCGGCTGCCTCGGGGGCCAGGTCCGCGACGGTGAAGTCCCGCCGGATCGGGCTGCCCTCGGCGATCCAGTCCTGGTCGCGCACCGACAGGTCCCAGACGTGGTGGTGCGCGTCGACCGTCACGGCAGCTCCCATACGACGGGCAGGCCGGCGGCCGCGCCTTCGTCGGAGTAGTCGTGCACGACGTCGAGCAGCTCGGCCATGCGGGCCTGCCAGGCGACGTTGACCGGCAGTTTCTCCAGTTCGGCGAGGAGCCGGCCGTAGTCCTCGCACTCCAGGACGTGGAAGAGGTCGGTGCCGCTGCGCCAGATGGTCCAGGAGGTGGCACCGGCTGCGCGGATCGCGTCGGTGAGTTCCTTCGGGACCTCGCGGTGGGCCGCGTCGTACTCGGCGATACGGTCGGCGCGGACCTTGGTGTGCAGGGCGACTCTCATGACGGCTCCTCCGCCGGCAGGAATCCGGTGTCCCTGAGTTCCTGCCAGAACTCCGGTGGCACCGCGGTCTCGAACTGGTCGGCGCAGTCGTGGACTTCGGCGGCCGAGCGGGCGCCGACGAGGACGCTGGTCACCGCCGGATGGGCCGCGCAGAAGGCAAGGGCGGCGGCCCGCAGGGTCGTGCCGTGACGCTCGGCGACGGACTTCAGGTGCAGGGCCCGGTCCAGCAACTCGGGCGGTGCGCTGGTGTAGTCGTACGTCGCTCCCGGGCGCGGGTCGGCCAGCAGGCCGGAGTTGAAGGCGCCGCCGACGACGACGGAGGTGCCGCGGGCCACGGCCGCGGGCAGCAGGTCGGTCAGCGCGCTGTGGTCCAGCAGTGTGTAGCGGCCCGCGCACAGCACCACGTCCACGTCCGTGTCACGCACGAAGCGGGTGAGCATCTCCGTCTGGTTCATGCCCGCGCCGATCGCACCGACCACACCCTGCGAGCGGAGCTTCTCCAGGGCCGGGTAGCCCTCCCGGAAGGCCGCTTCGGCGTGGTCGTCGGGGTCGTGGAGGTAGACGACGTCGACGCGGTCGAGACCGAGCCGTTCCAGACTGGCGTCCAGGGTGCGTCGGATGCCGTCCTCGGTGAAGTCCCAGACGCGGCGGTGCGTGGCGGGGACCGCGAAGCCGTCCGCGAGATCGTCACCGCCGCCGGCCCACGGCTCCAGGCGGCGGCCGACCTTCGTCGAGATCGTGTACTCCTCGCGCGGGTGCTCGCGCAGGGCCGCGCCGAGGCGGCGTTCGGAGAGGCCGATGCCGTAGTGGGGTGCGGTGTCGTAGTAGCGGATGCCGCGCTGCCAGGCGGCGGACACGGCCTCGTGCGCCTGCCCGTCGGTGACCTCGGTGAAGAGGTTGCCGATGCCGGCTGCCCCGAAGCCCAGGCCCCTGGGAGTGCGGGGCGTCCTCACTGGCCCGCCGGGCGCAGTCGCAGGCCCTGCATGCCGCCGTCGACCGCGAGGGAGGTGCCGGTGGTGGCGCCGGACAGCGGACTCGCCAGGTAGGCGATGGCGCCCGCGACCTCGTCCGCCGAGACGAGACGGCCGGTGGGCTGACGGGCCTCCAGGGCGGCGCGCTCGGCGGCCGGGTCGGGGGCCTTGTCGAGGAGGCGGCCGATCCAGGGCGTGTCGGCGGTGCCGGGGTTGACGCAGTTCACGCGGATGCCCTCGCGGACGTGGTCGGCGGCCATCGCGAGGGTGAGGGAGTGCACGGCTCCCTTGGTCGCGCTGTAGAGGGCGCGTTGCGGGAGGCCCGCGGTGGCGGCGATGGAGCAGGTGTTGACGATGGCCGCATGCGTGGACCGGCGCAGGTGGGGCAGGGCGGCACGGGCGGCGCGGACCATGCCGACGACGTTGACGTCCAGGACGCGGTGCCACTCGGCGTCGTCGTTGTCCTCGACGGTGCCCTGGGCGCCGATGCCCGCGTTGTTGACCAGTATGTCGAGGCCGCCGAGCTCCGCGACGGCGGCGGCGACCGCCTCGCGCACCGAGGCGTCGTCGGTGACGTCGGCCTTGAAGCCGAGCAGCGGCTCCGCCACCGACGAGGGGTCCAGGTCGAGGACGGCGACCCGGGCACCGCGCGCGGCCAGGAGTTCGGCGGTGGACCGGCCGATGCCGGAGGCGCCGCCGGTCACCAGGGCTTTCAGCCCTTCGAAGTCACTCATGCCGCGTGCCCCTTCTTGCCCGAGGTCTCGAGGTCGGCGGCCCAGAAGGCGCCGTTGGGGAATGTGTACCGCGCGATCGACTCGGCCTTCATGGTGGCCGAGAAGCCCGGTGCGGTGGGTGTCATGTAATGGCCTTCACTGATCACCACCGGGTCGAGGAAATGGTCGTGCAGATGATCGACGTACTCGATGACCCGGTCCTCGGTGGTGCCGGTGACCGCCACGTAGTCGAACATCGACAGGTGCTGGACAAGTTCGCACAGACCGACGCCGCCCGCGTGCGGGCACACCGGTACACCGAACTTCGCTGCGAGCAGCAGGATCGCGAGGTTCTCGTGGACGCCGCCGACACGGGCCGCGTCGATCTGGACGACGTCGAGGGCGCCGGCCTGGAGGAGCTGCTTGAAGACGACGCGGTTGTGGACGTGCTCGCCGGTGGCCACCTTCACCGGGGCGACGGCCCGGCGGATCGCCGCGTGGCCGAGGATGTCGTCGGGGCTGGTGGGCTCCTCGACCCAGTAGGGGTCGAACTCGGCGAGGGCCTTGGTCCAGCGGATCGCCTCGTCGACGTCCCAGCGCTGGTTGGCGTCGATGGCGATACGGACGTCGGGGCCGACGACCTGGCGGGCGACACGGCAGCGCCGTACGTCGTCGTCGAGGTCCGCGCCGACCTTCAGCTTGATCTGCCGGAAGCCGTCGGCGACGGCCTGGGTGGCGAGCCGGGTGAGCTTCTCGTCGCTGTAGCCGAGCCAGCCGGGGGAGGTCGTGTAGGCGGGATAGCCGCGCTCCAGCAGCCCGGCCGTGCGTTCCTCGGCACCCTCCCGGCCCTTGCGGAGGATCTCCAGGGCCTCTTGGGGGGTGAGGACGTCCGTGAGGTAGCGGAAGTCGATCTGGGCGACCAGCCACTTGGGGTCGGCGTCGGCGAGCAGCCGCCACAGCGGCTTGTCGGCGCGCTTGGCGGCCAGGTCCCATACGGCGTTCATGACGGCGCCGATCGCCATGTGCATCACGCCCTTCTCGGGGCCGAGCCAGCGCAGCTGGCTGTCGCCGATCAGGTCGCGGTTGAGGGTCCCCGGGTCGGCGCAGAGTTCGTCGACGTCCCGGCCGATCACGTGGTGCCTGAGCGCGTGGACGGCGGCCACCTGGACCTCGTTGCCCCGCCCGATGGTGAAGCTGAAGCCGTGCCCCTCGTGTGCGTCGGTCCCGTCGGTGCGCAGGACGACGTAGGCGGCCGAGTAGTCGGGGTCCGGGTTCATCGCGTCGGAGCCGTCGAGCTCGCGCGAGGTCGGGAAGCGGATGTCGTAGGTGTCGAGCGCGGTGATACGAACAGGGGGGCCGGGGGTCGGTGACACTGAGGGCCTCTCGGTCGGGGTCGTGGGAACGGGCGGATCAGTCCTGGGCGCGGCCGGTCGTCACACGGGCGATGATCAGGGCGAGCAGGATGATTCCGCCGTAGATGGCCTGGATCCAGAAGGACGGCACCTGGGCGAGGGTGAGCAGGTTCTGGACGACGCCGAGGAGGAGTACGCCGGTCAGGGCGCCGAACATGGTGCCCTTGCCGCCGTCGAGGCTGATGCCGCCGATCACCGCGGCCGCGAAGACGGTGAAGATCATGTTGTTGCCCTGGTTGGCGCTGATCGCGCCCACGTACCCGGTCTGCATGATCCCGCCGACCGCGGCCAGCGTGCCCGCCACCACGAACACGCCGAGCATCACACGTTCGACGCGGATACCGGCGGCGCGGGCCGCGTCCGCGTTGCCGCCGATGGCGTACAGGGCGCGGCCGATGCGGTGGTACTTCAGGACGAGTCCGGCGACCGCGAAGGCGACCGCCGCGACCCACACGGACATCGGGACGGTCAGGAAGGTGGTGGTCGCCAGGGAGTAGAAGCTGTCGGGCATCCCGAACAGCGTCTTGCCCTTGGTCGCGCCGACCAGCAGTCCGCGCAGCACGATCAGCATCGCGAGCGTCACGATGAACGCGTTGAGCTTGAACTTGACGACGAGGATGCCGTTGAAGGCACCGACGGCGGCGCCCACCAGGAGAACCGCGAACAGGGCGAGCGCGGCCGGGAGTTCGGTGCCCCAGCCGGACTGGGCGGCCGGCAGCACCAGCAGCGCACCCACGGCGGGCGCGATTCCGACGACGGACTCGAGGGACAGGTCGAACTTGCCGGTGATCAGCACCAGCGACTCGGCCAGCACGACCATCGCGAGTGCGGCGGAGGCGCCGAGGATCGAGATCAGGTTGCGTTCGGTGAGGAACGAGTCGTTGACGATCGCGCCCAGCACCATGAGCACCAACAGGGCGGGTACGAGGGCCAGTTCGCGGGCGCGGCGCAGCAGGACCGTACGGGCCGAGCGGGGGGCCGGGGTCCGTGCGGACTTGCGCGTAGGCGCCTGCGTCTCAGTCACCCCGGGCCCGCTCTCCCCGGCCGGGGGTCCGGCCCGTCGCGCAGCGACTATCCGGCGCAGTGTCCCCCGGGGAGACGCACTAGCCATGGTCCACTCCTTCTATGGAGGCGATCAGCTCGTGGTCGCGCCAGCCCGCCGGGTGCTCGGCGACCACGCGGCCGTGGAAGAGGACGAGGACGCGGTCGCAGCGGCGCAGGTCGTCGAGTTCGTCGGAGACGACGAGTACCGCGGTGCCGTCCTCGCGGGCGGTGTCCACGCGGGCCAGCAGGGATTCCTTGGACTTCACGTCGACGCCCGCGGTGGGGTTGATGAGCACCAGCAGGCGGGGGTCGGAGGCCAGGGCGCGGGCCATGACGACCTTCTGCGCGTTGCCGCCGGACAGGTCGGACACCGGCTGGTCGGGGCCCTCGGTGTGGATGTCGAGACGCTCGATCAGCTCGGCGGCGAAGCCGCGCTTGCGGTCGCTGCCGACGAAGCCGAAGCGGCCGAGCCGGTCCAGGACGGTCATGGTGGCGTTGTCGCCGATGGTCATGCCGAACACCAGGCCCTGGCCGTGCCGGTCGCGCGGGACGCAGCCGACGCCGGCTTCCAGGGATCCGCGCACATCCCCGAACGGCAGCTGCTCGCCGTCGAGTCGGGCCGTGCCGCCGGTGGGCGTGTGCAGTCCCGTGAACGACTCGGCGAGCTCGGTCTTGCCACTGCCGCTGATGCCGGCGAGCCCGACGACCTCGCCGCGGCGGACGCTCAGGTCGACGTCCCGGTAGGCGTCCGAGGTGAGGCCGCGCGCTTCGAGGACGACGGGTGCGGTGCGGTCGACGTTCCTCGCCTGTGCGGCCTGTATCTGTACGGCCTGTTCGGCGATGGTCTCTCCGGCCATGGCCTCGACGAGGGCCGCGCGGGGCATGTCGGCCACGGGGGCCGTGGTGATCCAGCGGGCGTCCCGCAGGACGGTGACGGTCTGGCAGACCTCGTAGACCTCCTGGAGGTGGTGGGAGATGAAGAGGAACGTGACGCCGTTCTCCTGCAGGGACCGCATCCGGGCGAAGAGCCGCTCGATCTCCCGCTTGTCGAGCTGGGCGGTCGGTTCGTCGAGGACGATGAAGCGGGCGCCGAAGCTCAACGCCCGGGCGATCTCCACCATTTGGCGGTCCTCGACCTTGAGGTCGGCGGTGCGTGCCTCCGGGTCGACGTGCACGTCCCAGGTGTCGAGGAGTGCGGCGGCCTCTTCCCTGAGGCGGCGCCAGCTGATGAAACGGCCCTTGAGGGGCTGCCGGTTGATGAACAGGTTCTCGGCGACGGTGAGTTCGGGGACGACGGTCGGCTTCTGGTAGACGCAGGCGACCTTGCGGCGCCAGGCGTCCCGGTCGGCGAGCGCGGGTGCGGGCTCGCCGTCGAAGCGGACCTCGCCCTCGTCGGGCGCCTGGAGGCCGGTGAGCACGGTCACCAGGGTCGACTTGCCGGCGCCGTTGCGGCCGACGAGGGCGTGGGACTCGCCGGGCAGGACGGTGAGCCTGCCGTCGGCGAGCGCGGTGGTGGGGCCGTAGCGCTTGACGATGCCGCGGGCCTCGACGAGGGGGGTGCTGGCCTGGCTGCTCATTCGACCGTGTTGCCCCACAGCTCGGGGTCGTCGACGTTCTCCTTGGTGACCAGGGGGGCGGGCAGCTGGTCCTCGAGGATGCCGCTGGGCAGCTTGACGATGGTGGAGTCGTGGTCCGTCGGGCCGGGCTGGAACGTCTTCCCCTGCATCGCCGCCTTGATGTAGTACATGCCGTACTTGGCGTACAGGTCGGCGGGCTGGGAGACCGTGGCGTCGATCTCGCCCTTGCGGATGGCGTCGTACTCCTGCGGGATGCCGTCGTTGGAGACGATCGTGATGTGGCCGGACTGGCCCGCCTTCTTCAGCATCCCCTTCGACTTCAGAGTCTGCAGTGTCGGCGCGAGGTAGACGCCGCCGGCCTGCAGGTAGATGCCCTTGATGTCGGGGTTGGCGTTGAGGAGGGTGTCCAGCTTGGAGGCCGCGGTGTCGGACTCCCACTTGGCGGGGATCTCCAGCACCTTCAGCTTGGGGAAGTCCTTCTTCACACAGGCGCGGAACGCCTCCGAGCGGTCCCGGCCGTTGACCGAGGCTAGGTCGCCCATGATCTGCACGACCTTGCCGGAGGGGATCTGCTTGCCGAGGTACTCGCAGGCCTTCTCGCCGTAGGCGACGTTGTTCGCGCGGACGACCATGGCGACCTTGCCCTTGTCGGGCGCGACGTCGACGGCGACCACGGGGACGCCCTTGCGTTCGGCCTGGTCGAGGCCGGCCTCGATGGCGGCGCTGTCCAGCGGGGCGACGACCAGGCCCTCGACGCCCTGGTTGAGCTGGTTGTTGATGTCGGTGATCTGCTGCGAGGGGTCGCTGTTGGAGTTGACGGTCTTCAGCGCGTCCACGTCCTCGGACTTCGCCATCTTCGGGACGTAGTCGTTGTACGACTGCCAGAACGGCGAGGTGAGCAGGGGCAGGATCACCCCGACCTTGCCGGTGCCGTCCCCCTTCCCGCCGCCGGCCGGGTCGGCGCTGTCCTTGGTGCTCCCGCACGCGCCGAGTACGAGCGAGGCGACCGCGGCCGCTGCCACCGCGCCGACCATCCGAGACCTGTTCCGCTTTCGCACTGTCCTGCACGGCATCTGATGCTCCTCGTTGAGCGTGTTCGAGCAGATGACCGCATACTTATCAGACCACTCGGCCGAAAGAACACCCTCCGACGGCGAATTTTCCGGAGTTTGGGCCGTAGTGGTCGGACCACATCCGTGGCTAGACTTCCGCCACCTGGTGAGTGGAGGAATGGCGTGGACGACGTGACAGCCCCGCAGAAAGGCACCGTGACCCAGCGCGCCATCGACCAGATCAAGGCGATGATCGGCGAGGGACGCCTGGAGCCGGGGCAGCGGCTGCCCACCGAGCGGGATCTCGCGGTCCAGCTCGGCATCTCCCGCAGCTCGATGCGCGAGGCGATCCGCGCGCTCACGGTGCTGGGAGTGCTGGAGGCGCGGCACGGGTCGGGCATCTACGTCACACAGCTGGAGGCCGGGGATCTGCTGGAGACGTTCGGTGTGGTGGCCGATCTGTCCCGGGGGCCGCGTCTGGTGGAGCTCCTTGAGGTGCGCCGCATCCTGGAGTCGACGGCGACGGCACTGGCGGCGGCGCGGATCACGCCGGACCAGCTGGCCGAGGTGGAGAAGCATCTGACCGCGATGAACGCCACGGAGGACCCCGAGGAGATCCTCGCCCACGACATCGCCTTCCACCGCGAGATCGCGACGGCCGCGGGCAACGAGACCATGGCGGCGATTCTGGACGGTCTGTCCTCGAGGACGTTCCGCGCCCGGGTCTGGCGGGGCTACCAGGAAGAGGGCGCCTTCGAGCGGACGCGGCGCGAGCATGCCGCGATCCACCGGGCGTTGGTGGCCCATGATCCGGAGGCGGCGCGGGCCGCGGCGGCGGCGCATGTGGGGGAAGTGGAACAGTGGCTGCGAGCCCAACTGGGGCCCTGAGCAGCCGTATGCACCCGGCGTGCAACAGGAGGGCCGTCACCCCCTTTCGGCACCCGCATTCCGGCGTATTCCCGCCCCCGCAGTTCTCTGCTTAGCTGCCTGGGGACAGCCGCAGAGCATCGGGGGTTGCGACGCTGTCACTCAGCGACGGGGGTACGGCTGTGAAAGCCTCTCAGAGAATGTGATCTCGCCGACGGGCCGACGGCTCGTCCCGTGAGCGGTGTGGTCCGCACCGCGCGCCCTCACGCAGTTCCACACGTTCGACTCCACCGCTCCACCGTGCGGCGCCGTATGCCCGCACGGCGTCACGGACGCGCCCGCGCCCCGCCGGGCCATGACGGCGCTCCGCCCTGCCCGCCGCTGCCCGGCGGCCCGGCATTCACCCACACCTGGCCAGAAGGAGACTTCGCCATGCCTGTCCACGACCCACTGGACCTCGACCACCTCAGGTCGGAACTCGACCAGGCGGGCAATCCGTGGCACATGACCACGACCAGCATGACGGCGCTCACCGAGGAGCAGCGCGTGGTGCGCCTCGGCGTCCCCGTGGAGGAGCGCGAGCGCACCGCGATCGAGAGCGCGCGCCAGAGCGCCGTCGCGGCCGCCATGGAGGCGACCGCCGACTCGGTGGGCGCACCCGCCGCGTTCGACCTGCGCAACATCGGCGGCGTCAACTACACGACAGCGGTGAAGAACCAGGGCTCGTGCGGTTCCTGCGTGGCCTTCGGCACCGTGGCCACGATGGAGCACGTCACACGCTTCGGCTACCGGGCGCCCCAGCTCCCGGTGGACCTGTCCGAGGCGCAGGCGTTCTACTACTACGGCCGGCAGGCCGGGCGGAACTGCTCCAACGGCTGGTTCCCGGAGCCCCTGGCGGACAAGGCACGCGACAACGGCATCACCATCGAGGCGTACTTCCCCTACACGGCAGGAGACCAGGACGCCTCGAAGCTCAACGCCGACTGGCCCAACCGGCAGGTGAAGATCCGTAGTTGGCAGTCCGTCACCAACAACCCCGCGGCGATGAAGGAGAACATCGCGAGCTACGGCTCGATCACCGCCTGTTTCCTGGTCTACCAGGACTTCTTCAGCTACTCCAGCGGGGTCTACCGGCACCGGACCGGCGACCTCGCGGGCGGCCACTGCGTCACGCTCGTCGGCTACGACGACGCCCAGCAGTGCTGGATCGGCAAGAACAGCTGGGGTCCGGGCTGGGGCGAGCAGGGCTTCTTCCGCATCGGCTACGGCGAGTGCGGCATCGAGACCTGGCACAACGTGGCGGCGCTCGGCACGGTGATCCACGACTGGCTGCCCGACCAGCGCATTCTCGCGCTGTGGAGCAACGAGGCCGACGCCAACGTCTGGGCGTACGGCGAACTGCGCGGCTGGCTGAGCCTGAACGGCACGGTCGGGGCGACCGACGCGGCGATGCTCGCCGAGCTCGCCGCGTCCAAGGCGAACGGCGCCAAGGTCGGCATCTACGAGGACAACGGTTCCGTCCAGCAGATCTACGCCTGGTGACACCGGGGAGAGGAGAGTACGAGATGAGCCCGCACAAGAGCGGTGGCACGGACCAGCCGCAGCAGCAGCCGCCGAGCACCGACAAGGTCCGCTCCTCGGCCGACCAGGACGAGGCCGGCCGGCCCGTGCTGTTCCCGCCGGGTGTGGACATCGGCCTGAACGGCAGCGCTCTCGGCGCGCAGACCAAGCCGGCCGGTGACGTCATGGTGGCCCGGTTCGAACAGACGGCGGCCGGCGAGGCCCGGCCGACGATTACCCCCGAACTCCGCAGCGATCTCCAGGCGTTCGCGGCGGCCCAGGCCGCGACGGCGATCACCGGCACCTGGACACAGAACGCCGTCGTCGACGCGATGTGGTGCATCAACCAGACCCGCAACGTCTTCCTGCACATCAAGGGCGGCTCCTGGAAGAAGATCTACAACGGC
This sequence comes from Streptomyces sp. WM6386, assembly GCF_000972385.1. GTDB lineage: Bacteria > Actinomycetota > Actinomycetes > Streptomycetales > Streptomycetaceae > Streptomyces. The sequence goes on from NZ_JXTE01000007.1 coordinate 15,643, forward strand.
AGCGACTGGGCGTTCACCGCGCTGACGACGCTGGCCGCCCAAGCCCGCCAGACGGGCAAGCCGATCTCCTTCCGCGAGGAGGCGGACGGCCTGGTCCACGAGATCTACCTGTTCTGAGCCGACCTGCTCACTCGACGGTGACGCGCAGTGTGTACCGCTCTGCCACGTCCTCGCCCCAGGGCTGTTTGAGCGCCAGCTCGAGCAGCCCCTGGCCGGCCTTGGACGGCCGCAGCCGCAGTTCGCGCGTGCCTCCGGCGCCGGGCAGCAGCGGCCCCGGAGGCACGTAGTCGCCGGCCACGACCTCCAGGCCGCCGTCGAGCCTCTCGACGTGCCACCGGTAGCCGGTCGTGGCGTTCTCCGGCAGCCGCAGCACCACATCGTCGCCGAGCCCGACCCGCACCTCGCGGTCCCGTGCCGACACGTGCACCTCACCCACGGAACGCACCTCCTCGGCCCTGGTCCTACCCGTATACCCCGCCGGGCGTCTGAAGCATGCCGTGCGGGACATACTGGAGGCATGTGGTTGCGGGGAACGGCCTGTGCCGCCACCGGACTGACGCTGGTCCTCGCGATCGGCTGCACCGGGGAAGACAACGAGTCCGCGCCGGCGCCGAGGAAGACCTCCGTATCGGCCCAGCCCCCCACGCCCTCCCCCACTCGGGAGCCGGTCAACCCGGTCTCCCTCCCCGCCCTGATGCAGGAGAAGCACCAGGGTTCCGATCTCCGCCTCGGCACCGTCCTCGCCCGCACCGAGGCCTACACCAGCTACCGGGTGACGTACGAGTCCGACGGGCTGACGATCTCCGGGCTCATGAACATCCCCCGCGGCAAGGGCCCCTTCCCCGCGCTGGTGCTGGCGCACGGATACATCGACCCGGACGTGTACACGACCGGCCGGGGGCTCGCCCGGGAGCAGGATCTCCTGGCCCGCAACGGCTACGTCGTCCTGCACACCGACTACCGCAATCACGCGGCCTCGGACGACGACCCCGACAGTGACATCAGCCTGCGCCTCGGCTACACCGAGGACGTCATCGGCGCCGCGCTGGCGCTGCGCGACTCCGGACGCCCGGAGATCGACGGGGACCGGCTCGGGCTGCTCGGCCGGTCGATGGGCGGTGGCGTGGTGTACAACACCCTGGTCGTGGCGCCGGGCCTGTTCGACGCGGCGGTCGCCTTCGCGCCGGTCAGCTCCCGCCCGGACGAGAACATCGACCACTTCCAGCGCTCGGACGACGACCCGCTCGTCGCCGAGATCGACGCCAAGTACGGCACGCCCGAGGAGAATCCGACGTTCTGGCGGGAGGTCTCGCCCCGCACCTATGTGGACCGGGTGACCGAGCCGCTGCTGATCCACCACGGCACCGCGGACGACACCTGCCCGATCGTCTGGTCCGAGCAGATGGCCGCCGCCCTGAGCGCGGCCGGCAAACCCGTCGAGCTCCGCAAGTACCAGGGCGAGGGCCACACCTTCTACCCGCGGTGGCCGTCCTCCATGGACGCCACGATGGACTTCTTCTCCCGGCATCTGCGGTGACCCGACGGGCGGTCACCAGGTCGCCGACGCCCTGGTGACCGCCCTGTCCGAGTACCCTCAGCGCCGCGACCTGTACATGGCGAACTCCGCTATCCGTACGGCGGTCCGGGACCCGGTGACCCGCACCCGCCACCGCCGCGCCCGCACCGGAACCGGCAGCAGCAGGATCCGGCTCGCCCCGACCGTCCCGGCCCGGGTCACCTCTCTCCAGGCTCCGTCGCGCAGCGCCTCCACCACGAAGCTCTCGACCTGCTGACCGTGCGCGATGTCCTCGGCCAGCCGGAACCGGTCCACCTCACGGGCGGTGCCGAGGTCGACGCTCACCAGGCCGGGAGCCACGGTCGTACGGGCGCCGCGCGCCAGGTCCTCGGGCAGCTCCCGGTCGACGCGTTCCCGGAACTCACGCAGCCGGGTCACGTCCGCGGCGGGCAGCAACCCGTCCGTGTCCGGCGGGATGTTGAGCAGGAGCACCGAGTTGCGCCCGACGGACCCGAAGTAGATGTCCGTCAACTGGTCCACGCTCTTGGGTTGTTGGTCGGCATGGTAGAACCAGCCGTCCCGGATGGACACGTCGCACTCCGCGGGCCACCACTGGAGGTAGTCGGTGTCGGGCTGCGCCCGCACCAGCGCGGCACGGCTGCCCTGGTCGGCGGTGTCGTAGGACAGTGCCCAGTCGGTGCGCCCGTACTGGTTCTCCTTGACCGGCACGACGCTCCACTCGTCCTCGCGCGCCAGTCCGCTCTCGTTGCCGACCCAGCGCAGGTCGGGGCCGGTGACGGCGATCGCCGCGTCCGGCGCGAGCGCCCGCACCAGGGTGTACCAGCTGTCCCAGTCGTAGCTCTCCACTTTGTCCGGCGGGATGCGGCCCTGAGCGCCGTCGAACCACATCTCGTCGATTGGACCGTACTCGGTGAGGACTTCGTAGAGCTGGTTGAGCATGTGGGCGCCGTAGTCGGTGGCGTCCAGCGTGTACGTCTGCGCGGGTGTGCGGTCGTCTCCCTCGACGAGCGTGGGGATGGTCCGTGTGGAGCGGGCGCTGCCGTTGGCGTAGACGCCGTCCAGGTACTGGTTCTCGTCGGCGGGCGAGATGTAGACGCCGACCTTGATGCCGTGGCGTCTCATGGAGTCGGCGAAGGAGCGCAGTACGTCGCCCTGCCCGTCGCGCCAGCTGCTGGAGGCGACGGTGTGGTCGGAGTAGCGGGACGGGTAGAGGACGAAGCCGTCGTGGTGCTTGACGGTGAGGATGGCCAGTTTGAAGCCGCCGTCGCGCAGGGCCCTGGCCCACTGGTCGGTGTCCAGTCCGGCGGGCTGGAAGACGTCCGGGTCCTCGTCCCCCGTCCCCCACTCCAGGCCGGTGAAGGTGTTGACGCCGAAGTGCAGGAACGCGGTGCGCTCCAGGGCCTGCCAGGCGATCTGCCGTGGGGTGGGCCGGACTTGGGACGCCTTGCGCACCAGGTCCTCGGCCGTGTCGTCGGGGCTGACGGGGATGCGGTAGGCGGGTTCGGCCGGAAGGGGGGCTCCGGCGGCGGACGTCGGGGTGAGGCCGGTCGCGAGGAACGCGGAGACCGAGCCGGCGACGAAGGTGCGTCTGGAGACGGTCATGGAGGTGGGGCTCCTCAGATCAATTGCCATACGGCGGGCGGGTGCTGGTCGGGCGGGTACTGCACGATCCGGCCGTTCGTCACGCTCATGGCCATCTGCGTGATGGCGTTGACGAGGCGGTATCCGTCCCCGGCGCGCCGCAACTCCCAGCGTTGCAGCGTGTTCGCGGCGGCGCAGGTGTCCCAGGTGGCCTCGATGCCGGGCTGGAGCGGCACGTTGAGCGTGAGCTTGCCGCCGCTCACGGCGAGGCAGCCGGCCGGGCCGCGCAGGGTCACATAGCCGTCCGGTGTGCGCGCCACGTCGGCGTCGAAGGACACGCCGTCCGCCTCGAAGGTGTACGTCCCGTCGGCCACCGGCGGCTTCGTCAGGTCCCGCCATCCCGGTGCGTGCCCGACAGCCGTGCCGCGCGCGGTGAACTCGGCGTACGTGGCGTCCGGATGCGGGTCGCCCCAGGTGGCCTGGGCGATGTGGCGCAGGGCGGGCCAGAGCCGTACCGCGACCTCGTTCTCGGTCTCCCCGCGCCCGTTGTCCGGCCAGAGGCTGATCTTGGCGCCGGTGACGCCCGCGGCGGAGGCGAGCTTCTCGCCCTCGAAGCTGCGCGGGTCCCACCTCTGGTCGTACAGGCTCTCGGTGTCGCTGTGGAAGCCGCCGCGGACGAGGTAGAGGGCGTACGCCGCGTTCATCAGCGGATAGCCCTGGGCGATGATCCGACTGGGCTTCACCGTCACGTTCAGCCAGTGCTCGACGGTCGTGCCGGCCGTCACCGGGACGGTGTTGGCGCCGGTGAGCCCGTCGTTCCAGATGCGCAGCTTCTTGCCCTTACTCGCCGCGTAGGCGTGGACGCGGTTGACGAAGTCGATGAAGGCGTCCTGCGGGGTGGCGCCGGAACCGTACCTGTCCTGGGCGTACTTGAGGATCTGCGGGTACTTGGCGAAGTCGGAGCCGAGCATGTACTCGTCGGCGCCCATGTGCCAGGCCGGGGCCCTGAAGACCTGGGCGTACTCGTCGATCAGGCCGGTGTAGTAGTCGAAGGCGGCGGGCCGGGTGATGTCGAGCCGTGCGGGCTGCTTGTTGCCGTCGGCGTCGGTGAGCTGGAGATCGGGGCGGTTCTCGATCCACGGGTCCATGTGCCCCGGGGAGTTGATCTCCGGGATGATCTCGACGTGGTACTTCTCGCCGAGGGCGACGAGCCGGCGGATCTCGTCCTTGGTGTAGTAGCCCCAGGTGTTCGCCTCGGGGTGGGAGTCGCTCTTCACCTTCAGTTCGAGGAGCAGCTGGTTGAGCTTGTTGTACGCCATCTCCCGGACGAGGTTCTCCAGCCAGGGCAGGGAGATGTGGATGTAGCAGGCGCAGACGCCGGCTCCGCGTTCCTTGTAGCGCGGCACGTCGACCGTGCGTCCGGCGGGGATCCCGTCGTCCTGGGCGAGGAGCTGGAGGAGGGTCCGGGTGCCGTAGAAGGCACCGCTCTCGGTCGCTCCGGTCACCGACAGCCGCTTTCCGGACCGGAGTTCGTAGCCCTCGGCTCCGAGCGACTTCCGGGACGGCTGGATGTCGACAACGATGTCCCCGGTACGCGCCGCGCCGCCGACGACCGGCACGGTGCCGTGTCCGGCCTCCCGCAGATCGTCGGCGAGGGTGTCGGCGACCCTGCGCTCGGCCGGGCCGTCCGCCACCAGTCGGGCACCGGGACCGAAGTCGTAACGGCCGGATTCCGGCGTCCAGTTGCTCAGTGCGGGCACCGTGACCGGCGGCCGGGTCTCCTCCTGGGCGACCGCCGGAACCGGCGCCAGGAGCAGGGCCAGTGCGGCGGCGGCGCCCAGGATCTGACGTCTCGGAAACGTTCTCACGAGCGACTCCCATTCATCGGATGACTGATGATTGGGCGACCCCCAGGGACTGTCAATGGGACGAGAAGTCAGCCAAGTTGAGCCATTGATCGGATGACCTGGGCTTCTTCGGATGCCCGGTCGCGAAAAGTCCAAGAACACCGGCGCGAATGTCCAAGGCGGCCCTCCGCCCGCCCGGAGGCCCGACCCAGGCCCGTCTCCCTCTCGACGTGACGCCCGAGCAGAGGCACAGTTCTCCCTACGTACTCGCCAGTACCCCCCGAGGAGCACCCGTGACCAGCTGGATCGGCCGGACCGCCGCCGAGATCGCCGCCGCCGTGCAGGAGAAGCGGGCCACGCCCCGTGAGGTGGTGGCCGAGCACCTCGCCCGGATCGAGCGGCTCGACGGCCGTATCGGGGCCTTCCGGACGGTACGGGCCGAGGCCGCGCTCGCCGAGGCCGACGAGGTGGGTGCCCGCGCCGACCTGGCCGAGCTGCCCCTGGCGGGCGTGCCGATCGCCGTCAAGGACAACCTCGCCGTACGCGGCGAGTCCAAGCGCGTCGGCTCCGCGGCCACGCCGGACACCCCCTCCACCGAGGACCATGTCACGGTGGCCCGGCTGCGGGCGGCGGGCGCGGTGGTCGTGGGTCTTACCAACGTGCCGGAGCTGTGCGTCTTCGGTACGACGGAGGGCGTGCACGGCACCGCCCGCAACCCCTGGGACACCTCGCGCACCGCGGGCGGCTCCTCGGGCGGCAGCGCGGCCGCGGTCGCCGCGGGCCTGGTGCCGATCGCGCTGGGCAACGACGGCATGGGCTCCCTGCGCATCCCGGCGGCCAACTGCGGCCTCGTCACCATCAAGCCCGGCCACGGCGTGGTCCCGGCGGGCGTCAGCGACGGCGACTGGTTCGGCATGTCCGAGAACGGGCCCCTGGCCACGACGGTCCAGGACGCCCGGCTGATGCTGGACATCCTGGCGGACACGGAACCGGCGTCCCCGTCCGCGGCCGCGACGCACACGATCGCGCTCTCGCTGCGCAGTCCGATCGCCGGCATCGCCGTCACCAAGCCGTACACGGCCGCCGCCCGGGAGGCCGCCGGAGTCCTGATGAAGGCGGGTCACCAGGTCCGCCGCGCCGACCCGTCCTACCCGATGTCGCTGAGCTTCACCTCGCTCGCCCACTGGACGGCGGGCACCTCCGAGGACGCCCAGGGCCTGGACCCGCGCCAGCTGACGCGCCGCACCCGGGTCCACGCGGCGGTGGGCCGCCGCTTCGTGAAGGGAGTGCGCACCGGCACGAGCCGCGACGCGCTGCGCCGCCGCCTGGAGCCGTTCTTCGAGGAGTACGACGTCCTGCTCACCCCGGCCCTGGCCCGCCGCTCCCCCAAGTCGGTGCCCTGGCACGAGCGAGGCTGGCTCCGCAACGTCCTCGCCAACACCAACTACTCGCCGCTCACCCCGCCCTGGAACCTCACCGGCTGGCCCGCGATGTCCGTCCCCTTCGGTAAGCTCCCCTCCGGCGTCCCCACCGCCGTACAACTGGTGGGACGGCCGGGCTCGGAGGCGGTACTGCTGGAGGTCGCGGAGCAGCTGGAGAAGCTGCACCCGTGGGAGCGGACGGCACCGCTGGGCTGAGCGCGGTCAGCCCCAGCCGGGCGGCAGGAGGTCCCAGGAACTGCGACTGAGCCACTCGCCGAAGGTGACGGGTCGGGCGCCGCGCATGTGGTCGAGGGAGAGCGGCACGATCAGATCGCAGGTGGCCCGCCCGTCCCACCACACCGTGCCGGCGAGCGGGCCGGTCAGCGCCAGGAGCGTGGCGAAGCCGCAGCCGTGCTCCTGGACGACGATCGCGCCCGCCGTCTTGCGGTCCTCGAACACTCCGTACTCGTCGTCCCACGCCTGCCAGGCGGCCTGATAGGCGCCGTCGTCGGCGAAGTCGCCGGCACACGGCTCACGGTCGCTGAGCCGGTCGTCCTCGACGACGTAGGAGTCGGGGTGCGGAAAGGGGACGGCGAGCAGCTCGCGCGCGGCACGGGAGTTGTTCTCCCACCACCAGCCCTGTTCCGTCCGCGCCGGCCGGGAGACGGTCCCGCCCGCGCCCGCCTCCAGCAGATACGCGCGGTACTCGGCAGGGAGGGAGACACCCAACTCCCGCTCGGCCGCGGCCACCTCGGCCGTACTCAGAGGCGGTGTCTCCACCTAGAGCGCCTTGTACATCACGTGCAGCCCCACCAGCCCCTGCCGCGGATGCTCATACGCGTCCGGCACCGTGCCCAGGACCGTGAAGCCGAGTGAGGTCCACAAGGCTACGGCCGGATTCGTCTCGACGACGGCGTTGAAGACCATGCCGCGGTACCCGTCGGACTTGGCGGCGGTCAGGACATGCTCGGCGAGGGCGCGGCCGAAGCCCCGGCCCGTGTGGTCGGGGTCGACCATGAAGCCCGCGTTGGCCACACGGGCGGCGGGGCCACCGTAGTTGGGAGTGGTGTAGGCGGAGGCGACGACTGCGCCGGTCTCGTCCTCGACGACGTACACCCGCTTGGCCGGGCTCATCCACAGCGCCCGTGCCGCCTCCTCGGAGGTGTCCGGATCCCAGGCGTAGGTCTCCCCGGCGGCGACGATCCGGTGCCAGAAAGGCCAGATCCGCGGCCAGTCGTCGGCCGCGGCTTCTCTGATCAGCATGGGCGTGAGTCTGGCACGCCCATGCTGACGACGATCGCGACGGGGCTCAGTCCACGCTGGGCAGGATGTGGGGCTCGGCCAGGTCGTCCTCGTAACCCGCGAGACGGATGGGGGCGGACCGCGCCCACACGTCGAGGCTGCCGAGCTGTCCGGGCCGACGGCCCGCTCGCTCGGGGCGTTCCTTGGGCCGTTGATCGCGATTCGTCTTCTCCGGTGTCACCGCGCACTCCTTATGTGTCGGGTCACCCTCGGGGCATACCGGTCAGTGTGCGATCTGTCACCGGACGCCCGCTCGGGTCTGAGTCGAGAACAGTTCGGACGCGGTGGCGCCGGTCACTCATGTCAGAACAGGCCGTGGTGATCGGCTGCCCCAGGACGGACCGTGGGTGTGGGTGGGACCCCGTACTGCTGTCCGTCCGCTACAGATTAACCAAATGAGCGGAGGCCCGCTCGATGGGGCTGAAAACAAGGGGTAACTTTCCCAAGTCGCCTACGTGTGCTCGGTCCTACTATGTGCGGGTTTGCCATTTGATGCCCCGTCGAGACATCACCCGTTCGGCCTATGTCGGCGATCGCGCCTTCGAGCACCCCGACAGCGCAGTTCAAGTCCCGTTGCCCGAATCGCAAGGCGGCCATGATCTGCTGACGAACGGCAACGGCTTGTCCGGCGGGAGGACTGACGCTCCCCCAGTGCCTCAAGGGCCTGGGGGGACCCCCAGCTGCGCAGTGTCGAAGAGCTGATGGATCTGCTGTACGCCTGCCGGCATCAGCACGCGCTGCGGACCGCCGCACTGCTGCGCCGCGGCCGGCCCGCCGACAAGGAGCTCCAGGTGGCGGGGCTGGTGCACGGCATCGGGCAGCTGCTGTGCCCGGGCGACGAGACCTTGCGGGCCGAACGCGCGGCCGAAGCCGTCCGGCCCCTGCTGGGCGAGCGGGTCCATCACCTCGTAAGCGGCCGGGGTCCCGCCGGCGACGACGACCTGCTGCGCCTGCTGCTGGCGGACGAGGAGAGCCGGACCGCGGGCTTCGACGCCGGGGTCCTGGAGGACTGGCGCACCGTCCTGGAACTGTGGCGGCCCGGAACTCCCGTCTCGGGGCTGTCGACTGACGGTTCGTCATGAGACGGTACGCCGATGACGTCGCCGTACGGACTCCAGGGCAGGGCCGCGATCGTCACCGGCGGCACGCGCGGCATCGGGCGGGCGGTCGCCGGGCGACTGGCGTCGGCGGGCGCGCTGGTGTGCGTGACCGCACGGGACGCGGCGCAGGTGCGGCGGGTCGCCGCCGAGCTGGGCGGCGTCGGCGTGGCGGGGAGTGTGGCGGATCCGGCGCATCTGGACGAGGTGGTCCGGCTCGCCCTGGGTGCGTTCGGCCGGATCGACGTCGTCGTCAACAACGCGGCGACCAACCAGCCGTACGGCCCGCTCATGGACGCCGATCCGCAGGCCTGGCGCGAGACGTTCCGCGTCAACGTGGAGGCGCCGCTGCGGCTGGTGCAGGCCGCGTGGCGGGCGTGGATGCGGGAGCACGGCGGTGCGGTCGTCAACATCTGCACGGAGGGCGCGGGACATGTGGGCCCGCAGGTCGGCGCCTACGGAACCAGCAAGGCGGCCCTCCTCCACCTCACCCGGCAGCTCGCGGGCGAGCTGGCCCCGCGGGTGCGGGTCAACTCCGTCTCCCCCGGTCTCGTGCGCACGGAGATGGCCCGTTTCGTGTGGGAGGCGGGCGAGGAGGCGCTCGCGGCGGGGCTGCCGCTCGGGCGGATCGGGGAACCGGAGGACGTGGCCCGGGCCGTCGTCTGGCTGGCCTCGGACGCGGCGGAGTGGGTGACCGGGGCGGACCTGCTGGTGGACGGGGGGACACGGGTGCGGGCCGCGTACTCCTCCGGGGCGTACGCGGTGCACGAGCGACTGCGCTCGCAGGCGCCGGAAGCCGGCTGAGTGCGCGTGCCCGAGATCAAAGGGGTTACGCGGTGCCCTCCGACTGGGCGACAGGCCCGCGGGTGGGCCTGCATGGGATCGAACCAGAAGAACGCGTGACCATCGCACCGGGCACACCGGCGCTCCACCGTCACGGTAGAACGCCGGCACCCGGGCCCGCGAGCCGATAAGGGCCTACCACTTGCCGGGCGCGTAGTCCTTCATGAAGACGCCGTACAGGTCATCGCCCGCCTCACCGCGCACGACCGGGTCGTAGACGCGGGCCGCGCCGTCGACCAGGTCGAGGGGGGCGTGGAAGCCCTCCTCCGCGAGGCGCAGCTTGTCGTAGTGGGGGCGTTCGTCGGTGATCCAGCCGGTGTCGACGGACGTCATGAGGATGCCGTCGCTCTGGAACATCTCCTGGGCGCTGGTCCGGGTCACCATGTTCATCGCGGCCTTGGCGGCGTTGGTGTTGGGGTGGCCCGCGCCCTTGTAGCCGCGGCCGAAGACGCCTTCCATCGCCGAGACGTTGACGACGTAGGCGCGGCCGCTCGCCGCCTTCCTCGCCGCTTCGGCCATCGCCGGGCGGAGCTTGCTGATGAGGATGAACGGCGCCGTGTAGTTGCACAGCTGGGTCTCGAGGAGCTCCACCGGGGAGATCTGCTCGATGGTCTGCACCCAGGTGTTGGTGTCGACGACGTCCGGGACGAGACCTCCGGCGTCGATGGCGGTGCCGTCCAGGTGCCGGGCGACGCTGGCGTTGCCGGCGACCAGGGCGAGGTCGGCGACCTGCTGGGCGTCGAGGCCGCTGATGCCGACCGGGAGCGCGGCGAGGCCGTCAACAGCGCCGGAGCCGAAGGCGCCGATGACATGGTGGGCGGGCAGCTCGCCGGCGGGCAGCGGGGCGCTCTCGCCGTCGACCAGGGCGGCGTACGCGGAGGGCAGGCGGCGTACGGTCTGCGTGGCGTTGTTGATCAGGATGTCCAGCGGGCCCGCCTCGGCGACCTGGTCGGCGAGGGCCACGGCCTGGGCCGGGTCGCGCAGGTCGATGCCGACGACGTCCAGGCGGTGGATCCAGTCCGCGGAGTCGTCCATGGCCTTGAAGCGGCGGATGGCGTCCTTGGGGAAGCGTGTGGTGATCGTGGTGTGCGCGCCGTCGCGCAGCAGCCTGAGCGCGATGTACATGCCGATCTTGGCGCGGCCGCCGGTGAGCAGGGCGCGCTTGCCGGTGAGGTCGGCGCGGACGTCGCGCTTGTCCCGGTTCAGGGCTGCGCAGTCCGGACAGAGCTGGTGGTAGAAGTAGTCGACTTCCACGTACCGGGTCTTGCAGGTGTAGCAGGAGCGCGGGCGCTGGAGTATTCCGGCGATCCGCCCGGCCTCGGTGACCGACGACGGCAGGATGCCCTCGGTCTCGTCGTCGATGCGCTGGGCGGAGCCGGTCGCCGTGGATTCGGTGACCGTCTTGTCGTGCGCGGTCTTGGCGGCCCGGCGCTCCTGGCGACGGCGCTGCTTGACGGTGCGGTAGACGCCGGCGGTGGCCCGGCGCACGGCGATCGCGTCCGGGTGGTCGACCTCCAGCTTGTCCAGCTCGTCGAGCACGCCGAGGCAGACGGCCAGTCGCTCCGGGTCGATGCCGGGACCGTACACGGCCTCGTCACCGGGCTCGTGGACGACCTCGTCCGTGGTCGCCGGGCCGTCGTCTGTCACCGTCATCGCGCTGCCGTTTCCTTGGCTCACCGTGCGGCGCTCCGACCGCGTCCGCTTTCGAACAGGGAATTCTACGGAGCGCCGGGCCGGTCCTCCAAAACCGGAGACGGTCAAGCCTCGCAGGCGGTGATGAGCGTCTCGACCTCCTCGGTGACGGCCTTGGCCAGGACGTCGAGGTCCGGTACCGCCTCGGCGTCGGCGACGAGGCCGTAGTGGACCTGCCCCCGGTACGTCGAGACCGCGACCGCGAGGGACTGGCCGCGGGCCAGCGGCGCGAAGGGGAAGACCTCCGTGACCGGGTTGCCGCCGAGCTTCAGGCCGATGCTGGGCAGGGGCACGCTGGTGACGAGGATGTCGAACCAGAGCCGGGCGGCCTGACTCACCAGCGGCCCGCCGAGGCGGTGGCCCAGCGCGGGGACGTGGTCGGCGAGCAGGGCGACGGCGCCCGCGCCCCGGTTGGGTCCCGCGTCCTTGTTGCGGTCCATGGCCGTGCGGACCGTGTCGAGGCGGGCCAGCGGGTCGGGGTCGTCGACCGGGAGCCTGATCAAGTAGCCGGAGAGCCGGTTGCCCTGTGGGTGCGCGGTGCGCGGGCGGCGCTTGGAGACCGGGATCAGGGCGCGGGGTGCGACGCCCTCGCTGCCGTCGCCGCGCTCGTCCAGCCAGCGGCGCAGGGCGCCGGCGACGACCGCGATCAGGACGTCGTTGACGGTGCCGCCCTGGGCCTTGCGCACCCGGTGCACATCGTCGAGGTCGACGACGACTCCTGCGGTACGGCGGGTCCCGCTCGGCTCGGAGGTCAGCGCGGAGGACGAGCGCACCCCGACGGTGGACAGGGCGACGGACGCGCCGATGTCGAGGGCGCGGCCCACGTCGGAGACGGTGCCCCTGATGAACCCCGGCAGCTTGCGTACGTCGGGGAAGTAGCCCTTCGCGGGCTCCTCGGGACGCGGCTTGCGGGCCGGCAGGTCCATCGGGTCGAGGATGGCGGCCGCGAGGGTCAGCGCGCGCAGTCCGTCGGCCAGGGCGTGGTGGAACTTGAAGAGCACGGCGAAGGAGAAGCCGTCCTCCCCGGGGAGTACATGGGCCTCCCACGGCGGCCGGCCTCGCTCCAGCGGACGCTCCATGAGCCGACCGGCCACGGCCTGGAAGTCGGTGGTGGGCGCGTGCAGCCGGACGTGGTCCAGCGGGTCGAAGTCGGGGGCGGGCTCGCGCGTGGCGCCCCCGAAGGCCAGCGGCTGCCAGACGTCCCGGATCCGCATCCGCAGGCCCGGCACCGCCGCCGCCCGCGCGGCGAGCAGGTCGGCCGCGTGGGCGCCCGCGGCGGGCGAGAGGGCCGAGAAGACGCCGAGGGCGCCCAGGTGCATGGGGTGTTCCGGGGACTCGATGTTCCAGAAAGCCAGGTCGAGAGGGGCGAGCAGGTCAGAAGTCAATGGCTTGCCTCGCGTCGACGACGGGTGAGGGAAACAGTCAATCGCCCGCAGGCGATTACGGTCAAGTACGATCAAGCTACTCACAGTTAACAGCAGATTAAGTCCAGCCTTGGGCGCCCCAGCAGCCCCAAGGACGCCCTTCGCTGTGTCTCAGGACACCTGCCGGCCCTTCCCGAGCGCGATCACGCCCCCCTTGGAGACGGTGTAGAGCTCCGCGTCCCGCTCCGGATTCACCCCGATCGTCGCACCCGGCGGCACCTCGACGTTCTTGTCGAGGACGGCGCCGCGCACCACCGCGCCCCGGCCTATGCGGACGTTGTCGTGCAGGATCGAGCCCTGGACCACGGCCCCCGGGTCCACCCTCACGCCCGGCGACAGAATCGACCGCGTGACCTGACCGCGGATCAGGCAACCCGCACTGATGATCGACTCGCTGGCCATGCCACCCGCGTTGAACCGGGCCGGGGAGAGCTGGCCGGAGTGGGTGTAGATGGGCCACTGCCGGTTGTACAGGTTGAACGCGGGACGCTCGGCGATGAGGTCCATATGGGCGTCGTAGTAGGCGTCCAGGGTGCCGACGTCACGCCAGTAGCCCTGGTCTCGGGTCGTCTCACCGGGCACGTGGTTCAGGCTGAAGTCGTACAGCTGTGCCTCACCCCGGTCGGTGAGCTGAGGCAGGATCGAGCCGCCCATGTCGTGCACCGAGTGCTTGTCCTCGGCGTCCCGCTGCAGCGCCTCTATCAGGGCCTTGGTGGTGAAGATGTAGTTGCCCATCGAGGCGAAGACGCACTCCGGGTCGTCCGCGAGACCGGGCGGGTCGGCGGGCTTCTCCAGGAACCGCTCCACGGTCAGCCCGTCCGACCCCGGCGTGATCACACCGAACTGCGAGGACTCCGAGCGCGGTACCCGGATGCCGGCCACCGTCACACCCGCCCCGCTCTCGATGTGCTGGGTGAGCATCTGCCGCGGGTCCATCCGGTACACGTGGTCGGCACCGAACACCACGACGTACTCGGGCTCCTCGTCGTGCACGAGGTTCAGCGACTGCAGGATCGCGTCGGCGCTGCCCAGATACCAGCGCGGGCCGAGCCGCTGCTGGGCCGGGACCGGGGTGACGTAGTTGCCGAGCAGACTCGACATCCGCCAGGTGGTGGTGATGTGGCGGTCCAGCGAGTGCGACTTGTACTGCGTCAGGACACAGATGCGCAGGATGTCGCCGTTCACGAGATTGGAGAGGACGAAATCGACCAGACGATACGTTCCTCCGAAAGTGACCGCTGGTTTCGCGCGGTCCGCGGTCAGGGGCATCAGGCGTTTGCCTTCTCCGCCCGCCAGTACGATGCCGAGCACCGAAGGTCCGCCACGACGCATGGCCGCTCCCCTCACCCTGGTTGACCCATGCCTGCCCTGGACCGGCGTCTAGTACGCCTGTTTGAGGATCTCCTCATAGAGCCGCACCGTCCGCCGCGCCACCGCGTCCCAGCCGAACTCGCCCACGGCCCGCTCCCGTCCGGCCTCGCCCATCCGCCGGGCCCCTTCCGGATCACCGAGGACCGAGTCCAGCGCACGTGCCAGCGCGGGCTCGAAATCGTCGTCCACCGGGACGAGCACGCCGGTCTTGCCGTCGTCGACGACCTCCGGGATGCCACCGATCTGCGAGGCCACCACGGGAGTTCCGCACGCCATGGCCTCCAGGTTGACGATTCCGAGAGGTTCGTACACCGAAGGGCAGACGAACACGGCGGCGTGCGTGAGGAGTTGGATCACATCCGGGCGCGGCAGCATCTGCGGGATCCAGTGGACACCCTCGCGGACGCTGCTCAGCTCCTGGAACAGCTCGCGGAACTCGCGGTCGATCTCCGGGGTGTCGGGGGCTCCGGCGCACAGCACGACCTGTGCCGCCGGGTCGATGTCCCGTACCGCGCGCAGCAGATGGGGTACGCCCTTCTGCCGGGTGATGCGGCCCACGAAGAGCACGAAGGGCCTGTCCGGGTCGACGCCGATGCGGGTGAGGGCCTCGGTGCCGTGGTCGGGCCGGTAGAGCGCGGTGTCGATGCCGTTGTGCACGACGTGCACCCGGGCCGGGTCCAGGGCCGGATAACAGGCGAGGATGTCCTCGCGCATGGCTCCCGACACGGCGATCACCGCGTCGGCGGCCTCGATCGCGGTGCGCTCGGCCCAGCTCGACAGGGCGTACCCGCCGCCGAGTTGCTCGGCCTTCCAGGGGCGCAGCGGCTCCAGCGAGTGCGCGGTCATCACGTGCGGGATGCCGTACAGCAGCTTGCCGAGGTGGCCGGCGAGGTTGGCGTACCAGGTGTGCGAGTGCACGAGGTCGCGGCCTTCGAGACCCGCGGTCATCGCGAGGTCCACGGAGAAGGTGCGCAGCGCGTCGTTGGCGGTGTCCAGCACGGGCCAGGGACGATGGCGTACGACGCCCTCCGCGCGACCCTCGCCCCAGCAGTGCACGTCGAGGTCGATCAGGGAGCTCAACTCCCGGGCGAGGAACTCGACATGGACGCCCGCGCCGCCGTACACGTCCGGCGGGTACTCCCGGGTCAGCAGTCCCACTCGCACCCGGAACCCCCTGTTCTCAACGGCTGGTTGCTCCTCATGGTCACCCAGATGCGGCGCCCGGGGAAGACCGCGGGGGCCGTGTGAAGCAACAGTCGCCGCAGACACCCCCGCCGGGCACGCGGTAGTAGAGGCAGCAGCTGCGGCGCCGGAGGGTGCCCGCGTCGAGCGCGCCGGCGAGACCGGGGTGGGCGAGGAGTTCCGTGACCAGGGCGCGGGTGCGGGCATCGGCGTCGGGACGGCCGTTCGCCCGCGCCCATCCCGCCAGCTGCCGGGCGGCGCCGGCCAGCGCGGAGGCCGCGTTGCCGCGCAGCAGACCGGCCGCGAGCCGGTACCGGGCGCGCAGCGCCTCCGCCAGCGGTTCGAGGTGGCCCTCCAGTACGGCGTCCGCCAGGCTCGCGGCGTCCCCGGGCAGCGGGCGGACCTCGGTGAGCCACAGATCGTCGGGGGCGCTGCCGTCGGCGTCCCAGCGCATGAGCCGGGCGTCCAGGTCGGGGATACGGCCGTACAGGACGGCACAGCCGAGCGCCGCCGACCACAGCCGGGACGCGAGTCCCTGGTGGGTGATCGAGGCGGCGGTGCGCAGCTCGGGGGCGCCCAGCAGGCCGGCGACCTTTTGAATACGGAAAGTCATGGAATTTCCGTAAACATCACACTTTTCTTCCTCGTACGTTCGCGCTAGCGTCGGCAGTGTTGAACGCGGCGCTGCGCCCGTGCGTAGGAGAAAGAAGCCGCCGAGCGGGCGGAGCGCGGCGAGATCGGTGTCGAGGTCCACGAGGAGCAGTAGTACCAAGGCCCCTAGGGGGTCTCCCCAGGAGGGCTCTGCGTGGTGTCACCCACCTTGGGGAGGACCCACCCTCCGTAGTACTCCATCGGCAGTAGGACCCATTGCCTGCTCAGGTACGACGACGGGAATGGCTTTTCGCGGCATCGTGTTGCACATGGAAGCCGACCGTTCGCCGCGCCGGGGCCATTGCCCCTGCCTCACGCAGAGGAGCAGCTCATGAGCGCCCTCGCGTTGTCCGTGGTCCTGTCGCTCGTTTCCGCCGTCGCGTACGCCGGTGGGGCGATCGTCCAGGAACAGGTCGCGGTGTCCTCCCCCGAGCAGCAGTTCGCGCCCCTGCGGCGGGCGAGCTGGTGGGCGGCGGTCGCGCTGAACGGCCTCGGCGGACTGCTGCACGTGGTGGCGCTGGCGTACGGCCCGCTGAGCCTGGTGCAGCCGCTGGGCGCCCTGACCATCGTGTTCGCCCTGCCCATGGCGGCGCTGTTCGTGCACCGCAAGGCCGGAGCTACGGCCTGGCGCGGCGCGATCATGTCGACTGTGGGTCTGGCCGGTCTGCTCTCCCTGGTCGGCACGTCCGACGCACAGTCGCTGGACACGACGCAGCGGGTGGCCGTCGCCACGGCCACCGGCCTCGCCGTCGTCGCGCTGATGATCGCGGGCCGGGCGGCACACCGGCACCCGGCGGTGCGCAGCATCCTGCTCGCCACCGCCTCCGGCATCGCGTTCGGCATGTCCTCGGTGTTCACCAAGACCGTCGCGGTCGACTGGACCGGCGGTGTGTCGACGGCGGACGTTCCCTCCCTGGCCGTGATCGGCGTCCTGGCCACGGCCGGTGTGCTGCTCTCCCAGGCCTCCTACCGCGGTGCCGGTCTCGCGGCCCCGCTGGCCACCCTCACGGTCGTCAACCCGGTGGCCGCGGCCGCGGTCGGCATCACGATGTTCGGCGAGACCTTCCGCTACGGCACCACGGGCACCGTGCTCGCCCTGGGCTGCGCTGTGGTGGCGGCGGGCGGTCTGATCCTGCTGACGACCGAGCGGCTCGCACGCGCCGAGACGCAGCCGCTGCCCAAGCCGGCCGCGGCGCAGCCCGAGCCTGCCGCGAGGGTGAGCGTGCCGACCGCGAGGGTGAGCGTGCCGACCGCCAGGGTGAACGTGCCGGAGCCCGCCTCCGCCCAGAAGCTGCTGGCCGGTCTGACCGAGCCCGCGACCGCCGAGGAACTGCTCGCCGGCCTCCCCGAGCAGTCGGCGGTCCGGGAGGAGGTCCTGGTCCCGGCACCGGATTCGGTCCAGGACGTCGCGCCGCAGGACCCCGATGACTCTCCGGTCTTTCTCTACGGCCCGCTCTACGGCTACGGCGCGTCGTTCGTCCCGATGCCGGTCCCCGACCGCCATCGCATGCGTGTCAAATCCTGACCGCACGCGACCACGTCCCCGACAGACCTCAGAGCCTGACACCGCCCGTCCGCAGATACGCGACCGGATCGATGTCGGTGCCGAAGCCGGGCCCCGTCCGCACTTCGAAGTGCAGATGCGGGCCCGTGCTGTTGCCCGTGGACCCGGAGCGGCCGATCCGCTGGCCGGCGCCGACGCCCTGTCCGCTCTTCACGGAGATCGCGGACAGATGCGCGTACTGGGTGTACCTGCCGTCCCCGTGCCGGATCACCACCTGGTAGCCGAACGAACCGGCCCACCCGGAACTGACCACCCGCCCCGCCGCGACCGCCTTCACGGAGGTGCCCGTTGCGACGGCGAAGTCGACGCCGGTGTGATAGCCCTTCGACCAGGACGAGCCCGCCTTGTGGTACGGCGTTCCCGTGGGGGCGTCGACCGGGGCGACCAGGGAGTGGCCGGTCTCCTTCGTCTCCTCGGTGTCCGAAGCGGACTTCTCCGACGTCGACTTGGAGGACGTCTGGGTGGTCGTCGTGACCGCCTTGCCGCGCAGACTGAGCCGCTGCCCCGGCAGGATGAGATCGGGATCGGCCCCGATGGTCTTGCGGTTCGCGGCGTAGAGCCGCTGCCAGCCGCCCTTGACGTCCTCCCGGTCGGCGATGCCGGAGAGGCTGTCGCCGTGGACCACGGTGTACATCTCGGCCGTCCCGGCCCGGGACTGGGGCGTGGTCTGCGGCTGTACGTCCTGGACGGAGCTCTTGGCGGACCCGGCGGGGTGGATGTCCGGGGTGTCACCCCCGCGGGTGAGCCCGGCCTCGACCGAGCACACCGGCCAGGCTCCCGGCCCCTGCCCGTCCAGCACCTTCTCCGCCACGGCGATCTGCTCGTCCTTGGTGGCGAGATCGGCCCGCGGCGCGTACCGCGTGCCGCCGAACGCCTCCCAGGTGGACTGGGCGAACTGCAGTCCGCCGTAGTACCCGTTGCCGGTGTTGATGCTCCAGTTGTTGGTCGACTCGCACGCGGCGACCTTGTTCCAGGTGTCCACGTCGGCCGCCTGGGCCGTGCCGGCGCCGATGAGCGGCATCGCCATTCCGGCACCGCCCGCCGTGACGGTGAGTGAGGCGCGGTTGATCCTGTTCGGCTGATACCGGCGGTGCCGACCGCGTACGGCCATGGAGCTCCCCCTCGACATTCGTCAGGAGGGCCAAAAGTAAGCGCCCCGAACAGGCCATGACAAGACGGCAATCGGCCGCCCTGCACCGCGAACAACCAGGAACGCGCCGGACTTTCACCACGGCTGAGGCGGATGGGGCCGTCGTCCGTATCTGCGTACGTCACGCCGAGCACCCCGGACATGCGCTCGGCGTAGCGGCAAGCCAGGATGGTCGGTGGGGCGATACTGACGTGCACGACCGGCACCACCGACACCGGATCCTTTAGGAGCCAACCGAATGAGCAATACAGCCCAGATCGGCGTCACGGGACTCGCGGTCATGGGCCGCAATCTCGCCCGGAACTTCGCACGCAACGGCTACACGGTCGCGTTGCACAACCGGACGGCGTCGCGTACGCACGCCCTGGTCGAGGAGTTCGGGAACGAGGGCGACTTCATCGCGGCGGAGACCGCCAAGGAGTTCGTGGCGGCACTGGAGCGACCGCGGCGGCTGGTCATCATGGTCAAGGCGGGCGATCCGACGGACGCGGTGATCGACGAGTTCGCACCGCTCCTTGAGTCCGGCGACATGATCATCGACGGTGGCAACGCGCACTTCGCGGACACCCGCCGCCGTGAGAAGGCACTGCGCGAGCAGGGCATCCATTTCGTCGGCATGGGCGTCTCCGGCGGCGAGGAAGGCGCGCTCAACGGGCCGAGCATCATGCCGGGCGGCCCGAAGGAGTCCTACGACTCGCTCGGACCCATGCTGGAGAAGATCTCCGCGAAGGCGGTCGACGGTGCGCCCTGTGTGACGCACGTCGGTCCGGACGGCGCGGGGCACTTCGTGAAGATGGTGCACAACGGCATCGAGTACGCCGACATGCAGCTGATCGGCGAGGCGTACCAGCTGCTCCGCGATGTCGCCGGATACTCGCCCGCGCAGATCGCGGACATCTTCCGGACCTGGAACACGGGCCGGCTGGACTCCTACCTGATCGAGATCACCGCCGAGGTGCTGTCCCACGTGGACGCGGCGACCGGCAAGCCCTTCGTGGACGTGGTCGTGGACCAGGCGGAGCAGAAGGGCACGGGGCGGTGGACGGTACAGATCGCCCTCGACCTCGGCGTCCCGGTCTCCGGCATCGCCGAGGCGGTCTTCGCCCGGTCGCTGTCCGGCCACGCCGAACTGCGGGACGCCTCGCGGGGGCTGGCGGGGCCCAAGGCGACCGCGCTGAGCGAGGCGGAGGCCGGCGCGTTCGCCGACCGGGTCGAGCAGGCGCTGTACGCCTCGAAGATCGTGTCGTACACACAGGGCTTCCACGAGATCGCGGCCGCTCGTGAGGAGTACGAGTGGGACATCGACCTCGGTGCGGTGTCTGCCATCTGGCGTGGTGGGTGCATCATTCGCGCCGCGTTCCTGGACCGGATCCGGGCCGCGTACGACGCGCGGGCCGATCTGCCGAGTCTGCTGTCCGACGAGACGTTCGCCCGTGAGATCGCCGACGCGCAGGACGACTGGCGTGAGGCGATCGTCGCGGCGACCCGGCAGGGGGTGCCCACGCCGGGGTTCTCGGCGGCGCTGGCGTACTACGACGGGCTGCGTTCCGAGCGGTTGCCTGCGGCGCTGACGCAGGGGCAGCGGGACTTCTTCGGGGCGCACACGTATCGGAGGGTGGACCAGGAGGGGTCGTTCCACACGTTGTGGGGTGGGGACCGGTCCGAGGTGTCCGCGTAGTAGGGCGCGTGCGGGTGCGTGGGGGCTGATCGCGCCCACGCGGCGGAGCCGCAAATCGATACAGCCCCGCGCCCCCAGGGCACATCCAGGTGGGCGGCGTTCTTACGCCGCCCACCTGTTGCGTTCAGCTCAGTGGAGGTCCGGGCTCCGGGGTCGGTACCGGTTCCGGTCCCGGGGGGACCGGGGACGGCGCGGGGTCCGGGGGCGGAGTCGGGGTCGGGCCGGGTGCCGGAGGCGTCGGCTGCGGTGGGGGGTCCGGGTAGGGGCCCGGGGTCGGGCCCGGGTGGACGGGGTCCGGGAACGGGTTGGTCATCGTGTCCTCCAGCCAGTGGTGACGTCGGCTCTGGACTACTCCCCCGCGTACCCGGCGTCCGCTGCCCCAGTCACCCGGATGGACCGCGTCAGAAGCGCCCGGGGTGGGCCGCCAGCCAGACCTTCGCCGCGCGGAGCAGCGCGGGGTCGGCGGGCGGTGCCTCCTCGGGGTGGCGTTCGGCCCACTTGACGACGTAGGGGCAGAGCGGGGCCACCACGATGCCCTCGCGCTCGGCGGTGGCATAGAGCTCGCGGGCCAGGGAGCCCGCGATGCCCTTTCCCTCGTGGGCCGGTTCCACGATCGTGTGGACGGGGACCAGGGCGCGCTCGGGCGATTCGAGGACGAAGTACTCGATGCGGCCCACGACTTCACCGTCGCCGAGGGCCTCCAGGCGGCCGGCCGGGCGGTCGTCGCGGATCTCGATGTCGCTCATGGGCACGCTCCTGGTCGAAAGCCGTACAGGGATCAGACCGGTACCGACTGCGGGCCGCGCTCCTGGTCCGAGCCCGGCACCGGCTCCGACGGGTCCGCGCCCAGGGCCACGATCCGGTTGCCGTGGTCCACGTGCACGACCCTCGGCTCCAGCGCCCGCGCCTCGGCATCGGTCACTTGAGCGTAACTGATGATGATCACCAGGTCGCCGGGGTGGACGAGATGTGCGGCGGCCCCGTTGATACCGATCACTCCGGAGCCGCGCTCGCCCTCGATGACGTACGTCTCCAGGCGGGCGCCGTTGGTGATGTCGACGATGTGCACGAGCTCACCGGGCAGCAGGTCGGCGGCGTCGAGGAGGTCCGCGTCGATGGTCACCGATCCCACGTAGTGCAGGTCGGCCTGGGTGACGGTGGCGCGGTGGATCTTGGACTTGAACATGGTACGAAACATGAAGAAGCTCCCGTTTTGTCTGCTCCCTGCCTGCTGTGCAGGTCAAGGGCGGTGGGCGCAGCGTACAACCATTCGCACGGGACGCGCGGCCCGTCAGGAGCCGGTACGACGGAGGGCACGCGGCACCGGCCGCGTGCCCTCCGGTCGGCTCAGCCGCCGCTCTTGCGTCGGAACGACCGCTGGCTCGAAGCCGGGCCGTGTGCCGCGCGTACCTTCGACGCGTCGGGGTTGGCGGCGACATCGGCGGCGTCCGCCTGGGCACCGCGCTTGCGGGCCAGGGCTTCGCGGAACTTCGCCTTGAGGTCGTAGTTGCCGTCCTCGTCCGGCGCCAGCGGGGACGTCTCGGCGGCAGCCGGCTCCGAACCTTCCGGGGATGCGGGCTCTGCGGTCATGGTGACCTCCTGGGTTCGGGGTGGGGAAGCACAGCTTGTCATGCCGGGCGCGGTGCGCCGCGCCGGGTCACTCCAGGCCGGTGGGCCTCCGTGACGCAGCCATCGCCTCGTCCACGTCCGTCAGCGGCCGCAGCCGGTAGGTGTAGGCGTAGTCCCGGTCGGCGAACAGCTTGTACTCGTCGTGGGTGTGCGCGCCCCAGCTGTTGTCGCCGCCGACGCCCATCTGGTGGTGGCTCAGACGCAGGACGACCTCCTTGCGCGGGGTGAGCTGGTAGTCGTGGCGGGCCCCCACCGACAGGTCCTCCGGGGTGAAGTGGGAGGCGTTGACCTCCAGGAGCGGTTCGCCGGTGACGAGCAGGCCCGGGCCGTCACCGCCGGTGAGGGCGATCCAGCGGACGTCGGTCCTGTTGCCGCTCTCCTGGGGGCGCAGGTAGGAGGTCCGCTGGCCGGTGACGGTGCCCGAGTACAGGCCCACGTCGGTGGCGTTGTTGCGGTCCCAGTGGTTCTCCTCGGGCCCACGGCCGTAGTAGTGCAGCTTCTCCAGACGGGCGGGCAGGAAGAGCAGGGTTCCCACCTCCGGGATGTACGGCAGCGAGGAGGCGCCCGGGTGCAGGGTGTTGTCGACCTTGATCTCGCCGTTCCCGAAGACCGTGTACGTGGTGGTGTACGTCGACTCGGTGGTCGTGGGCAGGGTGCCGGCGACCTTGATGACGACGGCCTTGTCGTCCAGGGTGCTGACGACGACGTCCGTGACCCTGCGGTCGGTACCGGCGTCGCGCCAGGTCTGGTTGCGGGTGTGCTGGCCGTTGCCGCGGTCGTTGTCGGTGGGGGCCCGCCAGAAGTTGGGGGCGGGGCCGGCGGAGATCAGCTCGGCGCGACCGGCCCGGTACGAGGTGATGACGCCGGTCTTCTTGTCGACGGTGACGGAGAAGCCCTTGCCCGTGACGGTGATCGCCCCGCCGGCGTCCTTGTGGCTCAGCGCCGGGACGCGGGCCGGCGGCAGCGGTGTCACGGCGGGGCTGTCGGAGTCGACGGCGAGTTGCTGCCTGGCCACCTCGAAGCCGGCCTTGGCCCACTTCGTGGTCTCCGTGGTGGTGAAGGACAACTGCAGGAAGTACTCCGCGCCCGGCGCCGGGTCGTCCGGCACTTCGAAGGGCACGGTGATGTCCTTGC
Source organism: Streptomyces sp. WM6386 (assembly GCF_000972385.1). GTDB lineage: Bacteria > Actinomycetota > Actinomycetes > Streptomycetales > Streptomycetaceae > Streptomyces. The sequence goes on from NZ_JXTE01000007.1 coordinate 38,746, forward strand.
TCGACAGCGGCGCGAGGTCCAGTTGGGCCCTGCTCAGTCTGCCGCGCCGGACCACCTTTCCGTCGGCGACGAGTTCCCACCGTCCGTCGAACTCGCGGAGGTTGGTGAAGAGGTACTCGTTGGTGAGGGTCACCGCCCCCGAATTGCCGGACGCCCAGGCCGCGTCGATCGCCTGGTAGATCTGCTTGACCTCGGCGGACTTGCCGGTGAGTCCGCGGTCGGCGGTGACGATGCCGTCGCCGGAGAAGGCCCCGTCGTTGGGGTTGTCGGCCCAGTCGCCGCCGTAGGCGTAGAACGTCCTGTCCCGGGGCCGCTGCTCGGTGAGGTCGACGGTGGCGGCGTCGAACCAGAACCGGACACCGTAGTCGCCGGGTCCCCGGCCGGCGGAGGCGATGTCGGCGGCGCTCAGCGCGCGGGCGTACACACGGGCCCGGCGGACGGTGCCGCTGAACTCCCGGGTGGGGTTGTCGACGTCGGTGGCCAGGGCCAGGGACGCGGTGTTGTTCGAGGGGCGCCGGGTGGTGGTGCGGGTGGCCCGTATCTCGCCGTCGACGTGGAGGGTCAGGGTGCCCGCGTCCGCGTCGAAGACGCCCGCGATGTGGTGCTCGCGGCCGGTCCAGTCGTCCGGCAGCGCCCAGCTCGCGCTGATCCACTGACCGCCGCCGTAGATGAAGAACTCCAGGTTCCGGTCCGTCTGCTTGAGGGCGTACTGGGTGTCGCCCTTGGCGAGGATCGGCTGGTGGTAGCCGGTCACATGCGGGGTGACCCAGGCCTCCAGGGTGAGGGAGCCGGTGAGGTCGAGGCTGGTGTCGCGGGCGAAGACGGTGCCGCCGGAGACGCCCTCGGCGCGGGTGAACGTGCCGGCGGGGGCCTGGAGCTCGCCGCGCAGTGCGGTGGGTCCGGACTCGGTGAACCGCTTGCGCGTGGGCGTGGGCCACTCGAGGGCCTGGTCGACGAAGTCCCAGATCCAGCCGCCCTGGAGGACGTCGTAGCGGCGGACGATGTCCCAGTACTTCTTGAAGTTGCCGTTGGAGTTCCCCATGCCGTGCGAGTACTCGATCATCACGTACGGCCGGGTGTCGTTCGTGTCCTTGGCGCGCGCCTCGACGCGGGAGGGGCTGTCGTACATCTCGGAGCGGATGTCGCTCATGCCCGGGCGGTCGTCACCCTCGTACTGGATGACCCTGGTGGTGTCGTACGACTTGATCCAGTCGTACATGGCGTTGAAGGTGCTGCCGCCGCCCGCCTCGTTGCCGAGCGACCAGATGACCACCGAGGCGTGGTTCTTGTCGCGGTGGACCATGTTGCGGGCGCGATCCACGCAGGCCTCGGTCCAGTCGGCGTGGTTGCCGGGGTACTCGCCGCGGATGCCGTGGGTCTCGAGGTTGGTCTCGCCGACGAGGTACAGGCCGTACTCGTCGGCGAGTTCGAGCCACTGCGGGTTGTTGGGGTAGTGCGAGGTGCGGACGCTGTTGATGTTCAGCCGCTTGATGATCTCGATGTCCTTGACCATGTCCGCGCGGGTGAGGGCCGAGCCGTGCACCGGGTGCATCTCGTGGCGGTTGGTGCCCCGGAAGGAGACCGGTTTGCCGTTGATGCGCATCAGGCCGTCCCTGAGCGCGAACTCGCGCAGGCCGACGCGGTGGGAGAGGGTCTCGATCACCTTGCCCGCCGGGTCGCGCAGGCGGAGCACGGCGGTGTAGAGGTCGGGGTGTTCGGCCGACCACAGGCGCGGCCGGGGCACGGCCCTCGCTGCCTGTACGGTCTGCTCCTTGCCGGAGTCCAGCGCGACGGCCTGCTGCAGCGGCCTGGGCCAGACCGGATGCCCGCTCGGGTCGTACAGCTGGGTCTCGACGGAGTACCGGCCGCCGCCCTGGCCGCCGTAGTCCCGCACGCTCGCGGTCACCGACAGTTCGGCGGACCGGTAGTCGTCGCTCAGCGGGGTGTCCAGCCTGAAGTCGCGCAGGTGCACGGCGGGCGTGGAGTACAGGTGCACCGAGCGGAAGATGCCGCTCAGCCGGATCATGTCCTGGTCCTCGAGCCAGTCTCCGTCGGAGTAGCGGTAGACCTCGACCGCGATCTGGTTGGTGCCCGGCTTCAGGTGCGGGGTGATGTCGTACTCGGCGGGGTCGTAGGAGTCCTCGTGATAGCCGACCAACTCCCCGTTGATCCACACGTAGTGGGCGGACTTGACCCCCTCGAAGTGGAGGAAGGTCCGCCGGCCCTTCCAGTCGCGCGGGACCGTGAAGGTGCGGCGGTACTGGCCCACGGGGTTGTGGCGGGTCGGTGCGGCCGGTGGCTGCGCCTCCTCGCCCATGCCGTTGGGGCCCCACCAGGGGTAGGTGATGTTGATGTAGATCGGGCGGTCGTGGCCGTGCAGTTGCCAGGCGGACGGGACGGGGATGGTGTCCCAGTCGCTGTCGTCGACGTCCGTGCGGTAGAAGTCCGTGTCGCGGTCGTCGGGGCGGTCGGCGTACGCGAACTTCCACTTGCCGTCGAGGCTCATCCGGTACGGGGAGCGGGTGCGGTCCGCGGCCAGGGCCTGTCTCACGTCCGCGTACGGCGTGAGGGTGGTGTGCGGCGGCTCGGACCCCAGCCGGAAGACGGCGATGTTGCCGTTCCACTCGGGGGTGGCCGCCGCGTCGGCGGCCCGTGCCGCGGTGATCGATCCGGGCAGGGCGAGCGCGCCGAGGACCGCGGCACCTCCCTCCAGCAGACGGCGGCGGCTGACGGGCGACACGGGAAAGTGCGACATGACCGTGGCCTTCCTCGGGACGACAGTGTGGGGGCACTGCTTGAGTGAGCGTCAGATCCTGTTCGGTGCTGTTGGGAAACCGAACGCACACTAGGTCGTCGACCCGAGGGAGGCAATGATGTTGTCGGTCTTTGTGTGAATCTGCGGGGTTGACGCGTTCCGTGCGACTGCTCTACGCCACCGCCTCGATCTCCGGGACCTCGCCCCCACGCTCCTCGAACTGGGTCCGGTACAACTCGGCGTAGCGTCCGTCGGCCGCCAACAGCTCCTCGTGCGTGCCCCGTTCGGCGATCCGACCGCCCTCGACCACCAGGATCCGGTCGGCCGCCCGGACCGTGGACAGACGGTGGGCGATGACGATCGCGGTCCGTCCTTCCAGAGCCTCGGTCAGCGCCTCCTGGACCGCCGCCTCCGAGGTGTTGTCCAGGTGGGCGGTGGCCTCGTCGAGGATGACGACGCGCTGGCGGGCCAGCAGCAGCCGGGCGATGGTCATGCGCTGGCGTTCGCCGCCGGAGAGGCGGTAGCCGCGCTCGCCGACCACGGTGTCGAGGCCGTCGGGGAGGGAGTCCACGAGGGCCTCGAGGCGGGAGCGGCGCAGGGCGTCACGGAGTTCGTCCTCGGCTGCCTCCGGGCGGGCCAGCAACAGGTTGGCGCGGACCGTGTCGTGGAAGAGGTGGCCGTCCTGGGTGACCATGCCGAGGGTGGCGCGCAGCGAGCCCGCGGTGAGGTCGCGGACGTCGGTTCCGCCGATCCGCACGGCGCCCTCGTCGACGTCGTACAGACGCGGGAGCAGTGCGGCGATCGTCGACTTGCCCGCGCCGGAGGAGCCGACCAGGGCGATCGTCTGGCCCGGTTCGGCTCGGAAGGAGATGCCCTTGAGGACCTCGTCGCCGCCCCGGGTGTCGAGGGAGGCGACCTCCTCCAGGGAGGCCAGGGAGACCTTGTCGGCGGACGGGTAGCCGAAGCGGACGTCGTCGAACTCGACCGCGACCGGCCCGTCGGGGGCGTCGAGTGCGTCCGGCTTCTCCTCGATCAGCGGCTTCAGGTCGAGCACCTCGAAGACCCGCTCGAAGCTGACCAGGGCGCTCATCACCTCGACGCGGGCTCCGGCGAGGGAGGTGAGCGGGGCGTACAGCCGGGTCAGCAGCAGGGCGAGGGAGACGACCGCGCCCGGCTCCAGGGTGCCGCGCAGGGCGAACCAGCCGCCGAGGCCGTAGACGAGGGCCAGCGCCAGGGCGGAGACCAGGGTGAGGGCGGTGATGAACACCGACTGGGCGGTGGCCGTGCGGACGCCGATGTCGGCGACCCTGCGGGCGCGGGCCGCGAACTCCTCGGACTCCTGCTCGGGGCGGCCGAACAGCTTGATCAGCGTGGCGCCGGGCGCGGAGAAGCGCTCGGTCATGCGGGTGCCCATCGCCGCGTTCAGCGCGGCCGCCTCCCGCTGCATGCGGGCCATCCGGCGCCCCATCCGGCGGGCCGGGATCACGAAGACCGGCAGCAGTACCAGCGCGAGCAGGGTGATCTGCCAGGACAGGGTGAGCATGACGGCGAGGGTGAGCAGCAGGGTGACCAGGTTGCTGACGACTCCGGAGAGTGTGTTGCTGAACGCTCTCTGTGCACCGATGACGTCGTTGTTGAGTCGGGAGACCAGCGCTCCCGTACGTGTCCGTGTGAAGAACGCGACCGGCATGCGCTGCACATGATCGAACACAGCCGTCCGCAGATCGAGGATGAGACCCTCTCCGAGCGTCGACGACAGCCGTCGGCCGAGGATGCCCAGCGCCGCCTCGGCGACCGCGATCAGCGCGATGAGCAGGGCGAGTCGTACGACGGTGCCCTCGTCGTCGCCCGTCACGATGGCGTCCACGACGTGTCCTGCGAGCACCGGGGTGGCGACGGCGAGCAGCGCGGTCGCCACCCCCAATGCCACGAACTGCGCGATGCGGGTGCGGTGCGGCCGGGCGAAGGCGCCGATGCGGCGCAGCGTCGTGCGGGCGAAGGGCCGCGTCTCCTGCTCGGCGTGCATCACGCTCTGCAGCTGTGTCCAGGCTGTGGTTTCCATGCTCATGGGAGCGAACGTACGACCTCAAGCGTTGTTGAGGTCAACACTTCCTGGACGTCCGTCCCCAGGATGTCCACCAGGACCTCTCCCCGCTCGAAGGATCCGATGACCGTACGCAATCCCCCGGCCGCCCTTCCGCAACCCGCAGTTGGCACGGCACGGAGAACCTCTCAGGACGTGAGCCCCCGTCGCGTCCCCGCCCGCCGGATCCGTCAGATCCTGTGTCTGCTTCCGCTTCTGCTCGTCACGGTCGTCGCCGTGCAGCACCGCTCGGTCCTGTCCGAGGGCTTGGGCCATCTGGAGTCGGCCGAGTGGCCCTGGCTGCTGGTCGCGGTCTGCGCGACCTGTCTGACCTGGGTCGCCGCCGCCTGCACCCGCCAGGGCGCGGTCGTTCAGGGGCTGCCCAAGCGGCGGCTGCTGGCGACCCAGTTCGCGGCCGGCGCGGCCAATCACCTGCTCCCCACCGGCCTGGGCGCGAGCGCGGTCAATCTCCGGTTCATGACGGTGTGCGGGCTCCCGCTGGCCCGTTCCTCGGCCGCGCTCGCCCTGTATCTGCTGGCGGAGTCGATCGGCCGGCTGACCCTGCTGGCCGCGCTGCTGATCGCCTTCCCCGACGCGCTGAGCCTGGGAGCCCTCCTGCCCGAGGGCACGCTCGGCGCGCTGCTGCCCGCCCTGGGACTGGTGCTGGTCGTGGCGGCGGGCGTGCTCGTGTTCGTACGGCGGGTGCGTACGACCGTGACCTCGTTCCTGTGCACGGCGCTCCACGAGGCACGCGAGGTGCACACCCGGCCCGCCCGGGCGTTCGCCCTGTGGGGCGGTTCGCTCGCCTTCCCCGCGCTGCAGGCGGCCGGACTGGCCGCGGTGGGGCAGGCGTTGGGGCTGCCGGTGCCGCCGCTGCACATCGCGGTGGCGTATCTCGCGGCGACGGTCGCCGTCGCGCTGGTGCCGACGCCCGGCGGGATCGGCTCGGTGGAGGCGGCGCTGATCGTGGCGCTGGTGGCGGCGGGCGGTCCGGCGGCGATCGCTACGGCCGTGGTGCTGGCGTACCGGATCATCACCGTGTGGCTGCCGCTGGTTCCGGGGGCGTTGACGCTGGGAGCGCTGGTACGCATGAAGGTCATCTGAACGAGGGTCGTCTGACCCCGAGGAGCCCGCGGTGAACTCGGCTACGGCATGGGCGTGTTGGCGGAGGGCCTGGAGGGCGCCGCCGGATACGCCTCCGGGGCGGGGCGGCACGGGTCGTTCAAGAACCCCTGAACGGTGCCGGCCACCCGCGCACCGGCACGAGCGGCCTCGGCCGCGCTCTCTCCCGGGTGCAGCAGAGTGCCGGCGGCGAAGACGCCGGGCCGTGAGGTCTCGGGGGCCAGGGTCAGGCCTCCTCTGCGCGCCAGCTCGTTCTCGGGCACGAAGTCGCCGGTGAACACGACGGTGTCGCACGCCAGGACAGCCGTACGACCGTCTCGGTGCCGGACACGGACGCCGGACAGCCGTCCGTGGCCGAGGAGTTCGACGACCGCGGTCCCGGTGAGCAGGGGGACGCGTCGGCGAAGGCGGGCGTCCTGGGCGCGGAGTCCGGTGGTCCGTGCCCGGTCCGACTCCGTGACCATGGCGACGACCTCGGCTCCGGCGGCCCGTACGGTGTCGGCGGCCGAGTACGAGACGCCTTCCGCACCGATGATCACCGCCCGCGTCCCGATCCGCTGCCCGTACAGGTGCACGGCCTGCTGGAGTTCACCGGTGGTGTAGACGCCGGCCGGCCGGGTCCCCGGCACCAGGCGTGCGGCGCGCGGGCGTTCACGGGCGCCGGTGGCCAGGATCACGGCCCGCGCCTCGATGGTCGCGGGGCCGTCCCGGCCGACGGTGGCGAGCGCGAGGGCGCCGCGGGCCGGGTCCGCCCAGTCGAGGACGCTCACTCCGGTCCTCACGACCGCCCCGGTCCGCTGCGCCGCGTCCACGAGCAGCCGGGCGTACGCGGGACCGGTCAGCGGATGGAGCCAGGTGCCGTAGCCGCCGTGCGCGCAGTGCCGTGGCACTCCCCCGGCCCGCTGCTCCCGGTCCAGCACCTCGACCTTGCCGGCACCGCCGACGGCCAGGCGGGCGGCGGCGGCGAGACCCGCGGGACCGGCGCCCACCACGAGGACGTCGACCTCGCGATTCATACCCGGACCCCCTCGAAGAACTCGCGCACCGCCGCGCCACCGCGGGCGCCGTCCTGACGCGTCACGTCCGGGCCTCCTCGAACAGCTCCCGTACGGTCGCCCCGCAGTAGAACCCCTGGCAGCGCCCCGACCGGGCCCGGGTGCGGCGGCGCAGCCCGTCGAGGCTGCCCGGCGGGACCGTACCGGCGAGGGCGTCGCGGATCTCGCCGCGGGAGACGCGTTCGCAGTGGCAGACGAGGGTGCCGTACTCCGGGTCGGCGGCGATGAGTTCGGGGCGCTGGTAGGGGCGGGGGAAGGCTTCGCCGAGGTTGGGCATGTGCACGGGATCCAGGTCGCGCGCAGGCCCCGACTCAAGTCCGTTCTTGGCTAGTTGTTCGACGACATGTCCCGCGATGGCGAGCGAGGCGGTCAGGCCGGTCGAGCGGATGCCGCCCACCGTGACGTAGGACTGTTCCGGGTGGACGTGGATGCGGTAGTCGTCGTGCTCGGTGGCGGCGCGCAGTCCGGCGTAGACGGCGGTGACCTCCTCGTCGAGCAGTTCGGGCAGGATGCGGCGGCCCTGCTCACGCAACTGGGACAGGCCTTCGGCGGAGGACTGCGTGGCCCGCTTGTCGTCGAGGTCCTCGGCGGTGGGCCCGAGGAGGACGTTGCCGTACACGGTGGGTGTCACCAGGACGCCCTTGCCGAGGGCCGTCGGGACGGGCAGGAGGATGTGCCGGACCAGGCTCCGGGCGAACTTGTCGAAGACGATGAGCTGGCCGCGGCGCGGGGTGACGGTGAAGTCGTGGTGGCCGAGCCGCCGGTCGAGGGTGTCGGCGTCGAGACCGGCCGCGTTGATCACCCAGCCGGCGTGGAGGGCGCCCCGCGTCGTGACCTGGACGCCTTGTTCCACCCGGCAGTTGAGGTGCAGGTCCACTCCGTGCCGGACGGCCTGCGTGGCGTAGGCCAGGGTCGTCGTCCAGGGGTCGATGATGCTCTCGCCCGGGACCTCCAGAGCCCCCAGCGCACCGGGGCCCAGGTGCGGCTCGCGCTCGTACACTTCGGCCGCGCCGAGCAGCCGGGACTCCCTGTAGTCGTTGCGCTCGGCCTTCTCCGCGAGGCGGGGCAGTTCGGCGAGCTGTTCCTCGTCCCAGGCGACGAGGAGGGCGCCGACCGGCTCGACGGGGATGCCCGACTCGGCGGCGAATCGGGCCAGTTGGTGTGACCCCTCGCGGACGAGCCGCGCCTCCAGCGAGCCGGGGACCGCGTCGAACCCGGTGTGCAGGATCGCCGTGTTGGCCTTCGAGGTGCCCTGGCCCACGTCGTCCTGCGCCTCGACGAGCGCGACACGCAGGCGTGGGTATCGGGCGAGTTCGCGGGCGATCGCGCTGCCGACGACTCCGGCGCCGACGATCGCCACGTCGTAGGTGGTGGAAGGCAGCGGTCCGGCCGTGGTGACCGTCATACGGGTGTCCGGTCGAGCAGTGCGGCGACCTCGGTGCGGAAGCCGGCGCGGCGCTCGGCGGCCTCGTCGGGGGTGATGCGCGGCTCGTAGACGGCGGCCGGCTTCCAGTCGGGCAGCGCTTCGGCGACCGTCAGGTCGGGCTCGGCGCCCAGCCGGGCCAGGGCGCCGACGCCGAGCGCGGTCGCGTCGGGCAGGGCGGACACCTCGACGGGACGTTGCAGCAGGTCGGCCTGGGTCTGCATGAGCAGGGTGGAGCGGGTGAGGCCCCCGTCGACACGCAGGGCGGTGAAGGGCGCGCCGAGGTCGGTGCCGGCCGCGTCGGCGAGCTCGGCGACCTGGGCGGCGATGCCCTCGCACAGGGCGCGCACGATATGGCCGGGACCCGTGTCGAGGCCGAGCCCGGTGAGCGATCCGCGCAGGTCGCCGCGCCACCAGGGGGCGGCGAGCCCGGCCAGTGCGGGGACGAAGGTGACGCCGGCGCTGTCGGGCACCGTGGCGCCGACGGCGTCGAGGTCGGCGGCGCCCTTGATGATGCCGAGGTCGGCGAGCCAGCGCACGGCGGACGCGGCCGTGTACACCTGGCCGTCGAGGCAGTAGCTCGCCTCTCCGCCGAGCCGCCAGGCGACACAGCTGACCAGCCCGGAGGTGCCGTGGCTCGGGGTGTCGCCGGTGTGGGCGAGGAGGAAGGCGCCGGTGCCGTAGGTGCACTTGGCGCCGCCGGGTGCGGTGATGCGCTGGGCGAGCAGGGCGGCCTGCTGGTCGACGGCGAGGCCGGTGAGCGGGATCTCGGGCCCGAACTCCTTGGTCACGGCTATGTGTTGGGCGTTGTCGACGACCTTGGGGAGCCGTTCGTCGGCGAGTCCGTACAGGTCGAGGGCGCGCGGTGACCAGCGGGCGCGGTCGAGGTCGAGGAGCTGGGTGCGGCCGGCGGTCGCGGCGTCGGTGACGTAGGCGCCGGTGAGACGGTGGACGAGCCAGGCGTCGGTGGTGGTGACGACGCCCTCGCGGGTGCGGTGGCAGCGTATCCAGGCCATCTTGGGGGCGGCGAAGTACGGGTCGAGGGGCAGGCCGGTCAGTTCACGCAACTCATCCGCGTACGGGGCGAGTTCCTCGCACACCGACTCGGCGCGGCGGTCCTGCCAGACGAGCGCCTCGGTGAGCGGGCGGCCGGTGTCGGGATCCCAGGCGAGCACGGTCTCGCCCTGGTTGGCGAGGCCCAGCGCCACGACGGGTTCGCACGCCTCGGCCAGGGCGCGGTGGCCGGCGTCGACGACCGAGGCGTACAGCTCCTCGGGGTCGACCTCGACCAGGCCGCCGGGCAGATGGCGCGGCCGCACCTCGGCGAAGCCGGCGCCGATGACACCGCGTTCGGGGCAGACGACGAGGGCCTTGGTGCCGGATGTGCCCTGGTCGACAGCGAGCACCGGACCTGTCATCGAGCCCTCCCCGGGGCGTGCCTTCGGACCATTTCTCGGCGATCACCGTGCGACAGCCTGCCGTCGCCCGACACATCGCGTCAAGCGGGGCTGACTGTGAGTCAACCCTCCGGCTCCGCAAAGGAGTTCGAAAAGATCGGGAAACGGGAGAAGATGCGGAACCTCCGCCTCTATAGTGACCGCCGCGACCGACGTGAGCTCCTCAACTGCCGCCCAGAGGAGGGCTGTTGTTACTCCACCCTGCCGTCAGAACCCGCCCGCTGCCCGGGGCGGGAGGCTGATGGCCAGAGAAGGAGCACGCCCCGCCTACGATCCCGCAGGCCATGACACCGCGCTGCGCGCCACCCTCCAGGAGTTACGCACGGGGCGCTGGATGTCGATGCGCCGGCTCCTCACGGAGACCACGGCCTGGTGGCAGTGGACCCAGCGCACCCAGGTCCTCGCCACCGCGGCCGCCGGCACCGACGTGGTGCGCGCCTGGCTCGAGGAGGAACCGCACAGCGTCCCGGCCACGGTGATGCACGCCAGGGTCGCCGTGGAACGGGCGCTGCGGGCACACCGCGAGGGCCACCCCCACACCCTCGACCTGTGGCACGAGGCCTGGCGGGCGAGCCACACCGCGACCCGGGCCGCCCCACCGGACCCCGTCCCCTGGGTGTGTCTGCTGGCGCTGGCCCGGCTCGACCGGGAGCGGCAGTGGGCCGAGCACCGGGTGGCGCCTCCCGGGCCGATGCTGCCACCGGGCCCGTGGGGTCTGCTCGCCGAGGCCGACAAGCGCGACCCGTACAACCGCGAGGCCCACCACCGGATGCTCCAGTTCCTCTACGAGCACGGCACCTCGGGGCGGCTCGCGGAGGCCGCCGGCTACGCGCACTGGGCCGCCGACACCGCTCCCCCGGGCTCCGCGCTGCACGTCCTGCCCCTCTACGTCCGGGTCGAGCGCTACCGCCGCTCCGGCGGCCGCGACGCCGCGCTCGACCTGCACTGGGTCGCCGAGGACGCCACCCGCGAGGCCCAGCGCGCGCTGTACGCCTGGTTCGAGCAGACCTTCACCGCCGAGCGCTCCCAGCTGGACCTGAATCATGTCGCCCACGCCCTGTGGGGCGCCCTCCAGTTCACCGACGCGACGCGGGTGTTCGAGGCACTCGGCCCGTACTGGACGCCCCTGCCCTGGGCGTACCGCACCCCCGATCAGGGCGACACCGCCCAGGCCGTGGAGATCTTCCTCCAGGCCCGGGCGCGCTGCCGTCCCGCGTGATCCACCACCAGTCCCGGAGGTACGTATGTCCCGCACCACCGACGGCCGCCCACCGCACGACGAGGAGCAGCGTCTGCGCGAACTCGGCTACCGGCCGGTCCTCGCCCGCCGTATGGGCGGTTTCGGCAACTTCGCGATCAGCTTCTCGGTGATCTCGATCCTGTCCGGCTGCATGACCCTGTACGGCTTCGGGCTCGGCGCGGGCGGTCCCGCGGTGATGCTGTGGGGCTGGGCCGGGGTCGGCCTGTTCGTCCTGTGCGTGGGCCTCGCGCTCGCCGAGGTCACCAGCGCGTATCCGACATCCGGCGCGCTCTACTACATGGCGGACCGGCTCGGCGGCCGCCGCTGGGGCTGGTACACGGGTTGGCTGAATCTGCTCGGTCTGCTGGGTGCGATCGCCGGCATCGACTACGGCGCGGCACTGTTCGCGGGCGCGTTCGCCAATCTCCAGTGGGGCTTCGAGCCGACGCCGGAGAAGACGATGCTCATCTTCGCCGTCATCCTGCTGCTGCACGCCGTACTGAACCTCTTCGGTGTGCGCCTGGTCAGCGTGCTCAACTCCATCAGCGTGTGGTGGCATCTGGCGGGCGTCGCCCTCATCGTCGGCGCGCTGGCGATCGTGCCGGACCACCACCAGTCGCCGTCCTTCGTCTTCACCGAGTTCGTCAACGACACCGGCTGGTCGAGTCCCTTGTACGTGGCGGCGGTCGGCCTGCTCCTGGCCCAGTACACCTTCTCCGGCTACGACGCCTCCGCCCATCTGTCCGAGGAGACCTCCAACGCCTCCGTGTCGGCCGCGAAGGGCATCGTCCGCTCCATCTGGGTCTCCTGGATAGCGGGCTTCGTCCTGCTCGCCGGTCTCACCTTCGCCATCCAGGACTACGACGCCACCCGGGCCACCGACACCGGGGTGCCGCCCGCGCAGATCCTGCTGGACGGCCTCGGCACGGACGGCGCGAGCGCGCTCCTCATCGTGGTGATCGTCGCCCAGCTGTTCTGCGGCAACGCCGAAGTCGCCGCGGCCAGCCGGATGGTGTTCGCGTTCAGCCGGGACGGGGCACTGCCGGGCTCGGCCCTGTGGCGCAAGGTCAGCAGCCGCACCCAGACCCCGGTCGCGGCCGTGTGGCTGTCGGTCTCGGTGGCCGGCCTCCTCGCCCTGCCGTCCCTGTACTCGGCGACGGCGTACGGCGCGGTCACCGCCATCAACGTCATCGGCATCACTCCCGCGTACGCCATCCCCGTACTGCTGCGGCTGCGCGCGGGCGACCGGTTCCAGCCGGGCCCCTGGAGCCTGGGCCGGTGGAGCAAGCCCGTCGGATGGATCGCGGTGGTGTGGGTGGCGTTCGTCACGGTGCTCTTCTGTCTGCCGCAGTCCTCGCCGGTGACGGTCGACACGATGAACTACGCGTCCGTCGCCCTCGCGGTCGTACTCGTCCTCGCCACCGTGTGGTGGTACGCCGCCCGCCGTTCGTACGGGACGCCCACCACGGCGGCGTACGGCTCCGACCGTGACCAGGCGGAACTGGCTGAGGGGATCGTCTGAGCAGAGCCGTCCGCCCCCGGTGCCACCTACGAACTCCTGTGCCGGATACGGCAGGATGAGCGGTCGCGCCCGTCGTGGCGCCTTCACGGCCCGCGCGGTCGCTCATCCAGCACTTTCGAACAGGTGGCAACGTGACAGCATTTCAACGGGATCTCACCATGGACGACCTGGTCGTCCCCGGAATCGCCGTGGTCGCGGGCCTGGTTGCCGCGTTCCTGCTGCGGATCCTGCTCAAGTGGCTGGGCAAGCACGCCGACCGCACGAAATGGAGCGGCGACGACGTCATCGTGGCCGCGCTGCGGACGGTGGTGCCCGCGGCGGCGATCGCGGGCGGCATCGCCGTCGCCGCGGCGGCGCTGCCGCTGACGAAGACGACCCAGCGCACCACCAACCAGGTCCTGACCGTCCTGCTGATCTTCGTGGTCACGGTGGCGGCGGCCCGGCTGGTGGCCGGCCTGATGCGGTCGGTCACCCAGTCCCGCCCCGGCGTCGCCGGCTCGGCCACGATCTTCGTCAACATCACCCGTGTGCTGGTCCTGGCGATCGGCTTCCTGGTGGTGCTCCAGACCCTGGGTGTCTCCATAGCGCCGATGCTCACCGCCCTCGGCGTCGGCGGTCTGGCGGTCGCGCTCGCCCTGCAGGACACCCTCGCCAACCTCTTCGCGGGCATCCACATCCTCGCCTCCAAGACCGTCCAGCCCGGTGACTACATCCGGCTGAGCAGCGGGGAGGAGGGCTATGTCGAGGACATCAACTGGCGTCAGACGACAGTCCGGGCGCTCTCCAACAACCTGGTCGTCATCCCCAACGGGGAGCTCGCCAAGTCGAACATGACCAACTTCATGCGCCCCGAGCAGCAGTTGACGATCCTGGTCCAGGTCGGGGTCGGCTACGACAGCGACCTGGACCACGTCGAGCGGGTGACCATCGAGGTCGTCGCCGAGGTGATGACCGAGATCACCGGCGCGGTCCCCGACCACGAACCGCTGGTCCGCTTCCACACCTTCGGCGACTCCCGGATCGGCCTCACGGTCATCCTGGGTGTCGGCGAGTTCAGCGACCAGTTCCGTATCAAGCACGAGTTCATCAAGCGCCTGCACAAGCGCTACCGCGCGGAGGGCATCCGCATCCCGGCGCCGACGCGCACGGTGGCACTTCAGCAGGGCGCCGTGGTCATCCCGCAGCAGCGGGGTGCCGAGGAGACCGGCGAGGTGACCTCCGCCCGCCTCGACTGACGGCGCCGTCGTCGGCCGAGGCAGCGAAGCCGCCTCCCCCAGAGACAGGAACCCACCTGGTGCGATATCTCACGCCAGGGTGCGCCCTCCTCTGTCGCGGGCCCCTGTCGAGCCTCGGACGTTCAGGAGATATCTTGATGTCGAGCAATGTTGCAGACGTGGAGCGGAGCACCCGGTGACTGACTCGACCATCATCTATACGCACACTGACGAGGCCCCGGCCCTGGCGACGTATTCCTTCCTGCCGGTGGTCCAGGCGTACGCCTCGCAGGCGGGTGTCGCCGTGGAGACGCGGGACATCTCGCTGGCCGGGCGCATCATCTCGGTGTTCCCGGAGTACCTGACCGAGGACCAGCGCATCCCGGACGCCCTGCACGAGCTGGGCGAGCTGGCGAAGACGCCCGAGGCGAACATCATCAAGCTGCCGAACGTCTCGGCGTCCATCCCGCAGCTCAAGGCCGCGGTCGCCGAGCTGCAGGCGCAGGGCTACGCGCTGCCGGCCTACCCCGACGACCCGAAGACCGACGAGGAGCGGGACATCCAGGCCCGCTACGACAAGATCAAGGGTTCCGCGGTGAACCCGGTCCTGCGTGAGGGCAACTCCGACCGTCGGGCTCCCGCCTCGGTCAAGAACTACGCCAAGAACCACCCGCACCGCATGGGTGCCTGGTCGTCGGAGTCCAAGACCAACGTCGCCACCATGGGGCAGAACGACTTCCGCTCCACCGAGAAGTCCGTCGTGATCTCCGAGGCGGGTGCGCTGCGGATCGAGCTGGTCGCCGAGGACGGCGCCACCACGGTGCTGCGCGAGTCGGTACCGGTCCTCGAGGGTGAGGTCGTCGACGCGTCCGTGCTGCACGTGGCCGCGCTGCGGGAGTTCCTCACCGCGCAGATCGCCGAGGCCAAGGCCCAGGGCGTGCTGTTCTCCGTGCACCTGAAGGCCACGATGATGAAGGTCTCCGACCCGATCATCTTCGGTCACGTGGTGCGCGCGTTCTTCCCGAAGACCTTCGCGCAGTACGGCACCGCGCTCGCCGCGGCCGGCCTGACCCCGAACGACGGTCTGGGCGGCATCTACAAGGGCCTGGAGTCCCTCCCCGAGGGTGCCGCGATCAAGGCGTCCTTCGACGCCGAGCTCGCCGAGGGCCCGGCCCTGGCGATGGTCGACTCCGACAAGGGCATCACCAACCTGCACGTGCCGTCCGACGTCATCGTCGACGCCTCGATGCCGGCCATGATCCGCACCTCCGGCCACATGTGGGGCCCGGACGGCCAGGAGGCCGACACCCTCGCGGTGCTGCCGGACTCCTCCTACGCCGGTGTCTACCAGGTCGTCGTCGACGACTGCCGCGCCAACGGCGCCTACGACCCCTCGACGATGGGCTCGGTCCCGAACGTCGGCCTCATGGCGCAGAAGGCCGAGGAGTACGGCTCCCACGACAAGACCTTCGAGATCAAGGCGGCCGGTACGGTCCGTCTGGTCGACCAGGCCGGCAACGTCCTCATCGAGCAGCCGGTCGCCGAGGGCGACATCTTCCGTGCCTGCCAGACCAAGGACGCGCCGATCAAGGACTGGGTGAAGCTCGCCGTCACCCGCGCCCGCGCCACCGGTGACCCGGCCGTGTTCTGGCTGGACGAGACCCGCGCGCACGACGCCAACCTGATCGCCAAGGTCAACGCGTACCTGCCGGAGCACGACACCGAGGGCCTGGACATCCGGATCCTCGCCCCGGTCGACGCGACGAAGCTCTCGGTGGAGCGCATCCGCCGCGGCGAGGACACCATCTCGGTCACCGGCAACGTGCTGCGCGACTACCTCACCGACCTCTTCCCCATCCTGGAGCTGGGCACCAGCGCCAAGATGCTGTCGGTCGTCCCGCTGATGGCGGGCGGCGGCCTCTTCGAGACGGGCGCCGGCGGCTCCGCGCCCAAGCACGTCCAGCAGCTGGTCAAGGAGAACTACCTGCGCTGGGACTCCCTCGGTGAGTTCTTCGCGCTGGTCCCGTCCCTCGAGCAGTACGCGGCGGCCACCGACAACCCGAAGGCCAAGGTCCTCGCCGACACCCTCGACCGCGCCACGGCGACCTTCCTCAACGAGGACAAGTCCCCGACCCGTCGCGTCGGCGGCATCGACAACCGCGGCAGCCACTTCTTCCTGTCCCTGTACTGGGCGCAGGAGCTGGCGGCGCAGACCGAGGACCCGGACCTGGCGAAGGCCTTCGCGCCGCTCGCCGAGACCCTCGCCTCGAACGAACAGAAGATCGTCGACGAGCTGAACGCCGTCCAGGGCAAGCCGGCCGACATCGGCGGCTACTACCAGCCCGACCCGGCCAAGGCCGCGAAGATCATGCGCCCGTCCACGACGTGGAACGACGCGCTGGCGTCCCTGAGCTGACGCCGGGGCCCTTCGGGGCCTCTGCATGATCCCGCCCCGGTCGGCACGTGCCCGGCCGGGGCGGAGTGCGTCTCACCAGTTCCGCCCGGAGATCAGCTCCTCCGAGTCCGCCGCCGCGAAGCCGTAGGCATGGGCGATGAACCAGAACTGCTCGCCTATCTCCTCCCGCGCGACGGTCTCGATCTCGCTGCCCGCCGCGTCGAAGGCCGCCTCGAGGTCGTTGAACTCCTCGGTGGCCGCATGCGTCAGTACGTACAGCGCGGCAAGATCGGCGGGCCGTTCCCTCTCGATCCGCTCGCAGAGGCGCAGCAGGATCTCCCTGGCCCGGTCCAGCACGTGGTCGGGGTAGTAGTCGTCCGCGTACAGCGCCTTGAGAAACGGGTAGGCGGTCACCTGCGGATTGCTCATGCTCATGCTCATGCTCATGCTCATGCTGTGATCGTGCACCACACCACTGACAACGCCCCCGGAGCCGCCGCATGACCTCTGCCGAACCGTCCTTCGAGCTGGTGCCCGGAGCCGGGGAATCGCCCGTGATCCTGCATGTGCCGCACTCGGCGCGGGAGATACCGGCCGAGGTGCGGGCGGGGATCGTTCTGCCGGACGCCGCGCTGGAGCGGGAGCTGGACCACATCGTCGACGCGCACACCGCGGAGCTCGCCGCGGAGGCGGCCGGAGCGGCGCGCCTCGCTCCGTGGCGGTTCGTGAACCGGCTCTCCCGGCTGGTCGTCGATCCCGAGCGCTTCCCGGACGAGCGGGAGGAGATGCTCGCCGTCGGGATGGGCGCCGTGTACACCCGGACGACCCGACGCGCGCCGCTGCGGCCCGAGGGCTTCGATCCCGAGCCGCTGATCGCGCGGTACTTCCGGCCGTACGCGCAGGCCATGACCGATGCCGTGGCCCAGCGGCTCGCCGCCACGGGGCGGGCCGTGATCGTCGACGTGCACTCCTACCCCACCGCACCGCTCCCCTACGAACTGCACGGCAAGGGGCCGAGGCCGCCGGTGTGCCTGGGGACCGACTCCTTCCACACCCCTCCCGAGCTCGTCGAAGCCGCTCAGGAGGCGTTCGCCGGCTGTGGGGGGATCGGGCTGGACAGTCCGTTCAGCGGGACGTATGTGCCCTTGGAGTTCCACGGCCGTGATCCCCGCGTGTCCGCGCTGATGGTGGAGATCCGGCGGGACACCTACATGAGCGAACCCGGCGGGCCCGCCGGCCCCGGGCTGCGGATTATGGCGTCGGCCCTCGCCGCTCTCGTCGACGCCGTCACCCGCTGACCACCGGCTGGAGCACTCCCGCGCGACAGCGCACCACAGGGCCGGTGAGGCTGGGGGCATGACCGAGGAGACCAGCACGCTGACCGGCCAGGACCTGCCCGACGTACGGGACTGGCCCACCCTCGACCTCGACGGCACCGAGTTCGATCCGATCCTTGCCGACCTCATGCGAGAAGGGCCGCTGACCCGCATCCGGCTGCCGTTCGGCGAGGGTTGGGCATGGCTGGCCACCCGCTACCAGGACGTCAGGGCCATCACCAACGATCCGCGCTTCGGCCGCACCGCGGGGATGACCCGTCAGGTCACCCGGATCGCCCCGCACTTCAGTCCCCAGCCGGGCTCCCCGGCGTGGGCCGACCAGCCCGATCACAACCGGCTGCGCAAGACGGTGGCCGACGCGTTCACCGTGAGCGCCATGAAGCGGCTGCGGCCTCGCGCGCAGGAGATCCTGGACCCGCTGGTGGAGGGTGTCCTCCGGGACGGTCCGCCCGCCGATCTCGTCGAGCGGGTGCTGGAGCCCTTCCCGGTCGCCGTGATCTGCGAGGTCATGGGGGTGCCCGCCGCCGACCGGGAGCGGATGCACGCCTGGGCGGCACAGATCGTCTCCACCAAGGGCGGGGCCGAGGCTTCCGCGGAGGCCAAGAAGGGCATGTTCGGCTGGATCGCGGACACCGTCCGGGCGCGCGCCCACAGCGAGGGTGACGACGTGTACTCGCGGATCGGCTCGGCCGTGCGGCGGGGCGAGATCAGCGAGGCGGAGGCGGTCGGGCTGGCCGCGCCGTTGCAGATCGGCGGTGAGGCCGTCACCCACAACTGCGGTCAGATGCTGTATCTGCTGCTCACCCGCCCCGAGTTGATGGAGAGGATGCGGGATCGGCCCGGGGAGCGCGGACCCGTCCTCGACGAACTGCTCCGCTACATCCCGCACCGCTCCTCGGTCGGCCTGGCGCGGATCGCCCTGGAGGACGTCGACCTGCACGGGGTGCGGATCGGGGCGGGCGAGGCGGTCTACGTCTCCTACCTCGCCGCCAACCGCGACCCCGACGTCTTCCCGTCCCCCGACCGGATCGACGCCGACCGCGACCCCAACCCGCACCTCTCCTTCGGCAACGGCGCGCACTACTGCACCGGCGCCGTTCTCGCCCGGCTGCAGATCGAGCTGCTGGTCGACACCCTGCTCGACCGGCTGCCCGGTCTGCGCCTCGCGGTCCCGGCCGACCAGGTCCTCTGGCGCCGCAGGACCATGATCCGCGGACCCCGGACGCTCCCCGTGACCTGGTAGGCCGACCCTCGCAAGCGGGCTCAGACCCGCAGCCACTCCGTGACCACGACGTCCCCGCCCGCCCGCAGCCGCAGCGCGAAGGGACCGACGGGCGGCGCGTCGCCGGTGAAGCGGCCCATGTCGTCGGTGACCAGGGGCGCGGCCGCCTGCGGACCGGTGAGCACCTCGATCAGGGCCTGCTGGGGCGGCAGCACCTGCCCCAGCAGCTCCTGTCCGGTCACCTCGACGTCGACGGTGACCTCGCCCGCGCGGAAGGTCAGCATCCGCGGTGCGTCGACGGCTCCCCGCACCGGGATGGCGTCCACCACCGAGTCGAAGGTCAGCTCGGCGATGCGGGCGTCCAGGTCGTGCAACGCGTAGGCCGCCACGGCCATCTCCCGCAGCTGGGCAGGTACCGGATCGAGGATCGAGGCGGCCCGTCGGAGCTCCTCCTCCAGCAGATCGACGTCGAACTCCTCGCCGTCGTAGGCCTCTTCGTCGAAGTCGTCGTGCACGGTGCTCACACCGCCCCCCTTGCTTCCATGCGTGCCCGCAGCCGGCGCAGACAGCGCTGGCGCAGGGGTCCGATGCTGCCCACGGCGATGCCCAGAGCGGAGGAGACCTCCTGGTAGCTGGGCGGCGGTGAGGCCATCAGGATGCGCAGCAACTGCCGGCAGCGGTCGCCGAGTTCCTCGAACTCCTGCCACAGGTGACGGATCCGCTCGCTCTGCACGGCCGCCTCCTCGGAGTCGAGCAGCGACTGCTCGGGGGTGCGGTCCTCGCTGACCCGGTCGAGCAGCTGCGGATCGTCCGTGGGTGTCAGTCGCCTTAAGCTCTTGAGCACCTTCAGGCACTCATGCCGTGCGGTGCTCGCCAGCCACGAGCCGGCCTTCTGCGGTTCACGGATCCGGCCGAGATGCTGGGCGAAGCGGAACCACACCGTCTGGTACACCTCGTGCGCGTCGGCGTCGGACAGCCGGTGCGCGCGCACGACGGACCACACCAGTGGGCTCAGCCCTTCCACGAGCGCCTTCCAGGCCGCCGCGTCACCGTCGACGGCGGACTGGACCAGCGCGCCGACATCTGCTCGGTCCACGGCCCCACCCCTCGTGTACGGCATGTCATCGTACGCCGTGACGGGGGCGAGTTCGGCCCTCACAGTTGTACAGCCGTGCTCGGGCGCCAGGTCGGCGGAATGAGCGCGGTGACGTGCGCCCCTCGCACCTCCGCGAACTCGGTGTTGGCCGCGATCAGTTGCTGCCGGGCGGCCCGCGGGTCGCCCTCCTTGTTGGCGGTCATGTACGCGGCCACCATGCCGGCGGCGGCAGGGGTGGCGAAGGAGGTGCCGCTCCAGTGCGCGAAGCCGTCGAACATCACCTGGTCCGGCTTGGCGGGGGTGCCGTCCTCGCTCAACACGCCCGCGTGACGGGGGTGCTGGCAGGTGCACAGGTAGCCGAAGTGGAAGCGGCAGGCCTCGTACGTGGAGTGCTGGTACACGTACGGGATCGGGGCGTCGAAGCCGGTGAGGGTGCTGGTGAGGCGCTCACCGGGGGCGTAGGCGTTGACCCAGGAGCCGTGGTTGCTGAAGCAGGCGCCGTGGTCACCGTCGGTGCGCAGCGCGCCGATCGACAGGACCGAGCCCGCGTAGTCGGGCAGCGAGGCGTAGGCGGCAGGCCAGAAGGGCGTGGCGCTGGCATTGTTGCCGGCCGCGGCGACCAGCAGGGTGCGCTGCTGCCGGAGTTCCCTCATGAAGGCGTCCACGCCGAGCAGGCCGTCGGTGCGGCCGTTGGAGGTGCCCGCGGAGAGGCTGATGATTTCGGGCCAGCCGCCCTCGTCGACCGCGGCGAACAGGGCCTCGCCGAAGTCGGATTCGAGGATGGCGCCTGCGTCGTTGAGGGTGCTGCGCACGGTGATGTCCGTGTTGGGCGCGATGGCCGCGAGTATCCCGGCGATGAAGGTGCCGTGGCCGACGTACTGGAGCAGGTTGCCCTGCGCGTCGGTCTCGGAGCCGTGCAGGTCGCCCTGGACGTGGCCCAGCAGCGGGACGAGCCGGTGGTCGTGGGTGAGACCGTTGTCGATGACGAGGACGCCCACGGCGGTGTCCGCGTCGTAACCCGCCTCGGCGGGGGCCGGGTTGGTGCCCTGGTTGAGCGGGGCGGGCACGGGCTCGTCGCCCGGACAGGAGTTCACCGCGATCGACACCACGTGGTTGCGGCTGACGAGACGGCGTCCGGCGCGTCCCTCCGGCTCGCGCATGGCGCGCAGGGCGTTGGCGACCGCCCGGTCGGCGCGCCGGTCGCCGTGGCCGGGGTCACCGACCTCGATTCGGGTGATGCCGGAGCGGTTGGTCTGCGGCCCGGCCCGGCGCACCTGGTCGCCGCTCAGACCGGTCGCGGCGGTGAAGTGGGTACGCACGGTGTCCTCGACGAGTGCCGCCTCCTCACCGTCCCTGGCGAGTACCACACCCTTCTCGTAGATGAACTCGGCCGAATCGTCGGGCCCCAGTGCCAGGGCGACGTCGGGCATCGAACGTTGGATCTGGTCGAACTGCTCGGTGAATCGCTGTGGTGCCATGGCGTGTCCTCCCACTGGGCGGTGGTCGTCAGTCAGAGTCGCGGGGCCGTTGATTGATACAGCGCCAAACCTGTGTGGCGCGCTACCCGGAGCACTACCATCCGTTGAGTGACGGCGAGAAGCGACTCGGTTCTCGAACTGCTGCCCATGGTGTTCGCCGCCCCCAACCAGGCGCTGGCGAGGGCGGAAGAGGTACTCGGCTCCGATCCCCTACCGCTGCACGCCTCCATCGCCCACCAGGTCATCGGCATCTGGCAACGGGACTGGGGCGACCTGAGGATCGCGCTGGAGCATCTGCGGCGCGCCCGCGATCTCGCGGCGCGCGCGGAGTCGGCCGACCGCGAGGCGGATGTGCTGGCCGCGCTCGGTGTGGCGCTGGTGCACGCGGGCCGGACCCGGGAGGGCCTGGACGCGCTGGAGCGGGGTGTCGCGATCGGCAGCGGACACACCCGCGCGCGCGTCCTGTTCCGCCGCGCCTTCGCCTCGTGGGTCCTCGGCCGGCACCGGGAGGCGCTGGAGGACGTCCGCCGGGCGATCCCCGTGCTGCGGCAGGCGGACGATGTGATCTGGACCGCGCGGGCGCTCACCCTGCGCGCGACCGTGCATCTGGCGCTGGGCGCGGTGGAGCGGGCGGACGCCGACTTCACCGCGGCCGAGGCGCTGTGGGACACCACCGGGCAGGATCACGACAAGGCCGACGTGGTGGAGAGCCGGGGTCTGGCCGCGTTCCGGTCCGGGAACGTCCCGGTCGCGCTGCGGCTGCTGGACGAGGCCGAGGAGCGGTACGCCAAGCTCGGCACGCCGTCCTTCATGCTCTACATCCGGCGCTGCGAGGTTCTGATGGCCGCCGGGCTCGTCCCGGAGGCGCTGGCCGAGGCGGACGCGGCGATCGGGGTGCTCGACCGGATCGGCGGACAGTCCACCCGCAAGGCGGAGCTGCTGCTGGCCGCCGCGCGCGCCGCCCGCCTCGCCGGCGATCCCCATACGGCGATCGCGCGTGCCGCGCTCGCGGTGCGGCTGTTCGCCGCGCAGCGGCGCCCCTGGTGGGAGACGCATGCCCGGCTGGTGCTGATCGAGGCGCGGGTCATGGCCGGGCGTGGTTCGGGGCGGCTGGTCGCCGACGCGGCCCAAGTGGCCGAGCGGCTGGCCTCGTTCGGCGCACCGGCCGCACCGGAGGCCTCGTTGCTCGCGGGCCGGATCGCGCTCGGGCTTGGCTGGACGGCCGACGCGGAACGGCATCTGGCCGTCGCCGCCCGCAGCAGACACAGCGGTCCGCCGCTGGCCCGGATGACGGGCTGGGCGGCACAGGCGCTTCGGGCCCGGGCTGCCGGGTCGGGGCGGGGCGTGCTGGAGGCCTGCCGGCACGGCCTGGACGTGCTCGACGATCACCGGATGACGCTGGGCGCCGCCGAGTTGCGGGCCCGGGCCACCGCCCAGGGTGCCGAACTCGCCGCCATGGCCCAGCAGGCCAGTCTCGACTCCGGACCGCGCCGGCTGCTGGTGTGGAGCGAGCGCTGGCGGGCCACCGCGCTGTCCACGCCGCCCACCCGTCCGCCGGCCGATCCGACGCTCCTGGGCGATCTGACCGCGTTCCGCGTGATCGCGGCCCGTGCGGAGGAGGCCCGCATGGAGGGCCGTCCCGTGCCGGCGCTGGATCGCGAACAGCGCCGCCTGGAGCGGGAGATCCGCTCGCGGACCCTGCACATCCGCGGGGACGCACCCGGCTACGGCAGCCGGTTCGATCCGGCGAGGCTGCTGGAGCGGCTGGGGGACGGGATACGTCTGGTCGAACTCGCCGTGCTGGACGGGCGCGTCCAGGTGCTGCTGTGCGGGCAGGGGCGGGTGCGGCGGTTCGAGGCGGGGCTGCTGGCGGACGCGGTGACCGAGGCCGAGCATGTGCAGGCGGGGCTGCGGCGGCTGGCCCACCCCGGGGCGGAGGCACGGCTTCCGCTGGTGGCGGAGGCGGGGCGCCGTCTGGAGGAGCTGTTGCTCGGTCCGGCGGCGGCGCAGCTCGGGTCCGGCCCGGTCGTCGTCGTCCCCCCGGGCCGGCTGCACCGGGTGCCGTGGGCGCTGCTGCCGTCGCTGCGGGAGCGGGTGCTCAGCGTGTCCCCGTCGGCGAGCGGCTGGCTGCGGGCCCGGGAGACCGAGCCGCCGCCCGGTGGACGCCAGGTGCTGGTGCGGGGGCCGGGGCTGGCGACCGAGGGCGCCGAGGTGCCCGAACTGGCGGACCGGTACGGCGGGTCGACGGTGCTGGAGGACGACGACGCGCGCGTGCCGCGGGTGCTGGAGGAGCTCGACGGGGCCGCTCTCGCGCACATCGCCGCGCACGGCACGTTCCGGGCCGACAGCCCGCTCTTCTCGTCGCTGCGGATGGCGGACGGCCCGCTCATCGTGCACGACTTCGAGCGGCTGGACCGCAGCCCGTACCGGATCATCCTGTCCTGCTGCGACACCGCCCGCTTCGCGTCGGTCGGAGCCGACGAGCTGCTCGGCCTGGTCACCGCGCTGCTGCCGCTGGGCACCGCGGGCGTGGTGGCGTGCACGGCGCCCGTCAACGACGCGGCGGTGGTGCCGCTGATGCTCGCGCTGCACAAGGGGCTCGACGCGGGGCTGTCCCTTGCGGAGGCGCTGCGCGACGCGCGGGCCGCGCTGCCCGGGGACGCCACGCATCAGGCCACGGGGTGGGCGTTCTCGGCGTTCGGTGCGGCGTGACGCTCCGCGGGCCGAGCGGTGTGGGCGCCCGGCCCCGCGCGGGCCGGGCGACGGCGGGCCGGCGCCCTGCAAGATGAGACGCTCCGCGGGCCAAGAGGCGGCGGCTCGGCGCCCCGGCGGGCCGAGCGATGGCGGGCCGACGCCGCGCGGGCACGCGATGGCCGCCTGACGCCCGCCCCGCAGGCCGAGCGACGGCGGCCCGACACCTGCGGGCACGGTGTGGCGGCCTGACCCCTCCCCCGATCACGGGGGTCAGACCGCCGGTCCGTGGGCCGGCTCAGGCCGGCTGTGCGTCGGGCAGTTCCACGAGCCACGGCAGTGCGCCCCGGCCACCCGCGCCGAGCCGGGCGTACGCGCTGTAGAGGTGGTTGCCGACGGTGCGGATGGACAGGGTCAGCTTCTCGGCGATCTGCCGGTTGCTGAGGCCGGCGGCCGCGAGGGTGACGATCTGCCGCTGGCGGGCGGTGAGTTCACCGAGGACGAGACCGGACAGAGCCGGGGTGCGGGCCCCCTGGCAGCGGCGTGCCAGGGCGACCGCACGGGTGCGTGAGGTGCGGGCGGCCCGGGGGTCACTGTGGACGTGCACGGCCTGGGCACAGGCCTCGGCGGCGAAGAGCAGGAACCCCCGTTCCTCCAGCCGCTCGGCCACCCGGTCCAGGGCGGGTCCGTCGGCGCGGGCGAGCGCGTCGGCGTGCAGGGCGAACACGTCGACCCGGGCCGGGACCCGCTCGTCCATGGACACGGCGCGGCGGCCCCACCGCGGCCCGTCTCCCGGCGCCGGCATGCCGGCGTGCCGATCCCGGTCGGGCCCGACGTCGCGCGTGAGCACATCGGTGCCCTCCCCCGGCGCAGCGGCCTCCTCCCACCCGAGCGGCCCCGCATCGGCCGACCTGCCGGGTGCGCCCAGGCGTACGGCGTCGTAGGTGCGGCTGACCGCTTCGAGGGCCGTGTCGAGGTCGCCGCGGGCGGCCGCGCGCCAGGCCTCCGCGCGGGGGCCCGCGTCCAGGTCGGTGTCCGCGAGTTCGCCGGACTGCAGGACGGCCAGGGCGAGTTCGGCACGGCAGGACGCATCGCCCGCCGTGTCCCGCAGCCCCTCCCTCGCCCAGGCCGCCGCCTCCCGCAGCTCTCCGCGCAGCCGTGCGAACCGCGCCCGCACCGCCGCGTACCAGGCCGGCACCGGCTCCCCCTCGGCCACGAGCCACTCCCCCACGGGCGCGCACGACGTCGTCACATCCGCCCGCTCCATCCGCCGTGACAGCTCGGCCGCCTCCTCCTCCAGCGCCGCCTTGCACTGCTCCGGCGTACGGGCGAGCCGCCGCGCCCGCAGCCGGCCGGCCGCCGCCCGCAGGACGGGACCGTGCAGGGGGTGGGCCAGGCGTACGCCGCCGTGGTCGTCGACCCGCACCATGCCCTCGGCCTCCAGGTCCTCGAGGACACGCAGGTCGACTGCCTCCATGTCCAGCGTCAACGGCTCGGCGAACGCGAGGAGTTCGAGCGTCTCGCGCTCCCGCCGGTCCAGGACGCCGGCCGTCCGCTCCCGCACGGTCGCCGTCACGGGCACCGGCCCCCGCCACGCCCACTCGTCCGAGCCCGGCACCCGGCCGAGCAGCCCGCCTTCCCGCACGGCACCGACCACCTCGCGCAGCAGCCGCAGATCCCCCCGGCACAGCCGGTGCAGCCGGTTCACGGTGAGCGGCTCCAGCCCGCCCCCGACGCCCGCCGCCAGCAGCTGGGCCGTCTCCTCGTGGGGCAGTGGCTCCAGAGCGAGGCGGGGCAGCAGCTCGCCGGTCCAGAGACGGGACACCGCACCCGGGGCGCGGACGCCGTCCGTGGCCACCACCAGGAGCCGGGTACGGCCGTGCACCGCGAGCTGGTGGACCAGGGCGGCCGAGGCGTCGTCGAGCAGGTGCGCGTCGTCCACCAGCAACAGCCGTACCGCGGACAGCAGTTGGACGGCGCGGTGCAGGGAGACCGTCTCGGGCAGCAGATGGGCGAACGCGGCGAAGGGGAGGTGCCGGGTCTCCGGCGTCCCGGCCACCCTGGCGCAGTCGGTGCCGCGTACGGCCTCCGTGACGAGCCGGGTCTTGCCGCAGCCCACCGGACCGGTCACCACGATGCCGTGGTGACCTGCGGCCGAGGACCGGCGGATCAGCTCCAGTTCGTCCTCCCGGCCGGTGAACGGCCAGGGCAGTTCCAGGGTCTTCGCGTCGCGTTCGAAAATCGTCACGCCTACAAGAGCCCGAGTACTCACACCTGATACACAGGGACTTGAGTAGCCCTCGACTCAGGCGCCCGCCGGGCACCGACGGCACTCTTGGCGCATGACCTCCCGCTACTGCTCCCTCGCGCAGCAGCCGGCCCCCGCCTTCGCACCGGGGCTGGCCGCCGAGAGGCTCAGTGCGCTCATCGGCGCAAGCCGGATGTGGGTCAACAACACCGTGCTGCACTACCACTTCTTCGACGGCGAGTCCGACGCCTCGGTCATCGCCGTACCCGGCAGCGGGGCGACCCGGCGGGTGTCGTGGGTCGGCGCCAAGGAACAGCGTGACGTGGTGCGCGAGTGCTTCCAGGAGTGGCAGGACCTCGGCGTCGGCGTCACCTTCGCCGAGGTCGGCGACCGCGGCGAGGCGGAACTGCGCATCGGGTTCCAGCTCGGCGACGGCTCCTGGTCGACCGTGGGCAGGGACGCGCTGCGCGTCGGACTGCACGAGCGGACCATGAACTTCGGCTGGGACCTGACCGCGCCCGGGGAGCGCGGGACGGCCCTGCACGAGATCGGGCACGCGCTCGGCATGCACCACGAGCACCAGAACCCGTTCGCCGGGATCCACTGGGACGACGAGGCCGTGTACGCCGATCTGGCGGGCCCGCCGAACCACTGGACCCGGGACAGGACGTACTTCAACATCCTGCGCAAGCTGGACGTCCGTGAGGTGAACGGGTCCGCCTGGGACCCGCAGTCGATCATGGAGTATCCGTTCTCGGCGGGGCTGATCCTGGAGCCGGAGCAGTTCCGTGCGGGCCTCAACCCGCCCGGTACGCTCTCGCCCTCCGACAAGGAGTACGTCCTGCGCTGGTACCCGTCGGCCGGCCCGTCGCGGCCGCCCGGACTGGTGCCGTTCCGTTCGGCTCCGCTCGGTCTGGGCCCGGGCGAACAGGCCGACTTCACCGTCGAGCCGCCGGAGACCCGCGAGTACAGCGTGGGCACCTTCGGCGACAGCGACACCGTCGTGGTGGTCTTCGAGGAGCGGGACGGGGAACCCCGCTATCTCGCCGGCCAGGACGACGGAGGGGCGCCGCACAACGCCACCGTCAAGGCCCGTCTCGTCAAGGGCCGTCGATACTTCGTCCGTGTGCGCCTGTACTCCGCGTGGGGTTCGGGGGAAACCGCGGTCATGTGCTGGTGACAGCGCGTACAGGCCGCACACGGGCGATGCCGGCCACTGTCCGGCGCCGGGGGAAGCGGCGGCGACAGTCTCCTTCGGGGGAGGGAGACTGTCGCCGCCCACGCCATGTCCGGAGCACCGGCCCCCCTGCACACGCCTTCGCCGGGCTAGGATCCGCTCATGCTTGCTTCGGACGGCGGCACGGGCGATGAGCTGCGGGACTTCCTTCTGATGATCCTGTGGCTGCTGCCGATCACGGCGGTGCTGTGTGCGGTGTCCTGTGGGGTGTTCTTCGGGGCCGGGCGCAGGCTGCGGGCGGCCGGTGAGACGTATGCCGCGACGGCCAAGGCGCGCAACGCCGTGGCGACCGGGATGCTCGCCCTGTTCCTCGCCGCCTGCTGGGGTGCCGCTGCCCTGATGCTTCAGTAGCGGGCGGCCGTCCGGCGTGCCGTGTCCGCCACCGACTTCCGCACCTCCGGCGGTCCGAGGACCGCCTTCGAACCAGGGAGACAGCACATGATCACCGGTTACGTCCTCGGCGAAAGCCTGCGTCCCGGCGCCGAGTTCGCCCCGCGGGGCTTGCGCATCCGTGCGGTGAAGCGGCTCGACGTCTCGACGAGCGCCGCGGAGGGGCAGCCCCCGGTGTGGACGCTCGTGGAGTGGGAGGCCGAGGAGAGTGCCGCCCAGGAGATCGCCGACGCGCTCGCCGGGGCGTTGGAGCCGGTGCACGGGTGGTACGCCGACTTCACCGCCGGGGACGAGCGGGTCGTCGTCTTCGCCGGGAAGGTTTTCCGGTACCGGCGCGGGGACGAGGCGGGCCGGGCCGAGGCGATCGCCCACGGGAGGTCCGTGGGCACGCCCGGGCATCAGCTCGACTGGGCGGAGTGACCTCGCTTCCGCCATTCCTCCGCGAGGAGTTCGTAGGAGCGCACCCGGCCGGCGTGGCCGTGGGTGATGGTGGTGATGAGCAACTCGTCGGCGTCCGTGGCCTCCTGGAGCTGTTCGAGGCGGTCGGCGACCGTCGCCGGGGAGCCCCCGAACTGGGTGTCGACGCGGTCCTGGACCAACTCCCGGTCCTCGTCGGTCCATGCGTGGGCGCGGGCCTCGTCCGGCGTCGGGAACTGGATGGCGCCCTCGGCGGTGCGGATGCTGCGGACCCACGGGCCGTAGCCGGTGGCCAGTTCACGGGCGGTCTCGTCGTCCTCGGCGACCACGACATCGGCCGAGACGCTGACGTATGGCTTGTCGAGGATGTCGGAAGGCTCGAAGAAGGACCGGTACCCGTCCACGGCCTCCAGGACGGTGGCCGGGCTGACGTGGTAGTTCGCCGCGAACCGCAGACCCCGCGCCCCCGCCGTCCCGGCGCTCGTGCCACCGCTGCTGCCCAGGATCCACAGCTCGACGTCGGCACCCTCGCCCGGCACCACGTGTGCCTCGATGCCCTCCGGGGAGCGGTAGGTGCCCGCCAGCAGGGCGAGGATGTCGTCGATCTGCTCGGCGTACTCCTGCGACTCGGCGCCGGGCAGCAGGAGCAGCTTGCGCTGGAGAGCGATCCGGGGCGAGCCGAGGAGGCGGGCGAAGGAGAAACGGGGCGGGATGAGCAGGCCGTTCGGGACCCGGCCCTCGACCTCGGAGGAGCCGGTCGGCTTCTCCGCCGGTGGCCGGCCGGTGACCTTGTCCTGTCGCCAGATCTTCCGGAAGACCTCGTAGCTCTCGGCGTTGCGGTCCCACTGGTCCTCGGGCGTGACCTGGAACAGCTCACGCTGGGCGGCGCCGTTGCCCTTGCCGGTGATCAGGTCGAGGCGGCCCTCGGAGAGATGGTCGAGGGTGGCGTAGTCCTCGTAGGCGCGCACCGGGTCGAGCAGGCTCAGGGTCGTGACCGCCGTGAAGAGCCTGATGCGCCGGGTCAGGGCGGCGATGTGGCTGAGGACGACGGTCGGCGAGGAGGAGATGAACGGCCGCTCGTGCCGCTCCCCCACGCCGAAGCCGTCGAAGCCCAACTCCTCGGCCGGCACGGCGTTGTCGAGCACTTCACGGAAACCGGTCGTGCGTCGACTTCCGCACGCCCGTGACCGGGTCCGGCCGGTGCACGATCAGCGTGATGGCGAGGAACTTCACGAGGCCACCCGCTGCTCGCCCGAGGTCTCGTCCGGGTGGGCGAGGCCGAGGTGGTCGCGCAGGGTCGTGCCCTCGTACTCGGTGCGGAAGACGCCCTGTTCCTGGAGCAGCGGGACGACCTTGTCGGCGAAGACGTCGAGGCCGGTCGGGGTGATGTGCGGGACCAGGATGAAGCCGTCGCTCGCGTCGGCCTGGACGTAGTCGTTGATGGTCCTCGCGACCGTCGCCGGGGAGCCGACGAAGTTCTGCCGGTTGCCCGACTCGATGACGAGGTCACGGATGGACCAGTTGTTGGCGGCGGCGAGCTCGCGCCATTCGCGGGCGGTGGCCAGCGGGTCGCGGTACATACGGACCTGGGCGCGGCCCTTGGCGATGTGGTCGCCGCTGACGTCCGGGTCGATGTCGGGGAGCGGGCCCTCCGGGTCGTACGAGGACAGGTCGCGGTTCCAGACGAACTCCAGGTGCCTGAGGGCGGTGGCCCCGCTGACCTGCTGGCGGCGCACCTGCTTGGCGAGTTCCTCGGCCTCCTCGTCGGTGTCGCCGAGGACGAAGCTCGCGGCGGGCAGGATCAGCAACTGGTCATGGCGGCGGCCGTACTTGGCGAGGCGCTTCTTGACGTCCGTGTAGAAGGCCTGGCCTGCGTCCAGCGTGGCGTACCGGCTGAAGATGGCGTCGGCGCTCGACGCGGCGAATTCGCGGCCCTCTTCCGAGTCGCCCGCCTGGAAGATGACCGGGCGGCCCTGCGGGGAGCGGGGGACGTCGAACTGGCCGTGGATGTCGAAGTGTTGACCGGTGTGGACGAAGGAGCCCGCCTTGGCGTCCCGCAGAAACTGCCCCGAGGCCTGGTCGGCGAGGATCTCGTCGCCCTGCCACGAGTCGAAGAGCTCGTTCGCGGTGGCCAGGAACTCCTTCGCTCGGGAGTAGCGCTCCTCCTGCGGGAGGAAGCCGCCGCGGCGGAAGTTCTCACCGGTGAAGGCGTCCCAGGAGGTGACCACGTTCCAGGCGGCGCGGCCGCCGGAGAGGTGGTCGAGGCTGGCGAACTGGCGCGCCACCTCGTAGGGCTCGTTGAAGGTGGAGTTGATGGTGCCGGTCAGGCCGAGTCGGTCGGTGACGGCGGCGAGCGCGGCGAGGACGGTGAAGGTGTCGGGGCGGCCGACGACGTCCAGGTCGTAGATCTTCCCGCCCTGTTCACGCAGCCTGAGTCCCTCGGCGAGGAACAGGAAGTCGAACTTGGCGCGTTCGGCGGTCTGCGCGAAGTGGGCGAAGGAGCTGAACTCGATATGGCTGCCGGCCTCGGGGTCGCTCCACACGGTGGTGTTGTTGACGCCCGGGAAGTGGGCGGCCAGATGGATCTGCTTCAGCGGCTTGGTCATGGCTCTGCGGGGTCCTTCCGGCTCAGGCGGCGTAGCGGTTGGCGGGGCGGGCGAGGCCCAGCAGACCGCGCAGGGTGTCGGCCTCGTAGGCGTCGCGGAAGGCGTCGCGGCGCTGGAGTTCGGGGACCAGGCCCCGGGTGATGGCCGGGAGGTCGTGGCCGAGGACGGCGGGGCGCAGTCGGAAACCGGTCAGCCCTGCGGATCGCAACTCCTGGAGCAGATCGGCGAGTTGGGCCGGGGTGCCGGTGAAGATGCGGGCGTCGCTCTCGTACGGCTCTCCCGCGGCGGCGTCGAGGCGCTCACGGCGTGCCGCGGCGGCTGCGGGGTCGTCGTCGAGGAAGACCACCAAGTCCCCGAAGATGTGCAGGGGTTGGTCGGCGCGGCCGGCCCGCTCCTGTTCGGCGCGGATCTCGGCGACGATGGCCCGGGCCTGGTCGGTGTCGTGCGGGGTGACGTAGCCGACGTCGGCCTGGCGGGCCACCAGCCGGTACGGGACGGTCTGGTGCGCGAGGGCGCTGACCAGGGGCTGGCCCTGCGGCGGGCGCGGGGTGATGGAGGGTCCCTTGACGCTGAAGTGCTTGCCCTGGAAGTCGATGTAGTGCAGTTTGTCGCGGTCGATGAAGCGGCCGGTGGCGACGTCCCGGATCTCCGCGTCGTCCTCCCAGCTGTCCCAGAGCCGGCGGACGGCCTCGACATAATCGGCGGCCTCGTCGAAGAGGTCGCTGACGAGTTCCTGTCCGGCGGGGCTCTGGAGCTCGGCCAGGCTCAGCGGTGGGACGGTGCGGCGGCCGAAGTGGTCGGCCTCGTCCGGGCGGGGCGAGATCTGCACGCGCAGCCCGGCGCGGCCGGTGCTGACGTAGTCCAGGGTGGCGATCGCCTTGGAGATGTGGAACGGCTCGGTGTGGGTGGCGATCATGGTCGGCACCAGCCCTATGTGCCGGGTCAGGGGCGCGACGCGGGAGGCGATCAGTACGGCGTCGAGGCGGCCGCGGACCTGGTCGGTGCGGCCGTCCAGCTCGCCGAAGACCGAGGACTGCAGGCCGAGGCCGTCCTCGAAGGTCACGAAGTCGAGCAGGCCGCGCTCGGCCTCGGCGACCAGGTCGGCCCAGTAGGCGGCGGTGAACACGTCCCGGGGGCGGGCGACCGGCTCGCGCCAGGAGGCCGGGTGCCAGCCGGTGCCGTCGAGGGCCACGGCGAGGTGCAGGGGGGAAGAAGGGGACACGAGTGGGTGCCTTCCTGGAGATCCGTACGAGATCACCGGCCCGGGCACGCGGCACTCAGGGCACGGTGGCGGAGAAGGAGGTCAGGGGCGACAGAGGGCGCCGGCGACACGCTGGAGGTCGATGTAGGGACGGGAGTGCAGAAGGGGTCGATCGATGTGCCGCACGTCCCCGCCTCCCGCCCTGGTGGTGCGTGTCTCGTCCCGACTCACAACGCCCTCGCCCGGGCATCTGTTCCCGGCGTGCGTACCTGGAGGATGGTCGTGCGGCGGCGCAGGGTGAAGCCGATCGACTCGTACAGCCGGATCGCGGTGGCGTTGTTCGCGGCGGCGTGCAGGAACGGGGTCTGGCCGCGCTCCCTGATGCCCGCCGCGACCGCGCGCACGAGACGGGTGCCGAGGCCCCGGCCACGGTGTGCCGGGGCGGTGCAGTCGGCGCTGATCTCGGTCCAGCCGGGCAGGTGGAGCCTCCCGCAGCCTTCGGCCGGGGGGACCCCCATCTCGCTTCGCTCGCCGGCCAGGGCGACGAGCCTGCCGTGGTGCTGGATGCCGAGGTAGGTGCCGAGGTGGACGGTGCGGGCGAGGAAGGGTCCTGGTCCGGTGCGGGCGACGAGGTCCAGGATGTCGGGTACGTCGTCGGGGCCGAGCCTTACGGCCTCCGGGGCGGGTTCGGCCCGCAGGTGGGTGTCGACGAGCTGGACGCCCTGGCCGCCGCCGCCGACGACGTCCCATCCGTCGGGGTCGGTCTCGACTCCCTTGACCCGTGCGGTGGTTGCCGGGCCGAGGAGGGTGTGCAGGTCGCTCCAGGCGGCCGGATCCGCCGGGTCGGCGAGCGCGGCGAACGCGTACACGTCCGCCGGGTAGCGCGCCGCCCGGCCCGAACGCTCGGCGAAGGCCGCGTGCGGTCCGTCCAGGGCTGCCCAGACGGGGTTGTCCAGGAGACGGGTTCCGAGGGCGATCTGGTGGACCACGACGGCCTTTCCCACAGAGCGTTCTGACGGATGATCAGGAGTTGGTGAGCGGCAGCCCGGGCGGGTTGACCTCGGACTTGGCGACGGCCTCGCCCGCGAGGTTCCAGGCCTTGAGCCACTTCGCGTACTGACCGTTCTCGATCAGGTGGTTGATGGCTGCGGCCAGCGGCTTCGCGAGGCCGCTGTCCTTCTTGGCGGTCGCGGCGATCAGACCCTGGAGGCTCTCACCGGCACCCGAGAACTGGCCCGCGACACGGGTCGCCTGCGGCGAGTCGGCCGTCTGCGTCGCGTGGTAGGAGAGGCTCGGGCTGGGGCCGAAGTAGGCGTCGATCTTGCCGCTGTTCAGCGCCAGGTAGAGGCTGTTGGTCTCCTGGAAGTACTTGACGGTGAGCTTCTTGCCCTCCTTCTCCAGCTTCGCCTTCCACTCCAGGAGGAGCTTCTCCTGGTTGGTGCCGTTGCTGACGGAGACCGTCTTGCCCGCGAGGTTCTCGTAGTTGTTGTCGAAGTTCCAGGTATCGTCCTTCTTCACCTCGAACGCGAGATCGTCCTTGCGGTAGGAGGCGAACTCGTACTTCTGCTTGCGCTCCTCGGTGTCGGTGACGTTGGAGAAGGCCACGTCGACCTTGCCGCTGTCGAGGCCGATGAACAGGTTCTCCCAGGTCGACCGCCGCACCTGCGGCTCGAGCCCGAGGACGGCGGAGACCAGGCGGGCGAGGTCGACCTCGGAACCGGTGAGCGACTTCTGGTCGCTGCCGACGAAACCGAGCGGCGGGCTGCCGGAGGGCAGGGTGCCGGACCCGATGACCAGCTTGCCGCTCTTCTTGATGTCGTCGGGCAGCAGGGAGCTGATGGACTTCACCTCGGCGACCTTCAGGGCGGTCTCGGTGGCCGCGCCGTTGGCGAGCCGGCCCACGGTCACCGTGCCGGCGCTGTCGGAGGTCTTGGTCGCGGCGTCACTCTCGCCCCCGCAGGCGGCGAGCCCGGCGGCGAGGGTGACGGCGGCGGTGGCCGCGGTGATGCCCCGTATCAGGCTGCGTCGGGAGAACTGGGTAGGCATGACTGTCCTTCGTGGCTGGGAGAGGGTGGTGAGGGTGATGCCGTGGGGGACGGTCGTGGGCGGTGCTCAGCACACCGCGTGCGAGGACACGGCGTGTCAGAACACCTCGCGGGTCAGAGCACCTTGCTGAGGAAGTCCCGGGTCCGCTCGTGCCGCGGCCTGTCCAGGACCTCGGCGGGCGGGCCCTGTTCGACGATCCGGCCGTCGTCGATGAAGACGACCCGGTCGGCGATCTCCCGGGCGAAGCCGATCTCGTGGGTGACGATCACCAGGGTGGTGCCGCTCTTCGCGAGGTCCTTGATGACGGCGAGGACCTCGCCGACGAGTTCGGGGTCGAGGGCGGACGTGGGCTCGTCGAAGAGGATGACGCCGGGCCGCAGCGCGAGGGCGCGGGCGATGGCCACGCGCTGCTGCTGTCCGCCGGACAGCTGCCGCGGATAGGCGGCCGCCTTGTCGGCGAGGCCGACCCGGTCCAGGAGTTCGCGGGCGAGTTGCCGAGCCGCGGTCCGGTCGAGCTGTCCGGTGGCCGCCGGGGCGGCGGCGACGTTCTCCAGGACGGTCAGGTGCGGGAAGAGGTTGAAGTTCTGGAAGACGAACCCGATCCTGCTGCGCTGGGCGAGGATGGCACGCTCGCTCAGCTCCTTGAGCCGGCCGCCGTGCTGACGTACGCCGATCAGTTCACCGTTGATGCTGACGTGGCCGATCTCCGGCTTCTCCAGGTGGTTGACGACCCGCAGCAGGGTGGACTTCCCGGAGCCGGACGGGCCGAGGATCACGGTGACCTCGCCGGGGCGCACGCTCAGGTCGACGCCGTCCAGGACCCGGTGGGTCCCGTACCACTTGTGCACGTCGTGGACCTCGACGGCGGCGGGCACGGCCTTGACGGTCGCGGTGGTCATACGGCGGCCTCCCTGCGGATACGGGCGCGCAGGTCGGTGAGGGCGGTGCGCAGCTTCTGCAACGGGGTCGGCGGCAGGGTGCGGGTGGCGCCCCGGGCGAAGTACCGCTCGACGTAGAACTGGATGACGGAGACGACCGTGGTCAGGATGAGGTACCAGACGGTGACGACCAGCAGCAGCGGCACGATGTCGCCGGGGTAGGTGGCGCCCATGGTCTGGGCGGCGCCGAACAGGTCGAGCAGCGAGACGTAGAACACCAGCGAGGTGGCCTTGACCAGGTCGATGAGCTGGTTGACGTAGTTCGGCGTGATGGAGCGCAGGGCCTGCGGGAGGACGACCTTGCGGAACTGGTAGCCCTTCGGCAGCCCGAGCGCGGCGGCCGCCTCGTGCTGGCCCTGGTCGACGGAGAGGATGCCGCCGCGGACCGCCTCGGCGGCGTACGCCGCCTGGTTCAGGCTCAGACCGACGACGGCGACGGCGATGTCGGTGGCGAGCCGGGACTCGTCGAAGGCGAAGAAGGCCGGCCCGAAGGGGACGCCCACGCTGAGCGTCTGGTACAGGGCGCTGAAGTTGTAGAGGAAGAGCAGGATGACGATCAGCGGGATGGAGCGGAACGTCCAGATGTAGATCCAGCTGACCGCCCGCAGGACGGGGCTCTTCGAGAGCCGGGCCAGCGCGAGGACGACACCGCCGAGGAGGCCCAGTACCGCGCTGTAGGCGGTGACTTCGAGGGTGATCAGCAGTCCGTCGAGGATCGTCGGCCGCAGGAACCAGTAGCCGAACCGGTGCCATTGGTAGAAGGGGTTGGACACCAGGCCGTGCACGAACTGGGCCGTGAGGACCAGGACGACGGCGGTGGCGATCCAGCGTCCGGGGTGCCGCAGCGGCAGAACTCGCTGCGCGGTCAGCTGTTTTGACGGTCTGTCGGCGATCGGCGGTGGCTCCGTGACGGAGACGGCGGCGCCTGGGAGTTCACTCATGAGGGGCTCCGGCGGGATCGGATCCCCGGACACGGGCGCACGGGACGTGGCCACGACGGCCGTTCTACGGCGGGTCGTGGCACACGGGGACGCACGGGAACCGGGGGCTGGGCGGACAACGGCACACCACGCGGGCGGTGTTCGTCTGGAACGCGGGGGCTGCGGAGGGGGACGTCAGCCCCGACAGCGGGCTCGGCCCGGTGCGGTACACAGTGCGCTGTTCACACGCAGGAGGTCGACGGAACGATCGGCGACAAGGAGGTTCGCGTACGGCGGTACGCAGCTCGAGGTACGGCGGGTGGCCGTCCTGGGAGCTGCGTACATGTCCGTCACCGTCATCGTTCTCAGGGGCCTCGAAGGCCATTCTGCGTCAAGAGTGCCGTAAGTGAAGCCAGTTGTCCGAGCGTCTGTCAACGCCGGTCCACCAGGTGGAATGCCTAGCGGGTCCGCGCCGTGTGCGCCGCCCAGTCCAGGATCTGCACGGCCGATCCCGCGGCCTCCAGGCCACGGCAGTGGGCATGGTGGCGACGGGCGATGCCGTCGAGGTCGAGGTGCGCGCCGAAGGCGGGGTGGGCCGCCAGCCGCCGGGCATACGCCCACAGTGCGGGATGGGCGGCGATCCGCTGCACGGCGGAGGCGTCCAGGTGATGGCGGTGCACGGTGTCGAGCTGGACCAGCGTGACCCACAACTCGACGTCCGCGGCGGTGATCTGATCCCGGATCAGATACTCCCGTCCGGTGAGCCAGCGCTCCAGCGAGGCCAGGGTCTCCAGCAGCGTGTCGAGCGCCGCGGCGCGTGCGTCCGGGTCGGTGCCCGCCGTGCCGGCCTCCTGCGCGGCCCGCTCGATGCCCTGGGCGCACAGCCGCTCCACGGCCTCGGTCTCCGACTCCGCGCCGCACGGGTACAGCGCCGGGCGGTCACCGCCGAAGCGGGCGAGGTCGCGTGTGATGTCCGGGGCGTGGGTGCTGACGATGCGGCCCGACCAGTCGTCGCTGAGCACGGGACCGACGGCGGCGCCCTTGTAGCGGTGCGCGCTGGCCTCGTAGAGGGGGCGCAGCGCCGTATGACCGCCGTCGGGACAGTCGGGGATCGCGTCGAGGAACGTCACGGGACAGGCGTCGTCGAGCCCCAGCAGGCTGTGGACGACGGCGATGCGCAGTCCGTCCGGACAGGCGGGCGACAGATGCAGCCGGTAGCGGCGCGACACGGCGTAGTGCCCGCTGCGCGCGTCCCGGCCGATCCGGCCCCGGAACGCGGCGGTGGACTGCGCGGTCGAGGCGGGAGCGAGCGGTGTGACGGACATGAATCTCCCCGGGTATGGGCGCGCGGACGTACGCGCGGCGGAAGCGACGTCGGGCCAGGACAGGGGGTGCGCGGCGGGGCGCGGGGACGGGCCGGGCTCAGCCGAGCCGGCGGATCGCACTGCAGACGCGCTGCAGGTCGATGTGGCGGCGGGAGGTCAGAAGAGGCGACGGCCGAGAGGTACGGCTCACTCGGCCCACTGCCGACTCAAGGCGCCTCATGTTTCCCTACCTGTTCACTAGGATTCCCATCCGGAGTGTCGATCGGCCGCGCGACGACGTCAAGAGGGCGTCCACGAGGCGGTCACCCGCGGTCCGGGACGTGCGGTCGGCCACCTTCTGGGGACGCGCGCCGCTGGCTACTCTGGGAGCGCGGCCGACGAAGCAGGCGGGGGCGGGCTCCATGGCATTGCTGCGCGAGCGCCATCTGAACGCGTCCACGATCGGCGCCACGGGCAACGCCGCCGCCGCGTTGCGGCTGCTCACCGGGCTGGAGGCGGACTGCCGTACCCGGCTCGGGGACGACGCCTGGTTCACCCTCGTCGTACGGCACGGTGTCGCGTACTGGACAGGCGTGTGCGGCCGGGCCCCGCGGGCCAGACAGCAGACCCAGGACCTGCTGGACGTGTACCGGGAGCGACTCGACGACCGCGACCACCGGGCCCTACGGCTGTTGCGCGACGATCTCGCCCGCTGGACCGGAGAGACGGGCGACGCCCGGGACGCCGCCCTCCAGTACACCGGGCTCCATCGCGACACCGAACGGATCCTGGGCCCGGAGGCTTCGGAAACCCTCCTGACCCGCCACAACACGGCCTACTGGACGGCAGCCCACGGTGCCCGCGCCCAAGCCCTGGCCGAATGCCGCGCCCTCCTCGACGACGAGCACCGGGTCAACGGCCCGGCCCATCCGCACACCCTCGCCGTACGCCACAACATCGCGGGCTGGACCGAGGCCGAGGGCGAACCCCGGGACTCGCTGAGCCTGTTCACCACCCTTCTCGAGGACCGCACCGCTGCCCTCGGCCACGAACACCCGCACACCCTCCTCAACGCCTTCCACGTGGGCCGACTGACCCGGCACCACCGGAACGCGTCGGCCGGGGACACCCGGCTCGTCGAGCTGTTGCCCCTCTTCACGCGCGTTCTCGGCGGGGGCCACCCCTGGACGCGACGGCTGCACCGGGAGCTCCGGGCCGGACAATGACCTCATGGAGCTCTCCTTCACCGGCCGTGTCATCGAATGGCGTGGTCCGGCGCCCTACTACTTCCTCCCCGTTCCGGACGAGGAGTCCGCCGACATCCGCGAGGTGGCCGCGATGGCCTCCTACGGCTGGGGGGTGATCCCGGTCGAGGCGCGCATCGGCGCGACCGCCTTCACGACGTCGCTCTTCCCCAGGGACGGCTGCTATCTGCTGCCGCTCAAGAACGCCGTACGCAAGCCGCAGAGCATCGCGGCCGGCGACGACGTCTCCGTGCGGCTGACCGTCTTGCTCCGACTCAGGTGATCGCCTCGGCGAGTCGGTCGACCTGGTCGAGCCCCGATCCGGTGGGGACGAAGATGAGTTCGTCGCAACCGCCGGCCGCGAACGCGTCGACGTAGGACGTGACCGTCTCGGCGCTCACCGCGGCGCTGTCCGCGATCTGCCGGGCGAAGTCGCCGAGGAAGCCGTAGTAGTCCAGCAGGTAGGCGTCCGCCTGCGTGCGGGCTTCGGGGCCCAGCCCGAAGTAGGCCAGCGACAGCTTGCGCGGCGTGCCCGCGCGCCCCGCCTTCCGCCAGGCTGCGTCGACGCCGGCCGCGGCCTCGGCGAACGTGTCCGGCGAACCGCCGCCCATGATCCAGCCGTCGGCGAACTCGGCGACGCGCCTGAAGCTCGCCTCCGTGGAGCCGCCCAGGATGAGTTCGGGGCCGCCCTCGCGCCCGGGGCGGGGCCCGATCGCTCCGGCGAACCCGAACTCCTCTCCGGCCCAGACGCGCTTCATCTCGGCGAGCTGCTCGTCCAGGCGCCGGCCTCTGCCCTGCGTGGACACGCCGCCGGCCGCGTAGTCGTCGTCCCGGGCTCCCAGCCCCACACCGAGGACGAAACGGCCGCCCGATATCCGCTCCAGCGAGGCGGCCTGCTTCGCGAGCAGCGCGGAGTTCGTGTAGAGCGGCGCCAGCAGCACGCTGGTGGTGAGCCGTATCCGGCTGGTCACCGCGGCCGCGGCGGTGAGGGCGATCAGTTCCTCGTAACCGCCGTACACCAGCCGTCCGATGGTGCCGAGGGTGCTGAATCCGGCCTCTTCCGCCCGCCGGGCCCAGTCGAGAAGGAGTTGAGGGCCGGTGCCGGGCACCGTGTTGGGCAGGCCGATTCCGATGTCCATGTGTGCCTCCGTACATAGGGAACGCACGGTCGACGCAATCATGCCTTCGCCTGCCGCGATCGCGGGACGGGTGCGCACAGGCCAACCGGCCGGAAGTCACCGGTGGCCGCCCCGGGCCGGATCCGGACGGTGACCCGTGTACCGGACTGGTCCATGCTCAGTCCCGACCACGGCGACTTCGTCGCGTCACGGCGGATGCGGGCGCGACCCGACTGGGACTCCGGCGCCCGCAAGGCCGTCTGCCCCGACGGGCAGCGGCTGCTCGGACTCGGCCACACCGGCAATCGGGGCTGTGCTCGGACGTGTCCGCCGGAGCCTTGTGGGATCCGGCCCGCGGACACGAGGTGGTCGCGGACGAGCGGTATGTCGCGCCGGGTCGGGACTGGGCGTCCGGGTACACCAAACTCCAGTGCGCCGACGGGCAGTTCCTCATCGGGTACAGCGTCCGCGGTGCCGCCGTCTCCGCCGCCCTGTGCGCGGCCGCCGCACCCGAAAGGCTCGGTGCGAGGGGTCGTACCGTCTGGTTCGACCGGGGCGACAACAGGGGCACGGCCCCCAGGGGCGGCGACTTCGCGGACGGCCGGTACAAGGGGCAGTGCGCGGACGACGAGTACGCGGCCGGAATCGCGTACACGCGCCGGGTGGCTCGTCCCGCACGCCGGACGCCCTCTACTGCCGCGGACTCGGCTGACCGGTCAGCCCGCGCCGGCGGCGGTCCCGGACGCCTCAACTCGCCTACTTCAATACTTACTTCAACTCTTGACGCGACTGGTCCATACCTTTAGCTTCACGGGTCAGCAACGCCACGTGTGACGCACTCACCCCCCGACACACTCCAGGAGCGTCCTCAGCCATGCCCTTCTCCGATCGCATACGGTCCCGTACCCGGCTCACGGTCCTCGCCGCACTCTCGGCCGTCCTCGCCGCCCTGTTCACCGCGACGCCCGCCCAGGCCGCCACCGGCTCGATCACCGGTCTCGCGGGCAAGTGCGTCGATGTCGCGGGTGCGAGCAGCGCCGACGGCACCGCCGTACAGCTCTACGACTGCAACGGAACAGGTGCCCAGACCTGGTCCAACTCCGGTGACGGAACCCTGCGCGCGCTCGGCAAGTGCCTGGACGTCGTCGACCGCGGCACCGCCGACGGCGCGGCGGTCCAGTTGTGGGGCTGCTCGGGCGGCGCCAACCAGCAGTGGGTGGTCACCGCGGCGCGCGACATCGTCAATCCGGCCGCGAACAAGTGCCTGGACGTCCGGGACAACAGCAGCGCCAACGGCACCCGGCTGCAGATCTGGACCTGCTCCGGCGGGGCGAACCAGAAGTGGAACGCGCCCGCGAGCGGGGGCGGCACCACGCCGTCCGGGTTCGTCGTCTCCGAGGCCCAGTTCAACCAGATGTTCCCGAACAGGAATTCCTTCTACACCTACGGCGGCCTCACCGCGGCCCTCAGCGCCTACCCCGGGTTCGCGGGTACCGGCAGTGACACGGTGAAGAAGCAGGAGGCGGCCGCGTTCCTGGCCAACGTCAACCACGAGACCGGCGGACTGGTCCACATCGTCGAGCAGAACACCGCCAACTACCCCACCTACTGCGACTGGAGCCGCCCGTACGGCTGCCCGGCGGGCCAGGCCGCCTACTACGGCCGCGGGCCGATCCAGCTCAGCTGGAACTTCAACTACAAGGCCGCGGGCGACGCCCTCGGTATCGATCTCCTGGGCAACCCCTGGCTGGTGCAGAACGACTCGGCCGTGGCCTGGAAGACAGGGCTGTGGTACTGGAACACCCAGTCCGGACCCGGCACGATGACCCCGCACAACGCCATGGTCGACCAGGCCGGCTTCGGGCAGACGATCCGCAGCATCAACGGCTCCCTGGAGTGCGACGGCAAGAACCCGGCCCAGGTGCAGAGCCGCGTCGACGCCTACAACCGGTTCACCTCGATCCTCGGCGTCGCGCCGGGCGCCAACCTCTACTGCTGACAAGGCGGCGCGATGATGCCCGAGTCGACATTCCGGTTCAGACCCCTCGCCCAGGCGCTGCTCGGCGCGTTCGGCGCGCTGACGTTCCTCGTGGCCGTCCCGTCCACCGCCCACGCGGACGTGCTGACCCTGCTCCCCCAGAACGCCGACGGCCTGGAGCAGACCTTCTCCCCCGCGTACGACTACGACCGCGACAGCTGCTACGCCACCGCGGCGATCGGCGCCGACGGCACCCTCAACCCCGGCCTCAAGCTCGGCGGCGATGTCAACGGCAAGTGCCACGACCCCGCCCAACTGGCCAACGCCAACACCTACTCACGCGCGAAGTGCAACAACGGCTGGTGTGCCGTGATGTACGCCAGTTACTTCGAGAAGGACCAGGCGACGCTCGGCCCGGCGGCCATCGGACACCGGCACGACTGGGAGCATGTCGTGGTGTGGGTCAACGACGACCAGGTCCGGTACGTGTCGGTGTCCCAGCACAGCGGCTACCAGGTGGCCGCCCGCTCGGCGGTCCGCTTCGACGGCACCCACCCGAAGATCGTCTACCACAAGGACGGCATCTCGACCCACTGCTTCCGCTTCGCCAACAGCAACGACGAACCGGCGGAGAACGCCACCGGCACATGGTTCTTCCCCCGGCTCGTCGGCTGGAACGGTTATCCGGCCGGCTACCGCGACAAGCTGACCGGCGCGGACTTCGGCTCGGCGACCCTCAAGATCGACGACGGCGACTTGCCGTACCACCTCGCCGCCTCGAAGCCCTCGGGCATCGCGTTCGACCCGTACGCATGACAGGCATGGCAGTGGTCCGCCTACTTTGGTAGCCGTCCGTGCCATCCGAGGATGGTTCTTCCCGCGACGATCGCCCGATGCCCGCCATCTCCCGCTTCCCCCAGGGTGAAGACACAACTCACCCTGGGGGAAACATGGTGATCCTGCACCATCGGACGAGAGCGGGCGCGCCGACCGCGGTGGCGCTGGCGATGACAGTGGCGATGACGGTCCTGCCGACCTCGGCGTCGGCCGAACAGCCCGCAGCGGGCCCGCAGTTGTACGTCGCCCCGTGGGGCGAGGACTCCTGGCCCGGCACCCTGGACCACCCCTTCGCCACCCCGGCACGCGCACAACAGGCCGCACGCGCCCGGGCACCTCGGAGGACGTCCGGCCTGGTGGTGAACCTGCGCGGGGGGACGTACACCCTCAAGGAGCCGCTGCGGCTGTCGGAGGCCGCGGGTGACTCCGGGGTGATCTACCAGGCGTACGGCTACGGGACCCCGCGGCAGGAGCGGGTCACCCTCAGCGGCGGCCGGCGGATCTCCGGCTGGCGACCGGACCCGGGGCGGCGGGGGTTCTGGCGCGCGGACGTGGGCGGTCTGGAGACCCGGCAGCTCTACGTCGACGGGCGCCGCGCCACCCGGCTCTCCCGCGAGGGCGCCGGCTTCGACGGCACGCTGAGGGTGACGAAGAGCGGCTACGTCACCACCAGCGCCGTGCCGCGGAGTTGGAAGAACCCCGCCGACATCGAGTTCGTCTACCGCGGCGGCTATGTGGAAGGCCGCTGCGGAGTCGCCGGTGTCTCCGGCACCGCCATCACGATGGACCAGCCCTGCTGGGACCTGGCCCAAGCCCTGTACGGCGGACCGGAGTTGCTCACCTCACCGACGGCTGTCGAGAACTCCCCCAGCTTCGAGCCCGAGCCCGGCGGCTGGTACCTCGACCGCTCCCGCCCCGGTCACCACGAGCTGCTCTACTTCCCGCGCCCCGGTCAGGACATGCGCCGCGCCGAGGTGATCGCCCCGGTCCTGGAGAACCTGGTCACCGGCACCGGCCGACCGGGCCGCCCCCTGCACGACATCGGCCTGCGGGGTCTGACGTTCGCGGACGCCACCTGGCTGGCGCCCAGCGAGCCCGCCGGGTTCGCCTCCGCGTGGAGCATGTATCTGCGGCCCGGAAAGGGCGACGACGCGCGGCTGCTGACGGTGCCCGGTACGGTCGCCTTCCGCGCCGCCGAGCGGATCACGCTGGAGGGCAACCGGTTCACCCGTCTCGGCGCCCAGGCACTGGAGTTGTCGCGGAACAGCTCGTACAACACCATCGACGGAAACCTCATCGACGACGTCTCCGACGGCGGCATCCTGATGGGAGTGGTCCCGCCGGACCAGAAGGGCACCGACCGCGGCAACCGGATCACCAACAACCGGATCCACCACATCGGCGCGGAGTACCACGCCGCCTCCGCCATCTGGGACACCGCGACCCAGCACACCACCATCGCGCACAACCAGGTCGACCACGTCCCCTACACCGGCATCCTGTCCGGTCCCGCCGACGACCTGCGCGGCATCATGCGCGGCAACCGCATCCTCGGCAACCGCGTCTTCGCGACGAACCGGCTCCTGGCCGACGGCGGCGGCATCTACCTGCGGGGCGAACAGGGCACCTCGTTCGCCGACGGCGCCGTCCTCAGCGGCAACGCGGTGACCAGCAGCAAGTACGGCGAGTGGAACGTCGGGATCTACACCGACGACAGCACCAACTGGACCACCGTGGACGGCAACGCGGTCTACGACTATGTCGCCGCCATCGGCGGATGCAGCGAGGAGTGGGGCGACCGCCCCGTCCGCAACGTGCGCTACCGCGGCAACTTCTGGGACGACGCGGTGCCCTCATGGCTGGAGCGGCGGGACTTCCCCGGGGCGTGGCCGCCGGCCGACGAGGCACACCCCGACGAGGGGTGCGGAGACCCGCACGACCTCGAGTTCACCGGCAACACCCTGCTGTCCCCGCGCGACCCCGGGCAGACCTGCGCGGCCGACGCCCGCTGCGCCGCCGTACTGGCGAACGCCGGACCGCTGCCGCGGTACCGGCAGCGGCTGGGCCTGCGCTGAGGGAAAGACGAAGGGCCCTCGCGGGCTGCTGCCCGCGAAGGCCCTTC
The DNA here is from genome assembly GCF_000972385.1 of Streptomyces sp. WM6386. Taxonomy (GTDB): domain Bacteria; phylum Actinomycetota; class Actinomycetes; order Streptomycetales; family Streptomycetaceae; genus Streptomyces. The sequence continues at coordinate 83,442 of NZ_JXTE01000007.1, forward strand.
ACACCGTCGGGACGACAGGATTTGAACCTGCGACCCCTTGACCCCCAGTCAAGTGCGCTACCAAGCTGCGCCACGTCCCGGTGCGACTCCCCCGGACGAACCGCGGGAACACGCAGGTAAACCCTACCGCATGGACGTGACGACGGCGGACGTCAGCCGCGTACGGCCGTCGGCCGGCCGGCCTCCGACGGTTCGCCCGTGGCCCGCGCCGTCCCGGTCGCACGGCCCGCCCGGCGGACCGGCACCAGCAGGGCGGCCAGGGCGGCGGCGAGGCACAGGGCCGCGAGCAGGGTGAAGCCGTGGGTGTAGCCGGAACCGTACGGCAGCCCGGAGGGCTGGAGCCGGCCGGTGACCAGGACGCTCGTGACAGCGGCGCCGATGGAGCCGCCGATGGTGCGGATGTTGGCGTTCATACCGGTGGCGGCGCCGGTCTGCTCGGGCGGCACGCTGCCGACGATCAGGTTGGCCATCGAGGCGAAGGCCAGTCCGATGCCGAGGCCGAACACTCCCGCGACGACGGCGATCTGCCACTGCGCGGCGTGCCAGAGGGCGAGGAATCCGAGGGCCACCGCGCCGAGCGCGGCGCCGGTGGTGAGCAGCGCCTTCGCGCCGACCACGGGTGCCAGCCGGCCGCTGAGGATGCCGGAGCAGAACATCGCCAGCAGCATCGGCAGCATCAGCAGTCCGGAGGTCGTGACGCTCGCGCCGAAGCCGTACCCGGCCGAGCTCGGCGTCTGCACGAAGGCCGGCAGGAAGGACCAGAGCGCGTACATGCCCGCGCCGAAGAGGAACGCGACGGTGTTGGTCGTCCACACCGCGGGCAGTCGCATGACCCGCAGGTCGATCAGCGGGGAGCGCGAGCGGGCCTCGGCCAGCAGCCACAGCACGAACAGGACGACGGCCACGGCGAACAGGCCGAGCACCCGGGCCGACCCCCAGCCCCATGTGCCCGCCTGGCTCAGCGGCAGCAGCAGGGCCACCAGCCACGCCGACAGCAGGACGGCGCCGAGCCAACTGACCCTGCCCTCGGCCCGGCTGGGTGACTCGGGGACGTAGCGCAGGGCGATCAGAGTGGTTGCCGCGACGACCGCGACGGGGATCCAGAACAGCCAGCGGTAGTCGAGCGCGGAGACGATGGGTCCGGCCGCGACGATGCCGACTCCGCCGCCCGCGGCGATCACGGCGGACAGGTTGCTGATGCTGCCGGGGACCTCGGACGGGGCGAACTCGTCGCGGATGATGCCGAAGGAGAGCGGGAACAGGGCGCCGCCGACGCCCTGGACGACCCGGGCGACGATCAGCATGCCGATGTTCGGCGCGAGGGCGGCGAGCAGACAGCCGGCCAGGACGACGAGCAGGACGGCGACGAGGGTGCGCTTCTTGCCGATCAGGTCGCCGATGCGGCCGAGGATCGGGGTGAAGACCGAGGCGGACAGCAGATACGCCGTCATCACCCAGGTCGCGGTGGACTGCGAGGTGTGCAGTGCGTGCTGGACGGTCGGCAGGGCCGGCGCGATCAGCGACTGCAGCATGGCGAACACGCCGGCACCGGTCGCGAGGACCGCGAAGGTGAGGCGGGTGGACTTGCGGGGCATGGAGAGCCTCTCCGAACACAGAGTGCGGCCGGAGCCTCGTGGGAAGCGGTCGCGGAAAGGGCAGGGACGCACCTCGACTGATAAAGTGGAGGCACGCCTCCACTCTAGCGGAGGCTCACCTCCGCTTCAACCCGGAACGGAGGTTGACCTCCGTTTCAGCCCCGGGAGGCTTCCGTGACCGCCCAGTCGTCCCCCGTCAGCGAGATCGTCGCGGCCCGCCGTCCCACCCGGAAGGACGCCGCCCGCAACTACGACGCCCTGCTGGCCGCCGCCCGCGAGGCCTTCGCGGAGCACGGGGCGGAGGCCTCCCTGGAGGACATCGCCCGGCGGGCGGGCGTCGGCATCGGCACGCTGTACCGGAACTTCCCCACCAGGCGCCATCTCTTCGAGACCGTGTACGCGGACGAGGTGAACACCCTGGTGCGGGTCGCCGAGGAAGTGGCCGACCGGGAGCCCTGGGACGCCCTGACCGCATGGCTCGACCGGTTCGCGGGCTACATGGTCACGAAGCGGGCCGTCCGCGAGGCCCTCAACGACGAGTCGGAGATCTTCACCGCCTGCCGCGAGTCGATGTACGCGGCCGGCCGCCCCCTGTTCGCCCGTGCCCAGCAGGCCGGCGAGGCACGCACGGACATGGACTTCGTCGAGCTGCTGCGCATGGTCGCGGGCATCACCGCTACGTCCTTCGACGACGACGCCCAGCGCAGGCGGGTCATGTCGATCGCCCTGGACGGCGTGCGCACGAAGGCCTAGCTTCTCCTTGCCTGACTCAAGTAAGTTCGGCCGCATGTCCCTCTTGGCTCGACCCCCGATCGCCGCCCTCGCGGCCATCGCGATGCAGCGAACGACCCGGCTGGCCGGCCGGCGTCTGGCCGGCTCGTCGTACGCCCGCTTCCCCGAATTCCCGCGCAGGGTAAGGGAATTGACGATCCCGACGTCGATGGCCCCGGCCCGCGCCACGGTCTATCTGCCGACCGTCACCGACGGTGCGACGCCTGCGGTGCACGTCAACTTCCACGGTGGCGGATACGTCATGACGCTGACCGAGCTGGACGACCCGCTGTGCCGGTTCCTGGCCGCGGAGGCGGGCGTGGTCGTGATCAACGTGGACTACGTGGTCGCCCCCCAGCACCCGTTCCCGGCGCCGGCCCGGCAGGCCTACGAGGTCGTCCGCTGGGTCGCCGAGCACGGCACCGAGCAGGGCTGGGACGGCGGCCGGCTCACGGTGGGCGGGCAGAGCGCGGGCGGCGGGCTCGCGGCAGCCGTGGCCCGCCAGGCGCTGGAGGAGGCCGGCCCCGGGATCGCCCTCCAGGTCCTGCACTACCCGCCGCTCGACCTGGCGACCGGCGCCCGGCACAAGAAGGCGGCCGTCGCCCGGCCGATGCTGCGGCCCTGGATGGCCGACGTCTTCGACACCTCGTACATCCCGGACGTACGGCTGCGCCGCGACCGGCTCGCCTCCCCCGCGCACCCGTCGGACACCGCCGACCTGAAGGGCATCGCCCCGGCGCTGATCGTCACGGCCGAGTACGACCTCCTGAAGGCGGAGGCACAGAGCTACGCCGACCGGCTGCGGTCCGTGGGCGCGCTCGCCGGGCACCATGACGTGACCGGCGCCGACCACGGCTACGACGGCAAGGACGAGGTGAAGGCGCGGGAGACGTACACGTTGATTGCCCGGCATGTGCGGGAAGCCGTCGGCTGACCGCCGAAACGGTCACCGGCTGGATCAGATGGGCAAGGACTGAGCCTCCGAAAATCCCAACGCCCCTCCCCAGCCCGCCGGTTATGGTCCGCTGCATGCGACTCACGGTTCTCGGCGGCTGCGGCGCCTGGCCCACCGCAGACCAGGCGTGCAGCGGCTATCTCGTCGAACACGAAGGGTTCCGGCTGCTCGTCGATCCCGGATACGCCTCGCTGCCCCGGCTGTTGAGACACGGCACCGTCGACGAGGTCGACGCCGTCCTGCTCAGCCACGGTCATCCCGACCACTGCGCCGACCTCAATCCCCTGCTGCGCGCACGGGGCTTGAGCGACGACCCGCCGCCATCCCTTCCGGTGTTCGCACCGCACGGCGCGGCGGACGCCGTTCTGGCGCTGGACAAGCCGAGCATGCTGGCGGGCGCCTACGAGCTCCGTGAGTTCACCCCCGGCGACCGCATGGGCATCGGCCCGTTCACAGCCGACACCTGGCTCCTGCCGCACTTCGTGCCCAACGCCGGCATCCGGCTCGCCACAGCCGACGCGGTGCTCGCCTACACCGGCGACACCGGCCCCAGCCCCGACATCGAGCACTTGGCCGCCGGGGCCGATCTGTTCCTGTCGGAGGCGACGTACGTGGAGAAGGTTCCGGAGGCCGACGAGCCCTATCTGCTGACCGCACGGCTGGCAGGCCGGTACGCCCATCAGGCGGGTGCGGCAAGGCTGTTGCTCACCCACCTGTGGCCGGGCACCGACCCGGGGGCGGCTCTGGAAGCGGCCGGTGAAGCCTTCGCCGACCCCCTCGACATCGCCGCCCCGGACCTCGTCGTGGACCTCTGACATGCCGGAGGCCGGTCTCCGCAGCGCATGCGGTGACCGGCTTCCGTCCTTCCCCCCGACCCGGTCAGTGAGCGCCGACCAGCTCCTGGTCCGCACCGCTGCGCGCGGCCGGCTTGGAGCTGCGCAGTGCGGCGATCCCGATGAAGACCATGGACGACAGTCCGGCGATCGCGAAGGCGGTGAAGCCGAACTCCCCGTTGCCCGCGGCGAGCAGCTGGCCACCGAGCCACGGGCCGAAGACGGCGCCGAAGCGGCCCATGCCGGAGGTCCAGCCGACGGCGGTGGCACGGCTGTCCGGGGTGGAGGCGATCGAGACCGTCGCGTAGATCATCGTCTGGGCGCTGTTGAGGAAGACTCCGGTGAAGAAGACGACCACCATGGTCACGCCCATCGGCATGTGGACGCTGAGCAGGAAGACGCCCGCGGCGGTCAGCGCGAACCAGAGTGCCGAGATACGCGGCGCACCGAAGCGGTCGGCGGCCCGGCCCGCGACGAGCATGCCCACGATGCCGCCGAGGTTGAAGACGACGACGAAGGTCAGCGCGTTGGCGAGCTCGTAGCCCTCGGCGCGCATCAGCGTGGGCAGCCAGGTGGCGACGCCGTAGACCAGGAGCAGTCCGCCGAAGGAAGCGAGCCAGTACAGCAGGGTCTGGATCCACTCGCCGCCCCGGAACAGGTTGAGCAGGGAGTTCCAGCGCTCGGCCGCGGCTTGCTTTCCGCCCTTGGCGGCGGGCAGTTCGACGTCGTACCGCTCGGCCAGCGCGCGGGCCTCCTCGGTGCGGCCCTTGGCGACGAGGAAGCTCAGCGACTCGGGCAGGAACCTGGCGAGCACCGGCGCGAAGAGCAGCGGGAGCACGCAGACCCAGAACGCGGCGCGCCAGCCGACGGGGTCGATGAGCCACTTGGCGACGTAGGCGGAGAGGATGCCGCCCGCGTGGTGGGCGGTCATCAGCAGGCCGATGACGAGGGCGCCGCGGCCGCGCGGGGCGTAGTCGCAGACCATGCTGATGGCGGTGGGCAGCAGGCCGCCGAGGCCGATGCCCGCCAGGGTGCGGCCGAGGCCGAAGACCTCGACGCTGCCCGCCATGGCGCAGACGCCGGAGGCCAGCGAGAAGAGGGTCACGGAGGCAACCATGAGCTTCTTGCGGCCGACGCGGTCGGCGACGGTGCCGGCGGTGAGCGCGCCGATCAGCATCCCGAAGGTGGCGTAGGAGCCGAGGTCGCCGGCCTGATCGGCGGTGAGACCGAAGGTCTTCGTCTCCAGCAGGTGCGGCAGCACCGAGCCGTAGATGAACATGTCGAGGCCGTCGAAGAGCACGGCCAGCCAGCACAGACCGACGACCAGGAAGGCCAGTCTGCTGCCGCGAGCGGACAGGGAGGGGGAAGGGGAAGGGGAGGAAGACATCGTTGGTTACCTCTCGTGCTTGGTGCGCCAGACGCTAAGGAGCCACCCGCCAAGAGTCAACGTTTTTGTCAACAATCCCATCGACAATCATTGGCGGGCGGCCCTTTGCCCAGCTCAGACCACCGGCGGCGTCCCGTGGGTGTGGAACGACTCAATGGTCCGCAAACCCCAGGCCTGCCCCTTCCTGCGCTCCTGTTCGGTCCAGGTGATCAGCGGCCAGTCGGGCGCGAGGACGAGCCGCGTGAGCGGGTTGCACAGCTCGATGCGGTTGCCGCCCGGCTCGTAGACGTAGAGGAAGAACGTCTGCTGGATGGCGTGCTTGTGCGGGCCTGTCTCGATGAACACACCGCTGTCGATGGCGAGATCGGCGGCGCGCAGGACGTCCTCGCGGGTGTCGGTCGCGAAGGCGATGTGGTGCAGCCGTCCGGCGCTGCCGGTCCAGTCCGAGGTGTAGACGACGTCGTACGACTTGTTCGTGTACGTCAGCCAGCGCGCCGCGATCCTCCCGCTGTCCAGCCGGATCTGCTCGGTGGGCCGGGCGCCGAGGAGGTTCTGCTGGAACTCGGCGTTGGCGAGCACGTCGGCGGCCAGGAAGTTGATGTGGTCCAACCGCCGCACGCCCACGCCCCGGTTGGGTTTGGCCTGCGGCTGGTTCTTCAGCGCGGGCCTGAGCTCCTCGGGGGCCCGGTAGTGCTCGCTCTCCCAGTACAGGGCGTGTTCATGGCCGTCCGGGTCGGTGGTGACGTAGAGGCGGCCGATACCCGGTTCGTCCTCGACCCACTTTCCGGTGCCTCCCGCCGCCTCGATCGCTTCGACACGGCGATGGAGGGCCTCCTCGCTGGAGGTGCGCAGGGCGAGCCGGCCGAGGCCGGGCTGTTCGCGGGCGGTGAGGACCAGGCTGTGGTGCTCGTAGTCGTCGAAGGTCCGCAGACGGACGGTGTCGCCGTCCTGTCCGTTGACCGTGAGGCCCAGGTAGTCGGTGAAGAAGCCGACGCTGGCGTCCAGGTCCGGGGTGAACAGCTGGGCGTGGCCGATGTGCGCGATGTCGCCGAGCGGCGGAGTCATCGGTGACCTCCTTGGGGTCGTGCGGCAGCCCTGGGGAAGACGGTGCCGTCGAAGAGCTTGCGGGCCGTGCGGACCACGGCCGTGCGGCGGGCGGTGGGGAGGCCTTCGGGGGTGGTCCCGAGGCTGCTTTCGATGTCGAGGAATCCGGTGGGATGTTCTATGCGAATCCGGTCGCCTTCGGGAGGGAGCTCCGCGAGATCCGCCCCCACGCCGCCGTCGATCCGCAGCCCGGCGGCCACACTGGCCGCGCCGAGCACACCGATCGAGGTGTGGCAGCGCACCGGTATGAAAGTGCGGGTGGTGACCGCGCCGCCTTCGCGGGGCGGGGCAAGGAGCGTGAGCTTGGGGACGGTGGTGCCCGAGACGTCCCCGAGGCCCATCAGCCGGCCCGCCGCCAGGCGGATCCGGCGCAGCCGGTCGGCGAGCGTCGGGTCCTCCTCCAGGTCCTTGGGCGACTCGTACCCGGTGACCTTCAGCGAGCCGGCGGCGATCAGCACGGTGGGCATTCCGTTGTCCACGCAGGTCACCTGGACGCCGTCGATCTCGTCGCGGACGCTTCCCGTGGGCAGCAGCTCGCCCGCCCCGGCCGGGAACTCGATGACCACCGGAGCGGCTGTCCCCGGCACTCCGGAGATCTGTGCGTAGCCGGTGTAGTCGACCCGGCCGCCCGGAGTGGGAAAGGTCGCCGTGGCGTGGTCGCCGGTGTTGACCATGCGGATCCGGACGCGGGTGAGCTCCTCCCCCGCCGGGACCAGTCCGCGCTCGACGGCGAAGGGGCCGACTCCGGCGAGGATGTTCCCGCAGTTCTGACGGCCACTCACCTCGGGGCGGTCTACGACAACTTGGAGGAAGAGATAGTCGACGTCGGCCTGCGGATCGGCGGACGGCGAGACGACGGCCACCTTGCTGGTGAGCGGATGGGCACCGCCCAGACCGTCGATCTGCCGCTCGTCCGGACTGCCCATGATGCGCAACAACAGGTCGTCGCGCAGGACGGGTTCGGCAGGGAGGTCGGCGGCGAGGAAGTAGGCGCCCTTGGAGGTGCCGCCCCGCATCAGCAGACAGGGCACCTCCTCGGGCACGGAGCTCACGACGACTCCCCCGTGTACTCGTCGTACGACCGGTACTCGACGCCGAGCCGCTTGAGCGTGTCCCGCAACCCGTAGCGGTCCAGGCCCAGTTGGCCCTCGATGAAGGCGGCGCGGGTGGCGGCCTCCTTGGCCTCGCGGGCCTCGGACTTCACAGCCGTCTCCGCCGCGCGCTCACGCGGGACGACCACGACACCGTCGTCGTCGGCGAGGATCACGTCGCCGGGGCGGATCACCTGACCGTCGATGGCGATCGGGACGTTGACCGAGCCGCCGGTGGCCTTGACCGTGCCCTGCGAGGAGACCGCGCGGGACCAGGCGGCGAAGCCCATGTCACGCAGCTCCTGGGTGTCGCGGATGCCGGTGCCGGTGACGACGCCGCGCACCCCGCGCTGCTTCAGGGCGGTCGCGAACAGCTCGCCGAACAGGCCGTCCGTGCACGGCGAGGTGGTCGTGACGACCAGGATGTCGCCCTCGCCGCACTGCTCGACAGCAGCGTGGATCATGAGGTTGTCGCCGGGCCAGCTGAGGACGGTGACAGCCGTACCGGCGACCCGAACCCCCTGCTGAACGGGGCGAATCCCCGGGCCCAGCAAGCCGGTTCGGCCCATCGCCTCGCTGACGGTGGCCACGCCGTACTGTGCCAGCGCGTCGACGTCCTTCAGGTCCGCCTTCGGCGGGTCGGTGACGATCACGCCCATCACGCCAGCTCCTTCGCGATCTGCGGGTAAGGACGCATGTACGCCTCGGCCATGGTCTTGTGGGCCAGGCCCAGGTTCGGACCGGCGTTGCGCTTGAGCTGAACGCCGCGGCGGACGGCGAGGTCGGTGTAGTAGTCCCACAGGTGCTGCTGGGCCGCGAGGCACTCCATGGCCTTGCGCTTGGTGTCCCAGACCTCGGTGATGTCGAGGAGGACCTCGGGCCTGAAGCCGCTCATCTCGGGCTGGTGCGGCTCGAAGAAGAAGACCGGAGGGGCGCCGATGATCTCGCCGGGGCCGGGGTAGCCGATGGCCTGCGCGAGGACGCGGGCCTCCAGGGCCATGCGGCTGGCGGCCGGGTGGTCGCCGTTGTAGGGGTCCTCGACGGGGTGGGTGAGCACGACGTCGGGCTGGGTGCCGCGGTAGACCTCGACGAGCCGGTCGGTCAGCTCGGGGGTGGCAAGGAGCGGGTAGTCGCCGGCGTCGAAGAACCGGACCTCGGCGCCGAGGGTGGCCGCGGCCCGCTCCGCCTCCTCCCGGCGTATCGCCTTGATCTCGTCCAGCTTCCTGCCCTCGCGCCACGCCTTGGCGGACTCACCGCGCTCACCGAAGGTCAGACAGGCGATGGTGACCTTCTCGCCGCGGGAAGCGGCCAGGGCGATGGCACCACCCGCGCGCCACACGAAGTCGCCGGCGTGCGCGGTGATGACGAGTGTCGATCGTGGGCTGGCGGGCGCGTTGGCCTGGGGCATGCTGAAATCTCCTCGGTGACAGGTGGGCGCCCGCCCCGCACCGCCGTGATCAGTCGCGCAGCGCCTCGATCACGCTGGTGAGGTGGGCGCGGACGGCCGTCTCGGCCGCCTGCGGGTCCCTGGCCCTGATCGCCTCGATCATGGTCAGATGCTCACTCAGGGATTGCTGCGGACGCCCCGGACGCAGCGCCAACTGGAAGCGGTGACGCACCAGTTGGGCATTGAGCCGCTCCAGCAGTTCCTGCGCGGTCCGCTGGTCGGAGAACTCCCGGATACGGACGTGCAGTTCGTGGTTGAGCTCGGAGTAGGTGACCGGCTCGCCGTCGGCGACGGCCTTGGACATGGCCGTACCGAGGTCGGTGAGTTCGACCAGCTGCTCGTCGCTCGCCGCGACCGCCGCCTTCGACGCGCACAGCCCTTCGAGGACCATGCGGCACTCGGTGATGGCGACCGCTTCGTCCACGGTCACCACCCGCACCCGTGAACCACGGTTGCGGATCCGCTCCACGAGCCCCTGGGACTCCAGATCGATGAGTGCCGCGCGGATGCTGGCCCGCGTCACACCGAACTGCTCGGCGAGCTCGTTCTCCACCAGCCGCTGCGCCGGTGCCATCTCGCCGTGCAGGATCGCCTGCCGCAGCTGCGCGAGCGCATGCTGTTTGGCCTGCTCCCCGGTGCTCGGACGGGCTTCTTTCGGCATCGTGCCCTCCCTGAGTGAGTGCCTGTCGAACCTAAATCCAGTCAAACAAGATTGTCAACAATTTTGTCTGCCCTATTGCAGGCACGCTTGTCGCCCATGGTCGCAGCCCAGCCCTCGTCGCGGTCCGCCGGTACGTCGCGGGCCCGCCGGCCCTCGCCCTGGCGGCCACCCGGCGGCGCGTGGACGTGTGTTGTGCGCTGCTCGCGGTGGCGGGTGTCTTCACGCAAATGCCGCTCCGGCCCACCGGCCCGCAGGTTCGTCCCTGCGCTTCCAGCGGAGCGCTCAGCCTCCGAGCCAGTACCCGAACCCCCGGCGCGTATGGATCAGCGCGGGCCCCTCCTCGTCCACCTTGTGCCGCAGCCGGGAGACGAGCTTCTCGATCGCCTGGTGTCCCCGGAACTCCCCCCACACATGCCGACTGATCTGCTCCTTCGACAGCACGCGCCCCGCGTTGGCGAGCAGATGGCGCAGCAGCCGGTACTCGGCGGGCGTGAGGTCGAGCCGCCGGGGTCCGCGGCGGGCGCGGCACGTCGTGTCGTCCAGGACCAGATCGCCGTATCCGGGCATCCCGGGACGGGGCCCGGGACATCGGCGGCGCAGCAGTACCTGTGCCCGGGCCAGTACCTCGGGGACGCGTACGGGTTTGATGACGTAGTCCTCCTCGCCCAGGCCGAGTTCGGGCAGGAGCCGGTGCAGGGAGTCGCAGGAGGCGAGGAAGAGCAGTGGGGGCCGGTCCGCGGGGGCCATCCGGCGGCCCTGGGCGAGGTCCGGCAGGTCGGGCAGGGCGGCATCCAGGACCACCAGGTCGAACCGCTGCCGGGTGAGCCGTGCCATGCCCTCGGCACCGCTGTCCGCGGTGTCGACCCGGTATCCGGCCAACTCCAGGGTGGTGGTGAGCAGTTCGGCGTCGCCGGGATCGCCCACGACGACCAGAACGTGCTGTCCGGCGCCGCGGGGCGGTGACGGTTTCTCCAGGAGATGCGCGTACATGGCAAGACCAATCGTGGGGTCCGGACGGCGGTACGGTCAGGCGGAGAAGGGTGGGCCGACAGGGGCCTCGGCATGGTCGGCGAAGTCGTGGACGAGCCGGTGGAAGAGGGCGGCCAGCTGTCGCAGGTCGTCGTCGGACCAGTTGCCCAGGGCCTGTTCGAGGTAGCGGCGGCCGACCTCGCGGACACGGCCGATCGCGGCCAGGCCCTCGTCGGTGAGCTGGACGCGCTGGGCCCGGCGGTCCTCCGGGTCCGCGACGCGGATCACGTACCCGCGCCGCTCCAACTGCCGTAGCTGGCGGGTGACATGGGAGGCCTCCACGGAGAGCCGGACCGCCAGCACCCCGGGGCGCAGGGGCTCGCTCTCCGCGATGTGCCGCAGAATCGCCACGGCCGCGCGGTCGAGCGGCACCCCGGCCATCGCCATGAGGCGCTCGTGCCGTCGACTCCGCCCGGCCAGGTAGGTGACCCGGCTGAGCACTCGCTCTATCTCGGCCAGGGTCGCCGAGGCCGGCGCTTCTGCGGTCATGACACCACCCTAGAGGTACTTGCCTAACTTAAGCAATGCGAAGTTGGTTGCTTGACTTAAGTAATACAACCGTGCTTGCCTAACTCAAGTAAACCGGTCCGCGTGGGCCGGAGGCGCTCGACCGCTTCCGGCCACGCACACCCGGACCGGGGGCCGCGTTGAGCGGATGCGGCCCCTTGCGCCCGACCCGTGGGGACGGGGTACGGCGCGGTCACCGGGCCCGGCGGCGGGGCCACTCCCCCGGCCCGCCGCCGGCCCCGGTGACATCCACGACTCCGGTCGGGTCACCCTTGCGCCCGACCTGTCAGGACTCGCCCGAGTCCGGCAACACCTCTTGGCAGTACCTCCAGAAAGCGAGACTCTCCATGGCCACGATGAAGTCGGTCCTCACCGCCAAGGACAAGGTCGACGTGCGCGGCGTCGAGCGCCCCGCCCCCGGCCCCACGGACGCGCTCGTCAGGATCCGCGCCTGCGGTATCTGCGGCACCGACACCTTCTTCCTCCATCTCGGCGGCATGCCGGCCGGCGCGGACGGCTCGATGCGGGCGATCCCGCTGGGCCACGAGCCCGCCGGCGAGATCGTCGAGGTCGGCGCCGAGGTCACCGACGTCAAGGTCGGCGACCGGGTCGTGGTGAACCCGCAGGGCGTGTCCTCCGGGATCATCGGCTGCGGCGGCGCGCACGGCGCCATGAGCGAGTACCTGCTGGTCGAGGGCGTCGAGACCGGCAAGAACGTCACGGTCTTCCCCGACACGGTCCCCTTCGAGGTCGCCTCGCTGAACGAGCCGATGGCGGTCGCCCGGCACGCCGTCAACCGCTCCGGGGCGATCCCCGCCGACAAGGTCGTCGTCTTCGGTGCCGGGCCCATCGGACTGGGCGCCGCCATCTGGCTGAAGCTGCGGGGCGTGGCGCACGTCGTGGTCGTCGACATCCTTCCCGAGCGCCTGGAGACGGCCCTGGCGGTCGGCGCCGACGCCGTCATCAACTCGGCCACGGAGAACGTCACCGAACGGCTGACGGAACTGCACGGCCAGGCCGCCAACGCCCTCGGCCAGCCCCGTCCCGGCACCGACATCTACTTCGACGCCGCCGGCGCCCCCGCCGTCTTCCAGGCCGTCGTCGACAACGCCAAGTGGCACGCCAAGCTGGTCATGGTCGCCGTACAGAAGAAGTCCGACGCCATCGACCTCGGCGGGATGCTGCGCAGCGAGCTGACGCTGATCGCCTCGCAGGGCTATCCGACCGAGATCTTCGAGGTCACGCCCGAACTCGTCGAGCACCACGAGCGGTTCGCCCGGCTGATCAGCCACCGGGTGCCGTTCGGCGAGGTCGAGCGGGCCTTCGAGCTGGCACTGACGCCGGGGGCCGCGGAGAAGGTCGTCGTCACGTTCGACGACGAGGCCTGAACGCTCCGTCGGTGACGCCGAAACAGGCCGTCGCCAATCGCGGCGCCGTCGTGGCTGGTCGCGCCCACGCTGCGGAGCCGCATAGGTGATGCGGCCCCGCCTCCCTTCGGGGCGCTTCGGCCGAACCGCGTAGACGGCCATCGGCTCATGGCGTTTCCGCCGACCGCGGGAACCCCGGGCCCGGACCGGAACCCCACACCATGATCGACCATCTCCAGCCCTCCGTCGGCTCCCGCCTCCGCCCTCTCGACACAGCCATGGCCGCCGCACTGTTCGCCTGCGCGATCCCCGGCAGCCTCGTCACCCTCCCCGGCCACGAGCTCCGGGTCTCCTGGTGGCCCGGAGTACTCCTGGCCGGCGTCGCGTGTCTCGCACTGCTCCGGCACCGCGGCCACCCCCGTACGACGGTCGCGGTGACCCTGGTCTGCGCCGCGGCCTCGGCCGCGCTGGGGTATCTCCTCACGGTTCTGCTGCTGGGGCCGCTGATGCTCGCGCTGTACTCGCTGGCCCTACGCACCGACCGCAGGACCGCCAACACCGCCGCCTGCGCGGCCATCACCGCCCTCGTGATCACCTCACTGATCGCCGGTCCCACCGACGAACCTCTGGTGCTCAAACTGCTCGGCCCCACCGCGTGGCTGCTGCTGCCCACCTCTCTCGGGACGGTGGCCCGTCTGCGCACCGCCTATCTCGACGCGGTGCGGGCCCGGGCCGAGGACGCGGAGCGGACCCGGGAGGAGGAGGCCCGGCGCCGGGTCGCCGAGGAGCGGGTCCGCATCGCCCGGGACCTGCACGACGTGGTCGCCCATCACCTCGTTCTCGCGAACCTCCAGGCCGGCGCGGTCGCCAGGCATCTGCCCGCGCGGCCCGAGGAGGCCGGGCGGCTGGCCCTCGACCTGAGCGGTACGACCGCGGCCGCGATGCGCGAACTCAAGGCGACGGTGGGCCTGTTGCGGCACACCGCCGACGCGAGCCCACCGGTCGGGCTCGCCCGGCTGCCCGATCTCGCCGCCTCGTTCCGGCACGCCGGCCTCACGGTGAACATCGTCAGCGAGGGCGAGCCGCAGCCGCTCCCCGCCGGTGCGGACCTCACCGCGTACCGCATCGTGCAGGAGGCGCTCACCAACGTCACCAAGCACGCCGACACCCACTCGGCCGAGGTGCGGCTCACCTACTCCCCCGGGCTCCTCGGCATCACGGTCACCAATGAGGGCAGCGTCCCCGCCGCTGCGGCCCAGGGCGGATACGGCCTGCTCGGGATGGGCGAGCGTGCCCTTTCGGTCGGCGGCCGCGTCCGTGCGGGGCGTCGTCCGCAGGGCGGTTTCGAGGTCGTCGCCGAGCTGCCCGTATGACCCCCGAGCGCCAACTTGCTTAAGTCAAGCAATACGCTTATGGTTGAGTAACTCAAGCAATCCTTCCTGTTCACGGAGGCCCTGCCATGTCCGACGCCCTTGCCCGACCCGCCGCAGCGGGGGCCGCCCCGTCGCGGTCCAACGCCGTCGTGGCGGTGCTGGCTTTCGCCGGGATCGTCGTCGCGCTGATGCAGACGCTCGTCATCCCGATCGTCCCCGAACTGCCGAAGCTTCTTGACGCCTCGGCGTCGAACACCGCCTGGGCGGTCACCGCCACCCTGCTCGCGGCCGCCGTCGCCACCCCCGTGGTCGGCCGCCTCGGCGACATGTACGGCAAGCGCCGCATGCTCCTGGTCAGCATCGTCCTGCTGATCTCCGGCTCGGTCGTCTGCGCACTGGCCGACTCCGTGATCCCGATGATCGCCGGACGCGCCCTGCAGGGCCTGGCCGCCGGCGTCATCCCGCTCGGCATCAGCATCATGCGCGACGTACTGCCGGCCGAGCGGCTCGCCGGGTCCACCGCCATGATGAGCGCCTCGCTCGGTGTCGGCGGCGCCCTCGGCCTGCCCTCCGCCGCCTTCATCGCCGACAACTTCGACTGGCACATCCTCTTCTGGACCTCCGCCGTCCTGGGCGCCGTCTCCTTCCTGCTCGTGCTGCTGATGGTGCCCGAGTCCGACGTGCGGGCCGGCGGCCGCTTCGACCTGGTCGGTTCACTGGGCCTGTCCGCCGGACTGGTGACCCTGCTGCTGGCGGTCTCCAAGGGCGGCGACTGGGGCTGGACGTCCGCCGGCACCCTTGGTCTCGGCATTGGCTCGGTAGTGATCCTGCTCGCCTGGGGCCTCTACGAGCTGCGCAGCAGCGAGCCCCTGGTCGACCTGCGCACCACCGCCAAGCCCCAGGTGCTGTTCACCAACCTCGCCTCGATCGCGCTCGGCTTCTCGATGTTCGCGATGTCCCTGGTCCTGCCGCAGCTGCTCCAGCTCCCCGAAGCCACCGGCTACGGCCTGGGCAAGTCCATGCTCACCGTCGGCCTGGTCCTCGCCCCCCAGGGCCTCGTCATGATGGTGATGTCCGGCGTCTCCGCCGCCATCACCAAGGCCAAGGGCCCCAAGCTCACCCTGATGATCGGCGCCCTGATCGTGGCCGCCGGCTACGGCCTCAACATCGTGCTCATGTCGGAGGTCTGGCACCTCGTCCTGGTCTCCTGCATCATCGGCGGCGGCATCGGCTTCACCTACGGCGCCCTGCCCGCCCTGATCATGGGCGCGGTCGACCCCACCCAGACCGGTGCCGCCAACAGCCTCAACACCCTGATGCGCTCCCTGGGCACCAGCTTCGCCAGCGCCATCGCCGGTGTCATCCTCGCCCAGATGACCACCGACTTCGGCGGCTACGCACTGCCCTCGGAGAACGGCTTCAAGGTCATCATGGCCCTCGGCGCCGGAGCAGCCCTCCTCGCCTTCCTCATCGCCACCTTCATCCCGGCGAAGCGCGCCGCTGCCCCGGCAAAGACGCCGCAGGACAGCCCGAGCGAGACGGCGGAGGTCACGGGCGCCAAGGCCTGAGACACGTCGACACCCCCGGTCCGCCCTCGGAGTTCCGTACTCCGGGGGCGGACCCGTGTTCGTCTACGACGGTCGGGGCGGTCCGCCCTCGTACGCCGCCCGCAGCACCGCCAGCGCCCCGTCCGCCGTGACCTCCCTGGGGTTGGCGTACGCCTGGCCCGCCGCCTGCTCGGCCGCCACCGCCAAGTCGGCCTCCTTCAGGCCGAGTTCGGCGAGGGACCGCGGAGCGCCGAGGCTGCCGGCCAGCTGCCACAGGGCTGTCGGGGCCTCGTCCGCGTCCAGGGCTCGGGCCACGGCGGCCACCGCGTCCGGGACCGCGGGCGCGTTGTACGCGAGGACGTGCGGAAGGACCACCGTGTGGGTCTCCGAGTGCGGCAGGCCGAAGGTGCCGCCGAGGACGTGGCACAGCTTGTGGTGCAGACCCATCGTGGTGGCGCCCAGGCAGGAGCCACAGAGCCAGGCGCCGTACAGGGCACGGCCGCGGGCGTCCAGGGAGGCCGGCTCACCGGCCACGTCGGGCAGGGCCCGGGCCATCGCCCGTACACCCTCCTCGGCCATCAGCGCGATCAGGGGCGAGGCGTCCGGGGCGTACAGCGCCTCGACGCCGTGCGCGAGGGCGTTGACGCCGCTGGTCACGGAGAGCGGTACGGGGAGGGAGAGGGTCAGTTCGGGGTCGTAGACGATGCTGCGGGGCAGGACGGACGGGTCGCGGCCGGTGCGTTTGGCGCCGTGTTCGGTCAGACCCCAGACGGGGGTCGCCTCGGAGCCGGAGTACGTGGTGGGTACGGCGATCAGCGGCAGGCCGGTGCGCAGGGCGATCGCCTTGCCGAGGCCGATGGACGAGCCGCCGCCGACCGCGACGCACCCGTCGGCTCCGGCGTCCCGTGCCGCCTCGACGGCCCGGTCGGCGACCTCCACGGGGACGTGCATCCGGGCCCCGGTGTGCAGTCCCGCACAGGCCGGGCCGAGGGCGCCGGCGACCGTCTGGGCCGTGTCCGCACCGCGTGTGCCGGAGACGACCAACAGCCGCCGCAGGCCGAGGCGTCGGGCCTCGTCAGGGATCGCCGTCGTGGCGGCGCCGGGGCGCAGGACGACCCTCGTGGGCGGGGACTCGTGGACGAACTCCGTCATGAGCGCTCCAGTACGAGGTCCACGCGCGCGTGCCGGAAGGGGTTCGGGACGCCGAACTCCTTGGCCAGGGAAGGGTCGTCGGTCGGGGTGAAGGCGCGGACGAGGCTCTGTTTGACGGCGAACACCGCGTCGGAAGCCAGATAGGGGTCGCCGGCCACGAAGATGTGCGTGGTGACGGGGGCGTGTCCGTCGGCCGAGGCGATGAAGTGGATGTGTGCGGGGCGGTAGGGGTGACGGCCGGTGGCGCGCAGGAGGTCGCCGACCGGGCCGTCCGTGGGGATGGGGTACGAGCTGGGCACACAGGTGCGGAAGCGGAAGCCGCCCTCGGCGTCCGTGGTGAACAGGCCGCGGCCGTTGCCCGGCGGCTGGATCTCGGGCTGCTGGACGTCGTAGTAGCCCTGGCCGTTCGCCTGCCAGACGTCGACCGCCGCGCCGGGCAGCGGAGTTCCGTCCGTCGAGAGCACCCGGCCGCTCACCACGCACGGCTCGCCGCCGCCCATGAGATCGATGTCCGCTCCGAGTTCACGCGCCGGCGACTCGGTCATGTGGAACGGGCCCAGGACCGTGCTCTCGGTGCCGTGACCGTCGCTGTGGATCGTCTCGACCAGCATCGACAGTCCCAGCACGTCCGACAGGAGGATGAACTCCTGCCGGGTGTCCGTGCAGGACTGTCCGGTCGCCGTGAGGAAGCGGATCGCGGCTTCCCACTCGTCCTGGGTGAGCCGGGTCTCGTGCGCGAAGGCGTGCAGATGGCGGACGAGGGCCGTGAGCAGTTCGCGGAGGCGGGGGTCGGCCGTGGCGTGCAGGCTGTGGATCGCCTCGTCGGTGACGTCGGTCATGTCGGGTCCTTCCCCGGTGCGCCGGTCGGCCGAACCGGACGACCAGGCGCACATTCTGGTCCCGGTCCTCGGACACGAGGTCCCGCACCACTTTGCCCGTCCCCCTGGGCGCCGACCCTGCGCGGCCTCACTTGATGACCGCGTTGGCCACCACGACGCCCACGCCGAGCAGCGCGTCCACGAGGCCGATCAGCAGGGCGTAGGGCCAGGAGCGGTGCGACCAGCGGGCCGTCACGACGCCCAGGGTGAACAGCAGGGCGATGTTCAGGGTGAACGCCGGGTACTCCACGCCCTTCGCGGGCCACCAGCCCCAGCCCGCGCCCGCCAGGATGAAGACCGTGGGCAGGACCGCTGTGACCAGGGGCCACTCGTTGATGAGGGTGCGCACGGCGTCGCCGCGGTGGTGCGGGGCGCGTTCCGCGATGTAGTGGGCGTACCCGTGGGCGAGGGCGGAAGCCAGGGCCGTGACCACGAGCCAGACCGCGTCGTAACGGCGGGTCTCCCGGTCGGTGTGGCCGTACTGGGTGAGCGCGGCGACCATCGAGCAGGCCAGGACCGCGCCGTAGACGCCGCCGAACAGGAGACTCTCGCGTGTGTCGTGCGCGTGCCGCTCGGACGCGGCAGCAGCCCGGGTGTCCGCCATGCCCTCCACGATCACCCGGGTGCGGGCACCCCGCCAGTCCGCTCGACCCTGACGCAGTGTCCTCCTACCTGGGCGGATACCCCACATCGTGTCCACGGCCGCGACCGGTTCCGCGCGGCTAGGGTCCTCCCATGACCCACAGTTTCGTTGTCCACATCCCTGACGCCGAGCTCGAACCCGAGCCCCTCGCCCTGGAGCAGATCGTCTCCGGCACGCCCGAGGTGACCGGGAAGGTGGTCTGGGAGTCGCAGGACGGCAGGCAGATCCGGGGGATCTGGCAGATCACGCCCGGGGTGGTCACCGACGTCGAGGCGGACGAGCTGTTCGTGGTGATCAGCGGCTCGGCGACCGTCGAGGTCGAGGGCGGTCCGACGCTGAAGGTGGGGCCGGGCGACATGGCCGTGCTGCGGGAGGGTGACCGTACGACGTGGACGGTGCACGAGACGCTGCGGAAGGCGTACTCGATCAATCTGTAGGCGGTGGCGCCCCCGTCGTGCCCCGGACCTCCAGCGTGGGCGCCGCCAGCTGCACCCGCCCCGCTCCCCCGCCGCCCTCGAAGCGGTCCAGCAGGCAGCGGGCCGCGCGGCGGCCGACCTCGTGGTTGGCGCTGTCGACGGTGGTGAGCCAGACGTGGCGCAGGCTCGCGATACGGGTGTTGTCGTAGCCGACGACGGACAGGTCGCGCGGGACGCGCAGGCCCAGTTCCTCGGCCGCCGACAGGACACCGACCGAGGCGATGTCGTTGACGGCGAAGACGGCGGTGGGCCGGTCGGGGCGGCTCAGCAGCCGGACGGTGGTGCGGTAGCCGCCCTCCTCCGTCATGTCACTGACCTCCACCACCCCCGCCAGGCCGTGCGCCCGCATCGTCGCCTCGAAGCTGCGCCGGCGCAGCTCGCCGACGGCGCCGTAGCCCGCGATGTGCGCGATGCGTCGGTGGCCCAGCCCGATGAGGTGCTCGGTGACCAGACGGGCGCCCTGTTCGTCGTCGTTGGCGACCATGTCCACGCCCGGCAGGACCGGCTCACGGGCACCCGCGACGACGACCGGGATGCGCTCGGCGATCGCTCCGAGCGCGGCCGGGTCGGGCAGGGTGCCGATGACGACCAGGCCGTCGGCGCGCAGGTCGAGGAAGGGGCCGGTCACGTCCTGGCCGATGCGGCGGTTGAGGCGGGTGTCGGCCATCAGCATGTGCAGGCCGTTGTCGTGCAGCAGTGAGTTGAGGCCGTCGAGCAGGTCGACGAACCAGGGGTTGCGCAGGTCGTTGAGGAGTACGCCGACGGTGCGGGTGCGCTGCTCGCTGAGGCTGCGGGCGGCGGCGTTGGGGCGGTAGCCGAGCTCCTCCATGGCTCGCGTCACCGCCTCGCGCTTCTCGGGGCGCACCTGTTCGGAGCCGCGCAGCACGAGGGAGACCAGGGACTTGGAGACGCCGGCGCGGTCGGCGACGTCGCGGATCGTCGGAGGTCTCATGGTATGGACCGTTCCATGAGGTCCATTGTCCTGTCAAAGGGTTGACACCTTGGAGAATGCGACTCAGGGTGGCCTGGACAGATTGTGGACCGGTCCAAAGAGGGGCTGTCATGGTGGATTCGCTCGGGGTCGCCGTCGTCGGGTTCGGCTGGATGGGCCGGGTGCACACCCAGGCGTACGCCCGCGTCCTGCACCACTACCCGCGGCTGGGCCTGCGTCCGGAGCTCGTGATGGTCGCCGAGGAGGTGCCGGGGCGGGCCGAGGAGGCCGCCGCGCAGTTCGGGTTCGCCTCGACGACCCGGAACTGGCGGGAGGTGGCCGCCGATCCGCGGGTGCGAGCCGTCAGCATCACCGCGCCGAACTTCCTGCACCGGGAGATCGGGGTCGCGATGGCCGAGGCCGGCAAGCACATCTGGATCGAGAAACCGGTGGGGCTGAGCGCCGAGGACGCCCGGGCGGTGGCGGACGCGGCCGCGAAGGCGGGGGTCCACAGCGCGGTCGGCTTCAACTACCGCAACGCGCCCGCCGTCGAGGCGGCCCGCGCGCTGATCGCCTCCGGTGACATCGGCACGGTCACCCATGTCCGCATCCGTCTCTTCAGCGACTACGCGGCGCACCCAGAGGGCGCCCTGACGTGGCGGTACGAGAAGGAGCGGGGCGGCAGCGGGGTGCTGGGCGACCTGGCCTCGCACGGGGTGGACCTGGCGCGGTATCTGCTCGGGGACATCGCGTCGTTGACGGCCGACACGGCGATCTTCGTGCCGGAACGGGCCCGTCCGACCGGGGCCACCGCGGGTCATTCCCGGGCTTCCGGCGGGGAGTTGGGCCAGGTGGAGAACGAGGACTACGTCAACTGTCTGCTGCGCTTCGCCTCCGGCGCCCGCGGGGTCCTTGAGGCCTGCCGGGTCTCGGTCGGTGAGCAGAACAACTACGGCTTCGAGGTGCACGGCACCAAGGGCGCGGTGTTCTGGGACTTCCGCCGGATGAACGAGTTCGGCGTGAGCCGCGGCACCGGCTACCAGGACCAGCCCGTCAGCACGGTCTACGTCGGCCCGGGCGACGGCGAGTTCGGGGCGTTCCAGCCGGGCTCCGCGAACGCGATGGGCTACGACGATCTCAAGGTGGTCGAGTGCCATCGCTTCCTGCGCTCGATCGCGGAGGGCACCTCGCACGGGGCCACGCTGGCGGACGCCGTGCACAGCGCCGCCGTACTCGATGCGATGGCCCGGTCGGCGCAGACCGGCGCGTGGGTCAACCTGTGAGCGCTGTCGGCATGTTGTAGGGCGTCACGACCTGTATCGCGGACGGCACCGTCGGTCCCGCGGGCGGCAGCGCGCCGTGCTCGCGCATGACCAGGTGGCAGGCCTCGCGCAGGTCCTGGCGCAGGTCGTGGTGGAGGACGGCGGAGAGCCGGTGCTCGCGCAGCAGCCGGTCGTTGTCGTGGTCGAGGTCGTGGGCGATGAACACCGCGCACTTTCGGCCGAGGTCATCGAAGGCCTTCAGCGTGGCGATGTTGCCGCCGCCGATCGAGTAGACCGCGCGGATGTCCGGGTCGCGTTCCAGGGCGGCCCGGACGAGGTCGTACTGGGTGGCGTCCAGGCCCTGGCCCTCGGCGATCTCGACGAGGGTGCGCTCGGGGTGGCGGGCGCGCATGGCGCTGCGGAAGCCCATCTCGCGCTCCTCCTCGTTGCGGAAGAAGCCGCTGCTCAGGCTGGTGAGGACATTGCCGGGGCGGTCGCCGAGCCACTGGCCCATGAGGTACGCGGCGGTCGCGCCGGCGGCGCGGTTGTCGATGCCGACGTAGCCGAGGCGCGGGGTGGCGGGCAGGTCGGTGACCAGGGTGACCACGGGGATGCCGGCCCGGTCGAGGCGCCCGACGGCGGCGGCGACCTCGGGGACGTCAGGCGCCTTGAGGATCACTCCCTGGGAGCCGCGGCGGGCTATCCGGTCCAGGATTCGGACCTGTTCCTGGACCGGGCCGGTCTCCCGGAAGTGGAAGCGGGAACGCACGACCGCCGGGTGCAGGGCGGGCAGTTCCGTCTCCAGAGCCCCTCGGACGGCGGTGGAGAAGCGCTCCGGCGCCTGCATCACGATGTCGATCATGAAGGTGCGGCCGACCAGCCTGACCTGGGTGCGCTGCCGGTCCAGGTCGGCGATGGCCTGCCGGACCTCACGGACCGTGCTCTCCCGGACCCCTCCCCTGCCGTTCAGGACGCGGTCGACAGTGGCCTCGCTCAGGCCCGCCTGACGTGCGATCTCCCGGATCGGGAAGGGGTGGCCCATGGACTGGCTCCTTGAGGGGTTTTTGATGGCCTACTGCTGGTTGTTCGACGGGTTTGTACTGACAAGAATGGCAGCGCTGAGTCGCCCCTGTCACCGAGAGGACACAGATGTCCTTCACCGCCGTACAACACCGTGTCTGGCTGTCCGCGCAGGACTGCGACCTCGACTCCTTCCGCGCGCTCGTCGAGCGGAACGTCGACCCCGCCGACTACCCGCACGCCGTCGGCGTGGAGCGCAACGTCCTGATGTACGACACCGAGCGACTCCTCGGCGCCGGTGATCGCCGGGACATCCAGGAGGAGCTCGTCAGAGCCCTCTGCGACGGGCCCGGAGTGGTGGTCTTCAAGGGCGCCTTCCGCGATCACGAGATCGTCGACCGCGCCACCAAGGTGTTCGACTCGCTGATCCGCGAGCAGGACGCGGCGGGCACCACGGCCGGCGACCACTTCGCCAAGCCCGGCGCGAACGAGCGGGTGTGGAACGCGCTGGAGAAGGCGGCCCTCTACGATCCGTCGACCTTCGCCGACTACTACGCCAACCCCGTCCTCGCACTGGTCTGCGAGGCCTGGCTCGGCCCCGGCTACCAGGTGACCTCCCAGATCAACGTGGTCAACCCGGGCGGCCTCGCCCAGACCGTGCACCGCGACTACCACCTCGGCTTCCTCTCCGAGGAGGTCGCCGCGGCCTACCCGGCGCATGTCCACCGCCTCTCCCCCGTGCTCACCCTGCAGGGCGCGGTCGCGCACTGCGACATGCCGGTGGAGTCGGGGCCGACGCTGTACCTGCCGTTCTCGCAGGCGTACGAGCCGGGCTATCTGGCCTGGCGGCGGCCGGAGTTCCAGAAGTACTTCAGGAAGCACCACGTCCAGCTCCCGCTCGCCCTGGGCGACGCCGCCTTCTTCAACCCGGCGCTGTTCCACGCCGCCGGCACCAACCGCACCACGGACGTGCGCCGCATGGCCAACCTGCTCCAGGTGTCCTCGGCCTTCGGACGCGCCATGGAGAGCGTGGACCGGGAGACGGTGACGAACGCCGTCTACCCCGTGCTGCTGCGGCGCGCGTCGGAGGGCGTCGGCGAGGAGTGGCTGGAGAACGTGATCGCCGCCAGCGCCGAGGGCTACCCCTTCCCCACCAACCTCGACAGCGACCCGCCGGTCGACGGCATGGCCCCGCCCTCGCAGGCGGACCTGCTACGGCGGGCGCTGCGTGAGCGATGGACGCCGCGCACTCTGCGGGACGAGCTGCGCGCGAGCGCCGAGCGGCGCGAGAGCTGAAAGGACCGGAACTTCATGGGACTTCTCGACGACAAGGTCGTCCTCGTCAACGGCGGCAGCCAGGGCGTGGGCGCCGCGATCGCGCGGGCCGCGGTGCGTGAGGGCGCGGTGGTCGCCGTGTCCGGGCGGCGCCCGGCGCCGGGCGAGGCGCTGGTCGCCGAGCTGACGGCCGCCGGCGGCAAGGCGATGTTCGTACGCGCCGACCTCGCGGACGCCGATCAGGCCAAGGCGTCCGTGGCCGAGGTGGTCGCCGCGCACGGCCGGATCGACTGTCTGGTGAACTCGGCGGGGCTGACCTCCCGGGGCACGCTCCTCGACACCACACCGGAGCTGTTCGACGAGCACATCGCGATCAACCTCAAGGCGCCGTTCTTCGCGATGCAGGCCGCGGTCGCCGACATGGTGGGCCGCAAGGCCCCCGGCACGGTCGTCAACATCATCACGTCCTCGGCGCACGGCGGGCAGCCCTTCCTCGCCCCGTACGTCGCCGCGAAGGCGGGGCTCATCGGGCTGACCCGCAACGCGGCGCACGCGCATCGCTGGGACCGGGTCCGGATCAACGGCCTGAACATCGGCTGGACCGCGACGGAGGGCGAGGACGCGACACAGAAGGCCTTCCACGGTGCCGAGGACGGCTGGCTGGAGGAGGCGGCGGCGAAGCTGCCGATGGGCAAGCTCGGCCAGCCGGACGAGATCGCCGACTTCGTGGTCCTGCTGCTGTCCGACCGGTCGGGCGTGGTCACCGGATCGGTGATCGACTGGGACCAGAACGTGCTCGGCGGACTCGACTGAGGCTCTTCGGGCCTCCCGATTTCTGTAAGAACCCTCAAGGAGCTGCAACCCCCATGCGCATCGGAATCCTCGGCCTCGGCCGCATCGGCGCCTTCCACGCCGAGACCCTCTCCGGACTCGACGTGGTCGAGTCGCTCGTACTCACCGACCCGTTCGCGGACGCCGCCAAGGCCGCCGCGGAGAAGTTCGGCGGCGAGGTCGTGGACTCGCCCGAGGCCCTGCTGGCCGCCGGCGTGGACGGCATCGTCGTCGCGGCCGCGACCGACGCCCACCCCGCGCTGATCCTGGCCGGCGTCGAGGCCGGTATCCCCGTCTTCTGCGAGAAGCCCGTCGCCAAGCACATGAGCGACGGCGTCGAGGTCCTCAAGGCGATCCAGGGCAAGGACGTGCCGATCCAGATCGGCTACAACCGCCGCTTCGACGCCGGGTTCGTCGCCGCGCGTGCCGCCGTGCGGGCCGGGGAGCTCGGCAAGCTGCACACCGTGCGGTCGACCACGCTGGACCCGGCGCCCCCGCCGGCCGCGTACGTCGCCGCGTCGGGCGGCATCTTCCGCGACTGTTCGGTGCACGACTTCGACATCATCCGCTGGGTGACCGGCCGCGAGGTCGTCGAGGTGTACGCCGTCGGCGGCAACCGGGGTGCCGACTACATCAAGGAGGCGGGCGACGCCGACACCACCGGCGCGCTCCTCACCCTCGACGACGGCACCATCGCGGTGATCTCCAACTCCCGTCACAACGCCCGGGGTTACGACGTCCGCATGGAGATCCACGGCTTCACGGACTCCATCGCCGTGGGCCTGGAGGACAAGCTGCCGCTGCGCTCGGTCGAGCCCGGCGTGACGTTCCCGGCCGGCACGCCGCACGACTTCTTCATGGACCGCTTCACCGAGGCCTACCGCGCCGAACTCACCGCGTTCACCGAGGTCGTCGCGGGCAACCGCACCTCCCCGTGCACGGTCGAGGACGCCCTGGAGGCCGGCTGGATCGCCGAGGCGTGCACACTGTCCCTGCACGAGCACCGTCCTGTCACCATCGAGGAGGTACGGCAGGCATGAGCGAGCCGGGCCGGGAACCACTGCGCATCGGAGTGCTGGGAGCCGCACGGATCACCGAACGCTCCCTCGTCGACCCGGCCCGGATCACCGGCCACCGCCTCGTCGCGGTGGCCGCGCGCGACCGGTCCCGCGCCGAGGCGTTCGCGGGCGAGCACGGCGTGGAGCGGGTCGTCGACTCGTACGCCGATCTGCTCGCCGACCCCGAGATCGACGTCGTGTACAACCCTCTCGCCAACGGTCTGCACGGGCCGTGGAACCTCGCCGCCCTCGCGGCAGGCAAGCATGTGCTGAGCGAGAAGCCGTCGGCGAGCAATGCCGAGGAGGCCGCCGAGGTGCGGGAGGCGGCGGCGAAGTCCGGGACCGTCTTCATGGAGGCGTTCCACTACCTCTTCCACCCGGTCACCCGTCGCCTGCACGAGATTCTCGCGAGCGGCGAGATCGGCGATCTGGAGCGGGTGGAGGCCATGGTCGCGATCGCCGCACCGCCCGACACCGACCCGCGCTGGTCCCTGCCGCTGGCCGGCGGCGCCGTGATGGACCTGGGCTGCTACAGCGTGCACGCGCTGCGCATGCTCGCCCCCTTCGCGGGCGGCGCCCCACGGCTCGTCTCCGCGCGGGGCGGGGAGCGTGCGAGCGCGCCGGGCGTCGACGAATGGCTGGACACCGAGCTGGAGTTCCCCGGTGGGGCGACCGGGTCGGCGCGCTGTCACATGGCGTACGACGGACTGGACATGAGCATCCGGATCATCGGCGGCCGGGGCGAGGTGAGCGCCCCGAACTTCGTGCTGCCGCACCTGGACGACCGGGTCGTGGTCCGCACCGCCGAGGGCGAGCGGACCGAGCGGCTGGGCACCCGGTCGTCGTACACGTACCAGCTGGAGGCGTTCGCGGCGCGGGTGCGTGAGGGGGCGCCGGTGCCGCTCGACGCGGATGACGCGGTGGCGACGATGACGCTGATCGACGAGAGCTACCGGGCGGCAGGGTTCGAGCCGCGGCCTCGGTCGGTCGTGAACCGGTAGACGGACGACAGATACGGCTCCCCCGTCGCGGCCTCCCATGCGCGCACGACCGCGACGGATCGGGCCTGTTGGAACGCCCTCAAGCACATGGCGTGGACATACGTGGCATCCGCGCGACGAGTGAGAGCGGCGAGCGAGCGCAGGGCCGTGACCTTTTCGTCGAGGTCGCTCGCGGCGGCCCTGGCGCGCAGCGCGTCGGCGAGTACGTCCCGGATCGTGGCGAGCTCGGCCTCGACGCCCGGCCGGTCCCGGTGTTCCCTCAGGACGGCTTCCGCCTCCTCGTAGCAGGACACGATTCCCGCGAGGTCGTCGGCGCTCCGGAGAGCCTGGCCGAGGACGCGGAGGCGGCGGGCGGTGAGCGGGTGGTACGTCTCCCAGTCGGACTCGGTCAGCCTCCGGGTGAGGGTGAGCGCCTCGTGGGCGCTCGTCACGGCCGACTCCGCGTCACCCGCGTCGTCCTGACGGAGGCTCAGATTGGCCAGCACGCGGGCCAGTTCGGGCTCGTGCGCCGCGTCGCGGGCCACTGCGCGCCGGTATGCGGCGATGCCGCGTTCCGTGGCCGCGACGGCTTCGCGGTGGCGGCCGGCCCGGCGGTGACAGCGGGCCAGGTCGTCCAGGGTCTGCGCGAGCAGCGGATCGGTGTCCCGCGACTCCTCGGAGTACAGGTCGGCCAACTCCTGGAGGGTGCTCAACTCGTCGTCGGGCGCGTCGGCTTCGGCAAGCGTGTCGGCCAGACACCTCAGCGCGACGGGCAGCCATGCCGCACCCGCGGGGGTCCGCATCTCGGCCACCGCCTCCTCGGCCGTCGTGCGTGCCGTCTCCCGGTCGCCCCTGGCTCCGTGGCAGTCGGCCAGGTCCATGAGCAGTTGTGCGCGCAACGGCAGAATGATCCCGGGGTACGCGAGGAAGACCCCACCGCGCAACGACTCCCTCGCCTCGGGTCCGAGCGCCAGCGCCTCCTCGTGGCGCCCGAGGGCCTTCAACCCGCCGACGAGCTCCACGAACACGCGCGACGTGACGAGCAGAACCCTGCTGGACTCCCGCAACGACATGGACCGCAGCAGCCCGGCGCACTCCTCGTACACGAGCACGGACTGTTCCGTGTGCCCCAGCACACCGAGCACCAGCGCATAGGTGCGCAGGGCGCCCGGCAGGGAGCCCAGGGAGCGGTCCCGGCCGGCCGGAGCCGGGCCGTGACGATACGTCTCGACGCAGCGTCGGGCCGCCTCCAGCGCCTCCTCGGCTCTGCCGCTCCCCAGGAGTGCCTGCGCCCGGACATGCAGCAGGTACGCGGTCTCCGCCTGCGACGGCCGGGCCCCTGGTACGGCGTCCGCGACGACCGCCACCGCGCACGCCTCCTCGTGCCGTTCCATCGCGTCCAGCGCGTGCGCGTACAGGGCCAGGGCTCGGGCCCGGCGGACCGGGCGGCTCGGGTGGGCGCGGTGCAGCACGGCGACAGCCTCTTCGGCCCAGGCGAGCAGGCGCTCGGGCGGACTGGGCCGCAGCAGTACCCAGCCGGGGGTGAGACAGCGCAGCAGCAAGGCTGCGAGCAGCGGCTCGCCCACCCCGGGCGCCAGCCTGGCCAGCCCGCGCGCCACCGGCAGCAGGACCCTCATGCACACCTCCGTCGCCCTCACACAAAGGACAGCCGCAAGAGCGCCCCGGTTGCACACCTGCCATGATCGACCCCATGGCCGTGCAGATCACCCCCGCCCAAGTCACCGACATCCAGCAGGTCTTGGCGGACCACCCCCGCTACTGGGGCGACCGCGACCTGCGCTCGCTCCATCTCCTCGCCCTGGTGCGGGAGTTCGGCTCGACCTGCCTGGTCGCCCGCGCCGACGACGGCATCCGCGGCTACCTCATCGGCTTCGTCACGCCCGACGGCACGGGGTACGTCCATCTGATCGCCACCCGAGACGACACCCGCGGCACCGGACTCGGCCGCGATCTGTACGCCGCGTTCGTCGAGGCCGCCCGCGAGCTGGGCGCCGTCCGGCTGAAGGCGATCACGTCGATCGCCAACGAGGGGTCGGTCGCCTTCCATCGCGGCCTGGGGTTCGAGGCGCGTGTCGAGGAGGAGTACAACGGCCCTGGTCAGCCGATGGTGGTCTTCACACGAGCTCTCCCCGGAACACCGTGACCGCGTCCCCGGTCAGATGGACGCGGTCTCCGCGCACCTCCGTGCGGACCAGGCCCGTCCGTGCGGAAGTCTGAAGGCCGAGCAGCCTGTCGCGGCCCAGGCGATCCGACCAGTAGGGCGCCAGACCGGTGTGGGCACTGCCCGTGACCGGGTCCTCGGGGATGCCGTTCGCGGGGGCGAAGAAGCGCGAGACGAAGTCGTACGACCCACCGGTCCCGTCCGCCGGCGCGGTGACGGTGACGGCGCGCAGCCCCTCGCGGACCGTCAGCGCGGCGAGTGCCGCCAGGTCGGGGGTCAGGGCCCGGACGGTGGCCTCGTCGGACAGGACGACCAGCAGATCCCCGACCGGGCGAGTCCGACGGGTGGCCTCGGGCTCTGTACCGAGCGCCGCGGACAGACCGGGCGATGCCGGGACCTCGGTGCCGGGCGCGGCGGGGAAGTCCAGGGTGATGCCGCCGGTGTCGGCCAGGTGGGCGACGAGCGTGCCGTGCAGCCGGCTGCGGAAGCGGACCGCGCCGCGCAGCCCGCTGGTGGTGCGCAGGATGTGTGCCGTGGCCAGCGTGGCGTGGCCGCACAGTTTGGCCTCGACCGTGGGCGTGAACCAGCGGATGGCCCAGTCCGCCTCGGCCCCCGGGGGCAGGGGAAGGGCGAACGCGGTCTCCGAGTGGCGCAGTTCGGCGGCCACCCGCCGCATCCAGACCTCGTCGGGCCACTCCCCGGCGGGCAGCAGACACACACCCGCCGGATTTCCGGCGAAGGGACGGTCGGTGAAGGCGTCGACCACATGGATGGGGAGCATGGCCGGACCCTAGCGACGCCGACCCCCGTCCGGACAAGTCCAGTTACGAAGAAGTGGATCAGTACAGGGTCGGCCGCTCCACCAACTCCACCTCCACACGGCCACCTTCGTTCAAGGCCCGCACGCCCGCCTCGCACACGGCGGCCGCCGCGTAGCCGTCCCAGGTACTGGGCCCGGTGACCTCGCCTCGGCGGGTGGCGTCGACCCACACCTGGAGCTCGCGGTCGTAGGCGTCGGCGAAGCGGTCGATGAAGTCCTGGGAGATGGTTCCGCCCCAACGGCCTGCCATGTTGGTGACCATGGCGTGGCCGTCGCCGATGCGGGCGGTGCCGCGTTCGCAGACCACCTCCGCCTGGACCTGGTAACCGAAGCCGCAGTTGACGAAGATCTCCACGTCGACGACCGCGCCGCCGTCCGTCTCGAACACCACGAACTGCGGGTCCTGGAGGTCCTCCGGCGCGTTCGCGGACGGTTTGGGCCGCAGCACGGTGACGGCGGTGATCTCCTGGCCGAGCAGCCAGCGGGTCACGTCCGTCTCGTGCGCCACCGAGTCGCTGACGAGCATGTCACTGGTGAAGAAGGGCGGGCTGGCCGCGTTGCGGTGCCGGTTGTGCACCATCAGCGGACGGCCCAACTGACCTGTCTCCAGCAGGGACTTGAGTTTCATGTACTCGGCGTCGTAGCGCCGCATGAAGCCGACCTGAACCCGCCGGTGACCCAGCTTCCGCTCGGCCTCCAGCACTCGCAGCGCCGACGCCGAGTCGGGGGTGAGCGGCTTCTCGCACAGAACCGGGAGATCCCGTTCGAGGGCGGCGAGCAGTGCCCCCTCGTGGGCCGGCCCCGACGAGGCGATCAGCACGGCGTCGACGTCGGGCGCCGCGAGTGCGGTCGCCGCGTCGGTGTAGGCGGTGCAGCCGTCGACGCGGGCCGCGACGGCCTTGGCCCGCTCCGCGTCGACGTCCACGACGGCGCTCACCCGTGCGCCGCTGGTGACCTCTTCGATACGGCGCACATGGTCGGCGCCCATCTTTCCCGTACCGATGACCGCGACTTGGAGCGGTGCACGCTGGGTCATGACCGCCCTCTCAGGCTCCGCAGGACCGCAGGAACTTGCGGGTGCGTACGGCGATCGGCAGCGGCTTGTCCGGCTCGCACGGGTACATGTCCTGCTCGACGATGGCGAACAGCTCCACGCCGAGTTTCTGCGCGGCCACCAGCACCGGCTCCAACTCCGGTACGCCGGAGGGCGGTTCGCACATCACCCCGCGCTGCACCGCCGGTCCGAACGGCACCTCGTTCGCCACGACGTCGGCGAGGATCGCCGGGTCGACCTGCTTGAGGTGGAGGTAGCCGATGCGTTCGCCGTACGTCTCGATCAGCTTGACGCTGTCGCCGCCGCAGTAGGCGTAGTGACCGGTGTCCAGGCAGAGGTTGACGAGTTCGGAGTCGGTCGAGTCGAGGAAGTGCTCGACGTGGTCCTCGGTGTCGAGGTGGGTGTCGGCGTGCGGGTGCACGACGATGTCGAGGCCGTACGCCTCCTTCACCTCATGGCCGAGCCGCTCCATGCCCTTGGTGAGGTGGGCCCACTGCTCGTGGGTCAGCTCCGGGGGTTCGAGGATCTCGGCGGTCTTGTCGTCGCGCCAGAACGACGGGATGACGACGAGGTGCTGTGCGCCCATCGCCTGGGTGAGGGCGGCGACCTGGCTGACGTGCTCCCAGGTCGACTCCCACACGGAGGGGCCTCGGTGCAGACCGGTGAAGACCGTGCCGGCCGACACCGTGAGGTCCCGCCTGGCCACCTCGTCCGTCAGCCGGGCCGGGTCGGTGGGCAGATAGCCGTA
This sequence comes from Streptomyces sp. WM6386, assembly GCF_000972385.1. Classification (GTDB taxonomy): domain Bacteria; phylum Actinomycetota; class Actinomycetes; order Streptomycetales; family Streptomycetaceae; genus Streptomyces. The sequence continues at coordinate 114,419 of NZ_JXTE01000007.1, forward strand.
GGGGCCCAACTCGATCCAGGAGTAGCCCGCTTCGGCGACCTCGTCCAGGAAGCGTTCCCAGGGGACCTGCTGGGGGTCGTCGGGGAACCAGACGCCCCAGGAGTCGGGGGCGGAGCCGACCCGGATGCGGTCCAGGGCGGTCACGACGCGTCTTCCTTGGTCACCACGACCGGTGCCGTGAGGTCCTGCTCCTCCGGGAGCTCCTCCACGTCGACGCCGCGGACCTGTGACAACTCGTGCTTGAGGGCGGCGAGTTCGGAGCCGCCGGCCATGTGGTTGGTGAGCTCTTCGAGGCTGACCTCGTCGCGGGAGGCGTTGAGTTCCATGGTGCCCAGACGCAGGACGCTGAAGTGGTCGCCGACCATGTAGGCGTGGTGGGGGTTGTGGGTGATGAAGATGACGCCGAGGCCGCGGTCGCGGGCGGCGGCGATGTACTTCAGCACGACACCGGACTGCTTGACGCCGAGGGCGGCGGTCGGCTCGTCCAGGATCAGGACGCGGGCGCCGAAGTAGACGGCGCGGGCGATGGCCACGCACTGGCGCTGGCCGCCGGAGAGGGTGCCGATGGGCTGGTCCATGTCGTCCAGGACGATGCCCATGTTGCGGAGCTCTTCGTCGGCGGTCTTCTTCATCTTCTCGATGTCGAGACGGCGCACGGGCCAGGGGCCCTTGGTGATCTCGGAGCCGAGGAAGAAGTTGCGCCACACCGGCATCAGCGGGACCACGGCGAGGTCCTGGTAGACGGTGGCGATGCCCTTGTCGAGGGCCTCGCGCGGGGTGGAGAAGCGCACCGGGGAGCCGTCGACGAGGAACTCGCCCTCGGTGTGCTGGTGCAGCCCGGAGATGATCTTGATGAGGGTGGACTTGCCGGCGCCGTTGTCACCGAGCACACAGGTGACCTGGCTGGGGAAGACCTTCAGGTCGACACCGTGCAGGGCGCGGATGTTGCCGTACGACTTGCCGGCGTTGCGGAGTTCGACGATCGCCCCGTCGGTGGCGGGGGCGTCGTCGGCGAGAACGGCTCCGTGGGTGCCGGCTTCGTTGCTGGATGTCATTGCGGTCACCTCCGGGTCGCCGTGCGGCTGACCCACAGATTGATCAGGACGGCGCCGAGGAGCATCACGCCGAGGAAGGCCTTGAACCAGTCCGGGTTCCAGCCGGCGTAGACGATGCCCTGCTGCACCATGCCGAACATGAACGCACCGAAGACCGGGCCGATCGCGGAGCCGGCGCCGCCGGTCAGCAGACAGCCGCCGATCACCGCGGCGGAGATGTAGATGAGCTCCTGGCCCACGCCCTCGCCGGACTGCACGGTGTTGAAGGAGAACAGGTTGTGCATGCCGACGAACCAGGCGCCGAAGCCGACCAGCATGAACAGGGAGATCTTGGTGAAGGTCACCGGGACACCGACGGCCCGCGCGGAGTCCTTGTTGCCGCCGACGGCGAAGATCCAGTTGCCGTACTTGGTGCGCAGCAGTACCCAGGTCGCCAGCGCGGCGAAGACCAGCCAGTAGACGATGGTGATCTTGATCTGGACGCCGCCGACCTCGAAGGAGGAGGCGAAGATCTTCTTCGCTCCGGAGAAGCCGTCCATGGTGCTGATGTCGTCGGTGGCCACGTTGCCGGTGACCAGCTTGGTGACCGCCAGGTTCACGCCCTGCAGGATCAGGAACGTGCCCAGGGTGATCAGGAAGCTGGGCAGACCGGTCTTGACCACCAGCCAGCCGTTGAGGAACCCGATCGCCAGCGAGACGATCAGCGCGGCGATGACGCCCACCCACACGTTCACGGTGAGCTGGTAGGCGAGCATGCTCGCGGTGAGCGCCGAGGTGATGACCGCGACGCCGGAGGAGAGGTCGAACTCGCCGCCGATCATCAGCAGCGCCACCGGCAGCGCCATGATCCCGATGGTGGAGGACTGGTAGAGGATGTTGGCCATCGAACCGCCGTCACGCACCGGCGGGGCGGAGATGAGGAAGAACACCCACACCGCCACGGCACCGAGGAAGACACCGACGTCGGGACGCGCCAACAGGCGCAGTGCCAGGGATCGTTGAGCGGTGCGGCCGTCGGTCTCCTTCGGGCCGGGGGCCGGCGGTGTGGTCACCGCCGGCTCGGCATGCTGGGTCATACCCATCACCGGGTACCCTTCGAGGCGAACTCGGCGACCTTGTCGACGTTGGTCTTGTCGACGAAGGCGGGACCGGTCAGCACCGGCTGCTCACCGCCGCCCATGTAGTTGCCGTTGTTCTTGTAGAGCCACAGCGAGTCGATCGCCAGGTAGCCCTGGAGGTAGGGCTGCTGGTCCACCGCGAACTCGATGGTGCCCTTGCTGATGGCGCCCGTCAGGTCCTTGTTGAGGTCGAAGGTCGCGACCTTGGCCTTGCTGCCCGCGTCCGCCACCGACTGCACCGCGGTCAGCGCGAAGGGGGCGCCGAGGGTGACGACGTAGTCGATGGACTTGTCGCTGAGCTTGGCGGTGATCGTCGACTTCACGGACGGCATGTCGGTGCCGTTGACGTTCAGCGTCTGGAGCTTGCCGTCGAAGGTCTTGTCGACGCCGTCGCAGCGCTGGGTCAGGCCGATGTTGCCCTGCTCCTGGATGACACAGACGGCGTTCTTGGCGCCGGCCTCGTTCAGCCGCTTGCCGAGCGCCTCACCGGCCACGGTCTCGTCCTGGCCGAAGAACTCCATCAGACCGAGCTTCTGCCACTCGCTGACACCGGAGTTGAGGCCGACCACGGGGATGCCGGCCTTCTTCGCCTTGGCTATGACGTCCTTGAGGGCGTCCGGCTTGGCGAGGGTGACCGCGATGCCGTCGACCTTCTGGTCGATGGCGTTCTGGATGAGGTTGGCCTGGGTGGCGGCGCTCGGGTCGGCGGAGTAGATCAGCTTGACGTTGTCCTTGGCGGCCGCGGCCGTGGCGCCCTTGCGGACGATGTCCCAGAAGGTGTCACCGGCCGACTGGTGCGTGACCAGCGCGATCGTCATGCGCGGAGTGGAGGCCTTGCCCGCTGAGGCGCCGTCTGCGCTCTCCTCGGACTTCTTGCCCCCGGAGCTGCTGGAGCAGCCGGCGAGGGTCAGGGCAGCCGCCGCGGCGATCGCCACAACTGGGGCGAATCGACGAGAACGGGAGTGAGCAGAGCGGTCCATCTTTCCTGCACCTCACTGTGCTTACGGGGGAAAGGGAGAAAGATCTCGGGGGATTCCGAGGCCCGGGATCTTGGCATGTGCGGGTCGCGTGCCGCAAATACGGCGGTTGTACTGGGACGGGATTCCATCCCTTCCGGAGCCCGCTGTCAATACTTTGTTAAGACATCATTTCACAATCAGGTCCGAATGTAAGTACAAAGTCTTGACAGGGTTGCCCTCCGGGTCCTACATCTGAGAGGCGACAGGCCCCCTGGGACTCGAGGAGCGTCACACATGGCCGATTCATCCCAGCCCTTCGACTTGATCACGATCGGCCGCATAGGAGTTGATCTTTACCCACTTCAGACCGGCGTGCCACTGGGCGATGTGCAGAAGTTCGGAAAGTTTCTGGGTGGTTCGGCGGCCAACGTTTCGGTCGCGGCCGCCCGGCTGGGCCGCTCCGCCGCCGTGATCACCCGCACCGGTGACGACCCCTTCGGCAGCTATCTCCACACCGCGCTCAAGGAGTTCGGCGTCGACGACCGCTGGGTGACATCGGTGGCCGCGTACCCGACGCCGCTGACGTTCTGCGAGATCTTCCCGCCGGACGACTTCCCGCTGTACTTCTACCGCCGGCCCAAGGCTCCCGACCTGGAGATCCACACGGATGAGCTGGACTACTTCGCGATCCGCTCGGCCCGGATCTTCTGGATCACCGGCACCGGTCTGAGCGAGGAGCCCAGCCGCTCGGCCACGCTCGCCGCACTGAAGGCCCGCGCCAAGGCGGGTACCACCGTCTTCGACCTGGACTGGCGGCCGATGTTCTGGGGTGACCCGGAAGAGGCCCGGCCCTACTACGCGGAAGCCCTGCGCCACGCGACCGTGGCGGTCGGCAACCTCGACGAGTGCGAGATCGCCACCGGAGTGCGCGAACCCCGCGCCTGCGCGGAGGCCCTGCTGGCGGCCGGAGTCGAACTGGCCGTCGTCAAGCAGGGCCCCAAGGGTGTGCTCGCGGTCCATCGCGACGGCACGACCGCCGAGGTCCCGCCGGTCCCCGTCGAGGTGGTCAACGGCCTCGGCGCGGGCGACGCGTTCGGCGGCTCGCTCTGCCACGGTCTGCTGTCCGGCTGGGAGCTGGAGCGGATCATGCGGTACGCCAACGCGGCCGGCGCCCTCGTCGCCTCCCGTCTCGCCTGCTCCTCGGCGATGCCGACGGCGGCCGAGGTCGAGAGCCTGCTGAACGGAGTTCCGTCTTGAGCACCAGGATCCGCGACCTCGTCTCCCTCAGGGCCCGGCATCCGGAGGCGATCGCCGAGGCGGCCGCCCGCCGCGTGCGGCGCCCACTGCTGGGCGACAGCGGCCGGCTGATGATCGTGGCCGCCGACCACCCGGCCCGTGGCGCCCTCGGCGTCGGCGACCGCAGGCTCGCCATGGCCGACCGCGCCGACCTGCTGGAACGCCTCTGTGTCGCGCTGTCGCGCCCTGGCGTGGACGGGGTGCTGGCCACCGCGGACATCCTGGAGGACCTCCTCCTGCTCGGCGTGCTGGAGAACAAGGTCGTCATGGGCTCGATGAACCGCGGCGGCCTCGCGGGCGCCGCCTTCGAGCTGGACGACCGCTTCACCGGCCACCGCGCCCAGGACCTCGCCCGGCTCCGCTTCGACGCGGGCAAGCTGCTGCTGCGCATCGACTACGACGACCCGGGCTCGCTGACCACGTTGGAGTCGACGGCCCGCGCGATCGACGACATGGCGTCCCACCGGCTCCCCCTGTTCGTGGAACCGTTCATCTCCCGGCGGCTCGACGGCAGGGTCGTCAACGACCTCTCCCCCGAGGCCGTCACCAGGTCGATCGCCATCGCCTCGGGCCTCGGCGGCACCTCCGCGTACACCTGGCTGAAGCTGCCCGTGACCCACGACCCCGACGACATGGCGGAGGTCCTGGAGACCTCCACCCTGCCCGCGGTGCTGCTGGGCGGCGAGGTCGACGACCAGGAGGCCGCCTACGAGCGCTGGCGCAAGGCCCTCAGGCTGCCGACGGTCCAGGGCATGGTCGTGGGCCGGTCCCTGCTCTACCCGGCCGAGGGCAGCGTGGAGACGGCGGTCGACACGGCCGTCGGGCTGCTGTGACACGAGAGGTACGGAAGGCACGGAGGCACCGATGACGTATCACCTCCCCGCGGGAAAGGCCCTCGGCGGCCCCTACCTGGTCGACGTGTCCCCCGAGTCGGCCGGCTGGGGCTACTCCGCTCTGCGCGTCCTGGAGCTGCCACCGGGCGGCACCCACACCTTCGACACCGGCGAGAGCGAGTGGATCGTCCTCCCCCTGGCGGGCGGCTGCACGGTGACCACGGCCGACGAGTTCGGCGGTGACACGTTCCCGCTCCACGGCCGCGAGAGCGTGTTCACGGGCGTCAGCGACTTCGCGTATGTCCCACGCGATTCCCGTACGACGGTCTCGACGGCCGGCGGCGGACGGTTCGCCCTCACCGGCGCACGCTGCACGAGGCGGCTGCCCGCCCGCTACGGACCGGCGTCCGACGTCCCGGTGGAGCTGCGCGGCACCGGGAACTGCTCCCGGCAGGTCAACAACTTCGGTGCGGCCGCCCGCGCCGGAGACGCTGATGGACAGGGTTTCGAGTGCGACAAGCTCATCGCCGTCGAGGTGATCACCCCCGGCGGCAACTGGTCCTCCTTCCCGCCGCACAAGCACGACGAACATCGCCCGGGTGAGGAGTCGGTGCTCGAAGAGATCTACTACTTCGAGATCGACGGCCCGGGCGGCTGCGGCTACCAACGCGTTTCACCGTCCGGCCGGGGCCGCAACACCGACGTGCTGGCCGAAGTGCGGGGCGGTGACGTCGTGTTGATCCCGGACGGCTGGCACGGGCCCTCCATGGCCGTGCCCGGTCACCACATGTACTACCTCAACGTCATGGCGGGCCCCGAGGCCGAGCGCGGCTGGCTGATCTGCGACCACCCGGATCACGCCGGCATCCGCGACACCTGGCCCGACCAGCCGGTCGACCCCCGACTCCCCCTCTACACGGCACCGGAGAAGTCCTGATGAGCACGCCCACCCGCCGCCTGACCGTCGCCCAAGCCCTGGTGCGGTTCCTGTCCGTCCAGTACACCGAGCGGGACGGGGTGCGGCACCGGCTGATCGCCGGGACCTGGGGCATCTTCGGCCACGGCAACGTGGCGGGCCTCGGTCAGGCGCTGCTGGAGGCCGGCGAGGGGGTGATGCCGTTCCACCAGGGCCGCAACGAGCAGTCCATGGTGCACGCGGCCGTCGGTCACGCCCGCCACCTCGACCGGCTCTCCGCGCAGGCCGTGACGACGTCCATCGGCCCGGGCGCGACGAACCTGGTCACCGGCGCCGCCCTGGCGACGATCAACCGCATCCCGGTCCTGCTCCTGCCCGGCGACTACTTCGCCACCCGCACCGCCGACCCGCTCCTCCAGCAGCTCGAACACCCGACGGAGGCGGACGTGTCGGTCAACGACACCCTGCGCCCGGTCTCCCGGTACTTCGACCGCGTCACCCGCCCCGAAGCCCTGATCCCCTCGGCCCTGAACGCCATGCGAATCCTCGCCGACCCCGCCGAGACCGGCGCCGTCACCCTCGCCCTCCCCCAGGACGTCCAGGCGGAGGCCTACGACTGGCCGGAGGAGTTCTTCGCCGAGCGCGTGTGGCGCGTACGGCGTCCCGCTCCCGATCCCGTCGAGCTGGCCGAGGCGGTACGTGCCGTACGGTCCGCCTCCCGCCCCCTGATCGTCGCGGGCGGCGGCATCCACCACAGCAAGGCGGAAGAGGCCCTCAAGACCCTCGTGGACGCCACCGGTGTCCCGGTCGCGTCCACGCAGGCCGGCAAGGGCTCCCTGCGTCACGATCACCCCGCCGACCTCGGCGGCATCGGCCACACCGGCACGGCCGTCAGCGACGAACTCGCCCGCACCGCGGACCTGGTGATCGGGGTGGGGACGAGGTACACGGACTTCACCACCGCCTCGGGCACGCTCTTCCTCAACCCCGACGTCCGGTTCCTCAACCTCAACATCACCGGCTTCGACGCCCACAAGCTCGCGGCACGGACACTCGTGTGCGACGCCCGGGCAGGACTCACGGCGTTGACGGAGGCACTGTCCGGGCACCGTGTGAACTCGGCTTACGAGTCCCAGTACCGCACCGGCAAGGAACGCTGGGAGCAGGTGGTCGACGCGGCTTTCGACGCCGCCGACGAGAACGCCGTCCCGACCCAGACCCAGCTCCTCGGCGCCCTCGACGCGGTCGTCGGCGACGAGGACGTGGTGATCAACGCGGCGGGCTCACTCCCCGGCGACCTGCACAAACTCTGGCGGGCCCGCAGCCCCCGCCAGTACCACCTGGAGTACGGCTACTCCTGCATGGGCTACGAGATCCCGGCCGCGATCGGCGTCCAGCAGGCGAGCCCCGGCACACCCGTGTGGGCGCTGGTCGGTGACGGCACCTATCTGATGATGCCGACCGAGATCGTCACGGCCGTCCAGGAGGGCCTGCCGATCAACCTTGTCCTCATCCAGAACCACGGCTACGCCTCCATCGGCGGCCTCTCCGAGACGGTCGGCGCCGAGCGCTTCGGCACCGCCTACCGCTACCGGGCCGCCGACGGCACCTTCTCCGGCGCCCCGCTCCCCGTCGACCTCGCCGCCAACGCCGCCAGCCTCGGCATGGATGTGCTGCGCGCCAAGACGGTGCGCGAGCTGCGGGAGGCACTGAACGCGGCCCGCGCCTCGGACCGGCCGACCTGTGTGTACGTCGAGACCGACACCGCCAACCCGGCCGCTCCCCCGACCGAGGCCTGGTGGGACGTGCCGGTCGCCGAGGTCGCCGCCCGCGAGTCGGCCGTACGGGCCCGCGGGGAGTACGACCGCCAGGTCGCCGACCGCCGCCGCCACCTCTGAACCACCGCTCATGAAAGGCCCCGCACCATGAAGACCCTCACCCACTGGATCGACGGCAAGCCCGTCGAAGGCCTCTCCGGCCGCCACGGCGCCATCTACAACCCGGCGACCGGCGCACAGGAGAAGCAGGTCGCGTTCGCGACGGTCGACGAGGTGGACGCCGCCGTGGCCTCCGCCAAGGCCGCGTTCGAGAACTGGGGCACATCCTCGCTGGCCCGGCGCACGGCGGTCCTCTTCAAGTACCGCGAGCTCCTGGACGCCCACCGCGACGAGATCGCCGCGCTGATCACCGCCGAGCACGGCAAGGTGCACAGCGACGCGCTCGGCGAGGTGGCGCGCGGCATGGAGATCGTGGAGCTGGCCTGCGGGATCAGCGTGCAGCTGAAGGGCGAGCTGTCGACGCAGGTCTCGACCCGGGTCGACGTCGCCTCGATCCGGCAGCCGCTGGGCGTGGTCGCGGGCATCACTCCGTTCAACTTCCCGGCCATGGTGCCGATGTGGATGTTCCCGCTCGCCATCGCCTGCGGGAACACCTTCGTGCTCAAGCCCAGCGAGAAGGACCCGTCGGCCTCCTTCCGGCTGGCCGAACTCGCCTCCGAGGCGGGTCTGCCGGACGGTGTCCTGAACATCGTGCAGGGCGACAAGGTGGCCGTCGACCGTCTCCTGGAGCACCCCGACATCGAGGCGGTCTCCTTCGTCGGCTCGACACCGATCGCCAAGTACATCCAGCTCAAGGGGGTCGAGCACGGCAAGCGTGTGCAGGCCCTCGGCGGCGCCAAGAACCACATGCTGGTGCTGCCCGACGCCGACCTGGACTTCGCCGCCGACCAGGCGATCAACGCGGCCTACGGCTCGGCGGGCGAGCGCTGCATGGCCGTGTCGGTGGTCGTGGCGGTCGGCGACACGGGTGACGAACTGGTCGGCAAGATCGCCGAGCGGGCAAGGAACCTGACGATCGGCCCCGGCGACGACCCGTCGTCCGAGATGGGTCCGCTGATCACGCGCGAGCACCGCGACAAGGTGGCGTCCTACGTGACGTCGGCCGCCGAGCAGGGCGCGGTGGTCGTCGTCGACGGCACCGGACACTGCGTCGAGGGCCACGAGGACGGCTTCTTCCTCGGCGTCTCGCTGCTGGACAAGGTGCCGCTGACGGCGGACGCCTACCGGGACGAGATCTTCGGTCCCGTCCTGGTCGTGGTGCGAGCCGAGTCGTACGACGAGGCCATCAAGCTGATCAACGACTCCCGTTGGGGCAACGGCACCGCGATCTTCACCCGGGACGGCGGCGCCGCCCGCCGCTTCCAGCTGGAGGTCAAGGCGGGCATGGTCGGCGTGAACGTGCCGATCCCGGTCCCGGTCGGCTACCACTCCTTCGGCGGCTGGAAGGACTCCCTCTTCGGCGATCTGCACGTCTACGGCAATGACGGAGTCGCCTTCTACACCCAGGGGAAGGTGATCACCACGCGCTGGCCGGACCCGGCCGACGCGGGCATCAACCTCGGGTTCCCCAGCCACTCCTGACGTTTCCTCAGAAGGGAGGGACGTTCCATGGCGAAGACCGGCGGCTCCTCACGTGCCGCTACCGCCCCCGCACTCGATTCCCTGGACTTCGCCCTGGACCGGGGCAGTCCGGTGCCGCTCTACTACCAGCTCGCCCAGCAGCTGGAGGCGGCGATCGAGCACGGGGTCCTCGCCCCGGGAAACCTCCTGGGCAACGAGATAGACCTGTCCGTACGCCTCGGTCTGTCCCGGCCGACGGTCCGGCAGGCGATCCAGTCCCTCGTCGACAAGGGGCTGCTGGTCCGGCGGCGCGGGGTGGGCACGCAGGTGGTGCACAGCCAGGTCAAGCGCGGCCTCGAACTGAGCAGCCTCTACGACGACTTGGAGGCCGCCGGACAGGGGCCGACCACGGTCGTGGTGCGCAACGAGCACACCCCGGCGTCCGCCGACGTGGCCGCCGCGCTCGGTGTCGCGGAGGGCAGCGACGTCGTCGTCCTGGAGCGGCTGCGCGCCACACACGGCCAGCCGGTCGCGATCCTGTGCAACTACCTGCCCGCGACACTCCTCGAACTCGACTCCGCCCGGCTGGAGTCGACGGGCCTGTACCGGCTGATGCGCTCGGCGGGCATCACCCTGCACAGTGCCCGCCAGACCATAGGGGCCCGCTGCGCCACCGCCGAGGAGGCGGCACGCCTGGACGAGAAGACCGGGGCCGCGCTGCTGACGATGCAGCGCACGGCCTACGACGACACGGGCCGGCCGGTCGAGTACGGGACGCACATCTACCGTGCGTCCCGGTACGCGTTCGACTTCCAGCTGCTGGTCAGGTCTTGAGGCTCGCGGTGAACGGAGTGACCGGCCGCTCCTTGCGTTCGCCGTCCACGGTGATGTCGACGGCCTCGTTGTAGAAGGCGAGGAGTCCCTTGACCGGGACCACCGCGGGCAGCGGCTCCGGGTAACTCCACAGGATGTTGCGGGGGATGTCGCCCTCGCCGCGCCAGCTCCAGTACTCGGCCGTGCCCTTGTACGGGCAGCCGGTGCGGTGGTCGGTCGGGGTGAACAGGTCGAGGCGGATGTCCTCGCGGGGGATGTAGTACCGCGTGGGCAGCGAGGTCTCGAAGAGCAGTACCGGTCGCCGGCTGTCGGCGACGACGGTGCCGGCGACCTCGACCACGACATGGCGGCTGCTGGGCAGGGCGTCCACCCGTTTGTGCGGGTCACGGGGATGGATGAAGATCTCTTCCTCCTCCTCGTACCAGTGGTCCAGGCCGCTGTCCCAGTGCCGGAACCACTCGAAGGCGATGTGCCCGGCGAGGTCGTCGGCCGGGAAGGTCCACGCCGCGTTCTCCACGAGCTCCCCGTCGATTTCGAGGTCGTAGAAGGTCTGCGATCCGGTGTGGGCGCCGGTGCGCGGGTTCTTCGCCGGGCGGAGGAGGTCCGTGCGGACCTCCTCGCGGGGGAACGCGTAACACGGGACGGGCACGCCGGGCTCCCAGACGAGGACCGGGTGGCGGCTGTCGACGACGGCGACGTCGCGTTTGCAGCCGCGCACCCAGCGTTCACCGGGCTCCCAGAGCAGGCCTTCCGGCGTGGAGCGGATCGTCTTCGCGAACGGATGTGAGGTCATGGCCGGCACTCCTTCGGCTCCCTCACGAGCCTAGTGCGCCCCGTCCAGCCGGGCCCGCTGCTCCTCGGTCAGGTCCAGGTCGATCGCGGCCAGGTTCTCCTCCAGCTGAGCCACCGAGGACACTCCGGCCAGCGGGAGGAACGGCAGTGCGCCGCCGATCTGCCAGGCCAGGACGACCTGGTTGACGGTCGCACCGGTCTCGCGGGCCACGTCGCGCAGGACCTTCAGGCGGGCCGCGGTGCCCGGGTGATCGAAGTCGGCGGGGAGCCGGTCCGGGTGCGTGTAGGCGCCCTTGAGCAGGGGCGAGTAGGCGACCAGGGTCACGCCGGGCTCCTCGCGCAGATAGCCGAGGAGGTCGGGTCCCGCGTGGCCGAGGCTGCCGTCGGGGAAGAGGTCGTCGGGGACGTCGTAGCGGGGGCGGAGGTGGCTGTGGGCGTACTGGAACACCTCGTAGCCGGGCAGCCCGGCCGCGGCGGCGATCGACCGGGCGCGCTCGACCCGCCACACGGCGTGGTTGCTGACGCCGAGGAGGCCGACCGTGCCCTCGGCGACCAGTTCGGCGAAGCCCTCGACGGTCTCCCGCAGGGGCACCGCGTGGTCCTCGACATGGGCGTAGAGCAGATCCAGCTTGTCCACGCCGAGCCTCCCCCACGCTCGACTACGCTCGCGCGGGCGGTGCCCCCATCCGGCTTCGCTCGGCGGCCTCGCGGATCACCTTCGCGGACAGGCCCTCCGCGTTGTCGACATAGCTGGTGCCGGGGGCGAGCGGGCGGGCGCCGAGCTTGGTGGCGATCACGATCTCGCCGCCGATGCCGCGGCTGCGCCGCCAGCGCCCGAGAAGCTCCTCGCTCTGGCCGCCCTGGCCGCCGTCGGTCCAGAAGGCGTAGTTGTCGGAGGTGTCGATGAAGTTTCCGCCGGCCTCGACATAGCGGTCGAGCACGGCGAAGGCGGTCTCCTCGTCGGTGCGCGAGCCGAACAGCATCGCGCCGAGGCCGAGCACACTGACCTCGCGGCGGGTCTTGGGGTCGGTGCCGATGGTGCGGTACTTCATGGGATATCCCTCCCGTTCACGCATCCGCATTCGGGGTGCGCGAACGGGAGTCTGCATCTTGAAGTGCACTTCACGGCAAGGGGATTCACGCCTTGCCGGCGAACGGTCCCTCCAGAGCCGCCCATTGCAGCAGCATGATGGTCTTCGCGTCGGCGATCTCCCCCGCGCGGATCATCTCCAGGGCCCGGCGGAAGGGCAGTTCGAGGATCTCGATGTCCTCGCCCTCCTCCTCCAGGCCGCCGCCCTCGTGGGTGTGGGTCGAGGGGCCGTACTCGGCGGCGTAGAAGCTGACCCGTTCGGTCACGGACCCCGGGCTCATGTAGACGTCGAAGACGTGCCGGACCTCTCCGATGGTGTGCCCGGTCTCCTCGATGACCTCACGCCGTACCGCGATCTCGGGGTGCTCGTCATCGTCGTCGAGCAGCCCGCCCGGCGTTTCGATCAGCATGCCGTCGGGGTGACCGTTGACGTAGACGGGGAAGCGGAACTGCCGTGTGAGGAGGACGGTTTCGCGTTCGGCGTCGTAGAGCAGCATGGTGGCGCCGTTGCCGCGGTCGTGGGTCTCGCGCTGCTGGGTGCTCCAACTGCCGTCGGCGAGTTGGAGGTCGAAGGTGGTGGCCCGCTCGACGTACCAGTGGCTGGACAGGAGTTTCACATCGCGGACCTTGACGCGGGGGTTGCCGGTCAGGCCGAGGCCGGTGCGGTGCAGTCCGGTGCGGCCCCGGCCGTCGGGGGTGTCGATACCGGCGGTCATCGGGCGTCCCGGGTCGGGCGGAAGATCAACGTGGTCATGTCTCCCTGTCTATCAGCCCCGGGAGCTTCGGTGCGGGCACCACGGAGGCGTCCCGCGCTCCGTGGTGCTCCTTGGGCCTCAGCTCACATGCGCACCTTGGCGGTCATGGAGAACTCGTCGGCCTCGGCGAGGTCGAAGTCCCCGTGGTCGCTGCCGAGCCCCTGCGCCACCAGTGCCGCCGCCGCGCTGCCCAGAATGGCGGCCTCTCGCGGCGTGCGGTCGAGGCTGATGCCGCGCAGGAAGCCGGCGGAGAAGGCGTCGCCGCATCCGGTCGTGTCGACGACGTCGATCTCGAAGGCGGGGACGCTCTCGGTGCCCTCGGCGGTCACCAGCAGCGCGCCCTCACCACCGCGGGTGACGGCGACGAGCCCGGCCCCGGCGGCGACCAGCTTCTTCGCGCCGGCCACGAGGTCGTCCTCGCCGCTGAAGCCGAGCACCTGGTCGTCGTTGGGCAGCAGGAAGTCGACGTACGGGAGCAGCGGCTCGATCTGGTCGAAGGTGCCGAGCTCACCGGGGGCGAGAAGGTCCACGGAGGTGACGACGTCATGCTCCTTGGCGTGCGCCAGGATGCGTGCGGCGACCTCGGCGCCGATCAACTCCGGTCCGCCCAGGTGGAGATGGGTCGCCTCGGCGACCGCGTCCCAGGGGACGTCGTCGAGGCCGTAGGTGATGTTGGCGCCGAGGAGGTGGAGGGAGGGGCGGTCGCCGTTGGGCCGGATGGGCAGGACGCTCGCGGAGGTGGAGGTGTCGATGCGGCGGACGAGCAGGGCGGTGTCGATACCGGCCGTGTCGAGCAGCTGCACCAGCAGGTCGCCCGTCGGGTCGGTGCCGATCGCTCCGGCCGTACGCACCTGTGCGCCGAGCTTGGCGAGGGTGAGCGCGGTGCCGGCGGCCGTTCCGGCGGCGGTCATGCGTATGTCATCCACCAGGGTGGCGCCCTGCCCCTCGGGTATGGCCTCCACCGGCCGTACCAGCACGTCCAGTACGTGCACGCCCATCGTGACGACCTTCATCAGGTTCCCTCCTGCACAGGTGGTACGGATTGTGTGGTGCCGTAATTGCGCGCGATGGCGGCCTCGATGACCGCGAGTTGCTGCTGTTCGTCGAGGACGCGGGGCTGCCCGATGGCGGCCGCGCTCCGATACACCCCGCAGGCCCACTCCAGCAGCAGGGCGTGCTCGACCGCCTTGTCGAGCGTCGGCGCGTGGGTGACCGCGCCGTGGTTGGCCATCAGGGCTCCGCCGCGGCCCTCCAGCGCGGTGAGCACCGACTCGGCGAGTTCCGGGGTGCCGAAGGTGGCGTACGGTGCGACGCGTACGGTGCCGCCGAGGGTGAGCAACTGGTAGTGGATGCAGGGCAGTTCGTCGAGGACGAGGGAGAGCGCGGTCGCCATGGGCGCATGGGTGTGGACGACGGCGCCGGTGCCGTAGCGGTGGTAGACACCGAGGTGCAGGTCCAGTTCGGAGGTCGGCCGGAGGGTTCCGGACACGATCTTTCCGTCGAGGTCGACGACGGTCACCTGGTCCGGGGTGAGGTCGGCGAGGACCGCGCCGGTGGCGGTGATCGCGACCCGGTCGTCCGTGCGCACGCTGACGTTCCCGGCCGTGCCGATGAGGAGTCCCTCGGCGCCCAGCCGACGGCAGGCGTCGGCAACGGCGGCCCGCTCCCCGCTCCACGCCGAGCTTGAGTCGGTCATGCGCGCGACGCTAACCTAAACATGAAACAAAGTCACGTTCACGTTCGGAGGTTGTTGCGTGGCCGATCCCATCGCGGACACCGACTGGGCGGCGGGCGTCGCCTCGCTGCGCCGCACACCCCAGCAGGCCCGTAGCAAGGCCCGGCTCGCCCGGGTCCTGGAAACCGCCGAGCGCGTGCTGATCGAGGAGGGCGTCGAGGCGCTCACCACGACCCGGATCGCGGCCGAGGCCAGGGTCTCCGTCGGCTCGCTGTATCAGTATCTGCCGGACCGTGGGGCGATCATCGAGGCCCTCGCGGCCGGGTACTTCGCGAAGCTGGAAGCCGCGATGGACGACCTGGTCGGCGCGGCCGCCGCACAGCGCTGGGACGACCCGGTCGGCATCCTCATCGACGCGTTCGCCTCCATCTACCGCACCGAACACGGCTTCCGCGCCCTGTGGTTCGGCAGCGGTCTCACCGAACAGACCCGGGCCGCCGACCGGGAGCACAAGCGCCGTATGGCCGACGGCATCCGCCGTATCCTCCTCGCCCTCGACCTCGCCGAGGACGACGAGGCGCTGGCCCGCACCTGTCACGCGGCCATGCTCGTGGCCGACGCTCTCGCCCAGGAGGCGTTCCGGCGGGACAGGGCGGGGGACGCGGCGCTGCTGGACGAGGCGAAGGTCATGCTGCGGGGGTATCTGGGGGAGGTGGCGGCGCGCTATCGGGGCGGGGCGACACGGGGCGACCGCTGAAACGCGACCGGCGGACCTGCCTCAGGCAGATCCGCCGGTGAACACCGTCGGGACGACAGGATTTGAACCTGCGACCCCTTGACCCCCAGTCAAGTGCGCTACCAAGCTGCGCCACGTCCCGGTGCGTTTTCGCGCGGTGAACCGCGTGATCGCGCGAAGAGCACTTTACCCCACGTGGTGGGCCGCTTCGAAGACGGCCCGGGCCGCGCGGGACAATCGGCGTATGGGCAGTACATCCTCAGGACAGCAGGCCGACGCCAGGGACCGGGACAACGAGGGGCGGGCACGCAACGCCCGGCCCCGGGACGGGCTCGGGCGGCCCCTGCCGTACGGCGCGGACGGGGTGGAGCGGCAGCCGGAGGGGGTCGTACGCACCCCCGAGCGGAGCGTCGCTGAGGCCCAGGAGCTGCTGGACGCGGGCAAGCCCTTCCATGCGCACGAGGTCTTCGAGGACGCCTGGAAGTCCGGGCCCGAGGAGGAGCGGGCCCTGTGGCGGGGCCTGGCCCAGCTCGCGGTCGGCCTCACGCACGCGGCCCGGGGCAACGTCACGGGCGGGGCGCGGCTGCTGCGGCGCGGGGCGGGGGCGATCGAGGAGTGGGCGTCGGCCCCGGGGCACTCCCAGCCGTACGGAATGGATCCGGCCGGGCTCGCGGGGTGGGCCCGGGAGCTGGCGGAGGACGTGGAGCGGGGCGGCGGGCCCGTGGACGCGAAGGGACGGGCACCGCGCCTGCGACAGTGACGCCGGAGGCGGCGCCGCCCGGAGCGCGTCGAGCCGTGGGCGCGCACCCGGGTCTCGGGCCGGACCCGGCCCAGAAGGAGTCCGGGAGCGCGTACAGCCGCGGCACGGCGCCGGACCTCGGGCGCCCCGACACCCGGCCCCGCACCGCGCCCCTGCCTCACAACTCCGACCCGCCCCCGTCACGCCCCCGACCTGGACGCGGTGCCGTCACTGTCGGTGCCGTACGGCAGACTCGGGGCGTGCGAAAGATTCATGTCATCGGTATCGGCGCGGGCGACCCCGACCAGCTCACCCTCCAGGCGGTCAGGGCGCTGCGGAGCACGGACGTGTTCTTCGTCCTGGACAAGGGCGAGGTGAAGAGCGACCTGACGGATCTGCGCCGGGACATGCTGGAGGCGCACATACCCGAGGGGACGTATCGCGTCGTCGAGGCGCGGGATCCGGAGCGGGACCGCAGGGCGGGCGGTGCGGCCTACTCGCCCGCCGTCGGGGACTGGCGCAGCGCCCGTGCCGAGATCTACGAGCGGCTGATCACCGAGGAACTGGGCGCGGACGAGAGCGGTGCGTTCCTGGTGTGGGGCGACCCCGCGCTGTACGACAGCACGCTCGGAATCCTGGAGGAGATCCTCGACCGGGGTGCCGTCGGCTTCGAGTACGACGTCGTGCCCGGCATCAGCAGTGTCTCCGCCCTCGTCGCCCGGCATCGCACCGGACTGAACCGGGTCGCCCGGCCCGTGCAGATCACCACCGGACGGCGGCTCGCCGAAGGATTCCCCGAGGGCGTGGACGACGTGGTCGTGATGCTCGACGCCCACCAGACCTTCCGGCAGTACGCGGACGAGGACATCGACATCTACTGGGGCGCCTACATCGGCACCCCGGACGAGATCCTCGCCTCGGGTCCGATCGCCGAGGCCGCGCCCCGGATCGAGCGGCTGCGGGCCGAGGCCCGGGAGCGCAAAGGCTGGATCATGGACACGTATCTCCTGCGCCGCAACCCCGGGGAGCGGTAGGGCACCCGAGCGGCCCCGTCCCGCATGCGTCACTGGGCCACCGGTGTGACCGTGGCCTCGTGACCGTCACCGAGGAAACCGCGCCGCCCGCCGCAGAGCCGCCGGTACTGGACAAGCGTCGCCGCAACGTCGTCTTCGTGACGATCATGCTGGGCATGCTGCTGGCCGCCCTGGACCAGACGATCGTCGGCACGGCCCTGCCGACGATCGTGTCGGACCTGGGCGGCGCCGAGCACATGTCGTGGGTGGTCACCTCCTATCTGCTCGCGGAGACCGTCTCAACGGTCCTGGTGGGCAAGTTCGGCGACCTGTTCGGCCGCAAGGTGGTCTTCCAGGTATCGGCGATCGTGTTCATCACGGGTTCGTTCCTGTGCGGTCTCGCCGGGAACATGACGTTGCTGATCGTCTGGCGGGCGATGCAGGGCATCGGCGCGGGCGGTCTGATGGTGACGTCGATGGCCCTCATCGCCGACGTCATCCCGCTGCGGGAGCGCGGCAAGTACCAGGGCGCCATCGGTGCCGTCTTCGGTGTCGCGACCGTCATCGGGCCGCTGCTGGGTGGTCTGTTCACCGACCATCTGACCTGGCGCTGGGCGTTCTACGTCAACGTCCCGATCGCCGTCGTCGTCGTCTTCGCGGCCGCCCGCACGATCCCGGTGGTGAAGTCGGCCTCCCGGCCGATCATCGACTATCTCGGCATCGCACTGGTCGCGGTCGGCGCCAGCGCGCTGATCCTGGCGACGAGTTGGGGCGGCAACGAGTACGCGTGGGGTTCGGGCGTCATCATCGGCCTGTTCGTCGGCGGCACCGTCGCCCTCGGTCTGTTCTGCTGGGCGGAGACCCGGGCGCCGGAACCGATGCTGCCCATGCGGCTGTTCAGGAACCCGGTGTTCACGGTCTGCTCGATCCTCAGTTTCATCGTCGGCTTCGCCATGCTCGGCGCGATGACCTATCTGCCGAGCTATCTGCAGTACGTCGACGGCGACTCGGCCACGGTCTCCGGGGTACGGACGCTGCCGATGGTCATCGGCCTGCTCATCGCGTCCGTCGCGAGCGGCAACGTGGTCAGCAAGACCGGGCACTACCGGATCTTCCCGATCGTCGGCTCCCTGGTGATGGGGATCGGGCTGTATCTGATGTCCCTGATGGGGCCGGGCACCGGGACCTGGCTGGAGTCGCTGTACATGTTCGTGCTCGGCACCGGAATCGGTCTGTGCATGCAGGTGCTGACGATCGCCGTGCAGAACACCGTCGACTACACCGACCTGGGCACCGCCACCTCCGGTGTCACCTTCTTCCGTACGCTGGGCAGTTCGTTCGGCACGGCCGTCTTCGGCACCATCTACGCCAACTCGCTCAAGCCCAACCTCGAGGACGGCATCGCGCGGGCCGCGCAGACCGGCAGCGGCCTCGACCCGGCGGCCATCGCCAAGGCGGCGACCAGTCCGGAGGGCGTGCACAACCTGCCCGCGGAGGTGGCCTCCCCGATCATCGACGCCTACGCCGACACCATCCAGACCGTCTTCCTGTGGACGGTGCCGGTCGCGGCGCTGGGCTTCGTGGTCGCCCTGTTCCTCAAGCAGGTTCAGCTGCGCGACAGCGCGCGGGCGGGCTCGACCGACATGGGCGAGGGCTTCGGGCAGCCGTCCGGCGCGGACTCGCAGCGGGTACTGGAAGCAGCGGTCGGGAAGATCATCGGCACCACGGGCCTTGAGGACGCGCGTCGGATCGTCGCCGCGTCCGACACCCGTCTGGACATCGCCGGAGCCTGGGCGGTGATGCAGGTGGAGCTGTTCACGCGGATGACGGGCCACGCCAGTCTGGGCCTGATGGCCGCCCGCCGTCACATGCCGCCCGAGGTACTGCTGCCGGTCTTCGACCGGATGGTCGATGAGGGCTATCTGACCCGCGCCGGCAACCTCTTCTCGCACACCGACGCGGGCACCCGCGAGGCCCATGTCATCGGCAAGGCCTGGGCCACGTGGCTGGAGGAGCGGGTGCAGGAGGACATCGGCCGCCCGGCGGGCACGGATCTGCGGGCCGCGGTCGACACGATCTCCAAGCGCCTGCTGGTGGAGGACCTGGGCAACGGCCTGACGGAACGGCCCAGGGAACTGGCCTCCACCCACTGAGAATCCATGTGCGGGACGGGCCGGAAAGTCGTCATACTCCCGGCATGCCTCCCGTCCGCTTCCATGATCCCGGCCTCGACGCGCACCACTTCAGCGACTCGGTGCTGGTCCGCTGCCCGCGCTGCGACCGGATCGCGCACTTCGAGCGGAGCGCACCGCCGCAGCCTCGGGTGATCTGCCGGTCCTGCGGTCTGTGCCGGCCCACGAACCGGTGCGCCTGGCCGAAGCTGTGGCTGCGCACCGAGACCCGTCACGGTGTCGTGTGGGCGTACAGCCTCGAACACCTCGACCTGCTCAGGCGGTTCGTGGCGGCGGACCTGCGCGAGCGTGATCCCTGGTACGAGCACGGGCGCAAGATGACGTACATCGGCCGGCTCCCCGTCTGGATCAAGAGTGCCAAGAACCGCACCGAGGTGCTGCGCGCCATCGACCGCATGCGGGCCTCGGTCATCTCCGGCTGAGGCCCAGCCGCTCCAGGACCCCGGCGACATCGGGCACCGTCTCCATGTCCGCGGGCAGCGGGGGACGTCGTACGACCACGACGGGCAACGCCAGTCGGCGTGCGGCCGTGAGTTTCGCGGCTGTCGCCGCTCCCCCGCTGTCCTTCGTCACCACGACGTCGATGCAGTGCGTGGACAGCAGCGCGGACTCGTCGTCCTCGGTGAACGGGCCGCGTGCCAGCAGGACTTCGGTGCGCGGTGGCATCGGCGGCTCGGGCAGTTCCACGGAGCGTACGACGAAGTGGAGTTCGGTCAGGTGAGCGAAGGCCGCGAGGCCCAGGCGGCCGGTGGTGAGGAACACTCGGGGGCCCAGCAGTGGCAGCAGGCCGGCGGCCTCCGCCAGTGAACCGACCGGATACCAGCGGTCCTCGGGACCGGGCCGCCACCCCGGGCGGCGCAGCACCACCGCCGGTACGCCGGTCGCGGCGGCGGCCCGGGCCGCGTTTCCCGTGATGGTCTCGGCGAACGGATGCGTGGCGTCGACGAGAGCGTCCACCTTCTGCTCGCGCAGCCAGTCGGCGAGGCCCTCCACACCGCCGAACCCTCCGATGCGTATGTCCCCGGTGACGGCTCCGGGCCGGGTCACCCGGCCCGCGAGGGAGGTGGTGACGCGGATGCCGGGGAGCGCGGTGAGCGCGGCGGCGAGTTCACGGGCCTCGGTGGTGCCGCCGAGGATGAGGACGTGGGGGGCCATGAAGGAGAGCGTACGAAGGGCGTGCGGGAGAGCGGGCACGGGGGGTTCGTTCGATTTCCGCTGTCTATACGGTTCGACACGGCCGCCGCTACACTTCGCCGGTGCAGGGACTTCCTTGGATACATTTTCGCGTATTTCGGATTGCCGGGGCAGCACTCTTGGCGTTGTTCGCCACTCTCCTCTGCTATCGAGTTGCGCCCGAGATGATGTGGACCGTCGAGACCGTGGGCAAGGATTTCACGGCCGACGAAGAGACCCCCGATGAAGTCACCTACTGGCTCGGCTTCTCCGAAGGACAGGAGAAGCGCACCTCGACCTATTCGCTTTCCTTCACCGAGAACAGCAGCGGTGAACTCGAGATCAGCGGCGAGGAAGTCCTCACCGTGCCCCTGGGTGATCCCCTGGCCGCGGTACTGCGGCACGGTGGCGTCACATCCGACTGGTCGAACTTCGTGTGGGCGATGGCCTGCTCCGTCCACACCCCCGCTTCCGGCTGGACCTATCCCCAGGCGCCACGGATCACCGTCCGCGACGATCAGGTCATCGCGAGTTTCCCGATCCCCCGCACCACGCTCGATCTGACGGACGCGACGTCGATCGGTTTCTATTGCGGCTATGACAGCAGCGGCAGGAACACCCCTCCGATAGGCCGGCGCGACTTCGATTTCACCGCGGAAGGGTATTCGTTCACCGGAATATACGAGGCGAATCCATACGTTCAGGAACCGCACTCGGTCAAGGTCCGCACCCAGGAGCCCGACGCAGGATTCCACATCTACCTGGCCCCGGACGGCAGCGGTGCCGCTCTCGCCACCGAGGAGAGAACGGAACCCGCGGACGCCCTCCGCAACGAGCTGGCACTGGTGCTCGCGGCCGCCGGCATCGGCCTGTTGCTGGCGCGTTCCCGGTTTCCCCGTGTCCCCGTGGGCGTCTGCGTCGCGGTGACGGGGATCAGTACGACGACCGGCTTCGTTCTCGGCACCTCGGACAGTTCCCTTCTCCAGGACGGAACGCCGGGGACGTTCCTGATCGACCTCTCCTTCGCGTGGTGGAGTCTGCTGCTGCCCGCCCTGCTGGTCATCGCCGTCACCCGCCATCGGGAGAACCAGGGTCGGCCACCGCTCCCGCGCCTGCTGAGGTACGGCACGGCCGTGCCCTTCGCCGCCGTGGTCCTGGCTGTGCTGGCGGTGCTCGTCCGGTACGCCGACCGGGTGGAGGGCCCACGGCTCGTCGCCATCGGCTGCATGGCGGTCTCCGCGCTCACCTGGGCCTCGGTGATGCTCGGGCGCGGCCCGTGGGCGGGCGCGGGGCTGGGCTCCCTGTTGTTCACCGGTCTCTGGCTCGCGCCCCTGCTGGAGGCTCCCCTTCCGGTCGGCCCCACGTTCGCCCTGGCGGTCGGCTGCTCGCTCTCCTGGGCCGCCGCACTGACGTTCTGCGCGCGCGGTCTCGGTGACTGGCGCATCGGCGCCCTGGCCCTGGCCGCCTTCTGCGCCGCCCTGTGCCTCTTCCCCGCGAGCAAGTACCTCACCTGGAGCGGGGACGACGCTCTCTTCCGGGTGGTGGCCGACGCCACGGCCTCTTCCGTCGCCTACGGGCTGATCGAGCTCGCGGCTCTGGCCACCGCGGCGGCCTGCGCCGCCGTCGTCCTGCGGCGGGGT
This sequence comes from Streptomyces sp. WM6386, assembly GCF_000972385.1. GTDB lineage: Bacteria > Actinomycetota > Actinomycetes > Streptomycetales > Streptomycetaceae > Streptomyces. The sequence continues at coordinate 136,633 of NZ_JXTE01000007.1, forward strand.
GCCGACGCGGACGCCATGCGCGACGGCGGCGTCCGCCTGTGCGGCGTACTGCTCGTCGGCCTGTCGATCAGTCCGCTGATGGCCAACGTGTCCTTCATGGCCAGCGATGTGATCGCCTGCGTCCTCGGAGTGATCACCTTCTGGTTCCTGCTGCCGAGGACCAAAGCGGAATTCGCCTACCGCCTCTCCCGGCTCAGCCCCGGAGCCTATGTGCGTCTGATGCACGCGGAGGCACGCAACCGGCTCCACCGGCAGGCCTGGATGGGTTTCCACAAGTCGGCTCACAGCTCACTGAGCGCCGAGGAAACCGGGGCCAGGGAATTCGAGATGAAGTGGCGTGACTTCGCCGAGCGGCCCATCCCGCTCAGAAACAAGCACTTCGTCTCGACGAACCCCGCACTGGCCAGCAGCGCCGCCCGGACACCCCGTCAGAACGCACTGGAAACCGGGATCCTGGGCCTGGTGTTCGCCACCCCCGTGATCGTCATCGACCTGCGCTCCTGGGAATCGGTCTTTCCCGCCGTCTCATTCACCGAGCTCACCATGCTCGCGCTGCACATCCTCCGCTGGGTCGTTTACGCGGCGTTCTACGGCTACTTCTACCCGAGGCTTCCCGGGCAGGTTCCGGTCGCCAAGTCGACGTTCTTCCTCCTGGCGGTCCTCCTCCCCGAACTGACCCTCATCCCCTTGTCCGCGCCGTATTCCACCCGCGAGACACTGACCGTTCTGCTGCTGCGCACCGGAGAAATCGTCGTCTTCTGCTACGGCCTGGGACTGTCCTGGGAGATCCGGCTGGCCCGGCTGGCCGGCCTGCCGTGGAGCGGACTGCGCGATCTGCGCCGGCTCTCCACGGTCACCGCGCCCGCTGCCACCGTGATCGTGGCCATGGCCACCACGGTCGCGACCGCGCTGGCGGGTGCGGCGACCGTGGCGATGCTCCAGTCCGGCCCGGCCAACCCCGAGTCGCCCGCCGTTCCGCAGAGCCCCTCACCCGCGAGCCCGACCGCCACGCCCTGAAGTGTGGGGGTCGTGTGGCATGCGTTCGGATCGCTCCGCCCGGCCCGGGCGGATCGCTATCGTCCTGCCATGGACTCCGTGCGCGCCGTACTGATCGACATCGACGGGGTTCTCACCGTCTCGTGGGAGCCGTTGCCGGGTGCGGTCGAGGCGTTGCGGGAGATCCGCGAGGCCGGTCTCGCCGTCGCGTTGGTCACCAACACGACGTCCCGGACACGGGCGTCGATCGCCGGGACGCTGGCGCAGGCGGGGTTCCCGGTGACGGCGCGGGACATCCTGACCGCGCCCGCCGTCACCGCCGCGTATGTCACCGAGCATTTCCCGGGGGCGCGCTGTGCGCTGCTGAACAGCGGGGACATCGGGCAGGACCTCGGGGACGTGGACGTGATCGATGCCGGGGACACCGGGACCGTCCCGGACGTCGTGATCGTCGGGGGTGCGGGGCCCGAGTTCGACTACGTTGCGCTCAACCGGGCGTTCGGGCATCTCCAGCGCGGCGCGCGGCTGGTGGCGATGCACCGGAATCTGTACTGGCGTACCGACGACGGACTTCAACTGGACGCGGGTGCGTTCCTGGTGGGGCTGGAGAAGGCGGCCCGTACCGAGGCCGTGGTGACGGGGAAGCCGTCGCGCGCGTTCTTCGCCTCGGCGCTGGCCCGGCTGGGGGCCGGTGCGGACGAGGCGGTGATGGTGGGGGACGACGTGGAGTCGGACGTTCTGGCGGCGCAGGCCGCCGGTGTCACGGGCGTGCTGGTCAGGACGGGCAAGTATCTGCCTCAGACGCATCGGGACGCGAGCGGCACCCCGGACCATGTGATCGACTCGTTCGCGCAGCTGCCCGCACTGCTCCGGGCGTGGTCAGCGGAGCAGTAGCTGGAGGCCGCCGACGATCGTCGCCGCGATCACGAGCTGTTCGAAGAGCCGCTGGTTGATCCTGTTCACGGCCCACTTGCCGAGAAATGCGCCGGGCACGACGAACGCCACGAGCGCGGCGTCGAGCAGGAGCGAGTGGCCGTCGATCAGGCCGAGGCCCACGCTGAAGGGCACCTTGGACGTGTTGACGATCAGGAAGAAGAAGGCGGAGGTGCCCAGGAAGCCCAGCTTCCGGAAGCCCGCCGACAGAAGGTACATCGACATCACCGGGCCGCCGGCGTTGGCGACCATGGTGGTGAAACCGCCCAGGACGCCGTAGGAACGGGCCTTGATCCGGCCCGTCTTCGTGGCGACCGAGTCCGGTTCGTCGGCCTGGTCGGCTGCGCGGCGGCGCCACACCGTCACGGCCGCCATGAGCAGCAGGATGGCGCCGATCGACGTCCGGACCATCTCGTCGTCGGCCCACATCAGGAACAGCGTGCCGGCGACCACGCCCGCCGCGACCGCCGGGAACAGCTTCCACAGGGTCGGCCAGTGGGCGTGGCGCCGGTAGGTGAGGACGGCGAGCACGTCGCCGGCGATCAGGATCGGCAGCAGGACGCCGGTCGAGGCGCGGGCGGGCAGGACCGCGGCGAAAATGGCGAGGCTGACCGTGTTGGCCCCGCTCACGGCGGTCTTCGAGAAGCCGACGAGGAGGGCCGCGAAGGCGAGGGCGGCGAACTCCCAGCCGGTTATGTGCCAGAGCGTCATCGTGTTCATGCGGAACCCGATGCTATGCGCATCTAATGGGTGGCGTAAGGAGCGTCTCGCCTGATGACCCGGCCCTGAGCGGGCCGGGTGAAGTCCACTGCGGTCAGGTAGCGCCCGAAGGGGCGCGGGGCTGTGTCAGTTTGCGGCTGCCGCCGCGTGGGCGCGACCAGCCACGACGGCGCCGCAGACGAACAACAACCCGTCCACCGCACTGCCGGCGGAGCGCTTAGTGCCTCTGCACCAGCACCGCGCTCCCCTGCCCCACGCCCACGCACATCGTCGCGAGGCCCCGCGCCGCCCCCGTCCGCCGCATGCGGTGCAGCAGCGTCGTGAGGATGCGTGCCCCCGAGCAGCCCAGCGGATGGCCGAGCGCGATCGCGCCGCCGCTCGGGTTGACCAGCTCCGGATCGATGCCGAGGCGGTCCACGCAGGCGAGGGCCTGGGCGGCGAAGACCTCGTCGAACTCGGCCTCCTGGATGTCGCCGACGGTCCAGTCGGCGCGGGCGAGCACCTTCTGTGTGGCGGGGACGGGGCCGATGCCCATCACGTCGGGGTGAACGCCGGCGGAGGCGCCGGCGACATAGCGGCCGAGCGAGTCCAGGCCGAGGTCGTTCAGTGCCTCCTCGCTGACCAGGAGAAGGCCCGCGGCGCCGTCGTTCATGGGTGCGGCGTTGCCGGCCGTGACGCTCCCGCTCTGCCGGAAGACCGGCTTCAGCCGGGACAGCTTCCGGTACGAGGAGCTCGCCGATGTCCTCCACCGGCACGCCGCGGTCTTCGGGCCCGACCACCGGGGCCAGGGGAAGTCGGCGGGCGAGCGGGTGCTGGTAGAGGACTTCGAGGACGTGGTCACCGATGTGCACACCGTGGCCGACTTCGCCCGGGCCGCCCACCCGGGCCTGCCGGTCGTCCTGATCGGACACTCCATGGGCGGTCTGATCTCCGCCCGCTTCGCACAGCGCCACGGAACCGAGCTCACCGCGCTCGTCCTGTCCGGACCGGTGATCGGCGACCGGGAGCTGCCCCGGCGGCTGATCGCCCTGGACGAGATCCCCGACACGCCCATCAGCCCGGCCTCGCTCTCCCGTGATCCCGCGGTGGGAGCGGCGTACGTGGCGGATCCGCTGGTCTGGCACGGGCCGATGAAGCGGCCGACGGTCGAGTCGTTCCTGCGCACACTGGAGACGGTGGCCAAGGGCGGTGACATCGGCCGGCTCCCCCTGCTGTGGCTGCACGGCGACGACGACCGGCTGGTGCCGCTCGGCGGCAGCCGCGTCGGGGTCGAGCAGCTCAGCGGGGGTGTCCTGACCGAGCGGATCTATCCGGGCGCCCGGCACGAGGTGTTCAACGAGACGAACAGGGCGGAAGTCCTCGCCGACCTCACCCGTTTCCTGGACGGTGTGCTCGACGGCTGATCCCGCGGCGTTTGCACCGGTTCGCCCTGGGCACCCGCGCCCCCGTGGAGTGGTCGCGGCAGGCTGCCTGTGACCAGGGACGCCTCGCACCGCTCCGTACCAGGCACGAACCACGCCAGAAGGAGGAGCACGGTATGACCGTGGTGAGGAGCACCCTTCCCGAGGACGCCCGACGGATCGCCGGGGACGCCCTGCAGAGCACGCTCGTGGATCTGCTCGGGCTGTCGCTGATCGGGAAGCAGGCGCACTGGAACATCGTCGGCCCGCGCTTCCGCTCCATCCACCTGCAACTGGACGAGGTGGTGGACACCGCCCGCACCTACTCCGACACCGTGGCGGAGCGCGCCGCGGCGCTCGGGCTGCCGCCCGACGGCCGCCCGGAGACGATCGCCACCGCGTACACCCTGCCCGGCACGAAGGAGGGCTGGCAGCGGGACAACGAGGTCGTCGCTCTGATGCAGGAGACCCTGGAGACGGCGATCGCCCGGCTGCGTGAGCGCATCGGCGCGACGGAGAAGGCGGACCCGGTCACCCAGGACCTGCTGATCGGCATCACGGCGGAACTGGAGAAGCAGCGTTGGATGTTCGACGCGGAGAACTGGCCGCGGGACTGACCGCCACCTCTACGTACGGAAGGGGCACGCGATGACCGACGCCCTCGAACTCGACGCGCTGTGGGAGGACTTCCACCGCGCGGTGAACATGACCTCGCAGGAACTGGCGGCCTGGCTGCGGGTCAGCGACGCCGACGAGGACACCGAGCCGCTGCCGGAACACGCCGGGTCGCCCACCGGACAGCACGTCCTGGCGATCCTGCAGAAGCGGCGCACGGATCTCACCGATGACGACGTCCAGGTGATGTACGAGGTGGTGGACACCGTCTCGGCACAGACGGACCCGGAGAACGAGCCGGCGGCCGAGGACACGCGGCGTCGGCACCTGCTGATGACGCTGGGCCACGATCCGCTCAAACCGTAGGAATGACAGCGCAGTTGACCTGAAGCAGGTGGCCGAAGACCGACTCCGCCGGGCCCGGATGATCGTGCGAGACTGCTCGCAACCTTGACGGGCGAGCAGAGGAGCCACACGTGACCGGGACCGAGCCGGCCGCCGTCCAGCGGATCGACACGACCAGGCCGCACCCGGCCCGCGTCTACGACTGGTACCTCGGCGGCAAGGACAACTACCCGGTCGACGAGGCCCTCGGCCGTCAGATCGCCTCGCTCAGCGGCGACGCCCCGCGGGCCGCGCGCGCCAATCGCTGGTTCATGAACCGGGCCATCCGCCGGCTGGCCGCGAACGCGGGAATCCGCCAGTTCCTGGACATCGGCACCGGCATCCCCACCGAGCCCAATCTCCACCAGATCGCCCAGCAGGTCGCCGCGGACGCCCGCGTCGTCTACGTCGACAACGACCCGATCGTCCTCGCCCACGCCGGCGCCCTGCTGCGCGGCACCGAGGAGGGCGTGACGGAGTACATCGAAGCCGACGTGCGCGAGCCGCGGACGATCCTCGAACAGGCGGGGCAGATCCTCGACTTCGACCGGCCCGTCGCCCTGTCGCTCATCGCCCTCATGCACTTCGTCGCCGCCGAGGACGGCGCGTACGACCTGGTGGACGCGCTGGTCGGCGCGCTGGCTCCGGGCAGTGCTCTGGTGCTGTCCGCGATGACCGCCGACTTCGAGCCGGAGAACGTACAGCGGGGCATCGAGGCCTACGCGGCGGGCGGAGTGACGCTGGTGGCCCGTACCCGGGACGAGTTCGGCCGCTTCTTCGAGGGACTCGACGTGCTGGAGCCGGGGATCGTGTCGGTCAAGGACTGGCGTCCCGAACTCGCGGTGGCCGAGACGCCCGACCCCGCAGCGGGACCGGTGTCGCTCTACGGGGCCGTCGGGATCAAGTCCTAGCCCAGCAACCACCCCCCGTCCACCGCGAGTTCGACGGCGTTGACCGACCGGTTGCGCAGCAGGAAGTCCACGGCGTCCACCACGTCCGCCATCGTGGCGAGCCGTCCGGTGGGTGTCCCGGTGCGCAGTCGGGCGAGCACCTCCCCCGGTTTGGCCAGCCAGTACGGGCTGTCCCCGACGACTCCGGGGTGGAGGGCGTTGACACGGACGGGGGCGAGTTCGACGGCGAGGGTGTTCACCAGTCCGCGCACTCCCGCGTTGACGGTCGCCACGGTCGTCGCGCCCGGGTAGGGCCGCTCCTTGGCCTGGCCGCCGAACACGACGACGGCACTGTCGTCGTGCAGCCGGTCCCGGAGGGCGTGCACGACCTCGGTGTAGCCGACGAGCTTCAACGTCACCAGGTTCAGGGCGGCCTCGATGTCGTACTGGCTCACCCGGTTGTCGTCGCGGGCGACACCGGCCAGGACGAGATGGTCGACAGACCCGATGCCGCCGAGCGCTGCCGCGATCTCCCGTGGCCGCGACAGGTCGAGGGCGATGCCTCGCAGCGCACCGACCTCCTTGGCCGCCGTGCCGGCACGATGGGCGTCCCTGCCGGTGAGGACCACCTCGTCCCCCCGCCCCGCACGGAAGCGGGCGAACTCGCGGCCGATCCCCGACGTACCACCGACGACGAGCACACTGCTCATGACTCCAGCGCCTCCTGAAGGTACTGCCAGTCCCGTGTGAACCGGTACGAGTGGCGGGTCGGCGGCTGAGGCGCCTGGGTCTCCAGCCAACGCACCGGCCCCGCACCGGCGTTGGTGAACCCGTGTACACAACCGGCGCCCGCCCAGGCCACATCGCCGGGCCCCAGCCGGTGCACCGAGCCGTCGAAGGTGGCGTCCACGGCCCCTTCGAGGATCAGGTACGTCTCCTCGAAGGGGTGGTCGTGCGTGCCCGCGACGCCGTCCGGGGCGTACTGCACCATGAACATCGTCGAGGCGACCGCGCCCAGGTCGCCGTCGACCATCATCTTCACCGTGATCCCGCTGTAGACGAGCAGCGCGGTGCGCATGCTCGCCGACACCGCGAGCAGGTCCTGGGACTGTTTGCCGGGTTCCATCTGCGCGGGCTCGAAGTGCCCGAAGGAACGGGTGCGCGGGTCACGGACGTCGAGGCGGACGGGGCCTCGGCGGGGCAGCGCGGGCACCGCCTGGGTGTCGTGGCCGTAGCGGGCACGCGGCACGGGCGCCAGCATGTCCGCCCAGCGTGCGGCGGTGTCCCCGGCGCCCCGCCAGGCGTGCGGGACACCTGTCGGCAGCAGCCCGTAGTCGCCCTCTTCGAGGAGATACGACCCTTCGGGCACGTCGAGGACGACGGTCCCGTCGAGCACGCAGAAGCTCTCCTCGTACGAGTGGACGTGGGGCCCGATCGCACCGTCCGGCAGCAACTCGCAGACGCCGAAGCCGGTATGGACGCTGCCGTCGTCCTCGCCGACCAACTCCCGCCGCCGATAGCCGTGTTCGTCGTACTCCGACGGCGGTACGTCGGTGGCGCGGCGTACCAGGTGAGCGGTCACCGGGCGGCCTTCGCGGCCAGGAGCCGGTCGCGGGACTCCTCGACGAGGCGCCGGGCGCGGGCCACGTCGGCGGTCAACTTGCCGTCCCGCTTGCGGATCACGCCGTCGACGAGCACGGTGTCCACATTGGAGACGTCGGCGGACAGCGCCACCGCGGCCGCCGCGTCGTGCACCGGCGCCACGTTCAGCGCGGTGGCGTCGATCGCGACGACGTCGGCCCGCTTGCCGGGTGTGAGGGAGCCGGTGCGGTCCTCCAGGCCCGCCACGTGGGCACCGTTGAGGGTGGCGATCTCCAGCATCCGACGGGCCGTCAGCATCGTTTCGGGCACCGGGACATCGGCCTGCCAGCACTCCGCGTTGACGCGGGCGCGTTCGGCACCGAAGGCCGCGCGGATCTGGGTGAACATGTCGCCGGGGACGGTGGTGACGACGTCGATGCTCAAGGATGGCCGCAGCCCGTGCTCGATCGCCTTCATCACCGGCGGCCAGCCGTGCCCCATCTGCGTCTCGACCTGCGGCGCGACGGACACCGTACCGCCGCTGTCGGCGACCATCCGCCACTCCTCCTCGCTGAAGTAGCAGCAGTGGATGTAGGTGGTGTCCGGACCGAGGAGCCCCAGGTCGTGGAGCTGCTTGACCATGCCGAAGCGGCCGGCCAGCCGGCCCATACCGACATGGACGGTGAGCGGGATGTCCAGTTCCCGGGCCAGACCCCACTCCGCGATGACGACGTCGTTCACACAGAAGCCGGGACCACGGGTGGCGAGGCCCATGGTGAGCAGGGAGTCGTCGGAGGCGAAGTACCTGGCGCGGATCCGTCGTACGTCGTCTCCCGGGATCGCGATCTTGCTCTCGAACCAGTAGTCGGCGAGGGAGGTGTTGGCGCTGCCGTAGGCGTACTGGGCGCGGATGCCGGTCTCGGCGAGGGCCCGGATCGCGGCGTCGGGGTGTTCGGGGGTGTTGTTGATGTGCGACCAGTCGACGAGCGTGGTGATTCCTGCGTTGAGGCACTCCAGGGCGCCGGCCAGGTTGGCCGCGTAGACGTCCTCAGGGGTGTAGAGCGGTGCGAAGGTGTCGAGGATGTCGACGAAGTAGTCGTCGAGCGTGGCGTCCGGCGCGACCCCGCGGATCGAGGCCTCCCAGGTGTGGCGGTGGGTGTCGACGAAGCCGGGGATCACGATCCGGCCGGTCATGTCGAGGACTTCGGCGTCGGCGCTGATCTCGGGTCGTACGGCCGCGATCTTCCCGTCCTCGATGAGGACGTCCCCTCGGGGAAGGTCCCCGATGTCGGGGTCCATCGAGATCACGTGACCTGCGCGCAGGAGTGTCCGAACGGTCATCGCCCTTCCTCCTTCGGGGTGTTCAGTACGCGGTGAGGTCGCGGACGGTCGCCACGACCTTGTCGACGGTGGGGATGACCCGCTCCTCCAGCGCGTCGGCGAACGGCAACGGGACGCACTCCCCCGCCACCCTCCGCACGGGCGCGTCCAGCAGGCCGAAGCCCTCGTCGGCGACGACCGAGACGACGGTGGCGCCCCAGCCGCCCTGGTACGGGTTCTCCTCCACGGTGACGAGCCGCGAGGTCCGGGCGAGCGAGGCGAGAACGGTGCTCATGTCCAGCGGCACCAGACAGCGCAGATCGACGACCTCGGCCTCGACACCCTCCTCGGCGAGCCGGGCGGCCGCCCGCAGCGCCACCGGCACCATCGCGGCGAGGGCGACGAGGGTCACGTCGGCACCCTCGCGCACCACGGCGGCGCGCCCCAGCTCGACCACATGGTCCGACGGCGGCGGCGAACCCTTCGACGCCAGCAGCCCCTTGTGCTCGAAGAAGACCACGGGGTCGTCGCTGCGGATCGCCGCCGCCATCATGCCGATCACGTCGGCGGGCGTCGCCGGTGCCGCGATCTTCAGGCCGGGGACGGTGAGCGCCCAGTTCTCGGTGGCCTGCGAGTGCTGGGCGCCGAAACCGAGCCCGCCGCCGTTGGCGGTGCGAACGACGAGGGGCACGGTGACCTGACCGCCTGTCATGTAACGCACCTTGGGTATCTCGTTGGCGAGGTAGTCCCAACAACAGGCCAAAAAGTCCGAGAACATGATCTCCGCGACCGGCCGCATCCCGGTCATGGCCGCGCCCATCGCCGCGCCCACGATGGCCTGTTCGGAGATCGGCGTGTCCCACACCCGCTCCGGCCCGAACTCCTTGAACAGCCCGGCGGTCGTCTTGAACACCCCGCCGGCCTCCCCGATGTCCTCGCCGAGACAGACGACACGTGGGTCCCGGCGCATCTCCCGCGCGATGCCCTCGGCGACCGCCTCCCGGTAGGTGATCACGTCCGCCACGCCGCACCTCCGTCGGCCCATACGTCGGTCAGTGCCTGCTCAGGATCGGGCGCGGGCGCGCTCTTCGCCGCCTCGACCGCCTTCCGTACGACGTCCAGGGCGCGCTCGTCGGCCGCGGTGAGCGTCGCCTCGGGCACGCCCAGCTCGGTCAGCCGTCCCCGCGCGATGTCCAACGGGTCGTGCTTGAGCCAGCGTTCGACCTCCTCGGCCGGACGGTAGGTCGCCGGGTCGGACCGGCTGTGGCCGAAGTGCCGGTAGGTCGTGGCCTCCAGCAGAGCGGGCCCGTCTCCTGCCCGAGCCCGCCCTGCCATGGCGGCGACGGCGTCCCGGACCGCGACGACGTCGTTGCCGTCGACCGTCTCCCCCGGGATGCCGTAGGCGGGCGCCCGGTCGGCGGCGGGCCGGGCGACCGCGGTGACGGCGGCGATCGGCGTGTACTCCATGTACAGGTTGTTCTCGCAGACGAACAGCACGGGCAGCTTCCACACGGCGGCCAGGTTCAGCGCCTCGTGGAAGGCCCCGATGTTGGTCGCGCCGTCACCGAAGAAGGCCACCGCGACCTGGTCGGTGCCGCGCAGCCGCGCCGACCAGGCCGCGCCGGCCGCCATCGGGAGGTGGGCGCCGACGATGGCGTAGGAGCCGAGCATGCCGGTGGCCGCCTTGGTCAGGTGCATGGAGCCGCCCTTGGCTCCGCACAGCCCCGTTGCCCGGCTCATGAGTTCGGCGAGGCACTCCTCGGGGGTGGCGCCCCGCGCCAGGGCGTGATGGTGGCCGCGGTAGGTGGCGAAGACGTAGTCGTCGGCGCGCAGGGCGGCGCTCGCGCCGACGGCGATCGCCTCGTGTCCGGCGGCGAGGTGGGTGGTGCCCTTGACGAGGCCCTGGAGGAACAGGTCGTGGGCGGCCTTCTCGGTACCGCGGATGAGGACCATCTGCTCGTACAGGGCGAGGAGTTCGGCGCTATCCACCATGGGAGTCACCCCGGTTGAGATGGGACTGCGACTCCCGCCGGGTGTTGAGTTCGCCGCCGACCGTCCAGTACTTGCGGCCCGCCACCAGCAGTTCCTCGGCGGGAAACTTGGTGATGACCTCGCAGCCGTCGGCGGTGACGACGAGCTCCTCCTCGATACGGGCCGCGGACCAGCCGTCGGCGGCCGGCCAGTAGGTCTCCAGGGCGAACACCATGCCCTCTTCGAGGACTTCGGGGTGGTCCAGGGAGACCAGGCGGCTGAAGATGGGCTTCTCCCAGATGGACAGCCCGACGCCGTGGCCGTACTGCAGGGCGAAGGCGGCGGTCTCGTCGGCGAAGCCGAACTCCTCGGCGCTCGGCCAGACCCGGACGATGTCGGCGGTGGTGGCGCCGGGGCGGACGAGCGCGATCGCCTCGTCCATGTACTCCCGGCAGCGGACGTACGCGTCGCGCTGGGCGCCGGACGCGCTGCCCACGGCGAAGGTGCGGTAGTAGCAGGTGCGGTAGCCCAGGTGGCTGTGCAGGATGTCGAAGAAGGCGGGGTCGCCGGGGCGGATCAGACGGTCGCTGTAGACGTGCGGGTGGGGCGAACAGCGTTCCCCGGAGATGGCGTTGACGCCTTCGACGTACTCGCTCCCCAGGTCGTACAGGATCTTGCTGACGAGCCCCACGCACTCGTTCTCACGCACGCCGGGCCGCAGATAGCCGTACAGCTCCTCGTACGCGGCGTCGACCATCGCGCAGGCCTGGGCCAGCAGGGAGATCTCGTCGCGGGTCTTGATGCGGCGGGCCTCCAGGAAGACCTGCTGGCCGTCGACGACGTCGATGCCCTCGGCGCGCAGGGCGGCGAGGACCGGCATCTCGGCGACGTCGATGCCCAACGGCTCGTCCGCCAGGCCGTGTTCGCGCAGCTCGGCGGCGATCTTCGCGGCGACGTCCTCGGCGATCCCGGCGTCCGGGTGGAAGGCACCGCGGAGGGTGGAGATGCCGGCGCGGGCGCCCGTGGGCGGGCCGTCCTTGCCGGCGCTGTAGTCGAGCCAGGGGTTGTACAGCTGGTGGTGGCGGGCGGCGGAGCCGAAGTCCCAGACGACCGGTTCACCACCGCGCGTCAGCAGGGCGAAGCGGATCAGCTTGTCCATCGCCCAGGTGCCGATGTGCGTGGCGGTCATGTAGCGGATGTTGGCGAAGTCGAAGCTGAGCACCGCGCCGAGGGAGGAGCGGTTCAGGGTCTCGTGCAGCCGGGCCAGCCGTTGCCTGCGGAGCCGGTCCAGGTCGACGCGCTCTTCCCAGTCGACGGCGCCCGGTCCGAAAGTGCGGATCGCCATGGCGACCACCCCCACCTTCGAGTCAACGACCGTGTCCCGGAAGTGTCAAGTGCTACTGAACACTCCGGCCGGCGACGAACCAGACCCCCACGGCCGGTTCGGCGCCGTCGTTGCGGTAGCGGTGCGGGGTCGTCGACTCGAAGCACACGGCGTCGCCGGGGCGCAGGACGCGTTCCTCGAAACCGAGGGTGAGGACGAGTTCACCGGAGGTGAGATAGCCGTACTCGGTGCCCGCGTGGCGCATCAGACCGCCTGATGTGGCGGAGGAGCCGCCGGGCCGGTAGGTCACCAGCAGAAAGTCGGCGTCCGTGCCGGGGACGTGTCCGAGCCGCTCCCACACGACGCCCGAGTCCAGCTCCAGGACCTCCCGCTCACCTGGGGTGACCAGGGGCCCTATGCGTCGGCCCGGGTCGGCGGCGAAGGCGGCCATCGCGTGCAGCGCGGCGGCGCCGACCGTCGCGGTGGCGGGCTCCCGCGCTTCGAAGAGCGACTCGACGGAGATGCCGAGTGCCGTCGTGATCGCGTACAGCGTGCTCACCGACGGCTGGCTCTTGCCGGTCTCGATCTGCGACACCAGGCTCGCGGAGACCCCGACCTCACGCGCGAGGGCCCGCAGACTGAGCCCGCTCTCCAGGCGCGCCCGCCGGATGCGCGCACCGACGGGCGGCACGGCGACAGGGGACACGGGCGGCTCCTCTCCCTCGCGGGAATGTGCAGCACCATTGAACATCCGGGGACCACCACGCGGCCAGCACCGCAGCCAGGCGCAGCACCGGACGCGCCCCGGGCCGCCGGTACGCAGGGCTGCCACCGCCGAGACGCCGCCCCGCGCCCATACCCGCCACCCCCTCACTCCCCCGAACTGACCGCCCACACCTCCTACCCGCCCCCGCCCCTTGGCCTGCGGTCAGCCCACGGACCCACGACCCAGGGCACCGACACGGCCCCCGAACGACGGCACCGTCACCTAGGGCCCTAGTCTCCCGAACGGATGAGCCCCGTCAGATACCGCCACAGCGACGACCGCCGCTTGACGGCAGGGTCCTGGGCCCGAGGTACGCCGGTGGCGGGCGCCTCGGCCGGTACGGGCTCCGGCACGAACGTGCCGGACAGCTCGTAGCGCACCGGCAGGGACCGCAGTCCTCGCATGAACGGCGAGGAACGCCACGGCAGTTGGTCCACCGGCAGGGCGAGCTCCAGATGACCGAACCGTTCGACGATGCGGCTCACCCCGGCCGCCGCGATCGTCGACGCCAGCTCCCGGGCCGGGCACTGACGGGGCCCCGCGCCCCACGCCAGATGGGCCCGGCTGCTGATGCTGGAGGAGCCCGGTGCCATCTGCCCGGCGAACAGCGGGTCGGCGTGCGCGGCGGCGGCGGAGACCCACACGGGGTCGCCGGCGTGGATGGTGTAGTCGCCGAGCGGGGTGTCCGCGGCCGCGAACCTCGGCACGAAGTTGACCAGCGGCGGCTTGCGCATGACCACCCGGTTCATGGTCTCCCGGACCATGCCGGCGGACAGCGTCTGGCGCACCCCGCCGTCGCCCTCGCCGGAGATCACTTCGACGACGGTGTTGGAGATGAGGATGCCGACGTGGTCGGAGGTCATGCCGAGCAGCATGAACAGTTCGCGGGCCAGTTCGTCGACCGTGAGGTCCGGGTGGGCGGCGAGCAGATGCGAGGGGAAGTCGTCGCCCGGCTTCTCCCTCTTCGCGGCGGCCAGCTCCGAGAGCGTCACCAGCAGTCGCGCCAGGGCGGGTTCGGCGTCCGGGCCGGCGTCCAGCACCCGCCACATGTCCATCAGGGCGTCGTCGCCCTGCGAGCCGGGGAAGCCGAGGAGATGGCTCGCCGCCATCAGCGGCAGCGGGCGGGAGAACTGCGCCGACAGATCGGCGAGCCCCGTACGGCCGCCCTGCGCGAGCAGGCCGATCAGCTCGTCGGCGTAGCCCGTGACGGCGGCCTTGAGCCGCTTGGCCTGCGGGTGGCGCGGATCCTGGAAGGGCCTGAGGGCGGTGTCCCAGGCGCCGCGGAGCCGGGGGTAGCCGGGACCGCCCTGGATCAGCACGTGGTTGACCTCGAGGGAGGGGCCGAGCGGCCAGTCGGCGGGCACCCGGCCCTCGGTGCGGGCCCGCCAGTTCTCCAGCCCCTTCGGCCAGCCGGCGTCGTCCTGGAGCACCTGGAGCGACTCGCGGTAGCCGAGCACGAGCCAGGCGGGCACGCCCAGCAGGTCGACCGGCGCGACCGGACCGTGGCGCTCACGCAGCCGCTCGTAGACGAGCGCGGGGCGCGTCTCGTAGTCCCGGGTCAGCAGGGGTTCGGGAGACAGGTCCTCCAGCCGTGCCCCGTCCGACGTGGATTCCTCCTCGTCGACCACATGGAACTCCATCGTGCTGTCGCCCCCCTCCGGCACCCGCCCATGACAGACCGCACGGGACCCTACCCGAGGCGTCACGGGCGTCGAGTGCCGGGGTACCGACCGGTAGGGATCAGTGCCGTTCGCCCTTCCCGGTCACCAACTGCTCCAGCCGGTCGAACCGTTCGTGCAGCGCCTGGACCGTCTCGTGGCCCAGTCGGTGGCGGCGCTTCTGTTCCCGGCCGACGAACCAGGTGGCCAGGGCCGCGGTGACCATGCCGTACGTGGTGATGCCGACGACCATCACCACCGCGCCGACGACCCGGCCCCACGGCGTCACCGGGTAGAAGTCGCCGTATCCGACGGTCGTCGCCGTCTCGATCGACCACCACAGCGCCTTCGGGTACGACGTCAGATTGGCGCCCCGCGCCCCGTCCTCGGCGGCCACCACCGCCCATGAACCGAGCAGCATCACCACCACGAGAACGGCCGTGGCCCCGCCCGCCGCCTTGAGATGGAGCGAGCGCCCCTCCCGGGCCAGCAGCAACTCGACGGCCCTGGTCAGGAATCCGGGCAGCATGGCGACTCCTTCGGGTGCGGCGCTTGGAGTCAGTGTCGGTGGCGGTGCGCGGGCGGGCATGCCGGGCGGCTCGTTCGAGTTGCCGTGCGCCGCAGGCCGTCATCTGCTGGGGTCGACGCCCCCACTCGACGGAGGACCCATGACGCCGGAGCCCCGATCGGTGCCGGAGACCTTCGCGTTCGCCTGCGGCGACTGCGGCCACACCTGGGAGGCCACCTTCCAGGTCATGTTCTTCACCGACCCGCTGGACGCCTCGGGCCTGACCACACAGGAGTACGTCGACGAGGCGGGCAAGGCCATCAGGTCGCCCCTCGCCGACGCGGTCTGCCCCAAGTGCGGTGGCCGCAAGGTGCACGTCCTGGAGGCCGGGCGCGCCGAACGCGCCCGGCGCGCGGAGCACGAACCCCGTACCCCCCACGAACACCACTTCCATCTCCCGCACCGCTCACCCGAACGGTCCGAGTGAGCTGGTGAGCGGTGCGGGCCGGTGATGCGCTGAGGGCACACCCACGCCCCCAGGAGGCATCCGCGATGACCCGTCGTCCGCCCCGACCCGCCCGTGTCCTCGCCCCGGCCCTGGCCGCGACCGTGCTGCTGACCTGCGCGGCCTGCTCGGACGACGACAAGGACTCCAGCGCCTCGGCCATCGGCGCCTCCCCACTGGCCGCCGACTCCCCGACCGCCTCCGCCACGGCCCGCCTCACCGAGGCCGGGGCACGCCGGGCCCTCATCACCGAGACCGACCTCGAGGACGACTGGACGCAGGTCAAGGACGCCGCGACCTGGCGCGACAGCCTGCTCGTCGGCAAGGTCGACGTGGCCGACTTCCTCACCGCCAAGGCGGACGCCGCCGACTGCCAGAAGCTCCTCGACGGCCTCTACAGCGACGCACTGCTCGGCCAGCCGTCCGGCGCCTCCGCCCTGACCGGCTTCAAGGAGGGGGACTCCCGGCTGCTCTACCAGGTGGGCGCCTACCGGCAGGCGGGCCTCGACGCCTCCCTGGCCTGGCTGAAGTCCCTGCCGGCCAAGTGCGACCAGTTCACCGCGGTCGACTCCGCGGGCGACAAGCGCACGGTCCAGGTCACCGAGGCCTCGCCGCCCGAGGAGGGCGACGCACGGCAGGGGCTGCGGGTGACGGTCCAGGGCACGTCCGGCGGCACCCCGGCCACCCTCACCCTGGACGTCGCCGCCGTACGCGTCGGCACGGACGCGATCACGGTGACGGCCGGCGGCCTGGACGGCGACGAGGACGACTCGGTCGAGGACGCGGTAAACGCGGGCACGAAGCGCCTCGACGACGTAGTGGGCTAGGACAACCCCTCTTCCCCACCGCCCGCTTGAGCCGATTCCGGGACAGCTTGATCATCCGGCGGCACAATGGTGACGACGGCCTGCGGCGCCGCGGTCGTCGGGCGAGGAGAGGACGAGACGTGAGTGACACCCCGGACGTGCTGTCGAGGCTGAACACCGGTGTCGCGCACAACGCGCGTGTGTGGAACCACTGGATCGGCGGCACGGACAACTACGAGGTCGACCGGCGGGTCGGCGAGCACATCGCCGGGATGTTCCCCGTCATCCGGGCCATCGCCCGCGCCGACCGCGACTTCCTCGGCCGGGCCGTGCGCCACCTGGCCGACGAGCGCGGGGTACGCCAGTTCCTGGACATCGGCACCGGCCTGCCGACGGGGGACAACACCCACGAGATCGCCCAGCGCATCGCCCCGGACGCGCGGATCGTCTACGTCGACAACGACCCCACCGTCCTCGCCCACGCCCGCACCCTGCTCACCAGCACCGGCGAGGGCGTCACCGCCTACATCGACGCCGACGTCCACGAGCCGGAGGCGATCCTCGAACGCGCCGCGCACACCCTGGACTTCACCGAGCCCGTCGCGGTGATGATGCTGGGCATCCTCAACTTCGTGCTCGACCACGACAAGGCGCGGGACATCGTCCGCCGGTTGCTGGCCGAGGTCCCCTCCGGCAGCTATCTGGTGCTCACCCACCCGACCTTCGACGACGCCCTCGGCGGCGCGGGCCAGATCCCGGCCATGAAGTTCTGGAACGAGAACGCCACCCCACCGATCACCGCCCGCAGCGGCACCGACATCGCCGCGTTCTTCGACGGGCTGGACTTCATGGAGCCGGGTCTGGTGTCGTGCTCGCAGTGGCGCGCCGAGACCGACTCCCCGGGCGCGGTACCGCAGTTCGGCGCGGTGGCCGTGAAACCCTGACGCGCAGGCCCAGCCCGTCGTGGAGGACGTATGACCCCCCTTGCCGACCCCGCCGACCCCGTACCCGGCGGACGTCCCGGTGATGTCGACCGTGCCACCGCCCTGAGCGACGAACTGGCCGACAGAGGCGTGCACGGCGTCGTGCTGTCCTACGTCGACACCGCGGGCGTCGGCCGGGTGAAGACGGTCCCGACGGCCAAGTTGGCGTCGGCCGCGGCCTGGGGCGTCGGTATGTCGCCGGTCTTCGACACCTTCCTGGCGAACGACTCCATCGTCACCACCGACGTCCTCGGCTCCCCGGACGGCGACCTGCGCCTCTACCCCGACCTCGACCGACTCGTGGTCCTGGCCGGGCAGCCCGGCTGGGCCTGGGCGCCGGTCGACCGCGTCACCCAGGAGGGCGAGCGGCACCCGGGCTGCACCCGCACCCTCCTGCGCCGGCTCGTCGCGGACGCGGAGCAGCGGCACGGGATCACCTTCAAGGCGGCCGTCGAGGTCGAGTGGGCGGTCGGCCAAGGCCCGTCGGCCGAGGGGGACTTCGTCCCGGCCCTGTCGGGTCCGGCGTACGGCGCGATCCGCCAGGTCGAGGTCAGCGACTACACCGCCGACCTGCTGGCCGCGTTCGCGGCACAGGGCGTCGACGTCGACCAGCTTCATCCCGAGTACGCGGCCGGGCAGTTCGAGGTCTCGGTGGGTGCCCTGGACCCGGTGGCGGCGGCCGACCGGAGCGTGCTGGTGCGGCAGACGATCCGCGCGGTCGCCGCGCGCCACGGGTTCGTGGTCTCGTTCGCCCCGGCGGTCTTCGCCCAGGGCGTCGGCAACGGCGGCCACCTCCACCTCTCCGCGTGGCGGGACGGCACGAATCTGCACGCCGGCGGCGACGGCCGGTACGGCATGACGGCGGACGCCGAGTCGTTCACGGCCGGGGTGCTGGCCCATCTCCCCGCCCTCACCGCGGTCACCGCCCCCAGCCCGGCCAGCTATCTGCGCCTCAAACCCTCCCAGTGGGCAGGGGTGTTCACCGCCTGGGGCCGTGAGACCCGCGAGGCGGCGGTACGCGTCGTCACGGGCACCCTCGGCCTGCGCGACCAGGCGGCCAATCTGGAGGTCAAGCCGGTCGACCTGGCCGCCAACCCGTATCTGGCGCTGGGGAGTGTGATCGCCGCGGGCCTGGACGGCATCACGTCGTCCGCGCCGCTCCCCGAGGAGATCACCGGCGACCCGGCCCGCCTGGCGGCCGACGCCGCGACGGCCCGTGGCGTACGCCGGCTGCCTACGTCGCTGGCGGAGGCGGTGGTGGAGTTCCGCGGGGACAAGAAGCTGCGCGGCGCCCTGGGCACGGTTCTCGCCGACGCCGTGATCGCCGTACGGGAAGGCGAGATCGCGGCCGTGGCCGGGCTGGACGACGAGCAGGTCGCGGCGGCGTACCGCTGGAAGTACTGACATGGGCGCGGTCCACGAGGCGCTCGCCGCCCTGAGCCTGGTCGACCACCACTGCCACGGTGTCGTGACCGCCGATCTGGACCGGCCCGGCTTCGAATCACTGCTGACCGAGGGCGACCGCTGGCCGGGCGGCTCGCCGTTCGACACCCCGGTGGGCGTGGCCGTACGCCGCCACTGCGCACCGCTGCTGGACCTGGACCGGCATGCCCCGCCGCGGCAGTACCTGGCGCGGCGGACGGAACTGGGCTGGCAGGAGGTGAACCGCCGCTTCCTGGCCGCCGCGGGCACTGGCACGTACTGCGTGGACACCGGATTCGGTCCGGCCGAGCTCGCCGCGGACGACGTGTACGAGGTCGTCCGGCTGGAGAGCGTCGAGGAGGCGATGGCGGCCGAGGGTGTGGAGCCCGACACGTACGCGCAGGCCTTCTGCTCGGCGGCGCGGAAGGCGGTGGGGCGGCCGGGCGTGGTGGCGGTGAAGTCCGTGGCGGCGTACCGGACGGGCTTCGACCTGGATCCGGCGCGTCCGTCGGCGGCGGAGGTCGAGCGGGCGGCGCGGCACCGGCTCGCGGCGGGCGGCCGGCTGGAGGACCCGGTCCTCGTACGGAACCTGCTCTGGACGGCGGTCGACCTGGGCCTCCCGCTCCAGCTGCACACGGGGTTCGGCGACAACGACATCCGGCTGCACAAGGTGGACCCCACGCACCTCACGGACTGGCTGCATCTGAGCGCCGGTACGATCCCGGTACTGCTGCTGCACTGCTGGCCGTACCAGCGGCAGGCCGGCTATCTGGCGGCGGTCTTCGAGCAGGTGTACCTCGACGTGGGGCTGACCTTGCACCACGTCGGCCCGGCGCGGGCGCGGGCGGTACTGGAGGAGGCGCTGGAGATCACACCGTTCCGCAAACTGCTGTACAGCTCCGACGCGTACGGCCTGTCCGAGTTCTACGCGCTCGGCGCACTGTCCTTCCGCAAGGGCCTGGGCGAGCTGCTCCAGAACCGGGTGGACGACGACGAGCTGAGCCTGTCCGACGCGCTGCGGCTCGCAGAGTGGGCGGGAGCACACAATGCCCATCGGGTCTACCGCCTTTCCGGCCCCTCCTGAAAGTATGATCAAGCAATGTCTGACATGACCGAAACCACGCCCGGCTGGCTGACTACGGACGACCTCGAGCAGGCGCGCGCCCGGATGCCGATCCTGTACGTCGAGGCCGTGCCCGTGCGCGTCGACGACAGCGGCGAAGTCACCAGCGTCGGCCTGCTGCTGCGCATCGGCTCCGGCGGGACGGTCAGCCGGACGCTGGTCTCGGGCCGTGTTCTGCACCACGAGCGCGTCCGCGACGCCCTCATGCGGAACCTGGAGAAGGACCTCGGCCCGGTGGCACTGCCCCGCATCCCGGCGGCCCTGCAGCCCTTCACGGTGGCCGAGTACTTCCCGACGCAGGGCATCACGCCGTACCACGACCCCCGACAGCACGCGGTGTCGCTGGTCTACGTCGTCCCGGTGAGCGGCGACTGCCGTCCCCGCCAGGACGCCCTGGACCTGGTCTGGTTCAGCCCCCAGGACGCCGTGTCGGAGGCGGTGCAGAGCGAGATGCCCGGCGGGCACGGGGTGCTGCTGAAGCAGGCCCTGGCACACCTGGGCTGCGCGGTCTGACCGCAGGCCGGCGGTCCCGCTGCTCGAGCGCTTCACCCGAGCGAACCGAGACCTCACGCATCCCTGAGGAGTACAACCATTCGGCGAGCGCTGACGTCTCACTCCCGGGAACTCGCGTTCCCCGTAGTTCGACCGTCCGCCACCGTCGATTCACACAAAGGGACCCGCATGTTCCAGGCCGTTCCCGGCTCTCGTACGCTCCGACAGACCACCGGTGCGCTCGGCGCCGTCGCACTGATGGCACTGGGCGCCACGCCCGCCGTCGCCGACGACTCGACGCCCGAACTGGTGCTGGGAGAGATCGCGCCCGTGACGGGGCTGAAGCCGGGCAGCGCCTTCGACGTACCGGTCTCCTTCACGAACACGGGCACCGAGGCGCTCGGCAAGGTCTGGTTGTCGTACTCCCTCACCCAGGGTCTGAGCCACACCGAGCTGCCCTCCAACTGCGCGCGCTACGAGGTCGGTTCCTTCGACGAGGCGCCCAGCTACTCGTACGCGGTCTGCGAGTTCGACCAGAGCGTGGAGCCCGGGATCGTCTACGCGCCCGAGAAGTCACCGGAGTTCAAGGCCCTCGGCAAGGCCTACACCGATGAACTCCGCGCCGTCGTGGCCGCGGACGACCCCGCGCCCACGGAGGGCGTCGACGAGGGACCGGTGCCCGGCACCGGGCCCGCCGTGAAACTCGTCGAGCAGCCCGACGCCACCCCGGCCGCCCCGGGCTCCGGCGAGCACGAGGGCTGGGACGCCGCCGACGTGCCGGTGACGGCGGTCAACACGGCCGACTTCCAGGTGAGCGGTGCGAAGTTGAAGGGCAAGGTCGGCGAAACCCTGTCCTTCGAGGTGAAGTTCACCAACGCCGGACCCGCGTGGGTGCGCAGGGAGTCCGGCACCGGGGCGACCAAGGTCGTCGTCCAGATGCCCGCCGGGACGACCGTGACCAAGGCCCACGGATTCTGCGACAAGATCGCGGCCCGTACCTACGAGTGCGGCACCAGCCAGGCCTGGGTCGACCCGGGTGACGGCCAGACCTACACCTTCAAGCTGCGGATCGACAAGGCGGTGGCCGGAGCCAAGGGCTCGGTGAAGCTGGCCGGTGAGCCCAGGCCGTTCGACGAGAACACGGCGAACGACACCGCCGCCATCCTCCTCGACGTCGCCGGCAGCGGCGGATCGACGGGCGGAGGCGGCTCCACCGACGGGGGCGGGTCCACGGGCGGCGGGGGCGCCACGGCCACTCCGAGCGGGGACTCCACCGACGGCGGCGGCTCCACGTCGTCCACCGGCGGTTCCACCACGGGCGGCTCCTCCCCCCTCGACGGCGACCTGGCGAGCACCGGCTCCTCCTCGACGCTGCCCCTCGCGGGTGCGGCGGCCGCGGCCGTCGCCGTCGGCACCGGTGCCGTGCTGGTGGTACGGCGCCGAAAGACCCGCCGGTAAGGGCCCTCAGCCGCCCCTCTTGATCTGCCGCAGGATCGTCTCGTCGCTGATCTTCGTGTCGGCGGCGAGAAGCTGGGCCTTGCTCAGGATCAGCGACAGCCGGTCGTCCTCGAACGGCAGGAACACCGTGCCCTCGGTCCTGCGGCGCGCCGGCACGATGCACAGATAGGAATCGTCCGGCTCCATCAGGATGTTCGCCGAGCCGAGATGGATCCGGTACGTACGCAGATCGCCGCGCACGCTCAGCCAGCGGCCGGCGATCGAGCAGCGGTCGGCGATCTTCAGGCGCGGCAGGATCCGCTCCAGCACCTCGCGGCGGACCTCGGCACTCACCGTCAGGTCGCCGAAGCCGGCTCTCCGCCAGTAGGCGGCGTGACGGCTCTCGCCCCGATCACTCCACTCGGGGTCCGCCGCGATCGAGGTGACGCCCACGAACAGATCGACGTCGCGCATCGCCTCGCTGAACACCAGCGGCTCCACGTCGGCCAGCGGAGTCTCGCGCCAGCGCCGGCCGTCCCGTCGTTCGAAGCGCACCTGGTCGGTGGCGGCACGCTCGACGTCGTGGCCCCCGTCGTCCGCGGGTTCGTGGTGGAAGCAGACCCGCCACCGGCCGTCGGCGAACTCGGCCCGGGCCTCCCCGTGCCGACCGCCGTCGTAGCGGCCCAGGAAGTCGGTCTGCCAGCCGCGCTCCTTGAACAGCGCGTAGAGCTGCCGGTAGTGGACGATGTGGGCGGCGAACCGGTTGGAGTAGACGCCGGTCTCCTCCTCGGCCGGAGTGAGCAGATAGAGCTCCCGGAAAGCCTGCTTGAACGGCTGCCGCAGCCGCTCGCCGACGATCCGCTCCCGCCACGCCCCGATCTCGTCCACCGACGCCCGGACGGGGTGCCACAGCCGCACCCGTTCAGGCCGGCCGTCCGGCCGAGCGGCCGGCGCCACGGCGCGCCACGCCCCGTCAGCGCCCTGGAACTCCCAGATCAGGCCACGCACGAGCACACCCGTGACCGGGTGGTCGCGGTAGTGGCGACACCATTGGTCGTACGGCCATTCCCGCGCCGCCGACATCAGTGCCTCGACCCGGCCACGCTCCCCCGCCAGCGTGCCGCGCACCTCCCTGACCAGGGCCTTCAACTCCTTGAGCTCCTCCGGGAACCCGTCCTTCAGCGCGGCGGGCGCCGTGCGGGACGTCCGCCCGTCGGGGGCGGTGAAGCCGATCCGTACGGTCGTCGCGTCCTGGATCTCCACCCGGACCCGGTGGCCGCCCACCTCACGTTCCAGCGAGCCGTCCGCTGCCAGGCCGTGGTCGGGCACGCTGCGCTCGACGAGCTGCTCCGGGGTGATGCCCTGCCGCCCGGCCGCCGCCGTGAGCGCGGTGTCGAGCTGCTTGCGCAAACCGCGGTGCCTGATCCGGGACCGGAGCCGCCACAGGGACTCCAGCGCGGCCGGGTCGTCGATCTCGGCCAGCGCGTTGATCGCGGCGCCCGCGAGCTTGAGGTCCTCGGCCACGCCGGTCGGCCGGGCGGCGCCGGTGCGCAGCGCCAGGGCGTCGAGGTACGGCACCGCCGCCGGGCCGTCGGTCAGGGCGGCGGCCCAGACCATGCCGCGCGCGAGGTCGCCGTCGTTCTGGTGGACGACGTAGTGGTAGTGGTGGTCGCCGTACTCCCCGGCGGTCTGCCGCCCGTGCTCCCTGCTGCACAGCGGCTCGCCCTTTGCCAGTGCCCTCAGTGTTTCGGCGACGAGGTCGCGCCCCGATGCCGCTTCGACGGCCGTCAGACACGTCCGGCGCCAGCGCTGTGTGGGACGCGGCGCCGTCAGGTCGGCCAAGTGCCTTATGAGGCCGGCCAGTTCGGCCCCGGGACCGGCGATCGCGCGGGCGCGGAGCGCAGCGGCCCAGGGCGCCTGCCCGGGGATGAGGCCGTCGGGGATCTCCGCGCCGTCCACGAGCGCCAGCAGGGCGCGGAGGCGACGGGCGAGGGAGGCGGCTCCCGATCCGATCTCCGTGTCCAGGAGCTCCGTGTGCGCCCACCGCAGCCAGGGCGCGATGGTGCGAAGATCCTCGGCGTCGAGTTCCTCCGCGGCGCTCAGGGCGGACCCGAGCGCGTTGGCGAACCAGAAGCCCATGTCGTACTCGGCGGAGCGCAGCAGCATCACCGCGACCTCGGCGGGCGTCCACCCGCGCACTCGCGAGACCAGGGAGCCGATCTCCGATTCGTAGTGCCACAGCGTGTCGCCGAAACTCGCGGCGAGCAGCAGGCTCAGGACCGCGGCCCGGCCCTCCTCGTCCCCGCAGGCGGCGAGGCCCGCCTCGATCTCGGCCTGTATCCGCGCGTCCCGCATATGGGACTGCTCGGGCGTGTACGCGCCATGCAGCCCCGCTGCGAATTCGGCTCGCTGCCGTTCCAGAAGATCGACGAGCCAGCGCGCACGTGCGAGCGCGCCCGCCCGCACGTCGTCGAACGGGTCGTTCCTGCGGGCCTGGGCCACCAAGGTGTCGTAGAGCATGGCGGGATGATGGCAGGGGGCACTGACAACGCGATCAAGCGATGCGACGAAAGAAGGGCCTCCACAGGCTCTCGCCTGTGAAGACCCTTCACACCGTCGGGACGACAGGATTTGAACCTGCGACCCCTTGACCCCCAGTCAAGTGCGCTACCAAGCTGCGCCACGTCCCGGTGTCCGTCTGACCTGGGGTTTCCCCCGGCCGAACGTGCAGGGAAACAATACCGCACTCGGGTCGGTGGTCGCGCACCCGTTTATTCGGGGCCGATGGTCCGGGGGCGGGCGTCGGCGCGCACGAGGTCACGTATCGCGGGGACCGAGAGCAGGGCGGCGCAGACGACGAGGCTGGTCGCACCGGCGACGAGGAGCACGTGGTCGGCGCCGAGGACCCCGGCGGAGGGTCCGGCGAGGGCCTGGCCGACGGGCATCAGGGCGAGGGAGCCCGCCACGTCGTAGGCGTGGATGCGGTTGAGGGCATCCGGTGGTACCTGGGTCTGGACGCTGGTCGACCACATCACGCTCCAGAACGCCATGCCCACTCCGGCGACCGCGGCGCCGGCCGCCATGGCCGGTACACCGAGGCCGGCGCCGACGCTCGCCGGGAAGGCTCCGAAGCCGACCAGGGCGATCGCCCCGGCGCGCAGCATCCGGCGGGGGCGCAGTCGCAGCGCGAGGAGTCCGCCGATCACCGTGCCGGCGCCGAGGGCGGAGTTCACCAGGCCGTAGGCGCGTGGGCCGTGCTCCTGGACCACCTCCGTCGCGACCAGGGGGACGGTCGGGCCCGAGACGGCGATCATGTAGAGGCCCCAGATGGCGATCACGCCCCACAGCCAGGTGCGGGATCTGAACTCCCGCCAGCCCTCGACCAGATCGGCCCCGAAGGTGCTGGTCGGGTGCGGGTGCAGGCCGTCGTCGGGGGCGCGCGGGGGCAGGCGCAGCAGGAGGAGGCACAGGGCGCTCACGGCGTAGGTGGTGGCGTGGGTCGCGAAGACGCCGCCGGGCGAGGCGAAGCCGACGAGCACACCGGCGAAGGCTGGGCCGGCGAGCTGGGCGCAGGCCTCGGCGACGCGTATCGCGCCGTTCGCGCCCTGGACGTCGGTGGCGAGGCGGCGCAACCGTGCTCGCGACACCTGGCTGGAACAGGGCGCCGGCCACGCCGTTGGTGAATCCGATGGCGCAGATCTGCCAGAGCACCACATGCCCGGAGAAGAAGAGCGTGGCGGCCAGGGCCTGGGTGCCCACGCGCACCAGGTCGGCGCCGATCATCAGCCTGCGGGTGTCGAAGCGGTCCGCGATGACCCCGCCGAAGACGACGAACCCGGCGAAGGCGGCCGCCGTCGCGGCCATGGCGAGGCCGACCGCACCCGCCCCGTACCCGTGCTGGAGCAGGCCCGCGGCAAGGGCGACGGGCAGCATGGTGTCGCCGAGCCCGGCGACGGCCCGCGCGGCGAAGAACAGGGCGAAGTCCCGCGACCAGACGGGGGGACCAGCCGGCGTTCTCCCCTGGTCACCGACAACGCGCTCGGCGTGCGACGACGTCCCGGTCACCTCTCACGCCCTCCCCGTCAGGTCCGCCCCGGCTCTCACGGCTCCGGATCATGCCACGGGGGCCGACGGCGTCCGAGGGATTTTCAGTCCGCGGCCGATCTCCCCAACTCGGGGTGGCTGTCGAGGAGTCGGGGCGGGGCGGCCTGGCGCCAGGAGTCGGCCAGGATGTCCCGCAGTTCGTCCTCGTCCTCCAGTGCGGCGAGCCGGGCCCGCACCCAGGCGAACTGTGCCTCGTGCTCGGCGATCCAGAACTTCTCCGGCTCGGCCAGCACCAGCTCGCTGCGCTCCTCCTTGGGGCAGCGCACCGCGAGGGAGGTCTCCTCCTCGGGCAGGGTGGCGAACATCTTGCCCGCGACCCTGAACGTGGGCATGCTCCAGGCGATCTTCTCCGTGGTGTCCGGCAGGGACAGGGCGATACGACGTACGTCTTCGGCATCCGGCATGGCAGGCACCGTAGCCGCTCGCACTGACAATCACCTGGTGGGAGTGGCTGCTCCCAGTTCCTTGAAGTAGAGCGTGGTGGGTCGCAGCACCCCGGCCGGGTCGGCCGCGTAGTCCGGGATCACACCGGCCCGGGTCCAGCCGGCCGTCGTGTAGAGGTGCTCCGCCGGGCTGTCGGTCTCGGTGTCCAGGTGGAGGAGGGTGACACCGGCCGCAGCGGCGGCCTCCTCGGCGGTCGTCAGGAGTCTGCGGCCCAGGCCCCGGCCCCGGGCGTCCCGGTGCACCATCAGCTTCACCAGTTCGGCGCGGTGACGGCTGTTGGGCTTGTCGGGGAAGGCCAGGCTGACCGTGCCGACGACCTGCTCGCCGTGGTGGGCCGCCCAGATCGCGAGCGACCCGGCGGCCACACCGGCGGCCCGCTCCTTCCACCAGGCGGCGGCCTCGGCATGGTCGAGGGGTCCGAGGAAGCCGATCGAGGCGCCTCCGTCCACGGTGTCGACCATCAGGCCGGCCAACGCGTCCAGCCGGTCCAGGACCTCGCTCTCGTCCAGGCGTGTCACGCTCACGGCAGCACCACCGCCAGGGCGTAGCGCACCGGCTCGGACCCCGGGCACCGGAACCGCGTCGGCCCCCACACCCGCAGCCGCAGGCAGTCGCCGGTGTCGAGGTGGTGCTCGACGTCCTGAGCCGTCACGTCGAGTGCCCCCTCCAGTACCCAGATGTGCTGTTCGAGGCCGGGGACGGGCGGCCGGTCGTAGGCGATGTCGGCACCCGCGGCGAGCCGCCCCTCGACGAGTTCGCCGCGCAGCCCGGTGTGCGGCGGCGACACGGACCGCCGTAGGAACCCGGAGGCCCGGTCCTCCCACACCGGCTGCTCGACGGCCCGCACCAGCAGCGCGGGCTCGGCCTCGACCTCGCTGAGCAGCTGGGACATGGTCCGCCCGTACACCCCGCACAGTCGGTTCAGCAGCGAGGCGGTGGGGCTGATCTCCGCCCGCTCGGCCCGCGACAGAGTCGACCTGCTCACTCCGCTGCGCTCCGCCAACTCCCCCAGCGACCAGCCGCGTTCGGCCCGCAGCTCGGCGAGGCGGGCGCCGAGCCGGGCGTCGACGGGGTCGGGCCCGGACTCGACGACGACATCCTGTTTCATATCCGGGATGCTATCCCGGATACGGGACGATGGTCTTCGTGACCCCGCTCACTCCCGTCCGCCGAACGCCGCCAGCGTCCGCTCCAGCGCCGGCATCGCCCGCACCACCCGCTGTGAGCGGATCAGCAGGTCCCACGCGGGCTCGAACTTCTTCCAGCCGCCCGAGTAGGCGAGGTGCCGCAGCCGCTCAGGACGGCCCGGCTGGGCCGCCGAGCCACGCCAGATGTTGGACCAGCGGTAGAAGTCGCGGTATGCGCGCCAGTAGCCGTCTTCCAGCTGACGTGGCGTCATCCCCTTGGGCCGGTAGACGACATGCCGGGTGTCGTACAGGTCCCAGTCGCGGTGGACGATCCGCTCCTCGGACTCCATCTGCTTCCACAGTCCCGTCGACGGATAGGGCGTCATGATGTGGAAGGTCGCCGTCTCGATGCCCTGCTCGACCGCCCACGCGACGGTGCGGTCGAAGACGTCCGGGCCGTCCTGGTCGAGCCCGAACACGAAACTGGCGTTGACCATCACCCCGGCGTCGTGCAGGCGCCGCACCGCGGCCGCGTAGTCGGCGCCGATGTTCTGGTTCTTGCGGCGCTCGGCGAGGTTGGCGTCGTTGACGGTCTCGAAGCCGACGAACAGGCTGCGCAGACCCGCCTCCACGGCCTTCTCCAACAGGTCGGGCTTCAGCACGGAGTTGACCGTGCCCGCCGCCTGCCACAGCCGCCCCATCCCCTTCATGCCGTCGAACAGGGCCTCCGCGAAGCGCCGGTTGCCCAGCAGATGGTCGTCGAGGAAGTAGAGATGGCGGCCGGGCAGCCGGTCGATCTCCGCGAGGGCGTCGTCGACGCTCTGGGTGTAGAAGGACTTGCCGCCCTCGAAGAAGGCGTCCTTGTAGCAGAAGTCGCAGTGGTGGGGGCAACCGCGCGACACCACGATGGAGTTGGGGACGAGGTAGAGGTGACGCTTGATCAGATCCCGTCGGATGGGCGGCAGTCCGGCCAGCGTGCGCTGGGTCGAGTCGTAGCGGCGGGCGGGGACTCCGTCGCGGAAGTCCTTCAGGAACAGGGGCCAGGTGTCCTCACCGGGGCCGGTGAAGATCGTGTCGGCGTGGGCCGCCGCCTCGTCGGGGAGCGAGGTGACATGCAGACCGCCCATGGCGACATGCACGCCCCGGGCCCGGAAGTGGTCGGCTATTTCGTAGCTGCGTCTGGCCGAGGTGATGTACGGCTGGACGACCAGGAGGTCGGGGGTGTCGAGGGCCTCGAGATCGATGCGCTCCACGTGTTCGTCGTGGAGGGTGATCTCGTCGTCGGGGTCCAGATAGCCGGCCAGGGTCGCCAGGCCCAGGGGCGGGAACAGCGAGTACTTGATGGGCCGGAACAGCGGGCTGGTCGCCTCGGTCAGGGCCGGGAGGATCATCGTCACACGCATGACAGCCCAGACTGCTTTCGGCCGGTGGCCGGTTCCCTACGGCTGGGACGCCTCTCCGAGCGCTTCCAGCACCGGGCGGATCAGCGGGTGCTCCTCCGCCCCGCGCCGTACGGCCGCGAAGACCCGGCGGGTGGGCGCGACGCCGTCGACGGGCCGTACGACCACGCCGGTCAGATCCATGCCGATCAGCGCGGACCGCGGTACGAGCGCCACGCCCGCGTCGGCCGAGGCCAGGGCGACGACGGCCCGGAAGTCGTCCGAGGAGTGCTCCAAGCGGGGCTGGAACCCGGCGCTCTCGCAGGCCAGGACCACCACGTCATGACAGGGGTTACCCGGGTAGGGGCCGATCCACGGGTCCTTGGCCAGCTCCGCCAGCGGCACCTCGCTCACGTCGGCCAGCCGATGGCGTACGGGGACGACCGCGTCGAAGGGCTCGGCGTACAGCGGGACATGGGACAGGCGGGGGTCGTCGGCGGGCGGCGCCCCGCGGTACTCCACCGCCACGGCGACGTCGACCTGGCGGTCCAGCACCATCGGCAGACTGGCGTCGCCCTCGGCGTCCTGGACGCGGATACGGATGCCGGGCGCGATGTCGGCGAGACGGGCCACCGCGGGGGCGACGACCAGGGCGATCCCGGTCGCGAACGAGGCGACGGTGACCGTGCCGGACTGCCCCGTGTCGTACGCGGCCAGCTCGGCCTCCGCCCGCTCCAGCTGGGCGAGGACGGCGTTGGCGTGGCTGAGCAGGATCTCGCCGGCCGGGGTGAGCCGTACGCCCTTCGCGCCGCGCTCGACCAGGCGGTGCCCGGTCTCCTGCTCCAGCGCCGTGAGCTGCTGGGAGACCGCCGAGGGGGTGAGGTACAGCGCGGCGGCAGCCGCCGTCACCGTGCGGTGGTCGGCCACCGCACGGAGGATGTGGAGCCGCCGCGCTTCGATCATGAGATCGATTGTCTCAAATGCCCCTGTGTGCTCCGGCTCAGCCCTCCAGCTCCGCCCGCGCCGCGACGAAGGCGTCGACGGCCCGGTCGACGTCGTCCGTGGAGTGGGCGGCCGACAGCTGGACGCGGATCCGCGCCTGCCCCTGGGGAACGACCGGGTACGAGAAGCCGATCACGTACACACCGCGCTCCAGCAGCAGCTCCGCCAGGCGTCCCGCCTGGCCCGCGTCCCCGATCATCACGGGTGCGATGGCGTGGTCGCCGGGCAGGATGCCGAAGCCTTCCTCGGCCATACGGCGGCGGAACAGCGCGGTGTTCTCGGCGAGCCGCACGCGCAGGTCGTCCGCCGACTCCAGGAGGTCGAGCACCTTCAGCGAGGCGGCGGCGATCACCGGCGCGAGGGTGTTCGAGAAGAGGTACGGGCGGGAGCGCTGGCGCAGCAGGGCGACGATCTCCGCACGGGCCGCCACATAGCCGCCGGACGCCCCGCCGAGCGCCTTGCCCAGCGTGCCGGTGATGATGTCCACGCGGTCCATCACCCCGTGCAGCTCGGGAGTGCCGCGGCCGCCGGGGCCGACGAAGCCGACGGCATGGGAGTCGTCGACCATGACCATGGCGTCGTAGCGGTCGGCGAGGTCGCAGATCTCGCGCAGCGGTGCCACATAGCCGTCCATCGAGAACACGCCGTCGGTGACGATCAGTCGGCGACGCGCGTCGGACGCGTCCTTCAACTGGGCTTCCAGGTCGGCCATGTCACGGTTGGCGTAGCGGAAGCGGCGGGCCTTGGACAGGCGGATGCCGTCGATGATCGAGGCGTGGTTGAGGGCGTCGGAGATCACCGCGTCCTCGGGGCCCAGGAGCGTCTCGAAGACACCGCCGTTGGCGTCGAAGCAGGACGAGTAGAGGATCGTGTCCTGCTGGCCGAGGAACGCCGAGAGACGTGCCTCCAGCTCCTTGTGCACCTCCTGCGTCCCGCAGATGAAGCGCACGGACGCCATGCCGTAACCCCAGCGGTCGAGGGCCTCGTGGGCGGCGGCGACCACCTCGGGGTGGTCGCCGAGCCCGAGGTAGTTGTTGGCGCAGAAGTTGAGGACGTCGCCGGGGCGGCCGCCGGCGGTGACGGCGACGGCCCTGGACTGCGGGGTGCCGATGACGCGCTCGGGCTTGTGCAGACCGGCGGCACGGATCTCGTCGAGGGTGGCGCGCAGGTCTTCGCGCACGGAGTCGAACATGACAGAAGCTCCTGAAGCTGTATGGGAGTTACGCAGTCCAGTCGAGGATGACCTTGCCGCCGCGGCCGCTCGCCGCGTCGGCGAAGGCCGCCTCGAAGTCGCGGTAGCCGTACCGGCCGGTGATCACGGGGGCGAGGTCGAGACCGCCCTCCAGGAGCACCGACATGGCGTACCAGGTCTCGAACATCTCACGGCCGTAGATGCCCTTGATGGTGATCATCGAGGTGACGATCCGTGCCCAGTCGACGGGGAACTCCTGCGCCGGCAGGCCGAGCATGGCGATCCGGCCGCCGTGCGTCATGTTGGCGATCATGTCACGCAACGCCTCGGGCCGACCGGACATCTCCAGGCCGATGTCGAAGCCCTCGCGCAGCCCCAACTCCCGCTGGCCGTCGGCAATCTGACGCTGCGTCACATTGAGCGCCAGGCTCGCGCCGATCTTGCGGGCCAGCTCCAGCCGCTCCTCGCTGACGTCGGTGACGACGACGTTGCGGGCACCCGCGTGCCGGGCGACCGCGGCGGCCATCAGCCCGATGGGACCGGCACCCGTGATGATGACGTCCTCGCCGACGAGCGGGAAGGACAGCGCGGTGTGCACGGCGTTGCCGAACGGGTCGAAGATCGCGGCGACGTCGAGGTCGACGGGGACGCGGTGCACCCAGACGTTGGCCGCGGGCAGGGCGACGTACTCCGCGAACGCGCCGTCCCGTCCGACGCCGAGCCCGACCGTGGCCCGGCACAGATGGCGGCGCCCGGCGAGACAGTTGCGGCACTTCCCGCACACCAGGTGGCCCTCGCCGCTGACCCGGTCGCCGACGGCGACGTCGGCGACGTCCCGCCCGGTCCCGACGACCTCGCCCACGAACTCGTGCCCGAGCACCAGCGGTGTACGGATCGCCTGCCGCGCCCAGCCGTCCCAGGACCGGATGTGCAGATCCGTGCCGCAGATGCCGGTGCGCAGCACCTTGATCAGTACGTCGCCGGGTCCGACGGCGGGCTCCGGGACGTCCGCGAGCCACAGCCCGGGCTCCGCCTTCTCCTTGACCAGCGCCTTCAACGCTACGGCTCCTGTGGGTGCGGTCCCCGTGCGCGGACATACCGAAGATGCCCGCGTCCGGGGAGAGGGGTGGGATCGCGTAGCAATCTGCCGTACGGCAGCGCCCCAGGTCCATCGAGGTTTTCTTAACCCGCGTCGCAGCTCCGCTTCACGCCCGCCGCCGGTGAACCCTTCCGTGGGGAACACCGGGCCGGGGATGCCCGTTGGAATCCCCGAGGACGCCATGGACCCACGGGGAGCCGCACATGAACACCGCACGTGATCTCGCTCTGCTCGCGCTGGGCGCGGCGCCCGAGGCTCCCGTGGAGCAGGGCGATGTGT
Organism: Streptomyces sp. WM6386; assembly: GCF_000972385.1. GTDB lineage: Bacteria > Actinomycetota > Actinomycetes > Streptomycetales > Streptomycetaceae > Streptomyces. The sequence continues at coordinate 169,093 of NZ_JXTE01000007.1, forward strand.
CGCTCGCGCTCGCGGGCTCCGAACTGCTGGACCTCGTCGAGGCCGGTGCGCTCCAGATGGACGATGACCGGATCGTGCCCGGTGCGCCGCAGGTCACGGGCGACCCGCTGCTGAACGAGGCCGCCGCCGCGCTCATACGGGACGAGCCGTACGAGTCGGTCGGGGACTGGCTGTGGCGCCGGGGCGACGGGCTGTCCTCCGCCTACCACTCCGCCCTGGAGCGGGAAGGGCTGGCGGCCCGGCCGGGGAGCCGGGTGATTCCGCCGCGGAGCGGACCGACGACGCTGCTCGACTCGCCCGAGCGGACGCGCGCCGAGACCCGCCTCGCGTCCGGCGACCCCGCCTTCACGGCCCTGGTGGCCGCTGCCGGGATCCGGGAGGAGCCGGCCGAGACCCTCGAGGTCACCGACGACGTGGTCACGAGCGTGCTGGCCGCCGTCGGGGACGCGGTGATGGAGCTGGAGGCGGTGCGGCAGCGGCGGGCGATAGAGAACTCCGCGTTCGACAACATCTGGCGGGGCGGAATCTGAGCCCGCGGCACGGCGAAGGCTTCAGAGCGGGAGGCCGTCCGCCTCCATCCGCTCCAGTCTCGCGACGAGTTCCGCCGCCGACGACTTGATGGTCTCCAGGCCGGGCCTCCCCCAGAGCCGCGGCTCCACGTCGACGACACACACCGTGCCGAGGACCATCCCGGTTCTGTCGATGAGGGGTGCGCCCAGATAGGAGCGGATGCCGAACTCGTCGACGACCGGGTTGCCGGCGAACCGCGGGTAGTCGCAGACGTCCTCGAGGACCAGGGCCTTGCGGCGGACGACCACATGCGGGCAGAAGCCGTGGTCGCGCTCCAGATGACGGCCGAGCTCCGGCTTGGTCTCGTCGGCGTGCACCACCACCGGCCGGGCGTCCGGGGTGTGCAGGCCGGCGAAGAACTGCCGCTTCTCGTCGATGAAGTTGACCATCGCGTACGGCGCCCCGGTCAGCTCGGCGAGCCGGTCCGCGAAGGCGTCCAGGGCCGGTTCCGGGCGCTCGCCCAGACCCAGCCCGTGCAGTCGGGCGGCCCGTGCGGGCGCCTCCTTGTCCTCGGGGGTGAGCAGCAGACGACCGGCGGGGCGCACCGGGTCGTAGCTCATGGGCGGGTTCCGTCGCTGTGGGTGTGGGTCATATGCGGCTCCATGGCGTCGGGTGCGGGGATCACATGTGGGCGCCGTGGCTCGGCGCGGGTGCCGGAGCGTGGGCGATGAGGTGGCGTACGAGGGTCAGCAGGGTCTGGACGCCGGAGCTGGAGATCCGGGCGTCGCAGCGGACGATGGGGATCTCCGGGGCGAGGTCGATGGCGGCGCGGACCTCCTCGGGGTCGTAGCGGTAGGAACCGTCGAACTCGTTGATCGCGACGATGAAGCCGAGACCGCGTTGCTCGAAGAAGTCGACGGCGGCGAAGCAGTCCTCCAGCCTGCGGGTGTCGGCGAGGATGACCGCGCCGAGCGCGCCCTCGGAGAGTTCGTCCCACATGAACCAGAACCGCTCCTGCCCGGGCGTGCCGAACAGGTACAGCACATGTTCCGGATCGAGGGTGATACGGCCGAAGTCCATGGCCACGGTCGTCTCGACCTTGTTCTCGATCCCGTCGAGGTTGTCGGTCGCGGCACTGACCGTGGTGAGCAGTTCCTCGGTGCTGAGCGGCGCGATCTCGCTGACCGCGCCCACGAAGGTCGTCTTGCCTACTCCGAACCCTCCCGCCACCAGGATCTTGAGTGCGGTGGGGAAGGGGTCAGAGCTGTCGTCGTAGTCCATCGAGCACTGCCTCCAGAAGGGCCCGGTCAGTCGGGTTGTGGGTGAACTCGGGGGGCTTGGTGGTGAGCGCCCCGCAGTCGACGAGGTCCGAGAGCAGCACCTTGGTGACGACCGCCGGCAGCTTCAGATGGGCGGCTACCTCGGCGACCGAGACGGGCGCACGGCACAGGTCGAGTGCCTGGGTGTGTTCGAGGCCCAGATAGCCGAGGGGGGTGGCTCCGGTGACCATCACCTGCGACAGCAGGTCGAGCGCGATGGTGGGCCTGGTGCGGCCGTTGCTGACCGTGAAGGGGCGCACCAGGCGTCCGGCCGCGTCGTCGAGCCAGGGCCCGTCACCGGCCGCCGCCACGCTCAAGGCCTCATCGCCGTCGGTTCGCCTGCGTGCTGCCGGGGTGCGGTCACCAGATAGGGGCGCACGCTCTTGACCAGCATCGCCATCTCGTAGCCGAGGACGGCGGCGTCGGCCTCGCGACCCGCGAGCACCGCGAGACAGGTGCCGGAGCCCGCGGTGGTCACGAACAGCAGGGTCGAGTCCAGTTCGACGACCACCTGGCGGACGTCTCCGCCGTCCCCGAAGCGGACCCCGGCGCTGCGGCCGAGGGAGTACAGGCCGGAGGCCAGGGCAGCCATGTGGTCGGCACTGTCGGTGTCGAGACCGTGGACCGACTTCACGAGCCCGTCGCAGGACAGGAGTACCGCGCTGGTGGTGTGCGGCACACGTTGCACGAGGCCGCTCATCAGCCAGTCGAGATCGGATACATGGCCGGTCGGCGCTTCGCTCGCCATGGTGGATCGACTCCTTGAGGTACGAAGGTCTGCGGGAGCGCTGGGGGGTGGGGTGGAAACGGGGGTGGTCATCCGGCTGTTGCGCTCCCGTCG
>NZ_JXTE01000070.1 GCF_000972385.1 Streptomyces sp. WM6386
GTGCCGGACGCGGCGTGGGCATGGAGGGGGGCGGGGTCGGTGCCGGTGCCGTACGGGTCGGGGCCCGTGTCCTGCGAGGCGTCGGCGGGGACGGGGTCCCGGTCCCACTCGGCCGAACTCCCCTGGTCCGCCCCGTCGTCGGGCATACGGAAGGCGTCGGCCAGCGACTCCCGCACGGCACGGGCCCGTTCGGCGGCGGTACGGCCGGCCGGAACGCCTCGGGCGACGGGAGCGGGCGGTGTCGTACGGCGCGGCCGGGCCCCGCCATCGGTGCCCCCGCCCGTGACCTCCGTGCGCAGCCGCCGCTCTTCCGCACGGGCGGCCCGCAAGGCCTCACGCGCCCGGTCCGCGGGGCGCGCTCCTTGTGGGGCTCCTCCCCCGTTCCCCGCAACCGGGGCGGGATTCGCCGTGTCATCGAGCCGGTCGGTCTCCTCACCGGGCCCGCTCGCCGGCGCGTCCGACCGGGCAGGCGTATCCGCCTCTTCCTCAGCCGTTCTGGCCTCCTGCGGCTGTCCCTCGGCTCCGGCGCCCCGACGATCGGCGGCCGCGCGCCGCAGCGCCGCTCGGGCTGCGTCCCCCGGCCGGGCCTCACCGGGCTCCGGCTGCCGCGCTGCGGCCCCTTCGCCGACAGAACCGACAGAACCGGCGGATGGCCCGGGCCTCGAGCCGTCGCCCGCAGGCTCCCTCGGCTCCGCCGCGCCCTCCGCGGTCCCCTCCGCCTCCCGGCGCTCCCGTGCCTCCCGCAGTGCCCGGCGTACCTCGTCCGCCGGCCGGCCCGTCATGACGTCCTCCGCAGGGAGACGAGGTCGGACAGTTCGCGGTCGGTCAGTTCGGTCAGGGCGGCCTCGCCGGAGCCGAGGATCGCGTCGGCCAGGGCCCGCTTCGCCTCCAGCATCTCGGCGATGCGGTCCTCGACGGTGCCCTCGGTGATGAGGCGGTGGACCTGGACCGGCTGGGTCTGGCCGATGCGGTAGGCGCGGTCGGTGGCCTGCTCCTCCACGGCCGGGTTCCACCAGCGGTCGAAGTGGACGACGTGGCCCGCGCGGGTGAGGTTGAGGCCCGTGCCCGCCGCCTTCAACGACAGGACCAGGACCGGCGTCGCACCGCTCTGGAAGCGGTCCACCATGCGCTCGCGCTCCGGCACCGGTGTGCCGCCGTGCAGCAGGTCCACCGGGACCGCGCGGTCGGTCAGGTGGGCGGTGATGAGGCGGGCCATGCCGACGTACTGCGTGAAGACGAGAGCCGAGCCGTCCTCGGCCAGCAGGGTGTCCAACAGCTCGTCCAGCAGGGCCAGTTTGCCGGAGCGGACGGCGAGCCGGTCGGCGGCCCCGGCCTCCTCCTTCAGATACAGCGCGGGGTGGTCGCAGATCTGCTTCAGCGCGCCCAGGAGCTTCAGCACCAGGCCCCGGCGTGCGATGCCCTGCGCCGTGTCGATGGCGAGCAGCGACTCGCGGACCACCGCCTCGTACAGGGAGGCCTGTTCGCGGGTGAGCGGGACCGGGTGGTCCGTCTCCGTCTTGGGCGGCAGTTCGGGGACGATGCCGGGGTCGGACTTCTTGCGGCGCAGCAGGAAGGGGCGGACCAGCCGGGCGAGGCGCCGCACCGCCTCGGCGTTCTCACCGTGCTCGCCGTTCTCGACGGCGCGTGCGTGGCGGGCGCGGAAGGACTTCAGGGGGCCGAGCAGTCCGGGGGTCGTCCAGTCGAGCAGGGCCCACAGCTCGGAGAGGTTGTTCTCCACCGGGGTGCCGGTCAGCGCCACGCGCGCGGGTGTCGGGATGGTGCGCAGCGCCTTCGCCGTCGCCGAGTACGGGTTCTTCACATGCTGCGCCTCGTCCGCGACGACCATGCCCCAGTGCTGCTCGGCCAGCCGCGGTGCCGTCGACCGCATGGTGCCGTACGTCGTCAGCACGAAGCCGCCGTGCAGGTCCTCCAGGGTGCGGTCGGGGCCGTGGAAGCGGCGGACGGGGACGCCCGGCGCGAACCGGGTGATCTCCCGCTGCCAGTTGCCGAGCAGCGAGGCCGGACAGATCACCAGGGTCGGCTCGCTGCGGGCGCGCCGCAGGTGCAGGGCGATCACCGTGATCGTCTTGCCCAGGCCCATGTCGTCGGCGAGGCAGCCGCCGAGGCCGAGGGAGGTCATGAGGTCCAGCCAGGCCAGCCCCCGCAGTTGGTAGTCGCGCAGGGTGGCGTGCAGACCCGGTGGCGGCTCGGCGGGCCGCACCCCGGCCGTCAGCCGGTCCCGCAGCGCGGCCAGCGCGCCGACCGGTACGGCTTCCACCGTCTCGCCGTCGACCTCCGCGCTGCCGGTGAGTGCGACGGACAGTGCGTCGACCGGGTCGAGCAGGCCCAGTTCGCGCTTGCGGGCCTTGCGGACGAGCGCCGGGTCGACCAGCACCCACTGGTCGCGCAGCCGGACCACGGGCCGGTGGGCCTCGGCGAGCGCGTCCATCTCGGCCTCGCTGAGCGGGTCGCCGCCGAGCGCCAACTGCCAGCGGAACTGGAGGAGTTCCTCGCTCTCGAAGAAGCCGGTGCCGTCGGTCGCCGAGCCCGGCGCGGAGCGCACCACCGCGGCCGCGGTCAGGTCCTGGGCCAGGTCACGGGGCCAGTGCACGGCGACCCCGGCCGCCGCGAGCCGGGTCGCGGCGACGCCGAGCAGGTCGCCCAACTCCTCCTCCGACAGGGCCAGTACGTCGGGCACGTCCTGTTCGGCGAGCCGGTCCAGAGGCGCCCAGACCCTGGCGGCACGCCGCACCGCGAGGGCGGCGTCCACGCGTGCGCGGGGGCCGAACACCGCGTCCGCCTCGCCCGACCACAGGGCCGCCGCGTCGGCCACGAGGGTGGGGTCGGCGAGGCTGTGCACCTGGACGATCGCGGCACCGGCGCTGCGGGCCCGGCCGCCCTCGTCGAAGAGGTCGTACGCCGACAGGTCGAGGCGGAGCGAGATCCGCACGCCCGCGTCCATGCCGGCGGCGACCTCGGCGGCCCAGTCCTGCGCGCCGGGCAGACGCTGCGGGCGGCGCTCCGCGAAGGGCCTGCCGGAGGCGAGGGGCGCGGCCGGGGTCCGCGGGAGGGTGTCGGCGACGGCGTCCAGGAAGGCGCGCATCAGCGCTTCCGGTGCGGGCAGCCGGAGCGGGCCGGGGCCGGGCAGCGGGACCGCGTGGCCCTCGTGGGGCAGGGCGGCGGCGATGGCGCGCAGGTGCGCGATGTCGTCCGGGTCCAGGGGGCCGGCCCGCCAGGCGTCGTGGCCGGTGGCGGTGAGGCCGGGCAGCAGGCGGCCGCGGGCGGTGAGCCGCAGCGCGTGCAGGGCGGCCGCGCCCCAGCAGGCGGTGGCGGGGTGGGCGGCGGGGTCGCGCCGGGCGCGCATGAGGAGGGGCAGGGCCTCGGCCAGGGGCAGTTCGAGCGCGGGGGCGGTCCTGCGGCGCACTCCGGGGCCGTGTCGGCGTACGACGGTGAGATCCGTGTGTCCGTCGGGCAGCGGCCCGTCCTCGGGGTCCCAGAAGGCCATCCGGCCCTCGCGCGGGAGGGGTGCGGGCAGGAAGACGGCGGCGAGTCGCACGGAGACCGGGTCCGTCGCTCGCCCGTCCACCGCGACCGTGTCGGTCATACGTCCTGCCACCTCCCGTCCCGTGTGTCGGATCAGACGTCTTCGACTCTACGGGCGGGGTCTGACAATCGGCTCCGGCGACGGGCCCGGCCGCCGTGCCGGGCAACCGGACGGGCGGGGGTGTCGACCTGTGTCCTACGGAACGGTGCGGGAGACGACGTACACCATCGGGTTGGCCGGGTCCGCGGTGTTCACCACGATGTCCTGGGTGGGCGCCGGGTTCTTCTGCTTGTGGACGAGGCCCGACCAGGGGCCGGGGCCGGTGAACCGCCAGCCGGTGATCTTCTGGTCGCGGGCGCCGATGGTGATCTCGCCCTTCTTCAGGTCGTCGCGGTTGACGCCGACGCCGGCGAGGAAGGTGTCGAGGCCCGCGTTGCTGGTGCGGAACTGGACGTAGAGGCGGCTGGTCTTCCAGTTGTTGGTCTCGTAGTACGCGATCCGGTCCGCGGGGTGCGGGATCGGCACCTGGTAGAGGCGGCGCTGGACCTTGGACGGCCAGCCTGCGGTGAGGCCGGTCGCCGAGTACTTCGCCTCCTTGTCCTTGCCGCTGTTGCGGCTCTGGTTCGCGGAGATCACCAGATAGCCGGCCGGGACGCCGATGAGCAGCACGATGATGAGCAGGGTGAGCGCCCGGCGGCGGTTGCGGTGGCGGCGGTCCTCGGCCGGCCGCCGCGGTTCCTCCGGGGAGTCGCCCTGGCGGGGCACCGAAGGGGTCATGGACGGGTTCACGCCTGCCCCTGGGTCGTACGGCGGGACTCCGTGTACTTGGCGTAGCGCTCGTACCGCTCGACCCGGCGCCGGTTGGCGCGCCGGAAGCGGCGGGCGACCAGGCGGGCGAGGTCGGCGGCGCCGACCATGCCGGCCTCGGGGCCGAGCTGGGCGCGGACGATGCGCGCCTCGGGGCGGTAGCCGCGCCCGGTGAGCTGGCGCTTGAAGGCGTCGCGCGCGGGGGAGATCAGCAGCTCGTCGGCGGCCGAGACACCGCCGCCGATCACGAAGCAGGACGGGTCGAGCGCGGCCGCGAGGTTGGCGATGCCGACGCCGAGCCACTGGCCGATGTCCTGGAGCAGCTCGATGCACATGGCGTCGCCGTCACGGGCCAGCTCGGTGATCATCGGGCCGGTGATGTCGCCGATCTGCCCCTTGACGTGCTCGATGATCCCGTAGGCCACCGGGGAGTCGGCCGCGGCCAGCTCCTTGGCCTCCCTGACCAGCGCGTTACCGGAGCTGTACTGCTCCCAGCAGCCGCGGTTGCCGCACGGGCAGCGGTGGCCGCCGGGCACGACCTGCATATGGCCGAACTCGCCTGCGACACCGAACTTTCCGCGCTTGACCTGGCCGTCCTCGAGGATTGCGCCGCCGATGCCGGTGCCGAGCGTGATCATGACCAGGTGGTCCTCGTCGCGGCCCGCGCCGAAGCGCCACTCGGCCCAGGCGGCGGAGTTGGCGTCGTTGTCGACCAGGACGGGCACGGCGAGCCTGCCCGCGAGGCGGTCGCGCAGCGGCTCGTTGCGCCAGGACAGGTGCGGGGCGAACAGGATGCGGTTGCGGTCGGCGTCGACCCAGCCGGCCGCGCCGATGCCGACGGCGTGCACGTCGTGGCGGTCCGACAGGTCCAGGACCAGTTCGACGATGGTGTCCTCGACGACCTTGGGGCTCTTGGACTTGTCCGGGGTCTCCGCGCGGAGCTTCTCCAGGATGTTGCCGTCGGCGTCGACGACTCCCGCCATCACCTTGGTGCCGCCGATGTCGATACCGACCGTCGGCACGCGGGGTGCGGTCAGGTGTGAGCGGCGTTCCCTGGTACCGACCGTGCGGAGGACGGGGGCGCGCCGGGAGCCGATCGGGGCCGTGAAATTGCCGTAGGTGCTCATCAGGCCCGATTGTGCCTCACCGTGAGTAAGGGTGCTGTGCGGGGGCGCAAAGGGCCGGTTCCCGTGCTGTGCCGGGGGCGGGTGCATGGAGGCTCGCCGCGCGTCGGTCGCATTGTCCGGACATTGGGACCAATGCGGCGACACTCGAGCGGATCCCAGGGCTGTCTTCAGGGCCTCACGAGCAGTTGGAACTCGAAGGAGTAGCGGGTGGGGCGGTAGGTGTGGGTGCCGAACTCGACCGCGCGTCCGGTGTCGTCGAAGGTGACGCGCTGCATGGTGAGCAGCGGGGCGCCCTCCTCCTCGGCGAGCCGCTCGGCCTCGACGACGGTGGCGCCGCGCGCGCCGATGGACTGACGGGCGCTGTGCAGGGTGATGCCGGCGGAGCGCATCATCCGGTACAGGCCGGTGGCCTCCAGCTGGCCGGTGTCCAGGTCGAGCAGGTCGAGCGGCAGGTAGTTGCAGAGGTACGCCATCGGCTCGCCGTGCGCGAGGCGCAGCCGCTCGACGCGGTGCACGTCGCTGTCCTCGGCCACCCCGAGCGCGGCCGCGATCTCGGCGGAGGCCGGGACGAGAGTGTTGACGATGACCTTGGTGGCGGGGCGCTGACCTGCCGATTCCAGGTCGTCGTAGAGGCTGCTGAGCTCGAGTGGGCGCTTGACCTGGCTGTGCACGACCTGCGTGCCGACGCCACGGCGACGTACGAGCAGGCCTTTGTCGACGAGCGACTGGATGGCCTGGCGGACGGTGGGCCGGGACAGGCCCAGGCGCGCGGCGAGCTCGATCTCGTTGCCCAGCAGGCTGCCGGGGGTCAGCGTTCCGTGCTCGATCGCGGCCTCCAGCTGCTGGGACAGCTGGAAGTACAACGGCACCGGGCTGCTCCGGTCCACACTGAGTTCGAGCGACACGGTCGGGTCCACATCTGGTTTCGGCACGGGCCCGAGCGTAGCTCCGCGCGCTGTTGACGGGAAGTTGTGTAGTTCGATTGTCAGGACATATGCATTGACAGGGTGGGGTCCCCGGCCACATTTTGTTCACATGCGCATCGGCGTCATCGGTACGGGCCGGATCGGCACCATTCACGCGAACACGCTCAGTCGTCATCGCGATGTCGGCTCTCTGATCCTCACGGACGCGGACGGCGCGCGGGCCCAGGAGCTCGCGAACCGGCTGGGGGAGACGGCCGCGCCGGGGGTGGACGAGATCTTCAGATGGGGCGTGGACGCGGTGGTGATCACCACCGCCACCTCGGCGCACGCCGAACTGATCGGCCGCGCGGCGCGCTCGGCGCTGCCGGTGTTCTGCGAGAAGCCGATCGCCCTCGATCTGCCGGGCACGCTCCAGGCGATCGGCGAGGTCGAGTCGGCCGGGACCGTACTTCAGATGGGGTTCCAGCGCCGCTTCGACGCCGGGTACACGGGCGCCCGGGACGCGGTGCGGTCGGGACGGCTCGGGCGGCTGCACACGGTGCGGGCGCTGACCTCGGACCAGGCGCCGCCGCCGGCCGCGTGGCTGCCGCTGTCCGGCGGGCTGTACCGGGACACGCTGATCCACGACTTCGACGTGCTGCGCTGGGTGACCGGGCGGGAGGTCGTGGACGTGTACGCGGCCGGCTCCGACGCCGGGCCTCCGATGTTCCGTGACGCGGGCGACGTCGACACGGCCGCGGCGGTCCTCACCCTCGACGACGGCACCCTCGCCACGGCGACGGCGACCCGGCTGAACGGCGCCGGCTACGACGTCCGGATGGAGCTGGCGGGAGAGCTCGACCAGATCGTCGTCGGCCTGGACGACCGCACGCCGATCGCCTCCACCGAACCGACGGGTCCACCGGCCGCGACCAAGCCGTGGACGGGCTTCCTGGAGCGGTTCGGGCCGGCCTACGAGGCCGAGCTGAACACCTTCGTCGAGGTGGTCCGGGGCGAGCGGGCCAACCCCTGTGACGGGCGCGAGGCGTTGCAGGCGCTGCGGATCGCGGAGGCGTGCGAGGTGTCGCGGCGGGAGCGGCGGCCGGTACGGATGGCGGAGCTGCCGGGCTGAGCGGTCCTCCGAAGCCGCAGGGCCCGATCCCCCGCACCGGGTCCCGCCCTGTACGGCCCTACCAGCGCACCGGCAGGCTCCGCAGCCCCCGTATCAGCATCCCCGGCAGCCACTCCCCCGGCGGTCCGTCCAGGGCCAGGTCCGGGGCGCGGTCCAGCAGGCTCCGGATCGCCGTACGCGCCTCCAGGCGGGCCAGGGGAGCGCCCAGGCAGTAGTGGATGCCGTGGCCGAAGGCGAGATGGCCCCGGGGGTCGCGGCGGATGTCGAAGGTGTCCGGGGCGGGGTAGCGGGTGCCGTCGCGGTCGGCCGCGGTGAGGCCGACCATGACGTGGTCCCCCTCGGCGATGGTGGTGCCCGCGATCTCCAGGGGCTCGGCGGCGTAGCGGAACGTCGCGTTCTCCACCGGTCCCTCGTAGCGCAGTGTCTCCTCGACCGCGCCGTCGATCAGGCTCATGTCGGCGCGCAGGGCGGCGAGTTGGGTGGGATGGGTGAGCAGGGCGTGGACGCCGTTGGTGATGAGGTTGACCGTCGTCTCATGGCCGGCGATCAGCAGGAGGAAGGCCATGCCCAGCAGTTCCTGCGGGGAGAGCCGGTCGCCGTCCTCGGCGGTGGTGCGGATGAGGTCGCTCAGCAGGTCGTCGCCCGGTCCGGCGCACCGCTTGTCCTCGATCAGCTCGCGCAGGTACGCGTCGAGCCGGACGACGGCGTCGTAGGAGTTCTCGGGGCTGGTGGGCGCGACCACCTCCGTCGACACCTTCCGGAACTCCGTGCGGTCCATCTCGGGCACGCCGAGGAGCTCGCAGATCACGGTGATCGGCAGGGGGTAGGCGAGGGACTGCACCAGGTCGCCGCGGCCGTACGGCAGCATCGCGTCGAGGAGGTCGTCGGTGATCTCCTGGACCCTGGGCCGCAGTTCCTCCACGCGACGCACCGTGAAGGCGCGGGAGACGAGGCCGCGCAGCCGGGTGTGCTCGGGCTGGTCGGCGCCCAGCAGATGGCGGCCGATCAGCTCCTCCTCGTGGAACGTCACACCGATCCGGCGGCCGTCCTTGGACAGCCGGGGGTCGGCGAGGGCCGCCCGCGCCTCCTCGTGCCCGACGACGAGCCAGGCCCAGTAGCCGGGATCGGAGCCCGGCGGCCGGACCCGGTGCACCGGGCCGCGCTCACGCAGTCGCGCGTACACGGGATGCGGGTCCGTGCGGAAGGCCTCGCCGAACTCGCCCAGGTCGACCACTTCTGCCATGAAGATCCCTTCCCCTCCCTCCGAGAACGGACAGCACGCCCCGCTAGTGCCCGCCCTCCCCGAAATCCCCGGATTCCGCGGCCTCGGTCCCTTCCTCCAGCAGCCCCGCGTCGTAGGCGAGCAGCGCGATCTGCACCCGGTTGTTGAGGTCGAGCTTGGCCAGGACGCGTGAGACGTGCGTCTTGACGGTGGCCACGCTCATGAAGAGTTCCGCGGCGATCTCGGCGTTGGACAGGCCCCGGCCGACCGCGACGGCCACCTCGCGTTCGCGGTCGTTGACGGCGGCGATCCGCTCACGCGCGCGCGAGCGACGGGTGTCGGCGGCGGTGCCTGCCGCGTGGTGCATCAACTGCCGGGTGACGGTGGGCGACAGCACGGGGTCGCCGGCCGCGACCCGGCGCACCGCGTCGACGATCTCCGCGGGCGGGGTGTCCTTGAGGACGAAACCGGCGGCGCCCGCGCGCAGGGCGCGCAGGACCTGTTCATCGGCGTGGAAGGTGGTGAGGACCACGACCTGGGGCGCGTCGGGCCGGGTGCGCAGCCGTTCGGTGGCGGTGATGCCGTCCATGGACGGCATCCGGATGTCCATGAGGACGACGTCCGGGCGGGTGCGGTCGACGAGCGCGTCGACGTCCTTGCCGTCGGCGGCCTCGCCGACGATCTCGATGCCGTCGGCACCGCCGATCATCAGGGACAGGCCGGCCCGAACCAGCGGATCGTCGTCGACGAGGAGCAGTCTGATCGCGGTCATGGGGCTTACGTAATCACGGTTTCGGGGTCCTGCCGCGGCTGTCGTCGGCCACACAGTCGCGCTCCGTGCCGGGAGCGCCGTAACCGCGCCGATGTACCACCGGGCGTCACCACGAGGAGTCATGGGCAGGATCGCTCCATGCCTACCGTGTACGCCCTGTTCGTGGGCATCGACGACTATCCCGTCAGACCACTACGAGGCTGCGTCAACGACGCGCGGGCGGTGGAGAGTCGACTCGGATCCCAGAGCGCGACGACCGACACGCGGACGCTGTACGACGCGCAGGCCACCGGGCGGCCGCGCCGGCGGGCATCCGGGACCTCCTCGTGCGCGGCGGCCCGGGCGACACGGCACTGCTGTGGTTCTGCGGGCACGGCAGCCGGCGCCCCACCGGCGATCCGCGCGTGGCGAGCGGCTGGTCGGAGGCGCTGGTCTGTCACGACAGCCTGTAGGCGGGCGGGCAGCCCCTGCTGGAGGACGCCGAACTCGGCGCGCTGCTCGACGAGGTCGCGGGCCGCGGTGCCCATGTCGTCGCGGTTCTCGACTCCTGTCACTATGGCGCGTCCCGGGAGCCCCGACGCGGTGTGGACTGGCAGCCGTGGTGGCGTACGGCCGTGACGCGCGAGGTACGGCCCGGGCCGCGCCGGCATGTGCTGCTCGCCGCGTGCCGCCCGCACGAGTACGCGCACGAGGGCTGCTTCGACGAACGAGTGGTTTCGGGACAGGAGGGTGACCGGACGCCCTTTGTGCACCGGCCACTTCACGAGGGGAGGCGAACACCCCGTGCACGGCGCCCGTTCACGTCCACGGCAGCCAGGCCCGCACCCCGAACCCCCCGCCCGCCTCCGGCCCGTGCTCGAGCCGCCCGCCGGCCAGCGTCGCCCGCTCGGTCAGCCCGATGAGCCCCTGCCCGGAGCCCGGTACGGGGGTCACCTCGCCCTCGGGTGCGGGGTTGCGGACGGTCACGGTGAGGCCCTCGCCGGGCGCGCCCTCGACCGAGACGGTGACCTCGGTGCCGGGGGCGTGTTTGCGGGCGTTGGTCAGGCCCTCCTGGGCGATGCGGTAGGCGGTGCGGCCGACGGAGGCCGGGACGGCGGCGGGGTCGGTGACGCGGGTGTCGAGGCTGACCTTCATACCGGCCTCACGGGACTCGGTGACCAGCGCGTCCAGTGCGGCGAGGGTCGGCTGGGGGCGGCCCGTGTCGTCCTGGTCCCCGGCCCGCAGGACACCGATGATCTCGCGCAGGTCCTGGAGCGCCTCGTGCGCGCTCTCCCGGATGACGCCGGCCGCGCGGGCGACCTCCTCCCGGGGTGCGTCGGGCCGGAACTCCAGCGCGCCCGCGTGCACGCTGAGCAGGGTCAGCCGGTGGGCGAGGACGTCGTGCATCTCGCGGGCGATGGCCTCGCGGGCCAGCCGCTGTGCCTGCTCGGCCCGCAGCCGGGCCTCCGTCGCGGCGCGCCGGGCGCGGTCCTGGAAGCTCAGCACGAGCTGCCGCTTGGACCGTACGACCATGCCCGAGGCGACCACCACCGCGGTCATCAGCACGAAGATGACGACCGTGACGAGATAGGGCAGGTCGGGGTCGGGGCGGATCCAGAAGTAGAGCGGGATCCCTGCCATGGAGGCCCCGCCCACCCACGCGACGTACCGGAACGGCCGGTGCACGGCGAGCGTGAACACGGCGATGAGGCAGGCGCCGCCCGCGGTGTCCGAGACGAACCCCACAGGGAGCGAGGCGACGGCCAACCCGACGGGCCAGCGGCGACGCAGCCACACCGCGGCGCAGGCGACCGCGCCGATCACCTGGTCGAGGCGGGCGAGGCCGTCCGGGACATGGGGGTTGGAGGTCACCGCGTCCGCGCCGAGCAGGCCGACGATCACGGCCACCGCGAAGCAGCTGAAGTCGACGAGCCAGTCGCGCGCGGTGCGCCGGGGCCGCCGCCCGGGCCGCTCGCCGTCCGGGTCGAGTTCCTTGAGGACGGCCGAGGGCATCAGCCAGCGCCGCCCCGCGAACGCTGGGGACACCGCTGCGGGCTCGTCTCCACTCACGGTCGACAAATCTACGCACGGAAGGCCCGTGTCACCTCCGCGCGGACGGGATCTCCGACCAAAGTCGGCGGGCCGCCTACTTTCGGCGCGGCCGGACCGCGCGGACCGCAGACTTCCGTCGCATGCGCCTCGCCCCGCGGCCGATGTCCGTGGGGGGACCGCGGGGCGAGCGTATGCACATGAAGCAACTGCTGGAACTGCTCGGATTTCTCGCCCTGGTGCAGGGCGTCGCCGGCCTGGTGCACGAGTTCACCGACTGGCACTGGGGACTCGTACAGCGGCTCGACATCCTCGACGGCTACGGGCTCTACGCGAGCGTTGCCCTGCTCGTCCTGGCGATCGCGCTGTTCGCCGCCGCGGAGAGCCGGAAGTCAGGCTGAACGCGGGCCGGACCTCCGGCTGGTCTCACCGTTCCTCGACGAGGTTCGACTCGGCTCAGCAGCTGTAGTTGACCAGGTTGAACGTGACGTAGTGGTCCGCCGTGTAGTAGTCCTCCTGGGTCTTCTGGCCGGTGACGATACGACGGGCTCCACGCGTGGACGATCCGGGCGTGATGACCGTGTACTCGTGGTAGTAGCCGCTCGACTGGCTGGGCAGGACGCCTTCCCGGTTCTGGAAGACGGTGCCGTCCTGGGAGTACGGGTAGGGACCACCCTGCTCGATCAGGTCGAGCGTGTCGTGCGCCTGGGAGGGCAAGGCGCTGTAGCAGACACTGCCGACCGCGGCGGCCGCCGGTGAGGCGGTGGCGACGGTGCCTCCGACGAGGAGGGCGGACAGTACGGCGGCCGCGGCGCCGATGCGAGTGATTCGTGGGGGGAATCTCATGCCCTCATGATGACGCGCGTAGACAGTGGCATGTCAATGACAACTCCGGAGATTTTCCCGTCAAGTCCGATGAGTTTTCCAGGAGTTAACCTGCCGCCCGGCGTCCCCACGCGGTCCCCGCAAGCACCAGTGCGCCACCCGCCAGGCCGAGCACGCCGAGCCGTTCCCCGCCGAGCGAGATACCGGCCAGGGCGGCCCACAGCGGCTCGGTGCCGAGGAGCAGGCTGACCCGGGACGGGGAGGTGCGGCGGACCGCCCACATCTGCACGAAGAAGGCGAACAGCGTGCAGAACACGGACAGGAACAGCAGCCCGGCCCACTCGCGCGGCCCGAAGTCCACGGCCGTCTGCCAGGGCGTGGCGTCGGCGCCGGTCGCCAGGAGCACGAACACCGCCACGGCGGCGCCGAGTTGGACGGTGGTCAGGGAGAGCGCGTCGGCGCCCTGGACGGACTTGACGCGGGACATGGCGAGGACGTGGACCGTGCGGGCCAGGGCCGCGAGCAGCATGAGCAGATCGCCGAGGGAGGGCGAGGTGAAGCCGCCGCCCTGGGTGAGCAGGACGACGCCGAGCACGGAGATCGCGGCGGCGCCGAGGAAGGCCCGTGAGGGTCGGGTGCGGGTGACGGCGGCCTCGGCGAGCGGCGTGAAGATCATGGTGAGGCTGATGATGAGGCCCGCGTTGGTGGCCGAGGTGTGGACGACGCCGTACGTCTCCAGCAGGAAGATCACGCTGAGGATCAGCCCGAGGAGTCCGGCCCCGCGCCACTGGGCGGCGCTCAGGGTGCGCAGCGAGCGCCACCCGACGGCCACGAGGGCGGGCAGGACGATCGCGAAGCGCAGCACCAGGACCGCGATCACCGTGCGGGCGGTGGTGATGTCCTTGGCGGCGAGATAGCTCGCGCCCCACACGACCGCCACGAGCAGGATGGGCAGGTCGGTCAGCCAGGTGCGGCGGGGCGCGAGGACGCCCGGTACGGCGATCGAGGACATCTGGGCGGCTCTCCCGGTCTCCATCGGTGATGTGGAGACGTCGGTGGCTCGCACGCGGAGCGATCACCGTACCGGCGCGGCCGGATTTCGCCTAGGGGTTCGCGGGGAGCTCGTACGACCCGTATTCCGGCCGTCCCGCCAGGTCGTACGTCTGGATGGAGGCGCCTGTGGAGGTGATGAGCCCGCTCCGGTGCGTGAAGGCCGTCGGCAGGCTGCCCTCGGTGAAGAGGCGGCGGCCGGCGCCGAGCAGGACCGGGAAGGTGATCAGGTGGATGGTGTCGATCAGGTCGAGGGTCAGCAGGGACTGTACGAGGGCTCCACTGCCGTGGAGTTGGAGCTCGCCGTCGGTGCGCTCCTTGAGGGCGGTGACCTCCTTGGTCAGGTCGCCGCTGATCACACTGGTGTTGGCCCACTCGGGGTCGGCGAGTGTGGACGAGGCGACGTACTTCGGCAGGGCGTTGAGCTTCGAGGCGACCGGGTTGGCGGGGTCGGTCACTTTCGGCCAGTACCCGGCGAAGATGTCGTACGTACGACGGCCGAGGAGGAACGCGCCGACGTCGCTGAAGACCTGGTCGACGAACCGGCCGAAGTCCTCGTCGGCGTACGGGACGGTCCAGCCGCCCTGCTCGAAGCCGCCCCTGGTGTCCTCCTGGGGGCCGCCGGGGCCCTGGTAGACGCCGTCGAGGCTGACGAAGATCTGGGAGACGAGCTTGCCCATGACGGGTGCCTTCTCTCTGGGATGGGGTCTGTTGTCATCAGCTCAGACCCCACCGGCACCCGCAACTCATCGGTGGCGCGTCACCCGGCGTTCGTCGAGAACAGGCCGCCCGTCGGGCCCTGCTTGTCGCCGCCCTGGGCCTTCTTGAGGGCGTTCGCGAGGCTCTCGATGGTGAGGGACTGGAGGATGACGCGGCCGTTGCCCTCCAGGGTGGCCAGGGAGAGGCCCTCGCCGCCGAGGACGGCGTTCATGATCCCCTGCCGGTTGAGGCCGCCGACGCGCTGGACGCCGTACTGGATGCCCTCCTCGAAGGCGACGACGCAGCCCGTGTCGACCTCGATGCGGCCGCCGAAGTCGGCCGGGTCGAGGTCGATGAAGTTGCCGGCGCCGGCGATGATCACGGTGCCGCGGCCGGTGAACTTCTCCAGGACGAAGCCCTCGCCGCCCTTCATGCCGGTCCTGCCGCCCTGGAAGGCGATGCCGAAGTCGACGGTCGACTCGGCGGCGACGAAGGCGTCCTTCTCCGCGAACCACGCGCGCGTGCCGTCGAGCTCCAGGGCCCGCATCTCACCGGGCAGGACGCCCGCGAAGCCGACGGTGCCCTCGCCGCCGGTCGACGTGAAGTACTGGAAGGCCGGCGACTCGCCCGCGAGCGCGCGCTGACCGACCTGCATGGCGGTGCCCATGGCCTGACGGAGCATGCCGCCCATGCCGCCGGCGCCGCCCTGGGGCTGCTGGCCGCCGGGGTTCGACGGCCCGCCGAGGCGGGTCTCCATGGTCACGTTCGTGGTCTTGAACAGGAACTTCCCGGCCTCGCAGTACACGGTCTGACCGGGCTGCAGGCTGACGACCGCCATCTGCATGGCGTTGCCGACGATTTCTTGCTGAAGGGTCACGTCAGGAGAACGCGGGAAGCGGAGGAAAGAGTTCCGGCCATCCGACCTCGGTGTCCGTTCGCCGCCGGCACGGGCGTCCGCGGACCACTGGGATGGAGCCATGACTACTTCTTTGAACGCCAAGGTGGCTCTCGTCACGGGCGGCAGCCGCGGTATCGGCGCGGCGACGGCGGTACGGCTGGCCCGGGAGGGCGCGGACGTGGCTCTCACCTACGTGAACGGCAAGGAGGCGGCCGAGGACGTCGTACGGGCCGTCGAGGCACTGGGGCGCCGTGCGGTGGCCCTGCGGGCGGACTCCGCGGACGCGGCGGAGGCGGCCGGGGCGGTGGGCCGTGCGGCGGAGGCGCTGGGCGGCCTGGACGTGCTGGTGAACAACGTGGGCGTGGGGGTGCTGGGACCGCTGGAGGACCTGTCGCTCGCGGAGGTGGACCGGGTACTGGCCGTCAATGTGCGCGGGGTGTTCCTGGCCTCGCAGGCGGCGGCCGCGCGGATGCCGTCCGGTGGCCGGATCATCACCGTCGGCACCTGTATGACCCAGCGAGTGCCCGGCCCCGGCGGAACCCTCTACGCGACCAGCAAGTCGGCCCTGATCGGCCTCACCAAGGCCCTCGCCCGGGAACTGGGCCCCCGCGGCATCACCGCGAACATCGTCCACCCCGGCCCGACCGACACCGACATGAACCCGGCGGACGGTCCGTACGCCTCCGGCCAGTCGGCGATGACGGCGCTCGGCCGGTTCGGGACGGCCGACGAGGTGGCGTCGATGGTCGCGTACCTGGCGGGGGCGGACTACGTCACGGGCGCCGAGTTCGCGGTGGACGGAGGCCACGCGGCCTGACGCGCGCGTGGGGCGCACCGGAGTTCTCGGGCCCGGTGCGCCCCACGCGCGCGTGCAGGTGTCAGCCGCCCAGCTCCTGGTGGCGAGCCGCCAGGGCTGCCGCGCCGGGCTCCGTCAGGGAGCCGTGCAGCCGCAGTCGGGAGATGCCGCCGTCCGGGAAGATGTCCACGCGCGCGTGGGTGCCGACCGCCGGGGTCGCGAGGACGAAGCGGTGGTCGGTGTCGGGCTGGAGGCGGGTGCGCGGGAGGATCTCCGTCCACTCGCCGTCCTCGCCGTCCTTGACGGACACCGACGCCCAGCCGGCGCTGTTGCCCTTCAGATACGCCGTGTCGATCTCGATCGCGCGGATCTGGGACTGGGCCACCAGCCGGTAGCGGATCCAGTCGTTGCCCTGGTCGCGGCGGCGGCGGGTCTCCCAGCCGTCGTCCATCTTGCGGGAGCGGCCCGGCTGGATGGTGTTGGAGGCCGGGGAGTAGAAGAGGTTGGAGGCGTCCTCGGCCCGGCCGCCGTTCTCCAGGGCGACCACGTCGAAGGTGCCGAGGACCGACAGCCACTGCGGGTCCGGGACCACCTCGCCGTGGACCCGCAGGCGGGCGATGCCACCGTCGGGGTGCTGGTTGACCCGGAGGTGGGTGAAGCGCTGCTCGACCGCCACCTCGAAGCCGTTCGCCGCGTGGCCGCCGACCGCCGTGCGCGGGACCAGCGTCGTCCACTTCACGTCGTCGCCCAGCAGCTCCTGCGGCGACGGCGAGCCCGCCACCGACGTGCCCTCGACCGACACCGCCTGCGGGTAGTTGCCGCGGAAGTGGGCCGTGTCGACGACGATGCCGCGGATCACACCGGGCGCGCCGAGACGGACCAGCGCCCAGTCGTGGTCCTCGGCCGTCGGCCACGGGTGCCCGGCGGAGGCACCGCGGCGGCGGCGCGTCTCCCAGCCGTCCATGATCTTGCCCTTGTGCCCGAAGTGCTCGGGGTCGAACTCGGCGCGCTCGGGGATCAGCAGGTTCTCGCGCTGGGCGAAGAACTCGTCGTTGGCGGCGATGACCGAGGCACCGAGCTGCCGGGCGGCGAGGTCGGCGTACTGGGTGAAGGGGAAGTCGGCGCTGCGGTAGTCGGCGTACGGGTCACCGCCGCCGTACGGGTTCGCGTCGCCGGTGAAGCGAGCCGGAGGAGATTGATGCTGCGCCGTCAAAGGTCTGCCTTTCGAGAGTCGGCCGCTGCGGGTGCGGAAGTCTGCGTCAGTGGTCCCGGGTGAGAAGTCGGCCCTTCGGCTCCGTGAACTCGCCGTCCTGGACGATGCGTTCGCCGCGCAGCCAGGTCGACTTCACGACGCCGTACAGGGTCTTGCCCGCGTACGCCGTCACGCGGTTGCGGTGCTGGAGCCGCGCCGGGTCCACGGTGAAGGTCTCGTCGGGCGCGAGGATCGCGAAGTCCGCGTCGCGGCCGGCCTCGATGGCGCCCTTCTGGTCCAGGCCGACCAGTTCGGAGGTCCGCGTGGACATCCAGCGGACGACGTCCTCAAGGGTGTGGTCACGCCTGCGCGCCTCGGTCCACACCGCCGCGAGGCTCAGCTGGAGACCCGAGATGCCGCCCCACGCCGTCGCGAAGTCGTCCGTCTTGAGGTCGGCCGTCGACGGCGAGTGGTCGGTGACCACGCAGTCGATCGTGCCGTCGGCCAGTGCCTGCCAGAGCAGGTCCTGGTTGGCCGACTCGCGGATCGGCGGGCAGCACTTGAACTCGCTGGCTCCGTCGGGGACTTCCTCGGCGGTGAGGGTGAGGTAGTGCGGGCAGGTCTCGACCGTGATGCGGACGCCCTCGGCCTTGGCGGCGGCGATGAGCGGGAGCGCGTCACTCGACGAGAGGTGCAGGACGTGCACGCGGGCGTCCAACCGCTTCGCCTGGGCGATGAGCTGGGCGATCGCGGTGTCCTCGGCGTCGCGCGGACGCGAGGCCAGGAAGTCGGCGTACCTGGGGCCACCGTGCTGCGGGGCGGCCTCCAGATGGTGCGGGTCCTCGGCGTGCACGATCAGCAGGCCGCCGAAGGAGGTGATCTCGGCCAGCGACTGGGCGAGCCGGTCCTGTTCCAGGTGCGGGAACTCGTCCACGCCGGACGGGGAGAGGAACGCCTTGAAGCCGAAGACACCGGCCTCGTGCAGCGGGCGCAGGTCCTTGACGTTGTCGGGCAGGGCACCGCCCCAGAAGCCGACGTCGATGTGGGCCTTGTCGACGGCGACGTCCCTCTTGGTACGGAGGTTGTCGACCGTCGTCGTCGGCGGCAGGGAGTTGAGGGGCATGTCGACGAGGGTGGTGATGCCGCCGGCCGCCGCCGCGCGCGTGGCGGTCCAGAAGCCCTCCCACTCGGTGCGGCCCGGGTCATTGACGTGCACATGGGTGTCGACCAGGCCGGGCAGGACGACGTGGTCGTCGACGTCCTCCAGGCGGGCACCCTCCGGGACTGCGGCGTCGTACGGCAGGACGGCCGTGATCTTCCCGGCGGAGACGGCGACCGAAGCGGCACGCGTCCCTTCCGGAGTGATGACGCGCGTCGAGCGCAGCACCAGTTCTACGTCGGACACCCGGACCCCTCTCTATAGCCGTTGTTACTTCCGGGAAACGGGATTTACTCCCACGTAACGGAATTCAACGTTCTGTTGAAGGAGTCTTCACTCCCGCTTCCCCGCCGTCAAGGGCACACTTCTCCACAGGGCTTCGACGCGCCACACTCTGGACGTTTCCACAAAGCGGAATTAGAATTCCGACAGGCAGAACGTAGCTACGCACCAGCGGGGAGTCAACCGACTGGCGGGTAGGCTTCTGCCCTTTCCCGCCCGCCCCGAAAGGAACGCGCCGTGCCGACGTCCAGCGCCAGCACCACCGACTCCCCCAAGTCCACCACTGGCGGGGTCCAGTCCCTCGAGCGCGCCTTCGATCTTCTGGAGCGGATGGCGGACGCGGGCGGCGAGGTCGGCCTCAGCGAGCTCTCCGCGAGCAGCGGACTGCCGCTGCCCACCATCCACCGTCTCATGCGCACGCTCGTGGCCTGCGGATACGTCCGTCAGCAGCCCAACCGCCGCTATGCGCTGGGCCCGCGTCTGATCCGCCTCGGCGAGTCCGCGTCCCGGCTGCTGGGCACCTGGGCCCGCCCCTATCTGGCCCGGCTGGTCCAGGAGACCGGCGAGACGGCGAACATGGCGCTGCTCGACGGCGACGAGATCGTGTACGTCGCCCAGGTGCCGTCGAAGCACTCGATGCGCATGTTCACCGAGGTCGGCCGGCGCGTCCTGCCGCACTCCACGGGCGTGGGCAAGGCCCTCCTGGCGAACGTCCCCGACGCCGAGGTGCGCGCCCTGCTCTCCCGCACCGGCATGCCGGCCGCGACGGAGAAGACGATCACCACGCCGGACGGCTTCCTCGCGGCCCTGGCGGATGTACGCCAGCTCGGTTACGCGGTCGACGACAACGAGCAGGAGATCGGCGTCCGCTGCCTCGCGGTGTCGGTCCCGGACTCCCCCACCGCCGCCGCCATCTCGATCTCCGGTCCGGCGGGCCGGGTCACCGAGGCGGCCACGGACAAGATCGTGCCGGTGCTCCAGCAGGTCGCCGGGGAACTGTCCGAGGCGCTGGCCACCCAGAGCCCCGCATGACCGGCTTAACGCGCTGGCCGGGCCGGTACACCGACCGGCACGGCACCGAGGAGATCGTCTTCGAGACGGATGGGCGGGAGCTGATCCGTACGACGATCAGGGGTGTCGCTTTCGAGGGCGACATGATGGACGATCTCGGCGCCCTGGGCGGTGAACCGCCCGAGCTCCCCTTCTCCTTCTTCGACGGAGGCCTGTGCTCCTGCCTGCTGGAGTGGGAGGTGCCGCTGCCCGTCGACGTGGCGGGGGACGGCGTACGACCGGGTGTGCTGCACTGCGCCCTGCGGATGGGGGACCCGGCGGGTCCGGGGCGCGGCCCGGACGCGCAGACCCTGAGCGCCGCCCTGCGGCTGGACGGACACGAGTACCACGTCGTCGACGGCCCGGGCGACCTGGAGCACGCCCTGCACGCCCTTCAGCGGGAGTTGCCCAGAGCGGCCCGGCTCCGGGCCTGCGTCGCGTGCGCCTGGTCCGACTACCACCCGGCCGGCAGCCCGATGATGGCGGGACTGGCCTGCTTCCGTGACGCCAAGGACCTCTACCGCCGGGTGGACGGCAAACACGGGCCGCACGGCATCTTCGCGGTCTGGCACGCACAGACCGAGCTCGTCCAGGAGACCTGGCTGTGCGAGGAGTTCGAGCACCGCACCTCGGACCACGGCTACCGAGGGCCGTTCCCGTACCGCGGGTCGCTCTGAACCTGGGGCCCTTCTGACGGATCAGCGGACGCCGCGACGCCGCGATGATCCGTCAGAAGGGTCCTAGCGCCGCGGCTCCCCGAACAGATCCACCGCGTTCCGTACGTCCGTCAGCCCCCGCGACAGCGCGCTCACCGACCCGATCGCCCCCGCGATCAGCAGCAGCGACCGCCGCAGCCGGGGCACCTCCGGTGTCCCGTCGACCGTCATCGCGGCCAGCGCGGCGAGTTCGTCCTCGGCGATGCCACGGTCGGGGAACTCGGCCGGATGCGCGGCGAGTTCGCGGCGCAGCCGGGACACCGCGGTCCGCAGGCCCGCCACCCTGGGGTCCTCGTCGCTGCCGGTCACTGGCGCCCTCTGTCCCAAGCTCCGCAACACAGCTCTCCCCCCTCGCACGCCGTTGTGCGCCCTACGTCGTGATCCGCCCGAACCGCCCCATGGCGTTGGTCAGGCGCCGGGGACGGGGGTCAGTAAACGCCAGCCGGTGGGGGCCGCGCCACTGCGCGGACCGAAATTCAGCCCCCGGAAACCGGCCAGTGCCCGGGTCGTCAGGTATGCAGGACGCATGACGGACAACGCACACCAGGTCGCCGGGCTGCTTCTCGCCGCGGGCGGCGGCCGGCGGCTGGGCGGACGCCCCAAGGCGCTGCTCCAACATCGCGGCAGGCCATTGATCGAACACGCGGTGGACGTCCTGCGCGCGGCCGGCTGCGCGCGCGTGCACGTGGTGCTGGGCGCCGCCGCCGACGCCGTACGCGAGACCGCGCGGCTCGACGGCTGCGTGCTCGTGGACAACCCCGCGTGGGAGCAGGGCATGGGCTCCTCGCTTCGAGCCGGTCTCGACTCGTTCTCCGGCACGGACGTGCGGGCCGTGCTCGTGTCGCTGGTCGATCAGCCCGGTATCGGACCCGAGGCGTACGCGCGCGTGCTCGTCGCGTACCGGTCCCCCGACTCCCTGGTCTCGGCCGCCTATGACGGCGTACGCGGGCACCCCGTGCTCTTCGGGTCCGCCCACTGGGCGGGGATCGCCGCGACTGCCGACGGGGACCGGGGGGCACGTGCCTATCTGAAGGAACACGCCGGGGAGATCGCCCTCGTCGAGTGCGGGGACATCGCCCGGCCGTACGACATCGACACCGTCGAAGATCTGCAGCACCTTGAGTGAGCGGGGTGGCACTCAGCGCCACGTTCCCTCGACTCGGAGAATCTCGATATCAACAAACCATTGAACTTCCACGATGAGGAAACTAGTATCCACTGATCAGAAGCGTCCTCCTGCTCCGAGGGCGTTCCTCGCCGTACCCGGTTCGAGTGGCACCCGGTGCCAACGCTGAAGGAAGTGACAGCTCATGTCCGCACCAGCGCCGTCCCCGCTGGCCATCGTCGACGCCGAGCCCCTGCCCCGGCAGGAGGAGGTGCTCACCGACGCGGCCCTCGCCTTCGTGGCCGAGCTGCACCGCCGGTTCACGCCCCGTCGTGAAGAGCTCCTCGCCCGCCGTGCGGAGCGCCGCGCCGAGATCGCCCGCACCTCCACGCTCGACTTCCTCCCGGAGACCGCCGCGATCCGCGCGGACGACTCCTGGAAGGTGGCCCCCTCCCCCGCCGCCCTGAACGACCGCCGCGTCGAGATCACCGGCCCCACCGACCGCAAGATGACCATCAACGCCCTCAACTCGGGTGCGAGGATCTGGCTCGCGGACTTCGAGGACGCCTCGGCGCCGACCTGGGAGAACGTGGTCCTCGGTCAGGTCAACCTGGCCGACGCGTACACCCGCAGCATCGACTTCACCGACGAGAAGTCGGGCAAGTCGTACGCCCTGCGCCCGAACGAGGAGCTCGCCACCGTCGTGATGCGGCCGCGCGGCTGGCATCTCGACGAGCGCCACCTCGTCGCCGCCGACGGCTCCCAGGTCCCCGGCGCCTTCGTCGACTTCGGCCTCTACTTCTTCCACAACGCCCAGCGTCTGCTCGACCTCGGCAAGGGCCCGTACTTCTATCTCCCCAAGACCGAGTCGCACCTCGAAGCCCGCCTGTGGAACGACGTGTTCGTCTTCGCGCAGGACTACGTCGGCATCCCGCAGGGCACCATCCGCGCCACCGTCCTGATCGAGACGATCACGGCGGCGTACGAGATGGAGGAGATCCTCTACGAACTCCGCGACCACGCCTCCGGGTTGAACGCGGGCCGCTGGGACTACCTGTTCTCCATCGTCAAGAACTTCCGTGACGGCGGCGCCAAGTTCGTCCTGCCGGACCGCAACCTGGTGACGATGACCGCCCCGTTCATGCGGGCGTACACCGAACTCCTCGTCCGCACCTGCCACAAGCGCGGCGCGCACGCGATCGGCGGGATGGCGGCGTTCATCCCGTCCCGCCGGGACGCCGAGGTCAACAAGGTCGCCTTCGAGAAGGTCCGCGCCGACAAGGACCGCGAGGCCGGCGACGGCTTCGACGGCTCCTGGGTCGCCCACCCCGACCTGGTCCCGATCGCCCTGGAGTCCTTCGACAAGGTCCTCGGCGACCGGCCGAACCAGAAGGACCGGCTGCGCGAGGACGTCCGCGTCGAGGCGGCCGACCTGATCGCGATCGACTCGCTGGACGCCAGGCCGACGCACGACGGTCTCGTCAACGCCGTCCAGGTCGGCATCCGTTACATCGAGGCCTGGCTGCGCGGTCTCGGCGCGGTCGCCATCTTCAACCTGATGGAGGACGCCGCCACCGCCGAGATCTCCCGCTCGCAGATCTGGCAGTGGATCAACGCGGGCGTCGAGTTCGAGCACGCGGGAGACACCGTGAAGGCCACGCCCGAACTGGCCCGCGAGATCGCCGCCCAGGAGCTCAGCACCATCCGCGCGGAGCTCGGCGAGGAGGCGTTCGCCGCCGGCCACTGGCAGCAGGCGCACGACCTGCTCCTGGAGGTCTCCCTCGACGCCGACTACGCGGACTTCCTGACACTGCCCGCGTACGAGCAGCTCAAGGGCTGACGTCGTCCTGCGCAGCCTTGTCCGAGTGGCCCAGGGACTTTCCCGGGGCCACTCGGTCGCGTACGGCCTGCTTCACCGCGGTGGGCTCCGGGAAGCCCTGCTCCTTGCGGTCCCAGACGACCTCGTCGTCGACCCGGACGACGAAGACGCCACCGGTGCCGGGCTTGAGCGACAGCTCGCCCAGCTCCGTCTCGAAGGTCGTGAGCAGCTCCTGCGCCAGCCAGGCCGCGCGGGGCAGCCAGCGGCACTGGGTGCAGTACTCGATCTGTACGACGGGACTCATCCGAGGTGTACCGACCAATCGTGTTCCGCCGCCGGTTTGCCGTGCAGGTCGGGGACCCGCTTCAGCCAGTTCGGACGGCCCTGCTGTGTCTTCGCCGCGCGGAGTGCTTCCTCCGCGGCGAGTTCCTCCCGGGCGGGGAAGTCGGTGGGCAGCCAGGCCTGGGAGGCCTGTACGCGCGCGTGGAGGTACTCCACGTATGCCTCACGTGCCAGGGACGGCGCGTCGAAGTCCGTGAGCCAGGCGTCGGGGACCTCGGCGACCACAGCGCGCAGCAGCTCCTCGGTGACCTTCGGCGCCAGCTCCGCGTCGGCGGCGCGTACGTCGGGGGCGTAGTGGCCGAGGGCGTGGTGGCGGAAGTCGTAGCGCTTGGCGGGGTCCGAGCCGTCCCAGCGGTGGTGGAAGACGAGGGCCGCGCCGTGGTCGATCAGCCACAGGCGCGGGGGCGCGATGCCGAGCGTGGGCCAGACCATGAGGTTGGAGCTGTGGACCGTACGGTCCACGTTCACGGTCAGGGCGTCGAGCCAGACGATCCGGCCCGCCTCCAGGGGGTCGACCCGGAAGGTCCTGGCGACCTCCGGGGTGAAGTCCGCGGCGCCCGACAGGTAGTCCATGCCGAGGTTGATGCCCGCGCTGGCGCCGTGGAGTTCGCGCACCTCCTGGTGGGGCTCGCTGTCGGCGATCGCCGGGTCGAAGTGCACGAGGACCAGTTCGGGGAAGCGCAGTCCGAGCGCGCGGGCCAGCTCGCCGACGATGACCTCGGCGACCAGCGCCTTGCGGCCCTGGGCGGAGCCGGTGAACTTCACGACGTACGTCCCCTGGTCGTCGGCCTCGACGACTCCGGGCACGGAGCCGCCGGACCGCAGCGGGGTCACGTATCGAACAGCAGTCACATCGCGCAGCACACCGGCCAGGGTAATTCAGATCAGGTGACGGCCAGCGGGTTCGGCAGGGGGAGGTACCGCGCGGCCGCGCCGTCGGCTCCGGTCCAGCGCAGCAGCAGGTTGGTCTTGCCGGGGAGGGTGGGCGAGGCGAGGAGGGCCCTGATCTCCGGGAGGTCGTGGCGGGCCAGTTCGCGGCGGGCGGCGGGCCAGGGGTCGAGTCCGGGGTGCCGCTCGGCGAGGACGGCCGCGACCTCGCACAGATGGTTCACGACCAGCGTGTACACCAGGCGCTCCCAGCCGGCCGCCCGGTCCACGTCCGACAGCAGCTTCACGCCCTCCGCGTCCCGGAACAGCGCCTGCACGGGTGTTGCGTCGGCGTCGACGGCGATCAGCGTGTTCTGCAGATGCGCTTCGAGTACGACGCCGTGGTCGGCGAAGGCCGCGAGGGCGGGCGGTACGACGACGCGCAGATACGCCTCCCACCAGGCCGCGCCTCCGCACGGGCTGCCCTCGAAGCCCTCCACGAGGCCCGCGGCCAGCAGCGGGGTGGCGCCGGTCCTGAGGTGGCCGTGGAAGCCGTCGCGGACCAGGACCGCCAGTTCCTCGAAGGCGAAGTCGGCGGTGCGGTAACCGCGGTCCGACAGCCAGGCCGCCGGCCCCCCGGCGAACGCACGGGCCGCCGCCGTGTCGGTCGTGCCAAGGCTCAGCAGGTCGTGGCGCCACAGGCGGCGGATGTCGTTCGTGATGCGTACGTCCAGGCTGAACTTCAGGAACAGGTCGCGCTCGGGGGCGTACAGGGTGCGGATCGCGGCCGTGGGCCAGGCGTCGAAGCCGGTGGTGCCGAGACGGATCAGACGGCCGTCGGCGAAGGCGTCCGAGAGGTCGACCAGGTCGAGCTGCCAGGGGTGGGCGGGCAGCAGCCGGTAGCCGGGCGGGGCCGCGCCGAGGGCGTCCAGGGCCGCGGTGTCGCCCTCGTCCACGACCGTGTCCTCGCGCAGGCCGAGCAGCGTCAGCGGGAAGCGGGCGTGCGCCTCGGGTGCGTACGGCAGCCAGCCGGCGGCCGGACCGCCGCCGCGCGCCTTGGGGGCGGGGTGGTGCGGGTGCCCGGTGAGGAGGGACTGCTCGGAGAGCAGGTACGGGTCCGTGGGCGGCGTGGCACGCGCGCGTGCGGCGAGGATCGCGGCCACCGCGTCCCGGCTGTCGATCATCTCGGCGGGCAGTTCGGGGTTGGACAGGCCGGTGTGGCGGGTCAGTTCCTCGACGACGAGCTTCACGAGTTCGGTGTGACCGATGCGCCGCCAGTGACCGCCGGTATCCACCTCGGGGTCCGCGGGCCGCCGTTCGCCGCGCACCCGCAGCAGTCGGCCGCTCGGCAACCTGTGCCTGCGCAGTTCGCCGGAGCCCGGGAGCGGCTCGGCGACCTCGCGCAGCAGACAGTTGAGCAACGGCGCCGCGGCATGGGCGTCGGCGGCGGCCGGGGGGATGAGGTCCACGCGGTTCACTCGTTCTCTACGGGCGGGCGGAGACGATCAGTATCTATGTCGTCACCCCCCGCCGTGACGCCCTACTCGTACCCGAGGAGCCAGCCCGTGCACCGTTCCCCCACCGCCGAGGCCGAGGTCGCCGAGGAGCTGGCCGAAGTGCGTCCCGACCTCGTGTCGCGGTACACGGCCCACCTCCCCGGCGCCCGTGCGGCCGTACTGACCCGGCTGTGGCGGGCGTTGGCCCATGAGCCGCTTCCTTGGGTCACCCGTCGCGAACGCGGCCGGGACGCTCTCGTCCTGCGCCTTCGTGACGGACGCCGGCTCCAGGGGCCGCCCGCCGACCCGTACGCGACCACCGCGTACGTCACCGTCGTCCACCTCGACGACCTTGCGTACGACGATCCGGCACGGCTGACGACCGACCTCGGCGTACCGCACGGCCCGGATCTGGCCGCCGAGCTCGGTCACAGCGTCGCCTCGACGGCGCTGTCACGGGCCGGGCAGGTGAACACGTCGCACGAGTGGCCCGGGACCGACTGGGAGTGGGAGCAGCGGGTGGTCGACGGGCATCCGTACCACCCCAACTGCCGTTCCCGGCCGGGCTTCTCGGTGGCCGAGCAGCTGGCGTACGGGCCCGAGCACCGGCCGCTGGTCGCATTGCGTCTGATGCCGGTCAGGGCGGACGAGTGCCTGGTGACCGGCGGGTGGCCGGACGGGATGCGGGACGGGGAGCGGCTGTTGATCCCGGTGCATCCCTGGCAGGCGGGCCATGTGCTGAAGCGGGCGGGCGACGAGGGGCCGGCCGCGCATCCGCTGATGTCCCTGCGCACGCTGGCCCTGGCCGACGGCGGTCCGCATGTGAAGACGGCCCTGAGCGCCCGGTTGACGTCCTCGGTGCGGGACATCTCCGTCTACTCGATCGGCCTGTCGGCGACCCTGTCGGCGTTCGCGGAGACGCTCACCGCGCACACGGACGGTCTGCTGCACTTCACCCGCACCCTGGGCGCCGCGACGGCCGACTCCCCCGACCTGGCCGCCGTGTTGCGCGAATCGCCGCAGGTGTACGCCGGGAGCGGCGAGCACGTCGTCCCGGTGGCCGCGCTCGCCACCACCGCTCTGCCCGAATCCCCGGCCTGGCTGGCGGAGTTCGCGCGCCTCGCGCTCACCGTGGGGCTGCGGCTGCTGGAGCTCGGTGTGGCCCTGGAGGCGCACGGCCAGAACCTCCTGGTGGTGCTGTCCTCGACGGGCGCCCCCCTACGGCTGGTCTATCGCGACCTGGCCGACATCCGGGTCAGCCCGGCACGGCTGACGCGGCACGGGCTCCCGGTACCGGAGTTGACGGGCCGGATCGTCACGGACGACGAAACCGCCCTGCGGCGCAAGCTGTTCGGGGCGCTCGTCGGCGGGGCCCTGGCGGGAACGGCGGGTTCGGGTACGGCGTTGGGCGCGGCGCTGGAGACCGTCGTAGGAGATCTTCCCCGCACACCGGATCTGGTGGCGCTCCTGGAGAACCCGCTGCCCGCGAAGGCGTTGACGCTGATGAGGCTGTCACCGGGGACGCCCGGAGACCGGTGGGCACAGCTGCCGAACCCGGTCCGTTTTGGAGTGCGGCCCTCCTGATCAATAGGATCCGCCGATGATCACACGTAAACGGCTGGCGGCAGGAGTGTGCGCCCTGCTCGCCGCCCTCACGGCCGGGATCGCCCTCCCGACCGGGGCGGCCGCCGGCGAACCCACGGGCCAGGTCGCGCCCCAGGTCGACCTCGTCCTCGACGTGAGCGGCTCCATGCGGACGGCGGACATCGACGGCGGCACCCGGATGGCCGCGGCGAAGCAGGCCTTCAACGAGGTGCTGGACGCGACGCCCGAGGAGGTCCAGCTCGGCATCCGGACCCTCGGCGCCAACTACCCCGGCGACAACCAGAAGACGGGCTGCAAGGACACCGCGCAGCTCTATCCGGTCAGCACGCTGGACCGTACCGAGGCCAAGACGGCGGTGGCGACCCTCTCCCCCACCGGCTGGACGCCGATCGGTCCCGCGCTGCTGAAGGCGGCCGACGACTTCACCGAGGGCGCCGGTTCCAAGCGGATCGTCCTGATCAGCGACGGCGAGGACACCTGCGCCCCGCTCGACCCGTGCGAGGTGGCTCGCGAGATCGCCGCCAAGGGCATCGGTCTGACCATCGACACGCTCGGCCTGGTCCCGAACACCAAGATGCGGCAGCAGCTGAGCTGCATCGCGGAGGCGACGGGCGGTACGTACACCTCGGTGGAGCACACCGAGGAACTCACCGACAAGGTCAACCAGTTGGTGGACCGGGCGGCCGACCCGGTGGTGACCCCGGTGGCCACCGAGGGCGCCGCCGAGTGCGCGAAGGCGCCGACGCTGAAGTCCGGGCTCTACACGGACCGCGAGGAGTTCGGGCAGGAGCGCTGGTACCGCGTGGACGTGCTGCCGGGCCAGGAGCTGCGCGCCTCGGTGAGTGTGGCGGCCGACCGGGCCGTGAACCCCGACTACGGGACACTGCTGCGGGCCGTCACCGTGCACGGCCGCGAGATCGTGCGCGGCGAGGCCGCCGGCAACGGGCGCACGGACGTCATCTCCACCGGGCTGCGCTATCCGAAGCCCGAGCGGGACGACGACGACAGCGACAAGCCCGCCGCCGAAATCGTGTGCCTCCAGGTCACCAACTCGTTCTCGGCCGTCTCCGGCGTGAAGACCACGCCCGGCCTGCCGCTCGAACTGACCGTGGACGTGGTGGACGCGCCGTCCTCGTCGAGCGACGTGGCCTCCTTCGGCCTGGGACGCGGCTGGTGGCTGCTCGGCGTACTGATCCTCACCGGCTTCCTCGCCGGTGTGCTCTGGGGCTGGCTGTCACGCTGGCGGCTCGCGGTCTGGAGGACCAACTGATGAGGCTCACACGCGTGTTGGGCGCCGCGGCGCTCATGCTCGGGCTGGCCGTCGCCCCCGCGGCGGCCGACTCGTCGCCCTCCCCTTCGGCCTCCGGCGACGACACCGCACCCACCTCGGCCGGTACGTCGTTCCGTACGGCGACCGAGATCGAGCAGGGGCAGCAGGCCACGGCGAGCGGCTCCACCGGCGACTACCAGTACTGGTCGTTCCCCGCGGACGCCGGGCAGCGCCCCACCGTGAAGGCGACGGTGAAGCTGCCGAAGACGCATGCCGCGCAGACCTGGCAGGTCGATGTGTACGACGGACTGCGCCGCCGGCAGGCCTGCCAGTACGGCGCGCAGACCCGCACCGCCGCGGCCGACGCCGCCTCGGTGGAGCTGGCCTGCGTCATGCGCACGGTCCGCGCCTGGTCGGAGCCGTGGGCGAACGACCCACTGCCGGGCACTTACTACATCCGGCTGACGGTCGTCGGCCTCGGCGCGGCCGACCTCGGCCAGCCGGTCGACTCCTCGGTGGAGGTCGGCTCCAAGGACATCGGCGGCGCGGCGGCCGTGGACGGCTCGCTGGCCGAGCCGCTGGTGCCGGGCATCGCGGTCACGTCCGCGTCCGACGAGGAGACGTCGCAGTCCTCGGCCGTGCTGTCCGCCATCGAGCCCGAGGACGGCTGGTCCTCGGGCTGGTGGTCGGATCGCTGGGTGTGGACCGTGCTGGGCGGTGCGCTGGCCGCGCTCGCGGGGGTCGGCGGATACGCCCTGACGCGCGGGACGGGACGGCCGCGGCAGGTGCCGCCGGGCGCCTGACCTCGCTCCTGAAGGCCCGCTGCCGCTCAGCAGCGGGCCTTCAGGGCTTTCGCCAGGGTCCCCTCACCGGTCACCTCGATGCGACCGTCCCGCAGCGCGACCTCCAGACTCAGCTCCCCGCGGCTGATCGCCGCGCAGGTCCCGGTGTCCAGGACGAGCCGCGCGTCGGGCTCCCCGGGCGCGGGCCCGTCGCCGTACACCGGCCCGTCCTCGGCACCGACGTGCAGATGGAAGTGCCCTTCCTCCAGCCGGACTTCGACGAGCCCCTCCCCCTCCAGCACGCGTAGTAGCGGCAGTGCGAACCAGTGCGCCCGTACGGCGTCGGTCGGCCGCAGCTCCCCGAGCTCGGCCTCGCCCCACCTGCCCAGCGCCTGCAGCACGGGCAGCAACTCCCGCCCGCGTCCGGTGAGTTCATAGACGTTCGCCGCACCGGGCGGCGGCAGCCTGCGCCGGGTCGCGAGCCCGTCCCGCTCCATGTCCTTCAGCCGCGAGGCGAGTACGTCCGTGCTGACGCCCGGCAGATCCGCGTGCAGGTCCGAGTAGCGGCGCGGCCCGGCGAGCAGCTCGCGGACGATCAGCAGGGTCCAGCGGTCGCCGACGGTGTCGAGCGCACGCGCGGCGGAGCAGTACTGGTCGTAGCTTCTGCGAGGTGACATGCGACGCAGTCTAGACAAGTCGTTGGACTTTCCAAGCCGCTACTTGGTAAAACCAAGCAACACAAGAAACCGGAGAGGCAGCAGCGCATGGAGTTCCGGCAGTCCAGCAAGCTCAGCGAGGTCTGTTACGAGATCCGCGGCCCGGTGATCGAGCACGCCAACGCGCTGGAGGAGGCAGGGCACAGCGTGCTGCGCCTCAACACCGGCAACCCGGCACTCTTCGGTTTCGAGGCGCCGGAGGAGATCGTCCAGGACATGATCCGGATGCTCCCGCAGGCGCACGGCTACACGGACTCCAAGGGCGTGCTCTCCGCCCGCCGGGCGGTCGCGCAGCGCTACCAGACGCTGGGCCTGGAGGTCGACGTCGACGACGTCTTCCTCGGCAACGGCGTCTCCGAGCTGATCTCGATGGCCATGCAGGCACTGATCGAGGACGGCGACGAAGTCCTCATCCCCGCACCGGACTTCCCGCTCTGGACGGCGGTCACCACCCTCGCCGGCGGCAAGGCGGTCCACTATCTGTGCGACGAACAGGCCGACTGGTACCCGGACCTGGCCGACATGGAGTCGAAGATCACGGACCGCACCCGGGCCGTCGTGATCATCAACCCCAACAACCCCACGGGCTCGGTCTATCCGAAGGAGATCGTCGAGGGCATCCTCCACCTCGCCCGCCGGCACGGCCTGATGGTCTTCGCCGACGAGATCTACGACCAGATCCTCTACGACGACGCCGTGCACCACTCGGCCGCGGCCCTCGCCCCCGACCTGGTCGTGCTGACCTTCTGCGGTCTGTCGAAGACGTACCGCGTGGCCGGCTTCCGCTCGGGCTGGCTGGTGATCACGGGCCCCAAGCAGCACGCCAAGGACTATCTGGAGGGCCTGACCATGCTGGCCTCCATGCGGCTGTGCGCCAACGCCCCCGCCCAGTACGCCATCCAGGCCGCGCTCGGCGGCCGCCAGTCCATCCGCGAGCTGACCGTGCCGGGCGGGCGACTGTACGAACAGCGCAACGTGGCCTGGGAGAAGCTCAACGAGATCCCCGGGGTGTCGTGCGTGAAGCCCAAGGGCTCGCTGTACGCGTTCCCGCGGCTCGACCCCAAGGTGTACAAGATCCACGACGACGAGAAGTTCGTCCTGGACCTGCTGCTGCGGGAGAAGATCCAGGTCGTCCAGGGCACCGGCTTCAACTGGCCCACCCCCGACCACTTCCGCATTCTGACGCTCCCTCACGCCATCGACCTGGAGGCGGCGATCGGGCGGATCGGGCGGTTCCTGAGCGGGTACCGGCAGTAGGGAATGCCGGGCATCCACTTCCTGTTGATCGATTCCATACGGGATCGACGACTGGGGGAAGCGGGATGTCGTACGACGTGCGGGGCACCGTGGCCGACGGGTTCGAGGGCGTGCGCGAGGAGTTCGCCGCCTTCGTCGCCGCGGAGGCGCACGACCCGGGCGCACAGCTGGCGGCGTACGTGGGCGGCCGGCAGGTGGTCGACCTGTGGGCGGGAAAGGACATCAGCGGCTCCTCGCTGACCACCCACAGCCGTACCGTGCGCGTCCTCGGACCCGCCTCCTCGGGCGGGGTGGGCAACGCGCGCGGGGTGGCCCGGATGTACGCCGCCGCGATCGGCACGGTGGACGGGAGACCGCCGCTGCTCACGCCGGCGACCGTGGCCGCCTTCGCAGGACCGCGGACGCCGGGGACGGACCTGGTCACCGGGCAGCCGGACCACTTCGGGCTCGGCTTCGAGAGTCTGACCAGGCTGTACCCGTTCCTCGGGACGGACACGATCGGGCACAGCGGCGCGACGGGCTCGCTCGGCTTCGCCGACCCGGGGAGCGGGGTGGCGTACGCCTACACGCGGCGCCGTTTCGCGTTCCCGTCCGGCGAGGGCGCCTCCCCCGAGAACGGCCGTCTGGCCGAGTCCGTCGTGCGGGCCGCCCGCGCCGCATGACACCGTGCTGACAGGCATGGCAGGAGGACGGCGTGGGTGACCTGTTTCTCGTCCGGCACGGTGAGACCGAGTGGTCGCGGTCCGGACGGCACACCGGATGGACGGATGTGCCGCTGACCGAGCACGGGCGGGCGGAAGCACGTGGCCTGGTGCCGCTGATCCGCTCGCACCGGATCGGCGCGGCCTTCGTCAGCCCCCTCCAGCGGGCCCGCGAGACGGCACAGCTCATCGGGGTGTCCGACGCCCGGGTCGACGTCGACCTGCGGGAGTGGGACTACGGCGGCTACGAGGGGATCACCACCGTCGAGATCCAGCGCACCCGGCCGGACTGGTTCCTGTTCACGGACGGGGTCGCACCGGGGCCGCCGGACCGTCCCGGGGAGACACCGGAACAGGTCGGCGCCCGGGCCGACCGGGTCCTGGCCAAGGTGGACGCGGCCCTCGCCAACACGGAGGGCGTGGTGCTGCTGGTCGCCCACGGGCACTTCCTGCGGGTGCTGACGGCGCGGCGGCTCGGGTTGCCGGCGTCGCAGGGGGCGCTGTTCCAGCTGGCGACGGGGACGGTGTGCCGACTGGGCACGGAGCATGGGCGGCCGGTGGTGGCGGGGTGGAATGTCAGACCCCCGTCGTAGTCTTCGAGTGGGTTGATCGCCGCACGGTGATCGCCCGTCCCACCGGCCTGCCGACGGGGAGGAGCACGCCGTGACACGACCGCCGACCGCCGCACAGCGGCGTGTCATCGACGGCGCCGATCCCGTCACCGGACGGCTCAGGGGTACGGAGACCCAGCTCGCGGCCCTGGTGAAGCACGGGCTCGCGTTCCGGCACCCCCGGCCGCCGCACGACCACTTCCTGACGCCGGCCGGGCACCGGATACGGGAAGCCGAACCGGCGGCGCCCGCACCGGAGCCCGAGGCACCCTCGGCCGCCGGGGTGTTCGCCGCACGCATCGGCGGCGAGGAGGATCCGCCGGCCGCCGGTGCGGCACGGGTGCGGGAGGTGCACAGCGCCTGGCAGGGGTTGTTGGAGCTGCGCCGGATGACAAACCCGGACGGGGCCACGGACCGGCCCTGCGGCTGGGAGCGCACGCATCTGGTGCAGGCCGCCGCGCTCGCCCTGGAGGCGGCCGGGCACCGTCCGGCGACCGGAGAGGACGCCGAGGGATACCGGGTGCGCGTGACCCCGCAGCCCGAGGCCGTCGCCGTGCGCGAGCCGGACGCCGCCGCGCTCAGGGCCTGCGCGGCCACCCTGGAGGGGGCGGGCTGGCAGGTCGGCGAGTACACCGAGCCGCGGACCAGAGCCCGGTACGTGCTGGCCTCCCCGCGACGGGTGTAGGGCACTACCAGGAGCAGCGGCTGGACCCTCAGGGGCGCTTCGAGGCACTGGCCACACCGCAGGAACGCCTATGCGTCGACCAGCTCCGGCTGGTGCTCGGTGTCGTAGGCGGCCCTCGACTCGGCGATGTAGACCCTGTTGCGCTCGGCCCAGTCGGTCAGACGCTGCAAGGTCTCGTGCAACTCCCGGGCCGCCGTGGTGAGTTCGTACTCGACCTTGGGCGGGACCGTCGCGTGCACGGTACGGGTCACCAGACCGTCGCGCTCCAGGTTGCGCAGCGTCAGGGTCAGCATGCGGCGGCTGATGCCCTCGATGCTGCGCTCCAACTCGGTGAAGCGGATGGGCCCGTGGGCGGCGGCCACCAGGATCTGGACGCTCCATTTGCCGCTGACCCTGTCAAGAACTTCGCGGACGGGGCAGGCGTGCGCGTTCACTGCCTGGACGGTAACACCGGTGTTCCTCTGGGACATCGGACTGCCTCCTTACGGCCGGCCTCCATGGTCACCCACGATAAACCCCGTTACAAGTCGTGCACCAAGGGAAGACCGGAGGCAACGCCGCCATGACGGCCATCATCGAGTCCCGTAGCCGGACACCGCACCGAACACAGCGAACGTACTCCCGCTGGGCCTCCCTTGTCGTCCTGTGCGCGGGGACGCTGATGACGGTCCTGGACGGCAACATCGTCACGGTCGCCATGCCGGCCATCCAGAGCGACCTCGGCTTCTCGGCCTCGGGCCTGGCGTGGGTCGTCAACGCCTATCTCATCGCCTTCGGCGGGCTGTTGCTGCTCGTCGGCCGGCTCGGTGATCTCGTGGGCCGCAAGCGGATGTTCACCGCGGGGCTCGCCGTGTTCACCGCGGCGTCCGTGCTGTGCGGGGTGGCGACCGAGCAGGGCGTGCTGATCGCGGCCCGTGCCCTGCAGGGCGTGGGCGGGGCGATGACCTCGGCCGTGGTCCTCGGCATGCTGGTCGCCCTGTTCCCCGAGCCGCGCGAACAGGCCCGTGCCATCGCGGTGTTCAGCGCGGTCGGCGCCGGCGGCGCGTCCCTCGGCACGTTCCTGGGCGGGGCGCTGACCGAGGTCCTGAACTGGCACTGGATCTTCCTGATCAACCTCCCCATCGGCATCGTCGCCCTGCTGGCGGCGTCCCGTGTCCTGGCCCCGGACAGCGGGGAGGGGCTCGGGAAGGGTGCCGACTATCCCGGCGCGACGCTGGTCACGGGAGCCCTGATGCTCACGGTCTACGTCATCGTCGGAGCCGGTGACCGCGATCTGACCGCGACGTTCCTTCTGGCCGCCCTCGCCGTCACGCTCTTCGTGGCGTTCACCGTCCGTCAGGCGCGCACCGCCCGCCCGCTGCTGCGGCTGCGGCTGTTCCGCTCCCGGGTGCTGAGCGGTGCGAACGCCGTGCAGATCCTGATGATCGCCACCATGTACGGCTTCCAGTTCATCGCCGCGCTCTATCTCCAACGCGTCCTGGGCTATGGCGAGTTGGCCACCGGCACCGCGTTCCTGCCGGCGCCGATCGTGATCGGGGCGCTGATGCTCGGCCTGTCGGCGCGGACCATCGGGCGGTTCGGCGCGTACCCGGTGCTGCTCAGCGGGCTCGTCCTCATCGTCGCCGGCATGGCCCTGCTGAGCCGGGCACCCGTCGACGGCGGTTACGTCACCGACGTACTCCCGTCGCTGCTCCTGCTCGGCGCCGGGTTCGCCGCGGCGATGCCCGCGCTGACCGGGCTGGCCATGTCGGGGGCGCGGGAGGAGGACGCGGGGCTGGCGTCCGGACTGTTCAACACCACGCAGGTGGTGGGTGGTTCGCTGGGGCTGGCGGTGCTGTCGGTACTGGCGGCGAGCCGGACGGAGAGGCTGGTCGACGGCGGTGCGGGGCGCCTCGTGGCGACGGCCGAGGGGTATCAGCTGGCGTTCGGGGTCGGGACCGGGATCGCGGTGGCGGCGCTGGTGCTGGCGGCGGGGGTGCTGCGACGCCACTCCGTTGGGCAACGGTGACCAACCTGCGGGCCGGTGGGGGCTGATCGCGCCCACGCGGCGGTAGCCGCAAATGAATACAGCCCCGCGCCCCTCAGGGGGCGCGGTTCCGCAGCCGGGGTCGGTGGCGGGCCCCCGCTATCCGCCACCGCGCCATCCTGTCACCCCGCGGCGAACGCCTGCCGATGGTCCTCGGCCCACTCCCGGTACGTCCGGGCCGACCGGCCCAGCACCTCCGGCACAACCTCCGTGACGACCGCGTTGCCTCCCCGGCGCACGAAGGCCGTACCCGCCAGGATGCCCGCCGCCTGCGCCTCGTCGAAGCCCCACGCGGTGAGCAGGTGGTCGCGGGTCTCGTCCGGCGAGAGATCACGCGTGGTGACCGGCCGGCCGAGGACCGAGGCCAGTACGGCGGCCTGCTCGGGGACGCTGATCGCCTCGGGGCCGGTCAGGGTGTACGTCCGCCCCGCGTGCCCGCCGTCGACGAGGATCCGGGCCGCGACCTCGGACACGTCTCGCGGATCGATCACCCCGGACAGTCCGTCACCGGTCATGTTCGGCACCGGCTCGCCCTGCCCGACGGCCTGCGCCCAGCTCAGTGTGTTCGAGGCGAAGGTCGAGGGCCGCAGGATCGTCCACTCGGCGCCGCTGTCGCGCACCGCCTGCTCACCGGGCACATGCCAGTCGCCGGACGGACCGACCCCGGGATCGCCCGTCCCGATCGCGGAGAGCTTCACCAGCCGGTGGACGCCCGCCGCGGCCGCGGCCTCCACCAGCGTCTGGTCGTGCCGTGAGCCGGGACCGGGTGCGCCCAGCAGGAACGCGGCCGTCACACCCGCCGTCGCGCCCTCCAGGGAGCCGGGGTCGAGGTAGTCCCCGCGTACCACCTCCACCCCCGGCGGCACCTGGGCCTTCGCCGGGTCGCGGGTCAGGGCGCGGACCTTCTCGCCGCGCGCCGCGAGCTGTCGCAGGAGTTCACTGCCGATGGTGCCCGTGGCACCGGTAACGAGGATCATGTCCCCACCGTGCGCCGGACAGGGGCCCGGGCTCTTGGAAATTCCGGCACGGTTCGCCCGCCCTTCGCGCCGTGCGCTCGTCTACGGTGAAGGGGTGACGAACTCCCGCGCCGAGCAGGCCCTTGCGCTGCCCGAGGCCCTGCGTCCCTGGATCACCGGGATCAGCACCGTGGCCGCCGTCGGCCCGCCCGAGGAGTCGTTCGTCCATCTCCCGGACGTCGGCACGAAGATCGTCGTACGCGTGGGAGTGAGCGGGCACCGCGACGTCATAGCCGTCGGTCCTCGGGTCCGGGCTTCCTACCACGAAGGCAAGGCCCTGGCCTCCTGCGTGGAGATGCGCCTCGCACCCGGAACGGCCCGTCCCCTGCTGGGTGTTCCGGCAGTCGAGCTGGTGGGGAGGGTCGTTCCGCTGGACGAACTGCCGGGCAGCATCGCACGCGAACTCGGCCGTGACCTGAGATGGCTGGCCCCCGAGCAGACGGCGGCCCATCTGGCGGACGTACTGCCGGACCGGCTCACCAGCACGTCCGACCGCACCGAGCTGGTGCGGGCCGGGGTCGACGCGATGTCGGTGCGGATCGGCCGCACCCCCGGGCAGGTCAGCCAGGTGGCCCGCGAACTGGCCGTCAGCGAGCGCCAGTTGCGCAACCTCTTCGCGGAAGGGGTGGGCCTTTCCCCCAAGCACTACGCCCGCATCAACCGCGTGCACGCGGTCCTCACCCACGCCACGACAGCTCCCTGGGCCGAACTCGCCACCGCCACGGGCTACTACGACCAGTCGCACATGACATCGGACTTCCGCGCCCTGATGGGCGTCCCGCCCCGCTCGTACTTCACCGGCCGACTCCCCGCCGCCACCCCCTGCCAGGCAAGCCCGCGCCCCTGAACGCGGATGCGCACCTCATGGCACGGGCCGGACAGCAACTCACGGTGACTTGCCGGGTCGAGACCGCCCAACAGGCCTTTCTCCAGAAGGGCAGTCTCGACCTGGACACACCGCTCAAGTGGAAGGTGTACGGGGACAGTTGCACGGTCGGCTAAGCGGGTCGGGTGAGGTCCTGTACGGTTCGGCAGCGCCCTGAAGGGGCGCGGGGCCGTATCACTATGCGGCTCCGCCGCGGGGCGCGACCAGCCACGACGGCGCCGCGGACGGCCGACGGCATCGCGGCACTTCCCGCGGAGCGCTCAGTGCGCCGGCGCGATCTCCTCGCCGGCTTCCATCGGGTGCGTGACGTCCTGGGCGTCGCGCTGTGTGCCGAGGTGGTTGAAGACCAGGTTGAGCACCACCGCGGCCACGCAGCCCGTCGAGATCCCCGAGTCGAGCACGATCTTCGCCGTTTCGGGGAACGCGTGGTAGAACTCCGGCGCCGTGATCGGGATGATCCCGACGGCCAGTGAGACGGCCACGATCAGGACGTTGTTGTCCTTGTCCAGACCGGCCCGGACCAGGGTCTGGATACCGCTCGCCGCGACCGATCCGAACAGGACCACGCCCGCGCCGCCGAGCACCGGACGCGGTACGACGGCGATGAGCGAGGCGGCCATCGGACACAGGCCCATCAGCACCAGGAAGGCGCCGCCGGTGGCGACGACGTACCGGCTGCGGATCTTCGTCATCGCGACCAGGCCGATGTTCTGGGCGAAGGCGCTGCACATGAAGCCGTTGAAGAGCGGGCTGATCGCCGAGCCGAGGGTGTCGGCGCGCAGGCCCGCCGCGATGGTCTTCTCGTCGGCCGGGCGGTCGACGATCTCACCCAACGCCAGCATGTCCGCGGTCGATTCGGTCATCGAGACCGCCATCACCACGATCATCGACACGATCGCGGCGACCTGGAACTGCGGGGCGCCGAAGTGGAACGGCGTCGGGAAGCCGACCACGTCCGCGTCCGCGACCGGGCCGAAGTCGGTGACACCGAACGGGATCGCGATGAGCGTGCCGATGACCAGGCCGAGCAGGACGGCGATCTGCTTGACGAAGCCGCGGGTGAAGCGGCGCAGCAGGAGGACGATGACGAGCGTCGCGGCCGCCAGGCCGAGATAGGTGGTCGAACCGTAGTCCTTCGCCGCGGGGTTGGGCCCCTGCGCCCAGCCGAAGGCCACCGGCAGCAGTGAGATGCCGATGAGGGTGATGACCGTGCCGGTGACGACCGGCGGGAAGAAGCGGACCGCTTTGCTGAAGAAGGGGGCGGCTATGAATCCGAGCAGGCCCGCGACGATCACCGCGCCGAAGATGACCGGCAGTGCGTCGGACTTGTCGTCGGTGGACGCCACGATCGCGGTCATCGGGGCCACGCCGGCGAAGGTGACGCCGTTGACGAAGGGCAGCCGGGCACCGATCTTCCAGATGCCCAGGGTCTGCAGGAAGGTGGCGAGGCCCGCGGTGAAGAGACAGGCGCCGGTCAGGAAGGTGAGTTCGGTTCCGGAGAGGCCGATGGCCGCCCCGACTATCAGGGGCGGGGCGACGACTCCCGCGTACATGGCGGCCACGTGCTGGAGGCCTGTGGTGGCCATTTTGAGTGCGGGGAGCTTTTCGTCAACGGGATGGGCGGTCACGGCTGTTCCTCCGGGTCAGCTAACACGTCGGCTCTGACGTGGGTTTCTTGGAGGTGGTGCGCGGGCATGGGGCACCTCCCGCTCGAGCGAAGTCGAGAGTGGGGGAGGGACCGGAGGACGGGGACGTACAAGAGGTGCGGAGACCGTTCCGGGGCGCGCGCGTGTGGCGCACGCCCCGGACACGGCCGCCATGAACCCCGCTCGGGTTCACGGCTGCCGGCCAGGAGCCGTCCCTCCCGGCCGGAGTCAAGTGCCGT
Organism: Streptomyces sp. WM6386; assembly: GCF_000972385.1. Lineage (GTDB taxonomy): Bacteria > Actinomycetota > Actinomycetes > Streptomycetales > Streptomycetaceae > Streptomyces. The sequence goes on from NZ_JXTE01000070.1 coordinate 39,274, forward strand.
ACTTCAGTACGGTGTTCAGTGACCGGCGATCTTCGCCAGGCGCTGCGCCTGCTCCCGCGTGGAGCGCGCGATCGCGTCCTCGTCGACGTGCAGCAGACGGTTGTTCTCGACGATCTGGCGGCCGTTGACGAAGGAGGCCGTGACCGGGGCGGCCGCACCGAAGACCAGCGCGGTGACCGGGTCGGCGATGGAGGCGTGGGCGAGGGTGTCCAGCTTCCACAGCACCAGGTCGGCGAGCTTGCCCGGCTCCAGCGAGCCGATCTGCGAGGCGCGGCCGAGGACCTGGGCGCCGCCGTACGTCCCGAGGCGCAGGGCCTGGCGGGCGTTCAGAGCCGCTTCCCGGTGCGCACCGAGGCGGTTGATGAGGAGCGCGTTGCGCAGTTCGGTGTGCAGTTCGCCCGACTCGTTGGAGGCGGTGCCGTCGACGCCGAGTCCGACCGGCACGCCGGCCTTCAGCATGTCCGGGACCCGTGCGATACCGGCGGCCAGACGGGCGTTCGACGAAGGACAGTGGGCCACACCCGTCTTCGTCCGGGCGAACGCGGCGATGTCGGAGTCGTTCATGTGGACGCAGTGCGCCATCCACACGTCCTCGCCGAGCCAGCCGGTGGACTCGAAGTAGTCGGTCGGGCCCATGCCGAACAGTTCCTTGCAGAACTGCTCCTCCTCGACGGTCTCCGAACCGTGGGTGTGCAGGCGCACGCCGAGTCGGCGGGCCAACTCGGCACCCTGCTTGAGCAGTTCGGTGGAGACGGAGAACGGCGAGCAGGGGGCGACGGCCACCTGGGTCATGGCGTCGAAGGAGGAGTCGTGGTGCTCCGTCACGGTCGCCTCGGTCGCGGCGAGGGCGCCGTCCAGGGTCTCGACGGCGAAGTCCGGGGGCAGGCCGCCGTCCTTCTCGCTGCGGTCCATGGAGCCGCGGGCGAGGGTGAAGCGGACGCCCATCTCGCGGGCGGCGCGGATGATCGAGCCGGACAGGTCGCCGGAGCCCTGCGGGAACACGTAGTGGTGGTCCATGGCGGTCGTGACACCGCCGCGGGCCATCATGCCCAGCGAGCCCTGCGCGGCCGAGTACGTCATCTGCTCGTCGATGCGCGCCCACGTCGGGTACAGCGCGACGAGCCAGTCGAAGAGGTTGTGGTCCGTGGCCAGGCCCCGGGTGATCCACTGGTAGAAGTGGTGGTGCGTGTTGACCAGACCCGGGGTCACGAGATGACCGGAGGCGTCGATACGGCGTACGACGTTCTCCAGGCCCTCGGGGGCCCTGCCCGAGCCGAGCGCCTCGATGCGGTTGTCGGCGATGACGACGTAACCGTCGGCGTACTCGGTGTCGTTGTTGTCGACGGTCGCGATCGAACAGTTCTCGATGACGATGCGCTGGGCTGCTGCCATGGTTCGCCCCTTTGTCCTGAGGGTGTGCTGATGTGGAGAGGGCACGGCAGGACCCCGGGGATTTGAGTACCGCGGCCGGGGAGCCTCATGAGTGAGCCCGCCCCGCCGACCGCGGGTGCCGATATGGAGTTGCGGTCTACAGGTTGGTGAGGTCCACCGGGATCTTCGGCTCGCAGCCGTCCCGCAGGATCGTCGCCTCGATCAGGCCGTAGGGCCGGTCGGCGGCGAAGTACACCTCGTTGTCGTTCTTGAGCCCGAACGGCTCCAGGTCCACGAGGAAGTGGTGCTTGTTCGGGAGCGAGAAGCGCACCTCGTCGATCTCGCTGCGGTTGTTGATGATCCGCGAACCCATCTGGTAGAGGGTCTGCTGGAGCGAGAGGGAGTAGGTCTCGGCGAAGGCCTGGAGCATCTGCTTCCTGGTCTGCTCGTAGGACTTCTCCCAGTTCGGCATCCGCTGCTCGTCGTCGGTCCAGTTGAACCGCCAGCGCGCGGAGACCTGGGTGGCCAGGATGCGGTCGTAGGCCTCCTGGAGCGTCGTGTACTTGTCCTTGACGTAGCCCCAGAACTCGGAGTTGGTCGAGTTCATCACGACGAGGTCCTTGAGGCCGGAGACGACCTCCCACTTCTCACCGTCGTAGGTGATCTGCGTGACCCGGGTCTCCTGGCCCTTGCGGACGAAGGAGTGCTTGACCTCGTCCGCGCCGATGAACTGCGAGTTGGCGTCGGAGGCGGCGATGCGCTCCCAGGCGTACTCCTCGATACGGATCCGCGCGACCTTGATCGGCTCCTGCGAGGTCACGAAGTGGCGTGCGAGGTGGATGCCGAACTGCTCGGCCGACTCGATGCCGTGTTCCTTGGCGAACGCGTACACCGTGTTCTTGGTGGTGTCGGTCGGCAGGACGTGGGCGTTGGAGCCGGAGTAGTGGACCTCGTCCATGTCGCCGGAGAGCGCGACCGAGACGTTGAGGTCCTTGATGTGATGGGTGGCGCCGTCCCGCGTGATCTTTACGACTCGGTTCTCGGCCTTGCCGTACTGGTTCTGTCCCAGGATCACAGGGTGGGCAGGGCGGGAATTGAGTGTCATTTAGCTAGCTCCCTCGGTAAACGGAGTAGCCGAACGGGTTGAGCAGCAGCGGTACGTGGTAGTGCTCCCCGGGCTGCACGGCGAAGGTGATCGCCACCTCGGGGAAGAACACGGCACCGCTGTCCCGACTCGCGGGGGCGTCCTGCTGCGCATCGGCTTGCTTCTTTTCGAAGTACGCCTCGACCGCGAAGTCGAGCCGTACGTGGGTGGTCCCCTCCGGCAGGGCCGGGAGGTCCTTGCACCGCCCGTCCGCGTCGGTCGCGGAGCCGCCGAGCGCCTGCCAGTCCGCATCCCGGCCGCTGCGGGCCGTGAGCTGGATGGCGACGTCCTGCGCGGGGCGGCCGATGCTGGTGTCCAGGATGTGCGTGGACACCGAGGCGGTGGTCGTGGTGCTCATGCTGCGTCAGTCCTCTTCGACGAGTCGGGCGAGCCGGATACGGTTGATCTTGCCCAGCTCGGTGCGGACGATCTCCCGCTCCTGCTCCGGCGAGTTCCCGATCCGCTCCTTGACCGCGTCGCGCATCTGCTCGCCGGTCCGGCCGGTGGCGCAGATGAGGAAGACATGGCCGAACCTCTCCTGGTAGGCCAGGTTCAGTTCCAGCAACTCCGCCTTGAGCTCCTGGGAGGCGCCGGCCATGCCGCGCTGCTCCCGCGCCGAGGTCGGGTCGCCCTCCTTGGGGCGGCCGATGGGCGGGTGCCCGGCCATCGCCTCCTCCAGATCCGCCGTGGTCAGCTCGGCCATGGCGGCGTCACTGGCGGCGTAGAGGGTGTCGACGGTGGGATACGGGCGGGCGGCGAGCAGCCGCTGCGCCCATGCCGTGGAGGCACACGCCTCGTGGAGAGCGACGAAGGCCGCATGCTCCTCGAGGGCGTTGAACCGGGTAAGGCCCGGCGGCGTGGAAGTCGAAGTCACGGGAGCCTCCGTGGCCGCGAACGGCCTTCGTACTGAACGGGCTTCCGTTAGCTAACGCCCTTCGATACCCGACGTCAACACTTTGTTGAAAATTCCGGGTTACGAAGCCCGCGGAGGTGCAGGTCAGACATCTTTGTCGCGATTGAGGTAGTTGTAGACCGTGAAGCGGCTCACCCCGAGCGCGCTCGCCACGGTCTCCACGCCATGCCGTACGGAGAAGGCGCCACGCGCCTCCAATATCCGTACGACCTCCTGCTTGGCCTTGCGGTCCAGGTCGGCCAGCGGCTTGCCCTGCTTGCGCTCCATGGCGGCGAGGATGTGATCGAGGGAGTCCGCGAGCTGCGGCAGGCGTACGGCGACCACGTCGGAGCCGCCCCAGCTGAGCACGACGTCGTCGGGGCCGGCCTCGTCGGGCGGGACCATCTCCCCGCCCATGGCGTCGACCAGCGGCTTCACGGCCGTGATGAAGGGCTCGTCCCCCGTGCCGGTCACTGCTCGCCCTCCCCGATCACATTGACCTGGAGCGAGACCCGGGTGGCGCCGGCCGCCAGGGACTTGCGCAGCAGCGCGTCGACAGCGGTGAGCACGGCGTCGGCACCGCCTTCCACCGTGTTGCCGAACGGGCCGACGTCCACCGCGTCGAGTTCGGCACTCTCGACCACCTCGCGGGCCGCGACCGCGTGCGCGGGCGCCTCGTCCAGGTCGAACGGCTCGGTCGTGAACTCCACTCTCAATCGCACGCGCACAACCTAACGCGCGGCACGGACTTCCGCCGACCCCTCTTGACAAGCGACGACACCCGACGGCAATCTTCCATTAGGCAGAAACAAACTTCCGCAATACGGAATCACTCGCCACGGAGGGGAGCGCAGGTCCACATGCCGGCTTTTGAATTGGGCACAGGCGCAGAGCAGCGCTTCAACGTCAACCTGTCGATCCTCTTCACGGAACTCCCGCTCCTGGAGCGCCCCGCGGCCGCCGCCGCGGCGGGCTTCACCGCGGTCGAGCTGTGGTGGCCCTGGATCGGCTCCCCCACCCCCGAGCAGTCCGAGCTCGACGCCCTGAGGAAGGCGATCGAGGACGCGGGCGTCCAGCTCACGGGGCTGAACTTCTACGCCGGCCGGCTGCCCGGCCCGGACCGCGGCGCCCTGTCGCTCCCGGGCGAGGAGTCGGAGCGGTTCCGCGCCAACATCGACGTGGCCGCCGACTTCGCGCAGTCGCTGGGCACCAAGGCGCTCAACGCCCTGTACGGCAACCGCGTCGAGGGCGTGGACCCGGCCGAGCAGGACGCGCTCGCCCTGGAGAACCTGGTCCTCGCGGCGCGGGCGGCCCACCGGATCGGCGCGATCCTGCTGATCGAGGCGCTGAACAAGCCCGAGTCGCCGCTGTATCCGCTGGTGTCGGCGCCGGCCGCCGTCGGGATCGTCGACAAGGTCAACGAGGCGACGGGACTGGACAACGCGCGCTTCCTCATGGACCTCTACCACCTGTCCATGAACGGCGAGGACCTGCCGTCGGTGATCGAGGAGTTCGCCGCGAAGACCGGCCACGTCCAGATCGCCGACAACCCGGGCCGCGGCGCGCCGGGCACGGGGACGCTGCCGCTGGAAGAGCTGCTCGACCAGCTGAGGAAGGCCGGTTACGAGGGCATGGTCGGCCTGGAGTACAAGCCGGGCGACCGTCCGAGCTCCGAGGCCTTCGCATGGCTGCCGGCCGAGGCCCGCGCGGCCCGCTGAGCGCCACCCCGCAGACGTAGAGAAGTTTCCGAGAGAGGCACCCCCATCATGAGCAACCTCCCCAAGATCGCGTGGATAGGCCTCGGCATCATGGGCTCCCCCATGTCCGAGAACCTGATCAAGGCGGGCTACGACGTCACCGGCTTCACGCTGGAGCAGGACAAGCTGGACCGCCTGGCCGCCGCCGGCGGGACGGTCGCCGGTTCGATCGCCGAGGCAGTCAAGGACGCCGACGTGGTCATCACGATGGTGCCGGCCTCCCCGCAGGTCGAGGCCATCGCCTACGGCCCCGAGGGCATCCTGGAGAACGCGAGGTCCGGCGCTCTGCTGATCGACATGTCCTCGATCACCCCGCAGACCTCGGTCGACCTGGCGAAGGCGGCGAAGGACAAGGGCGTCCGCGTCCTGGACGCCCCGGTGTCCGGCGGCGAGGCCGGCGCCATCGAGGCCGTGCTGTCCATCATGGTCGGCGGCGAGCAGGCCGACTTCGACACCGCCAAGCCGATCCTCGACGCCCTCGGCAAGACCATCGTGCTGTGCGGTCCGCACGGCTCGGGCCAGACCGTGAAGGCCGCCAACCAGCTGATCGTCGCCGTGAACATCCAGGCGTGCGCCGAGGCCGTGGTCTTCCTGGAGAAGTCCGGCGTGGACCTCAAGGCCGCGCTGGACGTCCTGAACGGCGGACTCGCGGGCTCGACCGTGCTGACCCGCAAGAAGGACAACTTCCTCGGCCGCGACTTCAAGCCGGGCTTCCGCATCGACCTGCACCACAAGGACATGGGCATCGTCACCGACGCCGCCCGCAACGTCGGCGCGGCCCTGCCCGTCGGCGCGGTCGTCGCCCAGCTGGTCGCCTCGCTGCGTGCGCAGGGCGACGGCGGACTGGACCACTCCGCACTGCTTCGGGCCGTGGAGCGCCTCTCCGGCGCCCAGGTCTGACCGAAGACCCCGGGCGGCGCCGCCGCTGACAACTGTCCTGTCGCGCCCAAGCGGCGACGCCGCCCGGAATCAACCTCGACAAAAGACCGAGCATCTTCAACAAAGTGTTGACGTCCAGATCACCCCAAACCTAGGCTCCACAAAGCGGAAGTTCCTTTCCGAAGCCTCCGCTGACTCTCGTACGGAAGGTCCTTGATGTCGCAGCGCGTGCTCACGACAGAGTCCGGCGCCCCGGTCGCCGACAACCAGAACTCCGCCTCCGCCGGCGCCGGCGGTCCGCTCCTCCTCCAGGACCAGCACCTGCTGGAGAAGCTCGCCCGCTTCAACCGTGAGCGCATCCCGGAGCGCGTGGTGCACGCCCGTGGCTCCGGCGCGTACGGCTACTTCGAGGTGACGGACGACGTCACCGGCTTCACGTACGCCGACTTCCTGAGCTCGGTGGGCAGGCGCACCGAGGTCTTCCTGCGCTTCTCGACCGTGGCCGACTCGCTCGGCGGCGCGGACGCGGTGCGCGACCCGCGCGGCTTCGCGCTCAAGTTCTATACCGAGGCGGGCAATTACGACCTCGTCGGCAACAACACCCCGGTGTTCTTCATCAAGGACCCCATCAAGTTCCCGGACTTCATCCACTCGCAGAAGCGCGACCCGTTCACCGGCAGGCAGGAGCCGGACAACGTCTGGGACTTCTGGGCGCACTCCCCCGAGGCCACGCACCAGATCACCTGGCTGATGGGCGACCGCGGCATCCCGGCGTCGTACCGCCACATGAACGGTTACGGCTCGCACACCTACCAGTGGACGAACGCCGAGGGCGAGGCCTTCTTCGTCAAGTACCACTTCAAGACGAACCAGGGCGTCCGCTCCCTGTCCGCCGAGCAGGGTGCCGAGCTCGCGGGCAAGGACCCGGGCTCGCACCAGACGGACCTGCTGCAGGCCATCGAGCGGGGCGTGAACCCGTCCTGGACGCTGTACGTGCAGATCATGCCGGCGGCCGAGGCGGCGGACTACCGCTTCAACCCCTTCGACCTCACCAAGGTGTGGCCGCACCAGGACTACCCGCTGCAGCGCGTGGGCCGCCTCGTCCTCGACCGCAACCCGGACAACGTCTTCGCCGAGGTCGAGCAGGCCGCGTTCTCCCCCAACAACTTCGTGCCCGGCATCGGTCCTTCGCCGGACAAGATGCTCCAGGGCCGGCTGTTCGCCTACGCGGACGCCCACCGCTACCGTCTGGGCGTCAACCACACCCTGCTCGCGGTGAACGCCCCGAAGGCGACGACCGCGCACAACTACGGGCGTGACGGTCTCATGGCGTCCAACTCCCAGGGCCGCGCGGCGAAGAACTACGAGCCGAACTCCTACGACGGCCCGGTCGAGACAGGCCGCCCGCTGTCGGCGCCGCTGGCCCTGAACGGCTGGACGGGCACGCACGAGGCCCCGCAGCACACCAAGGACGACGACTTCTTCCAGGCCGGTGAGCTGTACCGCCTGATGTCCGAGGACGAGAAGTCCCGGCTGGTCGCGAACATCGCCGGTGGCCTCTCGCAGGTCTCCCGCGACGACGTGATCGAGAAGAACCTGGCCCACTTCCACGCCGCCGACCCGGAGTACGGCAAGCGCGTGGAGGAGGCGGTCCGCGCCCTGCGCGAGGACTGAGCCTCCCTGGAAAGAGCTCCCTGCTCGCGCCCGAACGCCGAGAGACCCGGATGAGGGGTGGTCCTCGGTACGGGGCACGGGCAGGGTGCGGACCGCGGCGGCGTGCGAGCCAGTGCGGTGGTGAAGGACCGGACCCCCTTCTCGACCTGAGGGAAGGGCATCCCGGCTCCGTCGCTGCCGCCGCGGTCCCAGCAAAGACGAAGAGCGCCTGACACGGACGGTCCCGTGCGGGCGCTCTTTGCCGTCTCCGGGGTGCGCGCCCGGCGTTCGCGCAGGACGCTGGAGGCATGGCACATCCAGCGCACCATCCGCACGTCGTGGTGCATTCGCCGGCCCTGGACGGTTCCCGGCGGGTCACCGCGGACGACCACAACCTCGGTGTCGCCTCCCACCTGGACGACGTCGTGGAGCTGCTGCGCCTCGCCGATCTCGACGTGGTCGAGGTCGAGGTGAGCGACATCGTCGAATGGCAGGGCGGCGGCCCGGACGACTGGCCGGGCCTGTCCGAGCACCACGAGCACTGAGCACCGTACGCACTCGGCCCGCCTACGCCACCGGGCGTACGCGGGCTACGGAACCCTCAAATCAACCTCTGAACCCGCCTCCGGGGGCTTCAACAGCCCCCGGGTGCGGGCACATTCTCGTCTGCACGGGGCCCGCCGGCACGGGGGCGGCGGGCCCCGGCGGGGGGATCCACACCGGGGGGACGTGCCGAGGGGGCGGCCCAACCCCCCGGTCGGGCCGCCCCCTCGGGAGAGCGGTGGAGCTGTGCGGCCGGTCAGGCCTTGATCGGGATGATCGCGGTGGGCGCGTGGCCCGGTTCGGTCGCGATCTCCTCGAACTCCTTCACCGCACTGATGTCGGCGGTCGGGCTCATCGCGATGTTGGTCACGCGCTCCAGGATCGCCTCGACGACGACCGGCACCCGGTACCGCGCGGCCAGCTTCTTGGCCTCCTCGAAGGCCGGCAGGAGCTGGTCGGGCTCGGTGACGCGGATGGCCTTGCAGCCCAGCCCCTCGGCGACCTTGACGTGGTCGACGCCGTACACGCCCAGCTCGGGCGAGTTCTGGTTCTCGAACTCCAGGTTGACCTGGAAGTTGATGTCCAGACCGAGCTGCGCCTGCCGGATCAGCCCGAGGTAGGCGTTGTTCACGAGGACGTGGACGTACGGGATGCGGTGCTGCGCGCCGACCGCCAGTTCCTCGATCATGAACTGGAAGTCGTAGTCACCGGAGAGCGCGACGACCTGGGCCTCCGGGTCCGCGGTGGCGACACCGAGGGCCGCGGGGATGGTCCAGCCGAGCGGTCCCGCCTGGCCGCAGTTGATCCAGTGGCGCGGCTTGTAGACGTGCAGCATCTGCGCGCCGGCGATCTGGGAGAGGCCGATGGTGGTGACGTAGCGGGTGTCGGGCCCGAACGCCTTGTTCATCTCCTCGTAGACGCGCTGCGGTTTCATCGGCACGTTGTCGAAGTGCGTACGGCGGTGCAGGGACCCCTTGCGCTCCAGGTGCGAGGCGATCCACGCGGAGCGGTCGGGCAGCTTGCCGGCCGCCTTCAGCTCGCGCGCGACCTCCACGAACAGCTCCAGGGCGGCCTTGGCGTCGGAGGCGATGCCGTAGTCCGGGGCGAAGATCTTGCCGATCTGGGTCGGCTCGATGTCGACGTGGACGAACTTGCGGCCCTCGCGGTACACGTCCAGCTTGTAGCCGGTGTGCCGGTTGGCCCAGCGGTTGCCGATGCCGAGGACGAAGTCCGACTCTAGGAACGTGGCGTTGCCGTAGCGGTGACCGGTCTGCTGGCCGACCATGCCGGCGTTCAGCTCGTGGTCGTCCGGGATGGTGCCCCAGCCCATCAGGGTGGGCACGACCGGGGTGTCGGTGAGCTCCGCGAACTCGACCAGCAGGTCGGAGGCGTCGGCGTTGATGATGCCGCCGCCGGCGACGATCAGCGGACGCTCGGACTCCAGGAGGAAGGTCAGGGCCTTCTCGATCTGGGCGCGGCTCGCGGCCGGCTTGTAGACCGGGAGCGGCTCGTACGTCTCCGGGTCGAACTCGATCTCGGTCAGCTGGACGTCGATCGGCAGGTCGATGAGGACGGGCCCGGGACGCCCGGAGCGCATGAGGTGGAAGGCCTGCTGGAAGACGCCGGGAACCTGCGCGGCCTCCAGGACGGTGACGGCCATCTTGGTCACCGGCTTGGCGATGGAGGCGATGTCGACGGCCTGGAAGTCCTCTTTGTGGAGCAGGGCGGTCGGGGCCTGACCGGTGATGCACAGGATCGGGATCGAGTCCCCGATCGCGGAGTACAGACCGGTGATCATGTCGGTGCCGGCGGGACCGGAGGTACCGATGCAGACACCGATGTTCCCCGGTTGCGTGCGTGTGTACCCCTCGGCCATGTGCGAGGCGCCCTCGACATGGCGGGCGAGGGTGTGGTTGATCCCGCCGGAGGCCTTGAGCGCCGCGTAGAAGGGGTTGATCGCCGCGCCCGGCACGCCGAACGCGTTGCTGACGCCTTCGCGCTTGAGGATCTCGACTGCCGCGCGGGCAGCGGTCATACGAGCCATTGAGTACTCCTGCTTCGGCTGTCGGACGTGTACTCCCGTCGCGCCCCGCCGTGAGTACTTCCGTAATGCGGAAAGTAATTTCTACTATCTGGAAGCAATGTAGGTGGGGAGGCGTAGGTCGTCAAGAGACGGACAAGCGGGGGCTTCCTGGAGGACGATGGGCTCCATGTCCGAGAGCGTGGCGGTGCGCTGCCCGGTCTGCCGGCGCGAGCACCTCTTCACGGCGCCGGAGTATCCGTGCACGTGTGGCACACCCGTGGTGCCGCCGCTGGATCCGCGTGCCCGGGCGACGGCGATCTCGCACCGCTCCTGGGAGGACGACTGGGTCACCGTGCTGTGCGCCTCCTGCGGCCGCCGGGGCGAGTGGCCGCATCCGGAACTGGGCTGCCCGTGCGGGACGGTGCTGCGGATCCCGGTCACGGCGGGCGCCGCCGTCGAGCGGGTCGAGCCGACCCCGCGGCGGGCCTTCCAGCCGGTGACGATCCGCACGGCACGCGACGCGGTGACGGCCGCCGCGCTCTACCTCCGCTGGCTCGGCTACCGCGACATCCGCCGCGCCGACCAACGCCCCCCGAACGGCATCGGCATCGCCGCCCGCGGCCTCCTCGCCCAGGTCGACCCGACCGTCCGCCCGGCCTCCCTGCGCGACGTGGAGTGCCTGTGGCTGACGGCCATGACGGAATCCGCGACCTGCGTCTACTTCTCCCTGGCCGGCTACGCCACGGAGGCCCGCCCAGTGGCCGACGCCCTGGGGGTCCCCCTGTTCGTCCTGGACCTGACGGGAACCCCACAGCCGGTGAACAGCCTGGCGGACGACCTGGACTCGACGGGGACGTAGGCCGGGGCCGGACGGGCGGGGCGGGCAGGGCCGGGCACGAGGGAATGGCAGATTCGTCCCAGGGTCGGAGGTCGTCACCTGCGGGTTTGCGGGCGAGGCTGGGACAGATCTGCCAATCGCCGCCCGCCCCGCCCACGGGGGCGGGCGCGCGATGCGGGCCACCTAATCCCCACTGCGCCCGGACGCCCGCTCCGGCATACTCGCCGGATGCGTATCCGCCCCGTCACGGCCGCCGAAATCCCCGCTCTCCAGGGCATCGAGCGCGCCGCCGGCGCCCCCTTCCGCGGCCTCGGCATGGCGACGATCGCCGACGACGAGCCGCCTTCCCTGGACGTGCTGGAGCAGTACCGCCGGGCCGGCCGGGCCTGGGTCGCCGTCGACGCAGAGGACCGGCTCGCCGCCTACCTCATTGCCGAGCCCGTCGACGGCGCCCTGCACATCGAGCAGATTTCGGTCCACCCCGACTTCGCGCACCGCCGCATCGGCCGGACCCTCCTCTCGTACGCCGACGAGCGCGCCCATGAGGAGGGCCTGGCCGCTCTCACCCTCACCACCTTCGCCGAGGTCCCGTGGAACGCCCCGTACTACGAGCGCCTCGGCTTCCGCGTCCTGGAGGAGGCCGAGCTCACCCCGGGGCTGCGGAAGATCCGCGCCCATGAGGCCGGGCTCGGCCTCGACCGGTGGCCCAGGGTCTGCATGCGCCGGGACTAGTCCGCCGCGTACGTCTCCCGCAGCTCGATCTTGCGCACCTTTCCGGACACCGTCATCGGGAAGGACTCCAGCACCTGCAGCCGGCTCGGCACCTTGTAGTGGGCCAGCCGCCCCTCGCAGAAGGCCCGCACATCCTCCAGCGTCGGCGGATCCGCCGGGTCGCGCGCGATGACACAGGCCAGCACCTCCTCGCCGTAGCGCTCGTGCGGTACGCCGACCACCTGGACGTCGGCGATCTTGGGATGGGCGTAGAGGAACTCCTCGATCTCGCGCGGGTAGATGTTCTCGCCACCCCGGATGATCATGTCCTTGATCCGGCCGACGATCTCGACGTACCCGTCCTCCCGCATCACCGCGAGGTCCCCCGTGTGCATCCAGCGCCCGGCGTCGACGGCGTCGGCGGTCTTCTCGGGCTCGTTCCAGTAGCCGAGCATCACGCTGTAGCCGCGGGTGCACAACTCTCCTGCCGTGCCCCGGGGTTGGGTCACACCGGCCGGGTCGACGACCTTCACCTCGACGTGCGGCAGGACGCGGCCGACCGTACCCGTGCGGTGTTCCAGGTCGTCGTCGCGCCGGGTCTGCGTGGAGACCGGCGAGGTCTCCGTCATGCCGTAACAGATCGACACCTCGGCCATGTTCATCTCGCCGACCACCCTCTTCATCACCTCCACCGGGCAGGGCGAGCCCGCCATGATCCCGGTGCGGAGCGAGGACAGGTCGTACGACGCGAAGTCGGGGAGGTTCAACTCCGCGATGAACATGGTCGGTACGCCGTACAGCGAGGTGCAGCGCTCCTGCTGGACCGCCTCCAGGGTGGCCTTCGGGTCGAAGGACGGGGCCGGGATCACCATGCAGGCACCGTGGGACGTGGCCGCCAGGTTGCCCATGACCATGCCGAAGCAGTGGTAGAAGGGCACGGGGATGCAGATCCGGTCCTGCTCGGTGTAGGCGATCATCTCGCCCACGAAGTAGCCGTTGTTGAGGATGTTGTGGTGGGAGAGGGTCGCCCCCTTGGGGAAGCCCGTCGTGCCCGAGGTGTACTGGATGTTGATCGGGTCGTCGCAGGACAGTTCCTCGTACGGCACCGGCGTCCCCCGCGCGATCAGCGCGTCCCAGCCCGGGTCCCCGATGAACACGGTCTCCCTCAACTGCGGGCACCTGCCCCGCACTTCCTCCACCATCGCGCGGTAGTCGCTGCTCTTGTGACCGAGGGAGGCGAAGAGCAGGCGGACCCCGGCCTGGTTGAGGACGTACTCGACCTCATGGGTGCGGTACGCCGGGTTGATGTTCACCATGATCGCGCCGATGCGGGCGGTGGCGTACTGGACCAGCACCCACTCGGGACAGTTGATCGCCCAGATGCCCACCCGGTCACCCTTGGCGACACCGCTCGCGAGCAGCGCGTACGCCAACTCGTCGACGTCGGCCCCGAATTGGGCGTACGTCCAGCGCCGCCCTGACGGCACGTCGACGAGCGCCTCCCGGTCCGGCCAATTCGCCACCGCCCGGTCCAGGTTGGCGCCGATCGTGTCGCCGAGCAGCGAAGTCCCGCTCGTTCCGTGGCTGTACGACAGGGCTGTCATCGGAAGTCCTCCTCGCGGTACTCGGCGTCCGAGCCGGCGGCCGTGGCCTCGCGCAGCTCGATCCGGCGGATCTTGCCGGAGACGGTCTTGGGCAGCGGCGCGAACTCCAGACGGCGGATGCGCTTGTAGGGGGCGAGGACGTCACGGGAGTGCTCGAAGAGCACCTTCGCGGTGTCGGGCCCGGGCTCCCAGCCCTCGGCGAGGACGACGTAGGCCTTGGGCACGGCGAGGCGCAGCTCGTCCGGTGCGGGCACGACGGCCGCCTCGGCCACCGCCTCGTGCTCCAGCAGGGCGCTCTCCAGCTCGAAGGGGCTGATCTTGTAGTCGGAGGCCTTGAAGACGTCGTCGCTGCGGCCGATGTACGTCAGATAGCCGTCCTCGTCCCGCGCGGCGACGTCCCCGGTGCGGTAGTAGCCGCCGGCCATCGCCTCCGCCGTACGGTCGGCGTCGCCGTGGTAGCCGGTCATCAGCCCGACGGGCCGCGCCGAGAGGTCCAGCGCGATCTCGCCCTCGGTGGCTCCGGGCGCGCCGCTCACCGGGTCCAGCAACTCCACCCGGTAGCCGGGGCTCGGCCGCCCCATGGAGCCCGTCTTCAGCGGCTGGCCGGGGCTGTTGGAGACCTGGACGGCCGTCTCGGTCTGCCCGAAGCCGTCCCGGACGGTGACGCCCCACCCCCGGCGCACCTGCTCGATGACCTCGGGGTTGAGCGGCTCCCCCGCGGCCACCACCTCGCGCGGCGGTGTCCGCAGCTGGGTCAGATCGGCCTGGATGAGCATGCGCCAGACGGTCGGCGGGGCACAGAAGGTCGTGACGCCCGCGCGGTCCATCTCCGCCATCAGGCGGGCCGCGTCGAAGCGTGTGTAGTTGTGGATGAAGACGGTCGCCTCCGCGTTCCACGGCGCGAAGAGGTTCGACCAGGCGTGCTTGGCCCAGCCGGGCGAGGAGATGTTCAGATGCACGTCACCGGGCCGGAGACCGATCCAGTACATGGTGGCCAGGTGCCCGATCGGGTACGAGGTGTGGGTGTGCTCGACCAGCTTGGGTCGGGCGGTGGTGCCCGAGGTGAAGTAGAGCATCAGCGGGTCGTCCGCCCGGGTCTCGCCGTCGGACGTGAACCGCGGGGAGGCTTCGTAGGCGTCCTCGTAGCGCCGCCAGCCCCGGGGAGCGCCGCCGACCGCGATCCGGGTGTAGTCGCCGGGCACGTCGTCGAACTTGCCGGTGTCCTCGGCGCGTACGAGCACATGGCGGACCCCGCCGCGCTCGACCCGGTCACGCAGGTCGGCGGGGCCCAGCAGCGGCGTGGCCGGGATGACGACGGCGCGGAGCTTCATCGCCGCCAGGGCCGTCTCCCACAGCTCGGCCTGGTTGCCGAGCATGACGAGGACGCGGTCCTCGGCGTCCACACCCTGCGCGCGCAGCCAGTTGGCGACGCGGTCCGAGCGCTCGGACATCTGAGCGAAGGAGAGCCGGACCTCGCTGCCGTCCTCCTCGACGATGTGCAGGGCGGTCCTGTCGTTCCCTTCGGCGATGACGTCGAACCAGTCGAGCGCCCAGTTGAAGCGGTCGGGGCGGGGCCAGCCGAAGCCGTCGTAGGCCGTCGCGTAGTCCTCGCGATGCTGCAGCAGGAAGTCCCGCGCGCTGCGGAAGGCGGCCGTCGTCATGTCTTCTCCTCTGTGCCGGACCATTGCCGGGCGGCTCTCTGCCATCGTGTAATCCGTGATGCAGGTCTCACTACCCCCGAACGGGGGTGTGCGCTGCGGCGAAGGGACGAATGCGTGGCGGTGGACACGGCCGGGACGGTGGAGATTCGCGGTGCGCTGGCGCGGCTGCGGCGGACGACGGGGCTGCCCGTCGCCTTCGGCGGGCTGGTGGAGCCGGGGCGACCGCAGATGCGCATCAGTGAACTGAGCGGCACGGCCACGGCCGCGCTCCGCTCGCTCGCGGTGATCTCCGGCAGCGGCCTGGGCGGCAAGGCGGTCGCCCTGGCCCGTCCCTGCGCGGTGACGGACTACTCCTCCTCACGGCAGATCAGCCACGAGTACGACCTGCCGGTCGCCGCCGAGGGACTGCGGGCGATCGTGGCGGTGCCCGTGGTCGTACGGCGTCGGGTGCGGGGCGTGCTCTACGGGGCGCTGCGCGCCGCCCAGCCGCTGGGCGACCGCACGCTGAGCGCGGCGGTGGCCGCGGCGCGGGACGTGGAGCAGGCGCTGGTGGTGCGGGACGAGGCGCGGGGGCTGGTGGAGGCTTCGCAGGCGGCCCGTACGGTCGACCCCGTGGGCCGGGAACAGGTGCGGGAAGCGCATGCGGCCCTGCGGGCCCTGGCGTCGCGGATCACCGACCCGGTGCTGCGGGCCGAACTGCTGCACGCCTGCGGACTCCTGGCCCCCCGGGCACCGGCCGAGGACATCGCTCTCGCCCCCCGTGAGCTGGACGTCCTGGCCTGTGTGGCCGCGGGGGCGACGAACGCGGTGGCCGCCGAACGACTGGGGCTGCGGCCCGAGACGGTCAAGGGCTATCTGCGCTCGGCGATGCGGAGGCTGGGGGCGCACACCCGTGGGGAGGCGGTGGTGGCGGCGCGCCGGGCGGGGGTGCTGCCGTAACACAGCGTTGACAATTCATTCATGGAGCGGCACTTTGAATTTCTCCATGCTGCAAGGTTGTTATTTCCCTCACCGCGTCGTCGGTCCGAATTTCTAAGAGACCTTGCCTAGAATTTGGCCCGGACACGACACACGAGGGGAGCGGTGACCGTGCGACGGGACTTCAAGGAGCCTGCCAGATGCCGCCCCGACCTGGTCATCGGCCGGGACGAGGTGTTCGGCCAGGCCCGTGAGCAGCTC
The DNA here is from genome assembly GCF_000972385.1 of Streptomyces sp. WM6386. Taxonomy (GTDB): domain Bacteria; phylum Actinomycetota; class Actinomycetes; order Streptomycetales; family Streptomycetaceae; genus Streptomyces. The sequence continues at coordinate 55,529 of NZ_JXTE01000070.1, forward strand.
GCCCGGGGCGGCAGCGTGCTCCTGCACGGCCCGGCCGGAATAGGAAAGTCGACCGTCCTGCGGGCATTGGCCGCGGAAAACGGCGGCGCGGCCCGCACCGTGCTGCGCTGCTCGGCCACCGAGTCCGAATCCCACCTCCCCTTCCTCGCCCTCGCCGACCTGCTCGGTCTGGTCCTCGACGAGGTGTCCGGCAAGCTGCCCGCGGCCCAGCTCACCGCCCTGGAGTCGGCGCTCACCGGCCGCGGCGAGTCCACCCTGCAGCGCGACGGACTCGCCCTGCGCCTCGCGGTGCTCTCCGCGCTGCGCGCGCTCGCCGCCGAGGGACCCGTACTGATCGTCGCCGACGACGTGCAATGGCTGGACTCGGCCAGCGCCGAGCTCCTCGGCTTCGCCGCCCGCCGGCTCGGTGAGACACCTGTGCGCATGCTGAGCGCGGTGCGTACCGAGGGCCAGGAGTACGACCGTCATCTACGCGCGTCCCCGCCGGACACCCTCGCCCTGCGCGTCAACCCGCTCACCCGCACCCAGGTCTCCGAGCTGCTCGGCCACCGCGGCTACACCGGCCTGCCCCGCTCCACGGTCCGCGACATCCACCGCACCAGCGGCGGCAACCCGCTCTTCGCCCTGGAACTCGGCCGCGCCCTCAGCGAGAACCCCACCTCGCCCCGCCCGGGCGAGCCGCTGCCGGTGCCCACCTCGCTGCGCGCCCTCGTCCTGAACCGCCTGGAGATGCTCTCCGACGAGGCCCGTCGCACCCTCCTCGTCGCCAGCGCCGGCGCCCGCCCCACCCCCGCCCTGCTGCGCGCGGCCGGCCGCGAGAACGCGGAGGCCGAGACCGCCCAGGCGGCGGCGCTCGGGCTGCTGGCCACCGAACCCGAGGGGCCCGCCGTACGGTTCGCGCATCCGCTGATCTCGGCCGCGCTGTACGCGGAGGCGCCCGCACACGAACGGCGGGCCGCGCACGCCGCGCTGTCCGAGGCGGCCTCCGACCCGATCGAACGGGCCCGGCACCTCGCCCTGGCCACCACCGGCACCGACCCCAGGACCGCCAACAGCCTCGCCGAGGCCGCCGCCCTCGCCCGGGACCGCGGGGCCCCTTCGGTCGCCGCCTCCCTCGGACTGCTCGCCGCCCGGCACACCCCGCCCGACGGCACCCCGGACCCCGACGCGCGCCGGCTCCAGGCCGCCGAGGACGCGATCACCGCGGGCGAGCTGGACCTCGCCCGGGACATCGCCCGCGACGTGCTCACCCGGGCGACCGTGCCCGCGGACCGGGTGCGGGCCTGGATCATCGTGATCGACACGGCGGGCCACGCCATGACGGAGGTCGACTCGGTCTTCCCGCAGGCCCTCGCCGACGCCGGCGAGGACCCCAAGCTGCTCGCCCTGATCCACTACCAGCTGACCTGGCGGGCCCTGCTCGTGGACGGCGACTTCGACCAGGCCCGCGAGGAGGCCGCGCACTCGGCGGCGCTGGCCGCGCAGGCCGCCGACCGCTACAACGAGCTGATGGCGCTCGCCTTCCAGGCCCAGATCGAGACCCTGATGGGCCACCCGGACGCCCCCGCGACCATCAAACGCGCCCTGAAGGAACCCCAGGACCCCAGGGTGGCGTGCCATCACAACGGGGCCGGCTACTCGCGGTTCCGCTGGCTGATCATGAGCGACCAGCTGTCCGAGGCGCGCACGACGGTCACCGCGCTGCTGCGCGAGGTGCAGCGCCGCGGGTCCGTCGAGAGCGAGGTGCACTTCCTGCGCGGGGTCGCCGAGACCGAGCTGCGCTCCGGGCACTGCGGACGCGCCCTCGACCTCGCCCGGGAGAGCCTGATGCTGGCCCGGGACACCGGCATCGGCGAGGTGGCCTCCGCCGTGCTCACCTCGCTCTGCGAGGCCTCCGGCGGCGATGTCGAGCGGGCGCTGGAGCTGGCCCGGGAGGCGGTCGAGCACGCCGAGCGGGACGGCGACCAGATGTACGTCTCGCGCGGCCTGGCCGCCCTCGGGTACGCCCAGCTGGTGGCCGGGGACGCGGAGGGAACGGTGCGTTCGCTGCGCCGGGTGCGGGAGCTGGAGCACGGTCTCGGCATCACCGACCCGGCGCGCGGCCGCTGGCAGGGCGACCTGGCCGAGGCTCTCGTCCGGATCGGCGAGCTGCGCGAGGCGCAGGACGTCGTCGACGTGACCCGCGAGCAGGCGCTGCGGCTCGGCCGCGAGAGCGTGCTCGCCGTGCTGGACCGCGCGGAGTCGCTGGTGCGGGCCGCGCGCGGCGAACACGAGGCCGCGCTCGCCCGGTTGACGTCGGTGCAGGACCGGCTGGCCAAGCTGGGCTACGGCCTGGAGGAGGCCCGTACCGCCTTCGCGGTGGTCCAGCTGCGCACCGGGCTGCCGAGACCGGCGTCGTACGACGAGGCGGCACGGCTGTTCCGCCGCTGCCGGGCGCTGCCGTGGCTGCGTCAGGTGGACGCGGCGACCGCCCAGCCGGTCGTCGCGCCGGAGCAGTCCGCCCCCGTACCGACGGCGGACGCGCTGGATGGTCTCGCCTCGATGGAGCGTCAGGTCGCCGCGCTCGTCATGGAGGGCGCGACCAACCGGGAGATAGCCGCCCGGCTGTTCATCAGCGTCAAGACGGTCGAGGCGACCCTGACCCGGGTCTACCGCAAGCTGGGGATCCGATCACGGGTGGACATCGTGCGACTGGCGGCGGGGCGCCGCACCAAGTGAGGATCCGCGGGGTCTCCTGACCCCGCGGTGGTGTGCCGTGCTCCCATCGAGGGTTTTCCCTGTCCAACTCCCCTAGGGGGTTCCCTCATTGGGAAGGGGAACTTCCGAGTTCTAGGTTATGAACGTGCCGCTCGCCCGGGCATACGGGGGTCGGTCCCGCGGCCCCCGTACACCACCCCCCACACCCGCGCGACCCCCACCGGCAACCCCCACTGAGGAGACTCATGTTCGGGCTCAACCGCGCAAAGAAGACCGCCGCGCTCCTCGCGGCGACCGCTGCCGCCGCCGCGACAGCACTGATCGGCGCCCCCAACGCCGTCGCCGCTCCCCAGCCCATCGTCGGCGGTACGACCACCACGACGACCTCGTACCCCTTCATGATGCAGATCACGGACGCCTCGCAGAACCAGTTCTGCGGCGGCACCCTGGTCTCCTCCACCAAGGTCGTGACCGCGGCCCACTGTATGGTCGGCGAGACCACCAGCAGCGTGAGAGTCGTCGGCGGCCGCACCTACCTCAACGGCACGAACGGCACGGTCAGCCGGGTCAGCAAGATCTGGATCAACCCGTCCTACACGGACGCCACCAACGGTGACGACGTGGCCGTCCTCACCCTCTCGACGGCGATGTCGTACACCCCGGCGTCGTACGTCTCCTCGTCCCAGACCAGCGTGTACGCGGCCGGCACCACGGCCCGCATCCTCGGCTGGGGCACCACGTCGTCGAACGGCAGCTCCTCCAACCAGCTGCGCACCGCGACGGTGCCGATCGTCTCCGACTCCAGCTGCGCGAGCAGCTACGGCTCGGACTTCATCTCGTCCGACATGGTTTGCGCCGGATACACCTCCGGCGGCACAGACACCTGCCAGGGCGACAGCGGCGGTCCCCTGCTCATCGGGGGCGTCCTGGCAGGGATCACTTCATGGGGAGAGGGCTGCGCTCAGGCCGGTTACCCGGGTGTGTACACCCGGCTGACCACCTTCTCGAGCCTGGTGACCACGCAGGTCAACTCATAACCCGGAAGTTCTCCTGAGCACCCCTCAGGTGAAAAACCAGGGGGCGTTGCGGGCCTCCACGAGCGGCCCGCAGCGCCCTCTATCCATGTCCTCAGGACTCCCGTACGACGGTCCCGAAGCGGATGTCGTACGAGGACCCGGGGTGCATGACGGCCAGCATCCGCACTCCTTCTGCGGTGACCTCGTCCCGCTGTGCCTCGGTGAGCGTGCCGAAGGGCTCGACGACCAGCGCGTCCTCCTCCAGCTTCCAGACCCCGGCGAGGAAACCGTCGACGAGGAGGGTGCTGTACGCCATGTTCCCGACCCAGCTGCGCCCCCAGTACTCGGGCGGGATCACGCGGGTGCGGTCGGCGTGGGAGAGCAGGAGGTTGTCGAACTCGGGGAGGAAGCGGGGCGGGGCCGGGGTGTCGGCGGCGGGGCGGGGCGCGTCGGGGAGGTCGAAGAGCTCGACGCCGTTCTCGTCACGGAAGGTGACCAGCTGCGGGCGCAGACGCTCGAAGGCGTCGCGCAGACGGGTCAGTCCGGCCCAGGTCTGCATGTCCTTGACGGAGGCGGGGCCGAACGCGGCGAGGTAGCGCAGCACGGTCGCGTCCGGTGCCGGGGCCGGTTCGGCGGGGCGGCCCAGCCAGTGCTCGGCGGTGGTGAGGGCGACCTGTCCGCTCTTTCCCCACAGTCCGCGCGGGGTGACCTGGACGAGCGGGAGACGGCAGCGGGCGGCGATCCCGAGGGCCTGCGGGTCGGCGTCCGGCCACTCGGCGAGGAGTTCCTCGCGCAGCTGCTTCATGGTGCGGGGCTCGGCCTCGACGAGGTCGCGGGCGAGGACGGCGAGGCGGTCGAGGTCGACGCCCTGGAGCCCCTTGCGGAACTGCGTGAGTTCGCGGTCACGGGCGGCCTGCACCAGCGGGCGCAGGGTGAGGGTGTCGTCGGCGGTGTGGGTGTGGATGGTGGAGCGCATGGTGACGATGCGGACGACCTCGCGGTCGGCCATCAGGGCGGACAGCTCCTCGGGGGCGAAGCCGTCGAGACGGGCCGCGAGCGCGTAGTAGGGGGGTTTGACGTTCTGGGCCTGGAGGCCGAGCAGATGCTCGACGGCCGCCTTGGCGGGCAGATCCGCGCGGCGCAGCAGCAGCTGCCGGTCGAGGGTCGCGCGGTTGAGGGCGCGGGTGTCGAGCACGGGGGCCGTCGTCTTCGTCATGGGGAACACGCTACTGAGGCTTGCGGACACCTTCTGTCCGCAAGCCTCACCGTTTCCCGCCCCGCAGGGACACGCCGATGCCGTATGCCCCGTATATCCTGCCCGTGATCACACAGCCGTCGGCTCGATCCGGGAGGCAGCCGCGATGCCCGAGCGACGCAGCAGTCCGACGTCGAAGAGCCGGGGGAGGTCCGCCTGGCGCCGTGCCCTGACCTCGCCACCCCCGCCGGAGCAGCCGCCCGCGCGGCGGGCCGAGGCGACAAAGACGGAACCCGAGCAGGCGAGCATCGTCCAGGCGGCCCTGTACCGGGACGGTGTCCGGGTCTCCTCCCCCGCGACCCTCGCCGACACCTTCCGTGAGCTGCGCGAGCAGCCCTCGGGCATGGCGTGGATCGGTCTGGCCCGCCCCACCGAGACCGAACTCCTCTCCCTGGCCGCCGAGTTCGACCTTCACCCGCTGTCGGTCGAGGACGCGCTGGAGGCCCATCAGCGACCCAAGCTGGAGCGCTACGGCGACACACTCTTCGTCGTCCTGCGAGCGGCCCGCTATCTGGACGCCTCGGAGGAGGTCGACTTCGGCGAGCTGCATGTCTTCCTCGGTCCCGACTTCGTCATCACGGTCCGGCACGGCGCGGCACCCGACCTGTCGGCGGTGCGCCGCCGTATGGAGGAGACACCGGAACTGCTGAGGCTGGGCCCGGAGGCGGTCCTGTACGCCATCCTCGACGCGGTGGTGGACGGCTATCTACCGGTCGTGTCGGGGGTCCAGAACGACGTCGACGAGATCGAGACGGAGGTCTTCCGCGGGGACCCGGAAGTCTCCCGCCGTATCTACGAACTCTCCCGCGAAATGGTCGAGTTCCAGCGCGCCACCCGCCCCCTGGTCGGCATGCTGCACGGTCTGATGGCCGGCTTCTCCAAGTACGGCACCGACGACGAGCTCCAGCGCTACCTCCGCGACGTCGCCGACCACGTCACCCACACCAGCGAACGCGTCGACGGCTTCCGCCTGGCCCTCACCGAGATCCTCACCGTGAACGCGACGCTGGTCACCCAGCAGCAGAACGCGGAGATGCGGGCGCTGGCGGAGGCGGGGTTCGAGCAGAACGAGGAGATCAAGAAGATCTCGTCGTGGGCGGCGATTCTCTTTGCTCCAACACTGGTCGGAACTATTTACGGCATGAACTTCGAGGACATGCCCGAGTTGGGCTGGAGCTTCGGATACCCCTTGGCGATCGGCCTGATGGGGGTGGTCTGCGTCAGTTTGTACTTGATTTTCAAGCGACGGGACTGGCTCTGAGTCCCTCTTGCCGAGCTCAGTTCTTGTGCGGCCTTTGCTCTTGAGACCGGTCACGGGCCGGGCCGGAATCGGCTCTGGGGAGTCCCTGGGAAGAAGTGATGCGGGTGCTCCCCGCCAAGCCTGTCATCGGGCGCCGCTGATCCTGCTGCACGCGCTGGGCGATAACGCCACGCACTGGACCGAGGTGGCCGAAGCCTTCGCCGGGCACTGGCGGGTCTACGCCCTGGACCTGCGTGGCCACGGTGGCAGCGACCGTCCTGGTGCCTACTCGTTCGCCGCCATGAGAGACGATGTGCTGGGGTTCATGGATGCGATGGGCCTTGGGCGGGTGAGCCTCGTCGGTCACTCGATGGGTGGGACCGTTGCCTACCTGATCGCCGAGGAGATTCCCGGGAGGATCGAGCGGCTGGTCCTGGAAGACGTACCGCCGCCCTTCCCGCGGAAACCGTCCTTCTCCCCTGTCGCCCCCGACGCTCCCACCGACTTCGACTGGGCGGCTGTCTCGCCCATCCGGGCCGAGGTGGACAGCCCTGACCCCAGATGGCTGGCGCGCCTCGGCGACATCACGGCGCCAACCCTGATCGTCGGCGGGGGTCCGGGCAGCCACGTCCCCCAGGAACTGCTCGCCACGATGGGGAGCCTCATCCCGGACTGCCAGAACGTCACCATCCCGGCGGGCCACTATGTGCACGCTTCCAGCCCCGCCGAGTTCACGGACGTGGTCGTGCGGTTTCTGCGTGCCGCGGACGCCACCGGACCGACCGGCGCCGACGACAACTGCACGCCGACCCCCGGCACACGGCAGCACGCACGGGGTCGGCGTGGAGGCAGCCGCCTCGGCGACCATCCTGCCGATCCGGCATGTTCTGCTCCGGCCCGCGCAGCGGATCAGGCAGTCGCCAGCTTCTGGATGCGCGGGTGGCGCTCCAGAGCCCACCGCACGGTCTTCGCCGGGCGTCCGAGCAGGGTTTCCAGCTCGTCGGTCTTGCCGCCGTATCCTCCGCGGCCGATGATCCGGTTCAGGGTCTTCAGGTGCTCCGCGATGTGCGGGTACGCGGACATGTGGGTGTCCACGTAGGTCTCGTTCCAGGTTTCGATGTCTTCGGGAACATACGTGACCGGGCTTCCCAGCACGGCCGCGAAGTCCTCCGCGAACCCGTGCCCGTCCTTCATTTCCGGACCGGTGAGCGCGTAGGACTTCGAGATGTGCGGCGCCGGATCGGCCAGGATCTTCGCGCACAGTTCCGCGACGTCGTAACCGGCGATGGGTGCGAACCGGTGGTCGCCGAAGGGCAGGCGCAGCTCACCGTCGGCCAGTGAGCCGAGGGCCAGCCAGGTCATGATGGGGTTCTCGACGAAGAAGGCCGCCTGGATGTTGACGGTCGGGACGCCGGACCACTCCAGCACCTGCTCGGCGACCCAGTGGGCCCGCTGCTGCGGCGACCAGTTGGCGACGAGTCCGCCGAGCTTCGCGAGCCGCTCCTCCTCCGGCGCGGTCATGTCGTCGAAGGTCATGAACGACTGCTCGTACTCGGAGATGTTGACGAACACCTCGATGTCGCCCTGGGCCCGCGCCGCGGCGGCCATCAGGCTGACGGCGTCGGTGTAGTACGGCGACAGGCCCATGCTGAAGTAGATGCGCCGGACGCCCTTCAGCGCGGCGGTCACGTCGGCGATGGTGAGCAGGTCGCCGACGAAGACCTCCGCCCCGGCCTGGCGGAGCGACTGGGCGCGTTCGTCATCCTGCCGTACGAACGCACGCGCGGGGTGCCCTTGTTCGATCAGCATGTCGACCATCGTCCGGCTCACACCACCGATCTCGCCTGCGGCACCGGTGATCAGGATGGGGTTGCGCTCTGTCATCAAGGTTCCCTCTGTCTGGTGGGGGTGGGGCGGCTGTCCAGAAAGCCCAGGCAGCGCCTGGACGTCAGCCGGCGAGCTGGTTCATCTTGCGGATCTGCTTGTCGAAGACCCCGGCGGGGGCGAGGCGGCGCAGTACGCGTGCGCGTCCGGCCAGGGGGCCGGCGGTGTAGCGCGGCTTCGGCTTCGTGTCGGTCGCTGCCGCGAGGATCGCCTTGGCGACGACGGCGGGGGCGTCGCCGCCTCTGACCGCGTCCGCCATCACGCGGTCGACGGTCTGCCGCTGCTTCGCGTAGGCGTGCAGGGGGGTGTCGGGCTTCGCGCTGTTGGTCTCGAACCCGGTCCTGGTGTAGGCGGGTTGGACGATGAGCGCCCGGACGCCGTGGTCACGGACCTCGTGGTCCAGGGACTCGGTGTAGCCCTCGATCGCGTGCTTGGAGGCGGCGTAGGCGGCCATGTAGGGCTGGGGCATGAATCCGAGGACGGACGAGATGTTGATGATGCGTCCGCGTCGCTGCGCGCGCATGTGCGGCAGGACCTCGTTCACCATGCGCATGACCCCGAAGACGTTGGTGTCGAAGACGGCCTGGGCCTGCTCGAGGGAGGTTTCCTCCGCCGCGCCCAATGAGCCCACGCCGGCGTTGTTGACCAGGACGTCGATCCGCCCGAACCGCTCGCTCACCTCCTGGACCGCTGCCGTGACCGAGGCGTCGTCGGCCACGTCGAGGTCGACGAACGTCACACCGTCGAGCGGGGTCACGCGTGAGGTGTCCCGGCTTGTGCCGACCACCTCGAAACCCGCCGCGACCAGCGCGAGCGCGGTTTCCTTTCCGATACCGGATGACGCACCCGTCACGAGTGCTACCGGACGATCTGTCGTCATCATGACTCCTGCACTCCCTGGAAACCGTTCGGTTTCCATCACTGTAAACCGATCGGTTTCCACATGCAAGCCAGAGCAGGGAGCTGGACCAAATGGGCAGCATCAGTGCGCAGGAGAGGCGCGAGGTGTCGTTCGCGCGGCGATCGCCAGACAGGTCGGCATCACGCAAGGCTTTCGAGAGCGCGGACGACGGGGCGGAAGGCGGCGACCCGATCGGCGAGGTCGTCCGGGCCGACGGGATGCGGATCCGGGAGACCGTGCACGTGCCACTGGGCATTTACGCCGACCTGACCGCAGGCTTACTCGCCTGCGGTCTGCCCGGCAACACCCTTGCGGCCATGGGACTCCCCGCGAACGCCGTACGGCAATAGAGCGTCCCGGAGGGGCGATGCGTCAGCGCACGCCCGCCGCGTCGAGCAGGGTGATCACCGTGGGCCCGATGAGACCCGTCAGCTTGTCCGCTCCGATGCCCGCGCGGGCGCTGCCCCCGTCGAAGACCAGGCTGAGCTGCCGGGCCAGCAGACCGGGATCACTCGCCCCGCCCCGCTCGGACTCGGCACGGAAGAAGGCGGTCAGGTTCTCCTTGACCGCACGGGCGACCCGGCTCGCGGGATGGCTCCGGTCCTTGAGCTCGATCTGCGCGGCCAGGAAGGGGCAGCCGAAGAACTCGGGCGCGCTCGCCTGCGATTCGACCTGCTCGAAGACATGCAGGAGCCGCTCCCGGGGTGAGCGGTCGTCGTCCGCCGCGGGCAGGAGTGTCGACACGTAGGCGGAAGTGCGCCGCTCCAGACTCGCCGCGAGCAGTTCGTCCTTGCTCTCGAACAGCTGGTACATGGAGCGCTTGGACACTCCCGCCGCCTTGCACAGCGCCTCGACGCCGATACCGACGCCGTCGCGGTAGGTGAGTGTGGCCGCCGCCTCCAGCAGCCGCTCCCTGGGGCTTTGTTTCACTTCGGTGGTCATACCGCGAGGTTAACTCAAGGGGAAGCAAAAGAAAACCGATCGGTTTCTGAAGTGGCGTCCGCGTGGCGGCTCGGCGACAGTCCGGGGAAAGACCGTCGCCGAGCCCTGATGGTGTGCGCGCCTGTCGTCCCCGGCAGGGCGACACACACCGGGGCCACTCCGAGTAATGGCCCCGTCCTGGGTGATGTGGGGACGCCCTCCGCTATGCCGGGGCCGCCGTCTTCTCGGGCGTCGTCTCCGCCGGGAGGCGGTGCAGCCCCTTGCGGTCGTACCACCCCAGGACGCCGAAGCCGAACAGTGCCGCGGCCACGAGGCCGGCCGCCATCATGAGCCAGCCCCGGGTCAGTCCCGCGTCACCCTGGGCGTCGTAGTAGAGGATCGAGCGGATGCCACCGGTGATCTGCCGCAGCGGCTCGAACTCCGCGAGGAAGCGGTAGAAGCCGGGCAGCGCCTCGATGGGGGTGGTGGCCCCGGACGTCGGCACCGCCATCCCGATGAAGACCAGCGTCACCACCAGCATGCCGGGTGTGCCGAAGACCGCGAGGAGGCTGAGCGCGCCGATCCCGGCGACCGCGATGGCACACACCGAGTACAGCCACAGCAGTGGCAGATGCGAGGCGTCCATGCCCATGATGCCCACCGCGCCGGCCATGACCAGGGTGCCCATCAGCAGGGACAGTCCGGCCATGAGGGTGCTGCTGATGGCGAGGGTCTGCACCCGGGTCGCCCGGATCAGGGGGCGGTGCAGGCGCAGGGGGCCCATGTCGTTGTGGGTGTAGCCGAGGGCGTGGTCGACCTGGCCGCTCATGACGTTGGCGGAGAGCATGCCGACGACCACGAGGGTGAGGGCGTAGTAGAACGCCGTCAGGCCCAGGCCGCTGTGCGAGTCGAGCGGATGGCCGTCCTCGACGGTGACGGCGGCCGGGTCGGCGAGCAGGACACGTGCCGCGACGGGCAGCTTCTCCTGCTGGGCGCCGGCCTGCGCGGTCAGCTCCTTGCCCACCTGGAGCGAGGCGCTCTCGGCCGCCTGCGTCGTCGCCGTCCGGGCCAGACCGGAGCCCAGACTGCCGGCGGACTGATTGGTGAGCACCGTCAGCGTCGGACGGGCCGGGGTCCCGGTGGTCGCGGCGCCGGTCAGCGCGGTGGCGGAGGAGGTGAAGTCGGCGGGGACGACGAGCGCGCCGTACAGCTTGCCCTTACCCAGTTCCTCCTTCATCTCCTTCTCGTCCATCACCTTCCAGTCGATCTTGTCCCCGCCCGCGGTGGACTTCTTGATCGACTCGGTGATCCGCGCCCCCAGGTTGACCTGGCCCACTCCTTCGTCCGCGTTGACCAGGCCGACGGGCAGCTTGGTGGCATGTCCGGCCGGATCGATGTTGGCGCCGACGTAGAACACGGCGAACAGCAGCGCGAGTACGCCCGTGATGACGCCGTTGGCTATCCACAGAGGTCTGGCGCGCAGGACACGGAAGGGGTGAATGCCACTCATGACGTACGTCGCTCTCGCTCGGTGGATGCTGAACGCTTCGCCGGTGGCTTCCAGCCGCCGGTGACTTCCTTGACGGGCTTGTGGGGGAACCGGCGCCGGGCGTACTCCTGCGCGTGCGAGCCCGGCAGGACGTAGAGGGTTTCCTGCTTGTCCTGGAGCGGGCGCAGCACGGTGTCCATGAACGACTTGCGGTCGTCCAGGTACGGGCCGAGGACGTCCTCGCCGGCGGGGCAGACGGCAAGGCAGTAGCCGGACTTGTAGCCGGGCGGCGAGGACAGGCTCTGCCACATGGAGGCGCTCTCGGAGTCGGTGACCCGCGAGCGGTAGTCGGCGGCGTCCTCGCTGTCGGCCACGGTCTGCGCCCAGTCGGTGAACCCGCTCATGAACTCGCGGTAGTTGTGCGTGGTGCAGGCCAGCCCGTCGAAGTCGCCGTCCTTGGTGATGGCGCCGACCGGGCAGGCGGCGACGCACAACTTGCAGTCGATGCAGGGGTTGTAGTCCAGCGGCTGCCCGTACTCGCTCACCTCCGCGTCCACCAGCACGGTGACCAGCAGGACGAAGCTGCCGAACTTCGGGTGGATGACGTTGCGGTGCAGACCCATCACGCCGAGCCCGGCGGCCACCGCGACCGTCTTGTGCGCCACCACCCAGATCCGCTCGCGGGGGAACCGGTCCATCTCCTGGGGGAAGCCGACGGACGGATTGAGCGCGCGGTACCCGGCGTCCTGAAGCGCCTGGGTGACGCTGCGCGCGGCGTGGTTGGCCTGCTCGTCGGTCTGGTGGAACTCCTGGTTGGCCACGCTGCGGGCCGGGGAGCGGCAGTTGTCGCGGTTCATCCGGACCGCCATCGCGATCAGGCTGCGGGTGCCGGGCAGCGCCGACTGCGCGTACTCGCGCTCGCCGGCCAGGTCTGGGTGGTCCAGACTCACCGCGGCGACGTCGTCCGCGCCGGCCGCCAGGCACAGCTCGCGCAGCCAGGCCGCGTCGATCACCGCCGGTGGGCGGGCCACCTCACCGGCTTCGCGCCGGGCGAGTACGGCCCGCACCGACGGGTGGGCGGCCAGCTTCGCCGGAAGCCTGGGAGCCGGGGCCGTCGGTTGCCCCTCGGCGTCGCGCGCGGCAGTCATCCGTGCTCCTCGTGGCTCGGGTCCGGAACTCGCCTACCTGCACCGCGAGAAACCGTTCAGTTTCGCCACCGTAAACTGATCGGTTTCCACATGCAAGTCCGCACCGCGGGCCCGAGTTGCAGGCCCGAGTGGCGAACCGACCCGCCCCACCCCTTCGAAGACCGCCCCTAGGACGCCGCAAGCCCCGCAACCGGCTCCTCACTGTCCCGCCATCCCGTCACCAGCGCCCGCAGCGCCCGCTCGTAGCAGTCGGCGCCCGCGAGCTGCGGCGGCTCGTTCCCGGACAGCACCAGGGAGACCAGGCCGTGGGCCATACCCCAGACCGACAGCGCGACGACCTCGGGGTCGGACGCGGAACCGAACTGCCCCGCCCGCTGTCCGCGGCGCACGGCGTCGACGAGGGGCCGGTACGGCTCGACGACCTCGAGCGGCCTGTCCCCGCCGGACGGGCATTGAGTGTCGCGGTCGGAGAAGAGGATCGCGTAGAGGTGCGGGTTGGCCACGGCGTACTCGCGATAGGCCAGCCCGATACGGATCACGTCGCCGGCCGGGTCGTCCGTCGGACGGACGGCGGCCAGGCGTTCGACGAAGAGGCGCACGGCCTCCTGGTACAGGCTGCCGAGCAGACCGGCCTTGCTGCCGAACAGCGAGTAGACCGCCGTGGTCGAGGTCTTCGCGTCCGCCGCGAGCTGCCGAAGGCTCAGCGCGGCCGTGCCGCGATCGAAAACCGTGGCGGCCGCGCGGTGCAGGAGCCGGAGCCGCAGCGATTCGTCATGCGTCTTGGGTCTGGCCATGGTGCCAGCGTATGACAACACCGTTACGAATCCGCTGTGGCAGCGGCAGATAGGTCAGTGTCCAGGCAAGGAGTCAGAACCAGGGTATAGGTAAACCGGTCGGTGTTGAGCAATAAAAACACTGTTATGGTTTCTCTCATGGACATCGGACGCACACCTGATGAGCGCTTCGACGACCTGCGCATGCACGACGTCGACGAAGGGCAGCCCGACGGACTCGTTCCCGAACTGATGGGATTCGGCCGCTCCGACAAGCCGGTCGACCGGGCCGCGTACACCTACGAGTCGCACGTGGCCTGCACCGGTGAATGGCTGGACCAGCTCGGTCTCGCGGACATCACCCTGTTCGCTGACCCGCCCGCCTCGATGCTGAGCCGTGCCTGGGCGGGGCTGTCAGCCTTCGAAAAGCCCTTCCTCACCACCTTCGCCGCGCACGAGGACATCACGCGCGCCTTCGAGCAGGTCGTCCAGGAGCACATCCCGGGCGCGAGGGACCGAAGCCGTCCGACGGTCCCCGACGCCGGTCACTTCTTGCAGCAACAACAGCCGGACCTGCTGGTCGAGGCGATCCTCAGCCTCGCCTGACAGCCGTTCTCCACGACGGCCCACCCCACCGGCGAGAGCGACGTCGCCCGGCTCGGCCGGCTTCGGCTCCCCACCCGCCGCTTCCAGAAACGGTGTCGCCCGGCAGACCGGCGACGACCCCACACCGCATGCCGGGACCCCCGCGGTCCCCCTCCGCCTCGTCCACCGGGCCGTGGGGCGGACCGCGGTCGGCGAACACCAACTGCCGCCACCAGTCGCCACCGGGGCCGGCCGGTCATCCGGTTCCGTCCCGGCGCGCTTCAACGATCCAGGAGAATCCATGTTCGAGAAATTCGGGCGTCTGCTGCACCGCAGGCGAAAGCCCCTGCTGATACTGACCGTGCTGTTCGCCGTCCTGTCCGGGGCCTACGGAGCCGGCGTCTTCGGTTCCCTGACACCGCTCGGCTTCCAGGACCCCGGCTCCGGCAGCGAGCGCGCGGCCCGGATCGCCGAGAAGGCGTTCCCGCAGCGGACGCCCGACGCGGTGATCGTCTACCGCGACGAGGACCGCACCGTCGACGACCCGTCCTTCCAGGAGGCGGTCGTCAAGCAGGTGGAGTCCCTGCCGACGGCGGACGTCACCAGCTACATGCACTACTGGCAGACCAAGATGCCGGCGCAGGTCAGCCACGACCGGCACGCCACCTACGTCGGGCTGAACTTCCACGGCAGCAGCGAGAAGGCCAAGGAGGACGCGTACAAGGCGGTCATGGACCAGATTCCGGCACCCGGCCTTCAGACCCTGCAGGGCGGAACGGTGCCCACCGGCCATCAGGCCGGCGAGAAGATCGAACACGATCTGAGAATCGCGGAGATCATCTCGGCACCCGTGCTGTTCCTGCTCCTGCTGGTCGTGTTCGGCGGTATGGCCGCGGCCTTCCTCCCGCTGATCGTCGGCGTGCTCTCCATCATCGGGTCGATGGCCGTCCTGCGGACCATCGCGAACATCACCGACGTGTCCGTCTTCTCCATGAGCCTGGTCACGATCCTGGGTCTCGCGGTCGCCATCGACTACGGCCTGCTGATCGTGAGCCGCTACCGCGAGGAACTGGACCGCGGCTACACCGGCGAAGCGGCGATCGGGCGCACGGTCGCCACGGCAGGGCGCACGGTGATGATCTCCGGCACCACGGTCGCGGTGGCGCTGGCCGGCCTGTCCCTCTTCCCGTCGACGTTCCTGAAGTCGATGTCGTACGGCGGTGTGGCCGCGGTCGTGCTGGCGGTGCTCTTCTCGCTGGTCGCGCTGCCCGCGGTGCTCGCCGTGATGGGCCCGAAGGTCAACGCCTTCTCACTGCGCCGCAAGAAGGCCGTACGGCCGACGGCGCCGGGCGAGGGTTCCTGGTACCGGTTCGGGCACGGCCTGATGCGGCGCCGGTGGGTCGTGGTGGTGGGCGCGGTCGGCCTGCTGGTGACGCTCGCCCTGCCCTTCTCCAAGATCGATTTCGGCTCCATCAACGCGCAGCAGCTGCCGAGCAGTTCCGAGGGCCGCCAGGTCTTCAACGCCATGGAGCACGACTTCGACGGTGACGCGGTGAAGTCCATCGACTCGCTGCTCGTGCTGAAGTCCGACGGGACCGCGAAGGAGCAGGGCGCGGCGCTCCAGGCGTACGCCGAGCGGCTCGGCGCCACCGAGGGCGCCACGGGCGCCCGGATCAGCGGCATCGAGGGCACCACGGCCCGGGTCTCCGTCACCTACGACGGCAATCCCATCTCGAACCACGCACGCGACCTGGTGAACCGGATCAAGGAGGTACCGGCACCGCCGGGCGCCCAGGCCTACATCGGCGGCGAGTCGGCGATCTACGACGACACCCTGGACGCACTCGGCGAGACCCTGCCGTGGATGCTGCTCTACATCGCGGTGATGACGTACATCCTGCTGTTCCTCGCGTTCGGCTCGGTGCTGCTGCCGCTGAAGGCCATCGCGATGAACATGCTGTCGCTGACCGCGACCTTCGGGGTCCTGGTCTGGATCTTCCAGGACGGGCATCTGAACGGCCTGCTCGGTTTCGATCCCACGGGCAACATCGAACCCAACATGCCGATCATGCTGTTCGCGCTGATCTTCGGGCTCTCCATGGACTACGAGGTGTTCCTGGTGTCCCGGATGCGGGAGCAGTACGACAAGCAGGGCGACAGCACGGAGGCCGTGGCGACCGGGCTCAACTCCATCGGCCGGCTGGTCGTGAGCGCCGCGGTGCTGATGTGCGTGCCGCTCGCGGCGATCGGGATGAGCGATGTGCTGACCATCAAGCTGTTCGGCGTCGGCATGGTGTTCGCGGTCCTGACGGACGTGCTGGTCGTGCGCATCCTGCTGGGAACGGCCGTCATGAGACTGCTGGGCAGGGCGGCCTGGTGGGCGCCGGCGCCACTGGCGCGCTTCTACGACCGGTTCGGCATCAAGGAGACCGACGAGCCGGACGACGACACCGCCGACAAGCCGGTCCCCGTCACCGTGGGCTGACCCCTGCGAGCGGGGTGCCGGTGACCACGGCACCCCGCCGGGGGCTCACTCCGCCGGCTGCTCCGGGGGAATCACTGCGCCGACCCCTCCCCCGGCCCGCACGCACGGCGATCATGGCGACGATGGTTCGCGTCCTCCTGGGCCAGCCGCCGCAGAAGCCTGACGACCGGCTCGAACAGCACGGTGAGGACCACCGCCCGCTCGGCGAGGGCGATGCGGTCCTCGATGCCGTCGAGCTGCGCGAAGTCCAGGTCCGCGGTGGCGGTGGCGAGCCGTGCGTAGGGGACGAGGTCGTCCGCCGTGAACTCGGAACCGAGGCGGCTCAGCGCCGCGAGACTCTCGGCAAGTGCCGGGCGGTGCGGTGAGACGTCGGAGATCCGCCAGCCCATGTTCCCGATGAGAGCCTCGACCCTCGCGGCGGCCCCGAAAGGGGCCGCTTCGTCGTTGGCACCCTCCAGTCGCTCGTCCTTCTTGTCCTTCGTCTCCGCGGAAGGAACGGGCAGGGCGTGGTGGACGACGCCCAGGGTCTCGAACGCGTCCAGCGGACGGTCGACGGCTTCCAGCACCTCACGGGTGCGGGCGACGGACAGCCCGCCGAGCTGGATGAGGGAACGGATCAGACGGAGCCGCTCGATGTGCTCCTCGTCGTACTCGACCGTGGTCGGGTTCAGCGCACGTCCCTCGGGGAGCAGCCCCTCCCGTCGGTAGTACTTGATGGTCGCCACCGGCACCCCGGACCGTCGGCTGAGCTCTGAAATCCTCATGCGCTCCCTCACGCTCAACTGTCCCTCCAGTATCGCGTTACCGGGGGTTGCCCACCGAGCTCGATAGTGCCACTATCAGGCACTCGATAGTGGCACTATCGAGCTCTCGCCGGTGTGCCCTCTTCGCGCACCCGGCCCCTCACCCTCGTACGCCCTGACAACGGAGGACACCTATGTCCCAGCGAATCGGCAAGACCCACTGGAAGCGTTTCGCCATGGGTGCGGTGCCGACCGTGGCCGCGACGGCGGTCGTCGCCGTCTCGATGGCCCAGGGTGCGCTGGCCGCTTCGTTCAGCATCTCCGGTTCCGCCTTCAAGGTCTCGGCCGGCTCCCTGAGCGGCACCGGGTTCGCCAACTACGCCACGGTGGACGTCGCCAAGAACGGCAAGCACATACCCGTCTCCGTCTCAGCCCTCGACGACGCGACGATCACCGACATGTGCCAGTCCGTGCCGGTGGACATTCCCGTGCTCGGGACCTACACGATGACGCTCAAGGCCGGCGGGTCGGGGACACCGGTCAAGGCCAAGAACCTGTTCATCGACATGACCGACCTCCAGGCCAAGAAGGGCACCTTCAACAACGTCGACATCGGCGTCGCCACCGGCTCCATCACCAAGGGGCACGTGAACCCCAAGGACCGTGTCGATCCCGACAACTACGCCCAGCAGGCGGACTCGATCGAGATCCTCGAGGCCCACCAGAGGGTCTGGGCCACCTCCGCCGGGACGTTCGAACTGTCGGGCCTGCACATGAACATCGCGGCCGGCCGCCACGACTGCTTCTGACCCTCGCTCCCCTTCCTCCCCCACCCGTTCACGATCCGGGAGCTTCCCCATGACGAGTGCCGGCGCATCCGCGCACCCCCACAGTGACAGCGGCTTCGCCAGCGCTCGCCAGGCTTTCCGGGCCTGGCGGCGCACCCGCCCCTTCTGGGCGGGTCTGCTGGTGCTCCTCGCTGCCGCGCCGATCATCTACTTCCCCTACTTCAATGTCCCCCTGGGCGCCCTGTCCGTGGCGATGTCCACCACCGCGGGGGCGGGCTCGCTGATCATCGGCCTGACACTGATCGTCCTCGGCGGACTCCTCTGGTTCCAGCCGATCATCAGGTTCTTCGCCGGATGCGTCGCCGTCTTCCTCGGCGTGCTGTCGCTTCCCCTCTCGAACTTCGGCGGATTCTTCGCCGGCACCCTGCTGGCGGCCACGGGTGGACTCCTGGCTCTGGCGTGGGGCCCGGTGGACGCGGACCTGCCCGACGGCACGGTCGGGTCGGTCGGCTCGGAGGGAGAGCCGGGGAATGGCTGATCAGTCGTCCGACATCGGTGGCGAGGCCGCAGAAGCCCGCGTCGCACGGCCGTCGAGGGGCCGACACGCCGTTCCTCGTACGTCCGCACTGACCCGCCTTCGCCTGCCGCTCGGGAAGGCGCTCGCACTGACCGCGTTGCCGACCGCTCTCGTCCTCGGGAGTCAGCGTCCGCCCGCCGTCGACACGAGCGCCACCACAGCGCTGTCCGCTCCCGAAGAGGCGGCGGACCGCGGGGTCGACTGCGGCCGTTCCGACGCCCCTTCGGCATCCGCCGCGGCGCCGACGCCGTCCGCTGTTCCCAGCACGTCCAGTGCTCCCGGCACGCGCGGAACGCCCAGTGGGCCCACGAGCGATGAGTCCGTCACACCGTCGGAGCACACGGCCGACGAGGAAACGAGCCTCACCCCGGCTCCGACCGCATCGCCGAGCGCACCCTCCGCCACTGCGAGCGCCCCCACCGGCCTCGCGGAGCTCCTCGACCCCCTCCTCGAACCCCTCTTCGGCGGCGACACCGAGCAGCAGCAGAGTCCGGCACCCGAAGCGCCCCCCTCGGCCACCTCGGCCACTGCGACGCCGACAGCCACGAACCCCCCGGATCTGCCGCCGGCCACTCCCCACGCATCCCCCTCCCCCGGCCGACGGACCACCGACCCGTCACCTCGACCGCAGTCCACGCGGCCCACTCAGTCCGCACAGCCCACGCAGTCACCCCAGGGAACCGACCGCACCTGCGACATCAGCGATCTCGCGGCCCCCGAGGACAGGAGCGCCGGTCGATTCGCCGCCGAGTCCTGGAACATGAAGGGGAGCCATCTCGAACTGCGCGATGTCGTCTTCGGCGGTGTGGTGACCGTGGACACGGCCGCCGGGCCCAAGCGAGTCCTCAAGTTCACCTCGGCCGGCGTCACGATCCGCGACCTGAAGATGGCCGTACCCGTCGCCCCGCAGATCCAGCACATCGACGGAGCGCCCGGCTCGACGTCCACGCTGCAAGGCGACCGCATCACCATGTACGTCGAGAGCCTGACCGGCACCCTCTCCGGCGCCGAAGGGATTCCCCTGCCTCCGGTCCTCCGCCTCCATCTCACCCCCGACACCGTTCCGGAGTGGCTCTACGACACGGCCGGGAAGCTCGGCCTCAAACTCCAGCTCAGCCTGGACGACGCCGACATCGACCAGGCCGGACAGACCGGCGGAAAGCTCGTCATTCCGGGGATCCACGGCTACGGAACGACCCCCTGAAACCGCGGCCCGCGCGGCCGCTTCCCCCATGAGCTTGCGCTTGGAAACCGATCGGTTTACTGTGATGGAAACCGATCGGTTCCCGAGCGATTTCTTATGGAGGCAATCATGACCGCTCTCAAGGACGCAAACGTCTTCGTCACCGGCGGCAGCCGGGGCATCGGCAAGGCGCTGGTGGAAGAGCTGTACGGGCGCGGTGCCGCCAAGGTCTACGCCACGGCCCGCGACCCGCGCACCGTGACGCACCCCGACGCGGTCCCGGTGGCGCTGGAGGTCACCGACCCGGCCTCTGTGGCGGCGGCCGCCGCACAGGCACAGGATGTCACCGTGCTGATCAACAACGCCGGTGCGTCGGTCGGCGCCTCCTTCCTCGACTCCCCGGTCGACGACGTACGCCGGGAGTTCGAGACCAACTTCTACGGCCCGCTGCTCCTCACCCGTGCCTTCGTGCCGGTCATCGAGGGCAACGGCGGCGGCCACATCCTCAACGTGCACTCCGTGCTCTCCTGGCTGGCCCTCGGCGGCTCCTACAGCGCTTCCAAGGCCGCCCTGTGGTCGCAGTCCAACTCCCTGCGCCTGGAGCTTCAGCCGCGCGGTATCTCCGTCACCGGACTGCACGTCGCATACGTCGACACCGACCTGGCGGCGGGCGTCGACGCACCCAAGTCCGACCCCCGTGAGGTCGCCGCACTCGCCCTCGACGGCGTCGAGACGGGCGCGTACGAGGTGCTCGCCGACGACATCACCCGCCAGGTCAAGGCCGGCCTGGCCGGCGACCTGGCCGGGCTGTACGCCCAGTTGGCCAAGTAAGACAGAGACGACAGGACAGGGAGACGGCAAGATGCCCAGCCAGGAATCACGTCCCACCATTCACGTTCCGGGGACCACCACGCACACCATCGCCCCGCGCGCAGGACGTGCCGGCCGCGAGGGAACGCTGCGCTACCTCAAGGCGGGCAGCGGTGCGCCGCTGATTCTGCTGCACACCGTGCGCACCCAGGCCGAGCACTTCCGTCTCCTCATCCCGCTGATCGCGGAGCGGTACACCGTGTACGCCCTCGATCTGCCGGGGATGGGCTACTCCGAGATCGTGCCCGGTGCGTCGTACGACGAGCCGGCCATGCGGGCGGGCGTCGAGCGGCTCCTGACCGAACTCGACCTGTACGACGTGACGTTGGTCGGGGAGTCCATGGGTGCGGTGCTCGCCCTGACCACCGCGGCCGATCTCCCCGAGCGCGTCCGCCGCGTCGTCGCGGTGAACACGTACGACTTCCGCGGTGGGATCGCCCGCTCGAGCCTTCTCGCCCGTGTGGTGGTCGGCGGTGTCCTCCTGCCCGGGGTGGGCCCGGTGATCGCCGGTGTGGAGCCCAAGCCTGTGCTCAGCAAGATCCTTCAGGGCGGCCTGGGCGACAAGAGCGCGCTGCGCGAGGACTACGTGGACGAGCTGCTCCAGGTGGGCGGCCGCCCCGGCTATTCGACCGTCGCCCGCAGCGTGTACCAGGCCCTGCCCAGCCTCATCGCGGCCCGCTCGCGCTACCGCGAGGTCAAGGCCCCCATCCACCTCGTCTACGGCGAGAAGGACTGGTCCCGCCCCTCGGACCGGGAGGCCAACAAGCGGCTGCTGCCGGCCGCCGACTTCACCCAGGTGGCCAACGCCGGCCACTTCATCGCCCTTGAACGACCTGACGTGCTGGCCGACCTGTTGAACGCGGTGGCCTGACCACCAGGACCACTGGCCCAAGGAGCAGTGCATGGCAGGGATACAGATCGAGTTCGATGTTCCGGCTGAGATGCGTGACGGCACGGTGCTGCGCGCGGACGTCTACCGGCCCGACGGCGACGGACCGTGGCCGGTCCTGCTGAGCCGGCTGCCGTACGGCAAGCAGACGCCCATGATGACCAGCATGCTCGATCCGACGGCGGCCGCCCGCCGCGGTTTCATGGTCGTCCTCCAGGACACCCGCGGCCGGTTCGCCTCCGACGGCGAGTGGGATCCGTTCACGTACGAGGAGAGCGACGGCTGCGACACCGTGCGGTGGGCCGCCGCCCTTCCCGGCGCGAACGGCTCCGTCGGCATGATCGGCGGCAGCTATTTCGGCAACACGCAGTGGATGGCGGCGCTGTCCAAGCCGCCGGAGCTGAAGGCGATCGCGCCGATGGTCACGTGGTCCGATCCGGACGACGGGCTGTGGTCGCGCGGCGGCGCGATCGAGCTCGGCCTCTCCGTCCCCTGGTCCCTCCTCCAGGGCGCCGACACCCTGATGCGCCGGTACAGCACCGACCTCGACGGGCTCGTGAACGGCATCACCGGGCTCATAGGCGATTTCGACAGCCTGGCGGACGGCGGTTACGGCGAACTCCCCGCCGGCCGGTTCCCCGCGTTCGCCCGGCACGACCTGCCCGAACTCGGCTACGAACGCTCCCGCCGCGAGCCCGAGTGGGCGCGCTCGTCCCGTGTCGCGGGCCGCCACGACGAGGTCGACCTGCCCACCTTCCAGGTCGGCGGCTGGTACGACGTCTTCAGCCAGGGCACGCTCGACAACTTCACCGCCATGCGCCGGGCCGGCCGGTCCGCGACGCTGATCATGGGCCCGTGGGCCCACACCAACCTGCGGCACGTGGTCGGGGACGTCAACTTCGGCTTCGGCGCGCACTCCGACTACATGGCCATGCGCGGGCGCCTGTCGGACATGCAGCTCGACTGGTTCCAGCGCACGATCGGCGACGGCGAGGCGCTGGAGCCGGACACGGGCAAGGTGCTGCTGTTCGTCATGGGCGTCAACCAGTGGCGCGAGGAGACGCAATGGCCCCTGTCCCGGGCCGTCGACACGGACTTCCACCTGCGCGCGGACGGACGCCTCACCCCTGAGCCGCCGTCCACCGCCGAGCAGGCCGAGGAGTTCACCTACGACCCGATGGATGCGGTCCCCACCACCGGCGGCGCGCTCCTCGTGGGCAGCGGGCTCCTGATGGCCGACGAGTCCCGGCCCGGCCCGCTCGACCAGACGGTCGTGGAGGCGCGCGAGGACGTCCTGGTCTTCACCACCGAGCCGCTCACCGAGGACGTCGAGGTGACCGGTCGCGTGCGGGCGGTGCTCTTCGCCGCCACGGACGGGCCCTCGACCGACTGGGTGGCCCGTCTGTGCGACGTCGACGAGCACGGTGTCTCCCGCAACGTGACCGACGGCATCGTGCGGGTACGGGAAGCGACGCCGGGCGAGGCCGCCGAGCACGTCGTGGACCTGTGGTCGACCAGCATCGTCTTCCGGGCGGGGCACCGGATACGGGTCCAGATCACCTCCAGCAACTTCCCGCGCTGGGACCGCAATCTCAACACGGGCGAACCCGCGGAGAGCGCGACCACGGCCCGGGTGGCCCGGCAGCAGATCTTCCACGACCCCGCCCTGCCCTCCCGCATCGTCCTGCCGGTGGTTCCGCTCTGACAGGAAGCCGCGGGCGTGCCTGCCGGTCGGCCGCGCCGGTGAGAAGGCGGGGCGCGCACCACGAGAGCGCCCCGGCAGGACCATGACGTCGGCAGGCGCCGCTTCGAGGCGGCGCCTGCCGTTCTTCGACGTGGTAGATCCAGTTTCCTCACATGCGGTCGTTCACAACTTTCCCGTCCTGAAGTCCGCGCTGCTCTTGAGGACCGCGGATTCCATGGTCCAGTTCTCCGACTGGACCCTTTCCCAGAGGCTTCCCTTGCCGGATTCCCTGCCCAACCGGTCCTCCCGACGGAACCACTCCTCGGCGCTCCTGATCCTGTCGGGGTGGATTTCGTCGAGCAGCGCGTAGTCCCTGGTGATGATCCCGTGCTTCCACACATTCCAGAAGCCGGTGAAATTGTCGCGGAAGCTCATGGTGCTCTTGTCGTCGGGGTCGGCGTTGTATCCGGCTGGGTGATCGGCGATCCCCGTCAGGTCCGGATGGCTCCAATACGCATCCGGATCGGTGTCGATGTACTGCGCCGGGTGCCCGGTGACCTTCTCGAATGCCGCGGCCATGTCGGCGTAGGTCATGTGCTCGATGGCGACTTCGAGGTCCATGCCGTTGGCCCGTTCCGGGTGGTCGAAGAGCCAGCGGACATAGAATCCGCAGTCTTCCAGAGACACGTGCGGGACGGCCCCTTCGCCGAGAGGGACTCGCCACGTGACGACACCGTCCTCGATGGAGGGCGTCATGGGCGTGAGCGGTGAGATCACCATCTCGATGTAGGGACCCGAGGTGAAGACCGCCGCCCCCATCCGGTCGCTGTTCTTCTCGTTCTGGAACAGCACCCACTCGGCCATGCGGCCCTTGCCGTCATAGTGACCGGTGCGGAACCTGGAGTCGTAGCCCGACTTCTTGAGGGCGTAGTCGAGGTTTCCGTAGACGAAGAACTTGATTCCTTCTTCGATCGCGATCTCATAAGTACGGATGGCCCAGTAGGTCTCCGTCTTCTCGCCGGTGTTGAACCCGTCGATGTTGATGAACGCCCCGTCGCAGCCGCGAAATCCTTCGCGGAGTACGTCCTCATCGGCGAACGTCCCTTCGAGGATGGAGACGTTGCCGAGCGCGACGAGTTCCTGAGCCCGGGGGGAACTGGCGTCCCGGGTGAGGACCTTGACGGAGTACTTCTTGTCGGCGACAAGAGCGCGGACCACGGGTATCCCCTGGGCTCCCGTGCCGCCGATGACAAAGATGGAGGAGGTGGCATGAGCAGACATGACTGACTCCAAGTCGGAAACCGATCGGTTTTCATCATGTTACACCGATCGGTTTCCGGGCGGCGGACTTCCGGGCATCCTCACCGGCGGAAGTGGTCGCCGAGGAGCTCGTGGGCGGCGTCACAGTCACCGCGAGGGAAAGGTCACAGGCGTTCCGCTGCTCCGGCTGGAGGCTGCTGGCCTAGCATCCGACGCATGACGGTCCTGCCTGACGACGGGCTTGAGCTGGCCGGTGAGTTCCCTGACGTTCCCCACGAGCAGTGGCAGCGCCTCGTGGCGGGTGTCCTGCGCAAGTCGGGCAAGGACGTCGAGGACTCCGCGGCCGAGGAAGCCCTGTCCACCGCGCTGGAGGACGGGTTGCGCACCCGGCCTCTGTACTCCGCGCTCGATGCCGCGCCCGAGCCCGGCCTTCCCGGTTTCGCCCCCTTCGTACGCGCGGGCCGCGCCGAAGGGAACACGGTCGGCGGCTGGGACGTACGGCAGCGGCACACGGCGGCCGACGGCCCCGCGGTCCTGGCCGACCTGGAGAACGGCGTCGGCTCGCTGTGGCTGGGCGTCGGTGAGGGCACCATCCCGGTGGCGTCGCTGGGCCGCGTCCTCGACGGCGTCTACCTCGACCTGGCGCCGGTCGTCCTCGACGCCGGCACCGAAGTCGAGCCCGCCGCACGGGAGTTGCTGCGCCTGTACGAGGAGCGTGGCGTCGCCGGGGACGCGGCGCGCGGCAACCTGGGCGCCGACCCGCTCGGCCACGAGGCCCGTACCGGGCAGCGTCAGGACTTCGCGCCGGTGGCCGCTCTCGCCCGGCAGTGTGCCGAGGAGTACCCGGGGCTGCGGGCGCTGACCGTGGACGCGCTGCCGTATCACGGGGCCGGCGGTTCGGCCGCGCAGGAGCTGGGCTCCTCACTGGCGACCGGTGTCGCGTATCTGCGGCACCTCACCGAGGCCGGGCTGAGTGTCGAACAGGCCTGTGGGCAGCTGGAGTTCCGGTACGCGGCGACCGCCGACCAGTTCCTGACGATCGCCAAGCTGCGGGCCGCGCGCCGGCTGTGGGCCCGGGTCGCCGAGGCCTGCGGGGCGCCGGGCGCGGGGGCTCAGCTCCAGCACGCGGTGACCTCGCCGGTGATGATGACGCGCCGCGACCCGTGGGTGAACATGCTGCGCGCCACCATCGCCACGTTGGCCGCGGGTGCGGGCGGGGCCGAGTCGGTCACCGTGCTGCCCTTCGATGACGCGCTCGGCCTGCCGGACGCATTCGCGCGGCGCATCGCCCGCAACACCTCGACGATCCTCATCGAGGAGTCGCACCTGGCCCGGGTCATCGACCCGGCGGGCGGCTCCTGGTACGTGGAGCGGCTCACCGACGAACTCGCCCACGCGGGCTGGGAGTTCTTCCAGGAGATCGAACGACGGGGAGGCCAGTCGGCCGTGCTGCGTTCGGGACGCCTCGCCCACGTCCTCGCCGACACCTGGGAGGCACGCAGCGCCAAGCTCGCCAAGCGGCGTGAGCCCATCACCGGCGTCAGCGAGTTCCCGCACCTGGGCGAGAAGCCCGTGGTGCGCGAGCCCGCGCCCGAGCCGCCCTCCGGCGGCCTGCCCCGGGTCCGGCGCGACGAGGCGTACGAGGCGCTGCGCGCCCGCTCCGACGCCCATCTGGCCGCGACCGGCACCCGGCCCAGGATCTTCCTGGCGGCCCTGGGTCCGGCCGCCGCCCACACCGCCCGGCTCACCTTCGCGGCCAACCTCTTCCAGGCGGGCGGCATCGAGCCCGTCACCGGGGGCACGTTCGAGGACAGCGGGGCGAGCGAGGCGTGCCTCTGCTCCAGCGACGCCCTGTACGAGGAGCAGGCGCAGACCGTGGCGGCCGAGCTGACCGCCGCCGGTGCCTCGCATGTGTCCCTCGCGGGGCGGCCCGGGCAGTACGCCGGTGTCGACTCGTACGTCTTCGCGGGCTGTGACGCGGTCGCCG
>NZ_JXTE01000700.1 GCF_000972385.1 Streptomyces sp. WM6386
ATGGACAACCGTCCGTCGCGCCACCGTCATGTCCGCATACGTTCGTCCCGCTGCGAGCCGCCGGACCAACGGCGGCTCCCCATACGGGAGATCCCGGGCGCCCCCGCGCGCCTCGGGCTGATTCTCGCCGACAGCCTCCACGCCACACTCCGAAGTGGACCGAAAACCGCCGGGGCTGGCCTCCCCGACCCCGCCGAAGGCCGCTGCGAAGACGCCTGGGCAGCCCACCGACGTCGTCCTCGAACCGCAAGGCCTCCGCCGAGAGTTCGGCCGCGGCAAGCGGGCGTTCGTCGCCGGGGACGACGTGTCGCTGACGATCCGCCGCGGGGAGACCCTCGGCA
>NZ_JXTE01000701.1 GCF_000972385.1 Streptomyces sp. WM6386
TCGTCCCCGCCGGCGGTCCGCGCATCCTCGACGACCTCGCCAAGTTCCTCGAGGTCGACCGCACGGTGTTCCGCCACAGCTGGGCGACGCTCACCGAGTACGGCAACATCGCCAGCGCGGTCGTCTTCGACGCGGCCCGCAGGCTGTTCGAGGAGGACACCCCGGTCCAGGACGCCACCGGTCTGATCGCCGGCTTCGGCCCCGGTATCACCGCCGAGATGGCGCTGGGCCGCTGGAGCGTCGACGCCCCCGCAGAGCTGGACTGAGTCCGACGCAACGCACCGGAACCTCGCTCAAGTGAAATTCTGCGCGGACAAAGGAAGCTGACCCCATGACTGGCC
>NZ_JXTE01000702.1 GCF_000972385.1 Streptomyces sp. WM6386
TCCCCGTACAGCACAGGAGTCACATCACCGTCACATCACAGGGAAAAACGGGCCGCGCGGCATACCTGTTCACAACGAAAACGGCCGGGGCGGTGACGACGAACTCCCGACGACGGAATTGAATGGCCTGCTGAAAGGGGTGCCAGTCAACTTTCCCGCTGCCAGTCTCGGTCCCGCCACGCCGGACGACGGCACGACCGAGCGACGCGGACGCATCGGCCGACGCAGGCCCTCGGGACGGCCCACCGACAACAGGCTGACCTGGCGGATGCGACTGCGCCGCGACCGGACGCTGATCCTGATGACGCTGCCGGCCATCACCCTGCTCATCGCCTTCAAC
>NZ_JXTE01000703.1 GCF_000972385.1 Streptomyces sp. WM6386
GCTCGCCGGGCCCACCGTCGATGGCCAGGCACACCTCACCGGTACGCGGGACGTCCGGTGACAGATCCTCGAACTGGCCAGACCACACAGCGAGGTCAGCGCCCGGCCCGAGGCCGAAGGTGATGTATCCCGGGGTCTCGAACGAAGGGCTCATGCCGAGGAGGTCGCCGTAGAAACGCGCTGCGGCGGGGGCGTCGTTCACATAGACGATGGACACGACGGATGTGGTGGTCATGGTTGTTCCTTCTCCCAGGTCGTAGGTACGCATCCACCAGCCTGATCCGAATATGCGCCGCATCGTGTCGTAGTTCCTGAAAAACTTGGGGTGTGACCCCTGAC
>NZ_JXTE01000704.1 GCF_000972385.1 Streptomyces sp. WM6386
CCGCTGTGGTTCCGTGAGGCGCACTGGCCGAAAAAGACAGCGAGCCGGCGCGGATCAGCGCGGGCGGAGCCGGATGTCCTGAGCGTTCTGCGACAGGGGACAAACAACTCCAAGCGGAGGACATGTGAGCGGCACGACGACGACGCGGGCTGGTGCCGGGGGCATGCTCGGCTTCGATCCCACCGACCCCGGATTCCAGCAGGATCCCTACCAGCACTACCGGCGACTGCGGGAAAACACCCACGTCTTCCGAAGCCCGGCGGGCTTCAGGGGGATCACACGGCACCGGGACTGCGACCTCGTCATGAGGGCCGAAAGGTTCGGCGAATAGTCAACCCC
>NZ_JXTE01000705.1 GCF_000972385.1 Streptomyces sp. WM6386
ACCGGGAGGCGTACGACACCAGATAGAAGCGGTGCGGGGACTTCGCAAGGAGCCGGAAGCCCCGGTACTGGTACCGGTAGGGCGCGCCCTGGCTGCCGTAGTCCTTGGACTCGATGCCCGACGCGTGATGAGCGAGGGGCACCCGCGAGTGGACCACCACGTACGGCGTGCCCTTATAGCCCTCCCGCGCCCTCAGAATGCCGTCACCGCGGCCGATGTCGGCGACGAACTGCGCCATCGCGTAGAACAGGCTCAGCGTCAACAGCCCGATCAGCAGCGTGCCGCTGGCCAGCCACCTCCGGCCGGCGGCGGAGGGCTCCCGGGGCAGGCCCCGCCCCT
>NZ_JXTE01000706.1 GCF_000972385.1 Streptomyces sp. WM6386
CTGCCGGCCTGCTCACGCTGGGCGCGGCTCCCGCTGCCTACGCCGATGAACCCGCACCCGAATTGGTCGTGGGAGGCGTCGAGGCGATCGACGGGGTGAAACCGGGGAGCAGCTTCGATCTGCCGGTCACCGTGGCGAACAAGGGCACCGCAACCGCCGAGAAGGTATGGGTCTCCTACTCCGTCACTCGCGGACTCGACTTCGCGGAGGTTCCCTCCAACTGCCTGGTACAACACGTGCGGCCCTACGACGAGATGCCCGAGAGATGGACAGCGGCGTGTGCGTTCGATCAGGCGGGGGAGCCGGGCGTCCTCTATACACCCGAGAAGCTTTTGGG
>NZ_JXTE01000707.1 GCF_000972385.1 Streptomyces sp. WM6386
GGGGTGAGGGACGCGGACAGCAGGGCCCGGCCCTCGGGCCGGTCGCCGCACCGGAACAGTGCGTGTCCCAGGCGGGCGGAGGGCAGGGCGGCGGCCCGCGGATCACGCAGCCGCTGGTACAGGGCGACGGCCCGGCGGTGGCGGTGCGCCGCCCCGTCGTGGTCACCGAGGGCCGCGGCGAGTACGCCCGCGCCGCAGTACAGGCGGGCGCGCGTGCGCAGCCACTCCTCGTCCTCGGCCCGCTCGCCCCGCTCGGCACCCTTCAGGGCCTGCCCGGTGGAGTCGAACCAGCGCAGCCCCTCCTTCAACTCGCCGTGGACGAGCCAGGGTTGCAGAC
>NZ_JXTE01000708.1 GCF_000972385.1 Streptomyces sp. WM6386
GCGGCCCGGCGGGGGGGCGCCAGGCGGCGCCCCCCCCCTGCCGCCCCCAGGGCGCGCCCACCCCACCCCGGGTCGGCGGAAAGCCGTCCGGGAGCAGTCCGGCGAAGACGAACGACCAGCCGATCCGCTCGGCGCAGGTGCGGTACCCGGTGTCGGCGACGAAGCGCGCAAACTGCGCGTTGGACACCGTGCGGGCGTCCATCCAGAACGCGTCGACGTACACGGTGCGCACCGGGCCCTCCCCGTCGGCCGGGTAGGAGAGCGGGTCCTCGCTGCCCATGAGGAACTCACCGGCGGGGATCGGCACCATGCCCTCGGGAACCGCCCGGTGCGCGGC
>NZ_JXTE01000709.1 GCF_000972385.1 Streptomyces sp. WM6386
GTCTGCAGGATCCCGTGGTTGTCGTCCAGCGTGGCGGCGGCCTCCCGGATCCCCGGCTCGACGCCGGCCGTCCGGAACAACTCCATCGTGCGGACGTTGTTGCCGCGCCCACGAGGGTGAATGGAAGTGCCGGCATGGCGCTCCACCAGCGTGTGCCGTACCCCCAACCGGCCCAGAAACAGCGAGGTCGACAGGCCCACGAGGGAACCGCCGACAATGAGGACCGGGACCTTGTGAGTCGTGGGGTCGGCTTGATCGTCTGTTTGATTCATGGCTCGCCTCCAGCGCGTCGTGTCCGTCGACTCGGCCGGGTACGGAAGCGAGCCTCATCCATGC
>NZ_JXTE01000071.1 GCF_000972385.1 Streptomyces sp. WM6386
CCCCCGCCCTCCCATCAGCCCGCCCCGCGGGTCCCCCCATCGCGACTCCCGCCACTAGACCCGAGGACAACCTCGACCTCGCTCCCGTCTCCCGCGGCTTCCTGGCCAAAGCCACCCTCGTCACCGCGGTCCTCTCCGTCGCCGGGGCGCTGCTCGGGCTCGCGCGGGATCAGGCGCTCGCGCGGCTCTTCGGGGCCGGGAGCGAGACCGACGCCTTCCTGGTGGCGTGGACGATCCCGGAGTTCGCGTCGACGCTGCTCATCGAGGACGGGCTGGCCTTCGCGCTGGTCCCGGCGTTCAGCCTGGCGTTGGCGCGGCGGGCGCAGGGCGCTCCCGGGGATCCGGTGCGCTCCCTGGTCGCCTCCACGCTGCCTCGCCTCTCCCTGGCCTTCGTCGCCGTGTCCGCGCTGATCGTCGCCGCCGCCCCCTACCTCGTCGAGGCGCTGGCACCGGGCCTGCCCGACCCTGCTCTCGCCGTCGACTGCACCCGGCTCGCCGCGGTCTGTGTGCTGGGCTTCGGACTCGCCGGGTACTGCAGCGCCGCACTCCGCGCCCACCGCAGGTTTCTCGCGCCGGCCTCGATCTACGTGGCGTACAACACCGGCATCATCACGGCGATGTTCGTCCTGGGCGGGCAGTGGGGCGTGCGGTCTGCGGCGATCGGGGTCGCGATCGGCGGCGGGTTGATGGTCCTGGTTCAACTGCCCTCCTTTGTAAGGCAGTTGTTCCGCAAGCAGGTCGCTCAGCCGGAGTCGGGTACGAGCGGCGACCGTGCCGTCACCGCCGCCCTCGTCACGACCGTCCTCCTCTTCGCCCTGTGCAGGCAGTCCCAGACCCTCATCGAGCGCTACCTCGCCTCCACCCTCGACGCCGGCGCCATCTCGCACCTGAACTACGCGCAGAAGGTCGCCCAGATCCCGATGACCCTGTCGATGATGCTGTGCACGGTCACCTTCCCGGTGGTCGCGCGAGCCCTCGCCGACGGCGACATCGAGCGGGCCCGCGCCCGCGTGGAACGGGACCTGGCGCTGGCCACCTGCATGGTGCTGCTCGGCGCCGCCACGGTGATCGCCTGCGCCCCGCAGATCATCGAACTCCTCTTCCAGCGAGGCGCGTTCACCGCCCGGGACACCGCGGCCACGGCGGGGGTCATGCGCGTGTACGCCCTCGGTCTGCTCGGCCAGACCCTGACCGGCGTGCTCGTACGGTCGTACTTCTCCGCCGCCCGCCCCAGCTGGTACCCGGTCGCCGCGATGGCCGCGGGCATCGTCGCCACCTCCTGGATCGGCGCCTGGGCGGTGGGCCCCTGGGGTGTCTGCGGCATCGCCGCCGCCAACGCCGTCGGCATCACCGTGACCGCCGTACTGCTGCTGGCCGGCATGGGTCCCAGAAGCGTCCCGATCCGCAAGCGGGGCGCGCTGCGCGAGCTGAGCAGGCCCGTACGCGCCGCGGTGGTCGCGACGATCGCCGGGACCTTCGTCGCCACGCAGGTGCCGGCCGCCGTGCCCGGGCTCGCCGCGGGCGGCGTGACCGTCGCCGCCGTCTTCGTCCTGCTCGCCCGGGCGCTGGACGCCCAGGGCGTCGTACCCGCACTGAGATCCCTACGCTCCGTCACACGAAGGCTCACGCATGGCCGCTGCCGTTGATTCCGCCCCCGTCCCGTGGATCGCGATGTACCACTCGGTCGGCGACTGCTCCGACGACCCGTACCGCATCACGGTCACACCCGACCGACTCGACCGCCAGCTGGACTGGCTCCGTCGCCGCGGTCTGCGGGGCGTGTCCATGGCCGCGCTGCTGGCCGCCCCCACCCGCAGGGACCTCGTCGGCCTCACCTTCGACGACGGGTACGCCGACTTCCTCGACCACGCCCTGCCCGTACTGCGCAAGCACGACTTCGGGGCCACCCTCTTCGTCCTCCCCGGCCGTCTCGGCGGCGACAACGCCTGGGACCCGCTCGGCCCGCGCAAGCCGCTGCTCACCGCCGACGGTCTCCGCCGGGCCTGCGAGGCGGGCGTGGAGATCGGCTCGCACGGTCTCACCCACGTCGACCTGACCAAGACCGACGACCTGCGGCTCAAGTCCGAGGTCGTCGAGAGCCGGACCGCGCTGGAGGAGTTGACCGGTGCGTCCGTGAAGGGCTTCTGCTACCCGTACGGGACGCTCGACGAGCGCGTCGTCGACGCCGTACGAGAAGCCGGATACGCGTACGCCTGCGCCATCGACCCCGGCCCCCTCACCGGCCCGTACGCCCTCCCCCGTCTGCACATCGGCCAGAACGACACCGCCGTACGCCTCTTCCTCAAGCACCGGCTGCACCGGCTGCGCCGCCGTCCCGTGAAGGGGATCTGAGGTGAAGGCCCTCCACGTCATCACCGGCCTCGGGGTCGGCGGCGCCGAGCAGCAACTGCGGCTGCTGCTCAGGCATCTGCCCGTCGACTGCGACGTCGTGACGCTCACCAACCCGGGCGCGGTCGCCGACGGACTGGTCGCCGACGGAGTGCGCGTCACCCATCTCGGGATGGCCGGCAACCGCGACCTGGCCGCCCTGCCCCGCCTGGTCCGCCACATCCGGGCCGGCGGCTACGACCTCGTGCACACGCACCTGTACCGCGCCTGCGTCTACGGCCGGCTCGCCGCGCGTCTCGCGGGCGTCCGCGCGGTCGTCGCCACCGAACACTCCCTCGGCGACTCGCAGATGGAGGGCCGCAGGCTCACCGCCGGCGTCCGTGGCCTCTACCTGGCCAGCGAACGCCTGGGCCGCGCGACGGTCGCCGTCTCCCCCACCGTCGCCGCCCGTCTGAAGCGCTGGGGTGTGCCCGCCCCCCGTATCGAGGTCGTCCCGAACGGCATCGACCTGCCCCGCTTCCGCTTCGACGCCCTCCAGCGTCTGCACACCCGCCGCCGCCTCGGCCTGCCCGAGGAGGCATACGTCATCGGCGGCATCGGCCGGCTCACGGCGGGCAAACGCTTCGACACCGTCATCCGCGCGCTGGCCCAGCTGCCGGACAACTGCCGGCTGTTGCTGGTCGGCGGCGGCCCGGACGAGCACCGGCTGCGCCAGGTCGCCCGTGCGGCCGGGGTCACCGACCGGGTCCTGTTCACCGGCGAACGCCCCTACGTCCCCGACGGCTCCCCCGGCCCCGATCTGCCGTCCCTCACCTCCGCGATGGACCTGCTCGTCTCCCCGTCGCCCGAGGAGGCCTTCGGCCTTGCGGTCGTCGAGGCGCTGGCGTCCGGGCTGCCGGTGCTCTACAGCTCCTGCCCGGCGGTCGAGGACCTGCCCTCGCAGGCGGCCCCCGGCAGCCGCCAGGTCCTGGGCGGCCCCGACGAGTTCGCCCGCGCGATCGCGACGGCCCGCACCGAGGGCCCCCGCACCCGCACCGCCCCGGACGCCGCCCACCACTACTGCATCACCCGCAGCGCCGCACAGCTGATGGATGTCTACGCCGCCGCAGCCTCGTCGCCCACGTCACCCCAGGGAGTCAGTTCCTCATGACCGAGAACCCCACCGGACCGCGCCGCCCCGCCACGGTCCTCACCCGCGCCAGGACGCTCCCGGCCTGGTCCCTGCTCGCGGCCGGTGCCGTCGCGGGCGGAATGCTGGGCGGTGCGTACAGCCTGACCCAGGCACCGACGTACACGGCGACCAGCTATGTCGTCGCCGTTCCCACCGAGAAGTCCGACCCCGCCTCCGCACTCGGCTTCGCGCAGGCCTACGGCCGGGTCGCGACCCAGCTCGCGGTGCTCGGGGACGCGCAGGTGTGGGCGGGCGTCCCGGTCAGGACTCTGAAGTCGAGCGTGCAGACGGCGACCTCGCCGGACGCCCCGATGGTCGCGATCACGGCGACCTCCTCGCGCCCCGACCTCGCCGCCGACATGGCCAACGCGGTCGCCCGCGCCCTGACCCGGCACGCGGACACCGCCCAGAGCGCCACCAACGTCGAGCTCCAGCAGTTCGCCCGCGCCACCAAGCCCACCGAGCCGTCCTCGGCCTCGCCCGCGGTGACGGGGCTGGTCGGCGCGAGCGCGGGCGGGCTGCTCGGCGGCCTGGTGCTGCTGGTGCGGCCGCGACGGACCGCCGAAGAGCCGGGGCGCCCGGCCCAGGTGCCCGGCCCGGCCGTCGCCGCCGACGCCCACGGCCAGCTGTGACGTACACGACGGAACTCGTCACCGACGACACCGTCTTCGCCGCACTGGCCCTCGACTGGGCGCGTCTGTACGGCCGTTCCTCCACCGCGACCCCGTTCCAGAGCCACGCCTGGCTGCGCTCGTGGTGGCTGTCGTACGGCCGTGACGGACGGCTCCGTGTTCTGGTGGTCCGCGACGGGCGCGACCTCGTCGCCGCCGCGCCTCTGATGCGCGTTCTGCGTCCCGTGCCCTCCCTCGTGCCGCTCGGCGGGGCGATCTCCGACTACGGGGACGTCCTCCTCGACGACGAGCGGGGCGAGAAGCCGGTCGCCGCGCTCACCGAGGCGCTGGCCGCGGCGGCCCGCACCGCACTGGTCGACCTGCGTGAGGTGCGGCCGGGCGGCGCGGCGCAGCGGATCTACGACCACTGGCCCGGGCCGCGGCGCCGGGTCGGCGACTCACTGTGCCTGGAGCTGCCCGCCGTGCCGATGGACGAGCTGGTGGCCCGGCTGCCGTCGGCCAAGGCCCAGCAGCGGGTGCGTGCCAAGCTGCGCAAGCTGACCTCGCTCGGCATCGAACGGCATGTCGTGGAGCCCGACGAGGTCGACAAGGCGCTGCGGCGGCTGCTGGAGCTGCACCAACTCCAGTGGCAGGGGCGGAAGGTGACGAGCGAGCATCTGCGGCCGCGGTTCCGCGAGCACCTGGTGCGCTCGGTCGCTGCGATGGTGCGGTCCGGGGACGCGGTCGTCACCGAGTTCCGGCTGGACGACGATGTGGTGGCCGTCGATCTGACGCTGCTGTCGCGGCGGCTCGCGGGCGGCTATCTGTACGGCGCCCATCCGTGTCTGCGCGAGCGCAAGGCGGATGTGGCGGTGATGCTGCTCGACGCGGCCGGCGACCACGCGCGGGGCACGCTGAGCCTGCTGCGCGGCAACGAGCCGTACAAGCACCACTGGAAGCCCGAACCGGTCGTCAACCAGCGGCTGCTGCTGGCCCGGCGGCGCACCGCCCCGCTGCTGGCGGCGGCGCTGTGCGACGTCACCGCTCGCAGCCGGGGCAAGGAGCTGGTGCGCACGTGGAGGGAGCGCGGTGGCGGCGGGCCCTGACCGACCCGCCGCCACCCGGTCCTCACCGGCTGCGCGACCACCAGTCGAAGCGCATGCACAGCTTCCCGCCGATCCAGTACTCCACCCACTCGCCCAGGTCCATCGGCGAACAGTTGGGCGGGTTCGTCGGAGTGGGGTCGGGCGTCGGGTCAGGCGTGGGCTCGGTGGGCGCCGGTGTCGGTTCGTCGGTGCGTCCGAAGAGCACGGACCGGTAGATCTCCGACGCCGCGGGGTTGTCGTCGCACTGCCAGACGCCGTGCGGACAGTAGTCCGTGAGCGTGTTGTACAGCGGCTTGTGCTCGTCCATCCACGCGAGCATGCGCCGCATGTACTCGGCGTTGTCTCCGTTGCGGAAGAGTCCCCATTCAGGATAGGAAATTGCCTTGCCGTGGGATTTGGCGAAATCCACGTGCTCCTGAAGCCCGTACGGCTCTTTCACCTGCTGGTCGAATGAGATGCCTTCCGGCTGGTCGTACGAGTCCATGCCGATGATGTCGACGGTGTCGTCACCGGGATAGCACTTCGTCCAGCCGATGGCGTCCTGACCGCGGCTCGGCGTGAAATCGAAGCGGAATTTCTGGCCCGGCACCGAACGCATGGTGGTGACGATCCTGTTCCAGTACTTCTTCCAGGCCTCCGGGTCCGGCCCACAGCGATGGGTGTACGTGATGCCGTTCATCTCCCAGCCGAGCACGATGACCGTGTCCGGCACCTTCAGCTCGACCAGCCGTTCGGCGAGGCGGCGGAAGT
Organism: Streptomyces sp. WM6386; assembly: GCF_000972385.1. Classification (GTDB taxonomy): domain Bacteria; phylum Actinomycetota; class Actinomycetes; order Streptomycetales; family Streptomycetaceae; genus Streptomyces. The sequence continues at coordinate 5,988 of NZ_JXTE01000071.1, forward strand.
GGTGATCGAAGTCGCCCCGCGCACCCTGCTGGATCAGCCGCCGGACCTGGTAGTCGGGGACCCGGCCCTCGTTGCGCTCCTGCATGGGGACGTTGAGGACGAACATGCGGTCGTCGCGCTCGTTGCGCCAGTCGGCCCAGGAGTCGAGGAAGTCGGGGGCGCCCTCGATGTTGCTCCAGCGGTCGCCGGGCAGATAGGTGTGGCCGACGCGCAGATCGGCGCCGCCCAGCCAGCGGCTGAGCTCGGAGATACGGTTCACTCCGCGCGGGCCGTAGTCGAGGTAGGCGCCGAAGGCGGGGAGCTCGGGGACGGGCTTCGGCTCGGGCACGATCACCGGGTCGGCGGACGGGGTGGCCGCCGGCGGCTGAGCGGACGCGGACGGAACGGCAGGTACCGCGGGCACCGCCGGCGTGGGAGCGGGAGGATCGCCGGCCTGTACCACCCCCGCTGCGAATCCGGGCCCCGAGGCCAGGGCGGCGGACGCGGCGACCGACGCCGCAATGAACGCCAGCCTTCTGGTCCGGGCCCGTCGCTGCTGTGAGTCCATGCCTGCTCCTTTCTCACTCTCGCGCTAATCCGATAACTGACACTCAGTCATGTGACGACGAACTCCGCCACCGTGCTTGCGGCTTTCGAGTGGCCCTGTCGCCCGCACGGGTGAAACGACCGAAGGAATTGAGTCCGTGTCGCTGTTCGACACCCGCGTCCCCGCCGTACTGCTGCGGATCGACCGAAATCCCTTTCACCACGGAACGCTGGGCGCTGTGCGCTCGCTCGGCAGAGCCGGAGTGGAGGTGCATGTGATCGCGGATTCCGCCGGAAGTCCGGTGGCCCGGTCGCGTTTTGTACGTCAGATCCACCCCCCGCCGCCACCGCGGGCCTCCGCCCCCGACATCGCCGTGGCCCTGCGCCGTATCGCCGCCGGTGTCGCGCGCCCGGCGGTGCTGATCCCGATGGACGACGCGAGCGCGGTCGCCGTGGACGGGCTGCGCGAGGAACTGGCGCCCGCCTATCTGCTGCCCGCCGCGACGGGCCCGCTGGCCGAGCGCGTCGCCGACAAGGCGGAACTGGCCGCCCTGTGCGCCGCCGTTGACGTACCGCATCCGCTCACGCTGATCCCGCAGAGCGCGGCCGAGGCCGCGGGCGCCGCCTGGCGGCTGGGCCTTCCGGTGATCGCGAAGTGGAGCAGGCCCTGGCTGCTGCCGACGGAGAGCGGGCTGCGCAGCACGGTGGTGGTGCGGTCCCCGCAGGAGGCGCGGGAGCTGTATCTGCGCTCGGCGGAGGCGGGCAGCCGGCTGCTGCTCCAGGCGTGTCTGCCGCCCGGCACCGACCGCGACTGGTTCTTCCACGGATACGTCGACCGCTCGGGTGCCGTGCGCGGCGGGGGCGTCGGCGTCAAGCTGCAGGCCTGGCCGCGCGGGGCGGGCCTGACGGCGGTGGGCCGCTGGACACCGGACCCGCGTGTGCAGGCGCTGGCCGAGCGGATCACCGGCGAGCTGGGCTACCGCGGCATCTTCGACCTCGACTTCCGCTGCGACGCCGAGGGCCGCCACCATCTCCTCGACTTCAACCCGCGCCCCGGCGCCCAGTTCCGGCTCTTCAGCGACACCGCGGACCTGGACGTCGTACGCGCTCTGCACCTGGACCTGACGCACCGTCCACTGCCGGACGGGGTGCCGCGGGCCGGGCGGCAGTTCGTGGTGGAGAACTACGCCCCGCTGACCGCGCTGGGCCCGACGCGCGCCGGGCGCGAACGGGCCTGGGGTGCCCGCGACGACCGGGCGCCCGGCTGGGCGATGTGGTGGCTGTGGGGCCGGCATGTGTCCCGCCGCCTGCTGGAACGGTTGCGCAGGCTGTGCACCCCGGCCGGCGACCGGGCGCGCGTGCGCCTGGTGCGCCAGGCGACCGCCTCTCCGCTGACGACCGACCTGACCGACGACGAGAAAGCGAGCAGCCGCTGATGTACGACCTGCTGGTGGTGGGCGCGGGCCCGTACGGCCTGTCCATCGCGTCCCACGCCGCGGCCGCCGGACTGAACGTGCGCGTCTTCGGCCGGCCCATGGCGTCCTGGCGCGATCACATGCCGCGCGGGATGTTCCTCAAGTCGGAGCCGCGGGCCTCCAACCTCTCGGACCCGGAGCGCCGCTGGCGCCTCGACGTCTACTGCGAGGGGCAGGGCGTGACGGCCCGTCACGGGGAGCCGATCCCGGTGGAGATGTTCGCCGAGTACGGCCTGTGGTTCGCCCGCAACGCCGTACCGAAGGTCGACGAGCGCACGGTGTCCCGGGTGGTGGCCCTGCGCCCCGGTGGCTTCGAGACGGTCACCGAGGACGGCGAGGTGCTGCCCTCCCGCACCCTCGCGCTGGCCGTGGGCGTGCTGCCGTTCGTGGAGATCCCCTCGGTCTTCGACGGCATCTCCCCCTCCCTCGTCTCGCACAGCAGCCACCACGGCGATCTCGACCGCTTCCGCGGCAAGGACGTCACGGTGATCGGTGGCGGCCAGGCGGCTCTGGAGACCGCGGCCCTCCTCGCGGAACAGGGCACCCGGGTCCGGGTCCTGGCGCGCGCCGACGAGCTGTGCTGGAACGATGTGCCGCCGCCGTGGCAACGCCCCTGGTGGCAGTCGGCCCGCTCCCCGCACAGCGGCCTGGGCTGCGGCTGGCGCAACTGGTTCTACGCCGAGCGCGCCGGCCTCTTCCGCCGGCTCCCGGAGCCGACGCGGGCCCGGATCGCGGCGACGGCACTCGGTCCGGCGGGCGCCTGGTGGGTGCGGGACCGGGTGGAGCCGGCCGTGGAGGTGCTCCTCGCCCACGAGGTGGCGGCGGCCCGGGCGGTGCCGGGCGGGGTGCGGCTCGATGTGCTGGACCGGGCGGACGGGGCGGGGACCCTGCGCACCCTGGAGACCGAACACGTCGTCGCGGCCACGGGATTCAGGGCGAGCATCGACCGTCTCGGCCTGCTCTCCGACGGCCTGCGCTCGACCCTGGCCACGGGCGCGGACGGCGCCCCGCAGGCCGGCCGGGACTTCGAGTCCCCGTCACATTCCGGTCTGTTCCTGGCGGGCCTGGTGACGGCCTCCGCCTTCGGCCCGGCGATGCGTTTCGTGCACGGTGCGACCTACACGGCCGGTGCGCTGGTACGAGGGGTGCGGCGCCGTCTGCACACCGGTCCGCGCGAGGGGATCGTCCCGGCGCCGGGGCGGCACGGCACGCCGGAGCGGGTACGGCGTTGAGGGGCGCGGGTGCCGGACGGAGGTCGTCCGGCACCCGGCACGCCTACTGGTGGGCCCCGGCCTGCCTACGGCCCCGCCGGTACAGCACGGCCCCGGCCGCGATCATCGCCGCACTGCCGACGGAAGCGGCCAGCAGGGCCTCGTTGCTTCCGGTGTCGGGCAGCTGGGGCGGCGGACCGTGGGGGCCGGGGGGCGTGCTGTCTGTGTTGGTCGGCGGTGTGGGGGTGGGGGTTTCGTCACCGTGGCCGGGCGGCGTGGGTGACGGGGTCGGCGTCTCGTCACCGTGGCCGGGCGGCGACGGCGTCGGAGTCGGCGTCTCGTCACCGTGACCGGGCGGCGTCGGCGTGGGCGTGGGCGTCTCGTCACCGTGGCCGGGCGGCGTCGGCGTCGGCGTGTCGCCGTACCCCGGGGTGTCCCCGTGGCCGCCGGAGCCGCAGTCGTCGCCGTAGGCGGGGTTGAGCCCGCTGATGACGTCCGCCGTGTTCCCGCACGCGTTCACCGGCACCTCGACCGGCGCCTGCGTGTTGTTGCCGGACAGCACCCCGGGCGAACCCTCGGTGCGGCCGTGCGTCGCGTGCCCGGAGGGGCCGTGGCTGCCCCCGCCGTAGCCGGACTCGTCGCCGTAGCCGGAGTCGTCGCCGTACGAGGCGCCGCCCCTGTGCGAACCCGAGTCGTTTGCACAGGAGTTGCCGAACGCCGGGTTCAACAGGGCGATGACATCGACGGAGTTGCCGCAGGCGTTGACCGGCGCGTCGACCGGGACCTGGACGTCGTTGCCGGACAGGACGCCGGGCGAGCCCTTGGCGCCGCCGTTCGCGTCCGAGTCGGCGAGGGCGGGGCTGCTGCCGCACAGGGACAGGATGCTCGTCGCGGCGGCGGCCGCGACCATTCCCCTACTCAGGGTCTGTCGCAATCTCGTTGTCTTCCTGCTTGAAGAAGTGGGAAAAGCCGGCCTTGGAAGGCAACAGAGGCTGTTTCCAAGGCCGGCTCACACAGCCGGAGTGGCTGGGGACGTTACGGCGTCACTTGTTGATGCAGGTGTTGCCGAACGCCGGGTTCAGCAGGGCGATGATGTTGACGGTGTTGCCGCACACGTTGATCGGGATGTGGATGGGAACCTGGACCACGTTGCCGGAGAGGACGCCCGGCGAGTGGACAGCGGCAGCCTCGGCGCCCGCGTCGGCAAAAGCGGGGGCGGCCATGCCCAGGGCCATGATCGCGCCCGCGACGACAGCAGCGGTCTTCTTCATGAGCTTTCCCTTCTCTGCGGTCATGCCCCTATGACGTGACCTGCAGGCTGTAAACGAGGGATAGACAGCCGAAGAAACTACGGAACGTGAGTCGCCTGGTAATTCACTCGAACGCCTTCACAGAATTGACACGAGAAGCCCAACCGAGGAGGAACGGTTCACCTGAGTGACGCAAAACGCTCGGGCAGCCCACGTGAATTCACGAGCCGCCCGAGCGATTTCAGAATCCGACGGATCAGCGGTTGCCCTGACCGTTACCCGCGAGGGCGGAGATGTCGCTGAGGATGTGCGAGGCGGGCTCGTCACCCTTGGCCTGCGTCGAGTTGTCGGCGCACTGCTGGTTCTGCGCGGCCGACAGGACCGGGATGTCCTGGGCCACGCCGACGGCGGCGATGAGACCGACGATGCCCTGGGCGTTCGCCTTCACCGGCAGGCCGACACAGAGCTTGTTGGCCGTGCTCTGCACCAGCGTGGCCTGCGGGCTCATGTCACCCTTGGTGATGGAGTTGCCGAACTTCGAATCGGCGTGGTTGCCGCTGGCGGACTTGGTGCCGTCGTCGTTCCCGATGGCCATGGCCGGCGACGCCGCACCTACGACGGAAGCGGCGACCGCCGTGGCGGCCATTGCCTTCTTCAGCATTTCAGTTCCTTTCCTGGGTGCATCACCGAGACGCACGCTCCTGCCCTCGCATCAACCAACCCCGCGGGGTTTGGTTTCGGCACTTCACTCGATCGGGCCGCGGCTCCCCCGGAATTCACGGAATCGCGGAATGGGCCATCGGAGTGAAGCGGAGGAACCAAGCAGCCGCCGGACAGTTGACCAGAACGCTCCGGTGGACGGGGTTTCTCCAGAAGGGACTAGCAAGTGATCAAGAAGGTTCTGGCTACCGCCGCGGTCGCCGCCTCCGTCGTGGGCGCCGCCTCCCCCGCCATGGCTATCGGCAACGACGACGGCACCAAGTCCGCCAGCGGCAACGGTGCGCACCAGTCGTTCGGCAACTCGGCCACCTACGGCAAGATGAGCCCGCAGATGGCACTCATCCAGGGCTCGCTCAACAAGCCCTGCATCGGCCTGCCCGCGAAGGCGAACCTGCAGGGAATCGTCGGCCTCGGCGCCATCGGCGTCCTCCAGGACGTGCCGATCCTGTCGGCCCCGCAGAACCAGCAGTGTGTCGAGAACTCCACCCAGGCCAAGGGCGACGAGCCCCTGTCGCACATCCTGGACGACCTGTCGCACATCCTGGACGACATCTCGGTCCTGGCCGGCAACGGCACGGGCAACCGCTGAACCACCCTCGGGGACTGAAGTTCCTGAGCATTGGGGCCGCATTCTGAGTCCCCGTCAGCGGGCCGCCGACTTCTCGGCGGCCCGCTGTTTTAGCGTTCGGCGCGTGACGATGAAGAGAACCCTTTCTTCCCTCGCAGTCCCCGGACTCGTCCTCGCGACGACCGCGACGCTCCTCGCCAGTTCCGCACTCCCCGAACGACAGGCGCCCAAGGCCCTGAACATCCTGCTCATGGGCACGGACGGCCGGGACACCATCTCCGCCGCCGAGAAGCGGAAGTTCCACGCCGGCGGCATCGCCTGCAACTGCACCGACGTCCTGATGCTCGTCCACGTCTCCGCACGCCGGGACCGCGTCAGCGTGGTCAGCATGCCGCGGGACTCCTACGCGGACATCCCGCCGTACCGCGAGGAGTCGACCGGCGAGGAACGCGGGCCGCATCCCTTGAAGATCAACGGCGCGTACGACGAGGGCGGGCCGGCGCTCACCATCAGTACCGTCGAGTCGATGACCGGGATGCGGATCGACCGGTATGTCCAGGTGGACTTCCGGCGCTTCATCGACGCCGTGAACGACGTCGGCGGCGTCGAGGTGTGCACCTCGCGGACCTTGAAGGACTCGGCCACCAAGCTGAACCTCAAGCCCGGCAAGCACCGGCTGGACGGCGGTCCCTCGCTGCAGTACGTCCGCTCCCGGCATGTCGACACCAGCGCCGATCTCGGGCGGATCCAGCGCCAGCACCGGTTCCTGGTGAACGCGCTGCGCGGGCTCCGGGCCAAGAAGGCGCTCACCGATCCGGTGGGCATGGCGCGCGTGACGGGCACGCTGCTCGGCAAGGGGCAGGTCGAGCAGGGCTTCGACGCCAGGGAAATGGTGCAGCTGGCGGCGGCGCTGCAGAAGGTGCCGGCCAAGGCGATCGAGTTCACGACGGTGCCGATCGCCGGCTTCAACGAGACCCGCCCGGACATCGGTTCGACGCTGGCCTGGGACATGAAGCGGGCGGACGCGATGTTCGCCAAGCTGCGCGCGGACCGGCCGCTGCTCAAGGCCGACGCGAACCCCGGGCTCAAGGACCCGCCGGGCCTGAAGGGCTACGGTCCGGTGCGGGGCAGCTCTCTGACCTGCAAATGAGCTCGTACGACCGGGGCGCCCGCGTGGTTCGCGGGTGCGCTGGGCCAATCGGGGCAAAGAGCGCAACCCCGGCCGGGGTGCGGCAGTTGACGATCATGCAGCTCCTCACCGGAGTCCGCTTTTCGAAGGGAATGAACATGAAGAAGCTGTGGGCTTCCGCGGCTATCGCCGCCTCCGTCGCCGGTGTCACGGCCGCGGGCGCGCCCCAGGCTCTTGCCATCGGTGACGGCGACGGCACCACCTCCGCCAGCGGCAACCACGCCTCGCAGGAGTTCGGCAACTCGGCGACGTTCGGCGACATGAGCCCGCAGCTCTCGCTGGTCCAGGGTTCGCTGAACAAGCCCTGTGTCGGCCTGCCGGCGAAGCTGAACGCGCAGGGGATCGTCGGTCTCCTCGCCCTCGGTATCGCCCAGGACGTGCCGATCCTGTCGGCCCCGCAGAACCAGCAGTGTGTCGAGAACTCCACCCAGGCCAAGGGCGACGAGCCCCTGTCGCACATCCTGGACGACCAGCACAACGGCTGATTCTCGGATCTGCGCCACGGCGGGTCACCGGTTCCACCGGTGGCCCGCCGTTCGGCGTCTCACTTGCGGTAGATCGCCTCGATGTCCTGCGCGTACGCCGACAGCACCGCGTGCCGTTTGACCTTCAGGGACGGCGTGAGCATGCCGTTGTCCTCGGTGAACTCGCCCTCGACCAGGGTGAAGGCACGGATCGACTCGGCGCGGGAGACGGCCTCGTTGGCGTAGTCCACGGCCTTCTGGACGTCGGCGCGCAGCCTCGGGTCCTTCACCAGCTCGGACAGCGGGGTGTCGGCCGGCATCCTGCGGACCGACAGCCAGTGGCTGATCGCCTCGGGTTCGAGGGTGATGAGGGCGGCGACGAAGGGGCGGTTGTCGCCGACCACGAGGCACTGGCCGACCGGGGGGCGGCTGCGCAGCCGGTCCTCCAGGACGGCCGGGGAGACGTTCTTGCCGCCTGAGGTGACGATGATGTCCTTCTTGCGGCCGGTGATGGTGAGATAGCCGTCCTCGTCCAGGGAGCCGAGGTCGCCGGTGGCGAACCAGTCGTCGGTGAGTACGGCGTCGGTGGCGGCCGGGTTGTTCCAGTAGGCGCCGAAGACGATGCCGCCCTTGATGAGGACCTCCCCGTCGTCGGCGATGCGGACGGCGGTGCCGGGGACGGGCGGGCCGACCGTGCCGGGGCGGGGTTTCAGGGGCGGGACGATGGTGGCGGCGGCCGTGGTCTCGGTCAGTCCGTAGCCCTCGTAGACGATGATCCCTGCCGCGTAGAAGAACAGGTTGAGGTTGCGGTCGAGCGGGGAGCCGCCGCTGATGGCGTAGCGCATCCGGCCGCCGAGCTCCTTGCGGACCCGGCGGTAGACCAGCAGGTCGTACAGGGCCCAGGCGGCGTAGAGACCCGGACCCGGGCCCTTGCCGCGGTCGAGGAACTTGTCCAGGTACTGCTCGCCGAAGCGGACGGCGATGCGGTCTGCGCGGTCGAAGGAGGCGCCGCGGCCGAGCTTCTCGGCGGTGGCGCGGCCGGTGTCGTGGATCTTCTCGAAGAGGTACGGCACACCGACGAGGAAGGTCGGGCGGAACTCCTTGAGCGCCGGGCGGAGTTCGTCCGGCTTGATGCTCGGGCAGTGGCCGATCTCGATGCGGGCCATCAGACAGGCGATCTGGAGGGTGCGGCCGAGGATGTGGGCGAGGGGGAGGAAGAGGAGGGTGGAGGCGACCTGGCGGGTGACCTCCTTGAAGATCGGGTGGAGCAGCTCGACCGTGTTGGCGGCCTCGGCGTGGAGGTTGGCGTGGGTGAGGACGCAGCCCTTGGGTTTTCCGGTGGTGCCGGAGGTGTAGCAGATCGTCGCGACGGTGTCGGGGGTCAGGCTCGCGCGGCGCTTGGTGACCTCCTCGTCGGGGAGGTCCGCGCCGAGGGTCCTGAGTTCGGTGAGTGCCTGGGCGTCCAACTGCCAGACCCGCGGCCGCTCCTGGTGGCCGGCCGTGCCCGTCGTCACCGTGTCGGCGTTCTCCGCGGTCTCGGTGACGACGAAGCGGGCGCCGGAGTCCCGGATGATCCACTCCACCTGCTCGGCGGAGGAGGTGGCGTAGACCGGGACGGTCTGGCCGCCCGCCGCCCAGATCGCGAAGTCCAGGACCGTCCACTCGTAGCGGGTGCGGGACATCACCGCGACGCGGCCGCCCGGTTCGAGACCGGCGGCGATCAACCCCTTGGCGGTGGCGGTGACTTCGCGGGCGAAGGCGGTCGCGGTGACCGGGTGCCAGGTGTCCCCTTGCTTTCGGCGCAGGACCACCGCGTCCGGCGCCTCGGTGGCGTTGGTGAACGGGAGATCGGCGGTGCTGCCGGTCGGTGCGGGCGGGGCGAGGGGCGTGGTGCGGGCCTCTCGCACCACGCCCCGCTCGTCCCGAGTGATCTCGACCTTGGCGCGGATGGCCAGGTCGGTGCGTTGTTTTGCCCTCTTCAGATCCTTGCGTACGCCCATGACGGCCCCCAGTCGGCTCTGACTGGGGGGTAACTTACTCATGCGTAAGGAAAGGTCAATCCCCGTGGCGGTTCGCCTGGTCGATGGCCTCGGCGAGCTGTGTCACGTCCTCGTCCTCGGTGCTCTCGGCCAAGTCGTGGGCGCGTTCGCTCAGTTCGCCGAGGGACGGGGTGCCGGGCAGGGGGCTGAACTCGGCGCCGTAGGAGCGCAGAGTGTCGGCGAAGTAGGCGGCGACAGCGGTGACTTGGAGGCGGGGGCCCGCTTCCCAGAGGTCGCCGTCGAGGTCCTCGCTCTCCAACTGGCCGGACTCCTCGTGCGGGGTGCGGGACTCGGGGTCGAGCCAGCGGACGCTCGCGGTGGCGAGGTGGCCGTCGGTGCCGGATTTGTGGCGGACGGCGTAGAGGGCGGTGACGGTGTGGCCGGGGCCGATCTCGCCGCCGTCGACGCTGTCGTCGCGGAAGTCCTCGTCGTCGACCCGGCGGTTGTCGTAGCCGACGAGACGGAACTCCTTGACCGTTTCGGGGTCGAAGGCGACCTGGGCCTTTGCGTCGCGGGCGGTCAGGTCGATGTTCCGCGGGAGTTGCTCGACGAAGACCTTTCGGGCGTCGTCCTCGTCGGAGACGTAGGCGGTGTGGCCGTCGCCCTTGTCGGCGAGCTGCTCCATGAGCTGGTCGCCGTAGTCGCTGCCGACTCCGACGCCGAAGAGGGTGATGCCGTGCTCGCGGCGTTCGCTCGCGATGCGTTCGAGGATGGTGTCGGCGTCGGTGTCGCCGGTGTTGGCGAGGGCGTCCGAGATGAGGACGACGCGGTTGGTGGCGCCCTCGCGCAGGCCGTCCTCGGCGGTCTCGTAGCCGGTGTCGACGCCGGCGCCGAGGTTGGTGGAGTCGGTGGGTTCCAGGCCGTCGATCGCGTCGTGGACCTCGTCGCGGTTGCCGTCCAGGCGGGTCATCGGCAGGACCCGCTCGGCCTCGTCGCTGAAGGTGACGATGGCGACCGAGTCGTCGTCGCGGAGCTGGTCCGTCATCGTGTCCAGGGAGTCCTTGGCGAGGTCGAGGCGGCCCGGCTCGGCCATGGAGCCGGAGATGTCGATGACGAAGGTCAGGGCGGCCGGCGGGCGTTCCTCGCCGTCCTCTGCGGCGCGGGTGGCGAGGCCGACGCGGACCAGGGACCAGTCGTCCTTGTCGGTGCGGGCACCGTCGACGGTCACCGTGAAGCCGTTGCCGTCCGGACGGTCGTAGTCCTGGCGGAAGCTGTTGACGAACTCCTCCGGGCGGACCGTCGAGGGGTCGGGCAAGCTGCCCTCGGCGAGGGTGCGGCGTGCGTAGCCGTAGGAGGCGGTGTCGACGTCGAGGGCGAAGGTGGAGAGGTAGTCGGGCTCGGGGGCGACGTCGCGGGAGTCACTGTCCGGGCTGTCCGGGCTGCTTCCCTGTTGCTCCCCCTCCGGCGCGGGTGCGTAGCCGCCGCCCTTGTTGCCGCCGTCGTACGAGGATCCGTTCGCGCCGTCGCCGCTCGCGCTGCACCCCGTCAGCAGCAGGCCGCCCGCCGCGGTGAGCGCGAGCAACGCGGCGCGCACGCGTCGTATTCGATACTGCTCCATGTTCCGTGCCCCCTTGGTCCGTTGACGTCGACCTTTGTGACTGTGACGGGCCAGGGGGCCACAACGTGCGCTACGGAGCGTTGCGGAAGCGTCTCGAAGAGGCCACGGAGCAGGGCCGTTGAGACCGGTAGGTGATCCTCCGGTGACCTAGGACACCACGTCCTTGCGGGCGAAACCGCGGAAGGCCAGCGCGAACAGCACGAGGGCGTACGTTATCGAGACCGCGGTGCCCTGGATCATGCCGGACCACTCGGGAGTGGGCTGGACGGCGTCCGCCCAGGCGAACTGCCAGTGCGCGGGCAGGAAGTGGCGCCAGTCGCCGAGGGCGGTCACGGCGTCCAGGACGTTGCCGACGATGGTCAGGCCGACGGCGCCGCCGACCGCGCCGAGGGGGGCGTCGGTCTTGGTCGAGAGCCAGAACGCGAGCCCCGCGGTGACCAGTTGGGAGACGAAGATGAATCCCACGACGACGACGAGCCGCTGTGCCGCCGTTCCCGGGTCGAGTGAACCCCCGGTGGGGAGCTCCAGCGGGCCCCAGCCGTAGGCCGCCGTGCCGACGGCCAGCGCGACGACGGGCAGCAGGATCATCGCGGCCAGGCTGAGGCCGAGGCCGACCATGAGCTTGGACCACAGGAGCCGGGCCCGGGGTACCGGGGCCGCGAGGAGGTAGCGCAGGGAGGACCAGCCGGCCTCCGAGGCGACCGTGTCCCCGCAGAACAGGGCGACCGGGATGACCAGCAGGAAGCCCGCCGACACGAACAGGTTGACCGCGGCGAAGTTGGCGCCGGACGCGGTCGCCGTGTCCATCAGGGAGACCGTGTTGTTGCGGCCGCCCGGCTCGCCGCCGATGGCGAAGGCGACGAGCAGGACGAAGGGCAGGGCGGCGAGGATGCCGCCCATGACGATCGTGCGGCGGCGCTTGAGCTGGCGGACCAGCTCCACGCGCAGGGGGAGCGTACGGCCCGCTTTGTAGCCGGAGGCCGTCTCGGTCAGCGTGCTCACGCGGCACCTCCGATCAGGGTGAGGAAGGCGTCCTCCAGGCGGCGGTGCGGGCCCACCGACTGGACGGGCACCTCGAGCCGGACGAGTTCGGCGACCAGGCGCTCGGCGCTGCCGTCGGTGTCGAGGCGGATCAGGATGCCCTCGTCGGTGCGGAGCGCCGAGGCGATGCCGGGCAGGGCCGCCACCTTCTCGACGATCGGCTCCTCGACGGGCGAGGCCGTGCCGACCAGCAGGGTGTCGCCGGAGCCGATGATCTCGGCGACCGGGCCGGCCTGGACGAGGCGGCCGCGGTCCATGACCACGAGATGGGTGCAGGTCTGCTCGACCTCCGCCAGCAGATGGCTGGAGACGATGACCGTGCGGCCGGCCGCCGCGTAGCGGATCATCACCTCGCGCATCTCGCGGATCTGTGGCGGGTCCAGGCCGTTGGTCGGCTCGTCGAGGATGAGCAGGTCCGGCAGGCCGAGCATGGCCTGGGCGATGGCCAGGCGCTGGCGCATGCCCTGGGAGTACGTGCGGACCGCGCGGGCCAGTGCGTCGCCGAGGCCGGCGATCTCCAGCGCCTCGTCCAGGTGGGAGTCCTCGGCCGGGCGGCCCGTCGCCTGCCAGTACAGCTCCAGGTTCTCGCGGCCCGAGAGGTGCGGCAGGAAGCCCGCGCCCTCGACGAACGAGCCGACCCGGGACAGGACCGGGGCGCCGGGGCGGATCGCGTGACCGAAGACCCGGATCTCGCCGCCGTCCGGCTTGATCAGGCCCATCAGCATGCGGAGGCTGGTCGTCTTGCCGGCGCCGTTGGGGCCGAGGAGGCCCAGCACCTGGCCCTTCTCGACGCGGAAGGACAGGTCACGGACGCTGTAACGGTCGCCGCCCGCGTACTTCTTGCTCAGGTCGGTGATCTGGAGCGGGACTTCGGCCAGCTCCGGGTCCGGGTCGGGCATGGCCGTGCGGCGGCGGCCCGTCAGAAGCAGGAGCAGCGCGAGCACGGCGCCCCCGAGGGGCAGCCACCAGACCCAGGAGGGCAGTGGGGCGGCCGCGGTGGAGACACCGGGGGCCGTGGGGACCTCGAGGTCGCCCTTCAGGGAGACGGTGTACGTCGCCGGGGCGGCCGGGGAGGCGTAGCCGAGGTCCGTGGAGGCGAGGACCAGGCGCAGGCGGTGCCCCGTGTCGATCTTGTGGTCGATCGCCGGGAGGGTGATCGTCACGTCCTTGCCGGACTTGGCGCCCTCGACACGGACGGGTGAGACCAGCTGGGACGGCAGTACCTGCCGGGTGCCGTTCGGGCTCACGTCGTAGACCTTGGCGAACAGGACGGCGTCGTCGGACGTGGACTTCACGTGGACGGTGGCCGTCGGGGCGCCGGTGATGCGGAGGTCGTCGGTGACCGGCTTGGAGTCGAACCGGGCGAACTGGCCCGGGAAGTCCAGGGAGACCCCGACGCCCAGCGAGGAGAGCTGGGTGAGGCCGGAGCCGCCGAGGCCGGGGAGGGCGGAGACGGCGGGCGGGTTGGCGCCGGCCGGGTTGGCGAAGTCCTGCTCGCGGCCGGTCAGGGCGATGGACTTCCGGCCGCTCTCCAGGCCGGGGTAGGTGTCGTCGCTCGCGCCCCGCAGCTGCGCCGCGCCGTCGGTGGAGTCGACGCCGCCGGTGCGGGTGACGCGGAAGGCCGGGCCGGTGTCGGTGGTCTTCTGGTCCTTGAGATAGCGGTCGAACCAGGACCGCACACGGGACTGGACGCGGCTCGTCTCCATGTCGCCGCCGTCATGGCCGCCCGCGATCCAGTCGACGTCCACGGGGGCGCCGTTGGCCTTGATCGCCTTCTCGGCGGCGTCGGCCTGGTCCAGCGGGAAGAGGGAGTCGCTCTGGCCCTGGATGAGCAGGGTCGGGACCTTGATCCGGTCGCCGACCGCGGAGGGCGAGCGTTCCTCCAGCATCTTCTCGGCCGCGGCGTCCGGGGTGCCGGACTCGGCGACGCGCTGGTACATCTCGCAGATCCGCGGTTCGAACTTGTCGCAGCCGCCGCCGGTGTTGACGAAGATGCCGGCCCAGAGCTTCTTGAAGACGCCGTTCGGGAAGAGGGCGTCCGAGAGGTTCCAGTAGGTGATCGCCGGGGCGATGGCGTCGACGCGGTCGTCGTGGCCGGCGATGAGAAGGGCGATCGCGCCGCCGTACGAGCCGCCCGCCATGCCCACGCGGGGGTCGCCCTTCTTGTCGAGCTGGACCGTCGGCTGCTCCGCGAGCCAGTCGATCAGTTTCTCGACGTCGGCCACCTCGGCCTTCGGGCCGTTGAGGCCGACCTTGCCCGTCGACTTCCCGAAGCCGCGGGCGGACCAGGTGAGAACCGCGTAGCCGTCCCGGGCGAGGGCTTCGGCCTGTTCGCGTACGTCGTTCTTGCTGCCGCCGAAGCCGTGGCCGAGGAGGACGGCGGGGTGTCTGCCGGCGGCTTCGGGGGTGAAGTACGAGGTGTCTATGCGTACGCCGTTCACCGCCATGACCCGGTCGGACTGGTGCACCGGGGGCGCGTCGTCGTCCGCGACGGCCGTCCATGTACCGGCACCGGCGAGCACGACGACGGAGGCCGCGGCGGCGATCCACCGTCGCGGCCTCCGAAGGCGCCCTCGCAGTCCGGGGGGTCGAAGATCCATGGTTCAACGGTACGGGGTGAAACTGTCGGATCGTTATCGACCGAGGGCTGAACTCGGGGACCTTCCACGGGGGTACGCGGTCGTTCTCGTATACCGCGTTCGCTGTATGGCTACGAGCTCGGTCCAGTCCGTGAGTTGCCGGGTGCGGGGTTGTTCGTGGCTGGTGGTGCCCACGCGGCGGAGCCGCAAATCGATACAGCCCCGCGCCCCTAGGCGTGTCCGTCCTCGGGTATGGATACGAGCCACCGTGTGTCCTTGCGCGGGCGGAGGTACAGGGCCCAGTACAGAGTGGCCGCCGCCGTTGTCCCGCCCGTCCAGAGCAAGTACGTCGTTTCCTGTTGGCTCAGGATGTACGCGAGGACCGCTATCAGCAGGATCGGTACCGCCGGCCACAGGGGCATGCGCCAAGCCGGGGTGTGCTTGTGGGGGACCTTGCGGGACAGCAGCGCCGCTACCGCCACCAGCAGGTACATGGCGGTCACCGAGACGCCGGTGATGCCGTACAGGGTGTCCAGGTTCACGAAGCAGAGGATCGCGCCCGGGACGCCGACCGCGAGGGTGGCGACCCACGGGGAGCCGAAGCGGCCCAGTCTGGCGAAGACGTCGTTGACCGGGGTGGGCCAGGCCTTGTCGCGGGCCGAGGCGAAGAGGACGCGGGAGTTCTGGATGACCATGACGATGCCCGCGTTGATGATCGCGAGGGCCACGCAGAGGCTGACGAAGGTGCCGACGGCGGAGTTGGACCAGGTGGTGACCATCGTGCCGATGTCGCCGCCCGTGAGTGCGGAGAGGTCCTTGGCGCCCAGCGTGATCGCGATCACCGGGACCAGGATGATCACGGAGGAGATCGCGAGGGTGGCGAGGACCGTGCGGGCCACGTTGCGGCGCGGGTTCTCCATCTCCTCGGAGAGGTAGACGGCGGTGGAGAAGCCCTGGGTGATGAACAGGGCGATCGCCAGGCCGGACACGATCAGCATCGCCGTCACGGTGTCCGCGTGGCCGTCCGCGCCGGCCACCTGGAGCGACACCAGGCTGTCCGCGCCCCGCTCGCTGTGCGCGAAGCCCAGGACCGCGACCACGGCCGCCGCGATCACCTCGAGGACCAGGAAGACACCGGTGATCCACGCGTTGGCGCGCAGGTCCAGCAGGCCGGCGAGGGTTGCCAGGAGCATGACGCCGGCGCCCGCCATCGACGGGTCGAGGTGGACGATCGGGGCCAGGTAGTCCGCCGTGCCCATCGCGATCACCGGCGGGACGATCATCACGACCAGGAGGGACAGCACGAAGACGAGCCAGCCCGCCAGCCGGCCCGCCATCGTCGAGACCATCGCGTACTCGCCGCCCGCGCTGGGGATGAGGGTGCCCAGCTCGGAGTAGCAGAACGCCACGGCGATACAGAGGAGGGAGCCGATGGCGATGGTCAGGGCGGTCGCGGTGCCGAGCGAGCCGAAGAGGTCCGGGACCACCACGAAGAGTGTGGACGCGGGGGTCACACAGGAGAGGGTGAGGAGGGTGCCGCCGACGACTCCGATGGAGCGCTTGAGCTTCTGGGGACTGTCGGGCGCCTCGGGGAGGGCGACCTCGGCAGGGCGGAGCGTGTCGGTCATACGGCGGCTTCCGATCGACTCGTGCAGCAGATGGCGCTGATGGAACCCCGACGAAAACCATTGCGTCAATGGGTTGCCTGCTACGGAATCAGTAGATCAACTACCCTTTGACATACGGATACGGCAGTCAAACGCTGTCCCCTCCCCGCCCTTGGGGTGTACGGGAACCGCAGCGCCGACGGCGAAAAAATCCCGTCGCGGGGATGTCGGTACGGCCCGCTAAAGTCATTTCTCACAGAACTCACATACGAATCACAGCTACGGGTGGGGAACATGAAGCTGAGGCACACCGCTGCCTGGGTGGGGTTCACGGCGGCGGCGCTCGTCGCGACGTCGGCGTGCAGCGCGGAGTCCGTGAAGCAGACGGCCGACGCGGTCGACAAGACCGACGCGATCATGGCGGCGCTCAGCCGGGCCACGGATCGGAGCGAGGAGCTCGGGTCGGCCGAGGTGAAGGTGTCGACCGACCTGGGCACCGGCACGCCCATCGCCATGAACGGCACGTACTCGTGGGGCGACGGCATGGCGTACGACGTCCAGATGGACACCGCGGCCGCGCAGATGCAGACGGTGCAGGACGACCCGACGATCCAGACTCTGTTCGTCGACGGCGTCTACTACTACGACGTCGACCCGCAGGCCTCCGGTCCGCTCAAGGGCAAGGAGTGGATGAAGGTCGACGCCTCCGCCGTGTTCGGTGAGGCCGGAGCCAAGGCGATGAGCGGCGGCAACGCCAATCCGATCGCCTCCCTGAAGACCATCAAGTACGCCAAGAACGTCAAGGACCTCGGCTCGGAGACGGTCGACGGCCAGAAGGCGACCCACTACCGGGCCGTCGTCGGTAAGTCCGACATGGGCAAGCTCAAGGACGCCTACACCGACGAAGACAGCCTCCTCAACCAGGCGACCGGGGGTGCCTACAAGTTCACCTTCGACATCTGGGTGAACGACAAGGATCTGCCCGTCCGTCTGGAGCAGGAGATGGGCGGGCTCAAGGTCACCATGGACTTCGCCAAGTTCGGCGCCACCGCCGAGGTCAAGGCTCCCCCGGCCGCCCAGACCGCCGACATGTCCGAGGCGCTCAAGGAAGCCCAGGGGCAGTAGGACACGGACATGACTGAGCCCGGGCACCTCCGTCAAGGTGCCCGGGCTCAGCTGTCACTCACTCAGTGGTTGCGCGGGAAGCCCAGGTCCACGCCCGTCGGGCCGTCGGCCGGGTCGGGCCAGCGGGTGGTGACGACCTTGCCGCGGGTGTAGAAGTGCGTGCCGTCGTTGCCGTAGATGTGGTGGTCGCCGAAGAGCGAGTCCTTCCAGCCACCGAAGCTGTGGTAGCCGACGGGGACCGGGATCGGGACGTTCACGCCGACCATGCCGGCCTCGACCTCCAGCTGGAAGCGGCGGGCGGCGCCGCCGTCCCGGGTGAAGATCGCGGTGCCGTTGCCGAACGGCGAGGCGTTGATGAGGGCGATGCCGTCGTCGTAGGTGTCCACGCGCAGCACGGTCAGGACCGGACCGAAGATCTCGTCCTGGTACGCCTTCGCCGTGGTGGGCACCTTGTCGAGGAGCGAGATGCCGATCCAGTGACCGTCCTCGAAGCCCTCGACCGTGAAGCCGGAGCCGTCCAGGACGACCTCGCAGCCCTCGGCCGCGGCGCCGGTGACGTAGGACGCCACCTTGTCGCGGTGGACCTTGGTGATGAGCGGGCCCATCTCGGAGGCCGGGTCGTTGCCGGGGCCGATCTTGATCTTCTCGGCGCGCTCGCGGATCTTCTCCACCAGCTCGTCGCCGATCGCACCGACCGCGACCACGGCCGAGATGGCCATGCAGCGCTCGCCCGCCGAACCGTAGGCCGCGCTCACCGCGGCGTCCGCCGCCGCGTCGAGGTCGGCGTCCGGCAGGACCAGCATGTGGTTCTTGGCGCCGCCCAGGGCCTGGACGCGCTTGCCGTTCGCGGAGGCCGTGGTGTGGATGTAGCGGGCGATCGGGGTCGAGCCGACGAAGGAGACGGCCTTGACGTCCGGGTGCTCCAGGAGACGGTCCACGGCCACCTTGTCGCCGTGCACGACGTTGAAGACACCGTCGGGCAGACCGGCCTCGGCCAGCAGCTCGGCGATCTTCAGGGAGGCCGACGGGTCCTTCTCCGACGGCTTCAGCACGAAGGTGTTGCCGGTCGCGATGGCGATCGGGAACATCCACATCGGGACCATCGCCGGGAAGTTGAACGGCGTGATGCCGGCCACGACACCCAGCGGCTGCCGGATCGAGGCCACGTCCACGCGGCTGGCGACCTCGGTCGACAGCTCGCCCTTCAGCTGCACGGTGATCCCGCACGCCAGGTCCACGATCTCCAGACCGCGCGCGACCTCGCCCAGCGCGTCGCTGTGCACCTTGCCGTGCTCGGCGGTGATCAGCTCCGCGATCGCGTCCCGGTTCGCCTCGAGGAGCGCCCGGAACCTGAACAGGATGGTCGTCCGCTTGGCCAGCGAGGACGTGCCCCAGGTCTGGAACGCGTCCTTGGCGGCGGCGACGGCGGAGTCCACCTCCTCCACGGAGGCGAACGCGACCTTGGTGGTGACCGCGCCGGTCGCCGGGTCGGTGACCGGCCCGTAGTTGCCCGACGCGCCTTCGACGGTCTTGCCGCCGATCCAGTGGTTGACGATCTTCGTCATGCCCAGTTGCTCCTTCACAGATGGCGGCGTCGGGTAGAGACGTGCCGGTCGTACAGCTCTCGTGCCTTGACCGCCGACGGTCGGGTCGCGGTCTCGGCCACAGGTACATCCCACCAGGCTTGCGCCGGAGGCGCGCCCGACACTGTGTCTGCCGTTTCGGTCTCGACGTAGACACATGTGGGAGTGTCCGCCGCACGTGCCTGAGCGAGGGCCTCGCGCAGGTCACCCACGGTCTTCGCGCGCAGCACGCGCATGCCCAGGCTGGCCGCGTTGGCGGCCAGATCCACCGGGAGCGGCGCCCCGGTGTAGGTACCGTCCTCGGACCGGTACCGGTAGGCGGTACCGAACCGCTCACCGCCCACCGACTCGGAGAGCCCGCCGATCGACGCGTACCCGTGGTTCTGGATGAGCAGCATCTTGATCGCGACGCCCTCCTGGACGGCGGTCACGATCTCGGTCGGCATCATCAGGTACGTGCCGTCGCCGACCAGCGCCCAGACGTTGCGCTCGGGGTCGGCCATCTTCACGCCGATCGCCGCCGGGATCTCGTAGCCCATGCAGGAGTAGCCGTACTCCAGGTGGTACTGGTCCCGGGAGCGCGCCCGCCACAGCTTGTGCAGATCGCCGGGGAGCGAGCCTGCCGCGTTGATGATCACGTCCGACTCGTCGACGATCGCGTCCAGCGCGCCCAGGACCTGCGGCTGGGTCGGGCGTACATCGGGTTCGTCGGCCTCGTAGGCGGCGTCGACGCGGTACTCCCAGCGGTCCTTGTCGAGCGTGTACTCGCCGAGGTACGACTCCGTGACCCGGTGGTCGTGCGTCCGCAGGGACGCGGTCAGCTCGGCCAGGCCGCTGCTCGCGTCCGCGATGAGCGGCTGCCCGGCGAGCTTGTGGCCGTCGAACGGGGCGATGTTGAGGTTGAGGAAGCGCACGCCGTCACCCGAGAACAGGGTGTGGGAGGCGGTCGTGAAGTCGGTGTAGCGGGTGCCGACGCCTATCACCAGGTCGGCCTGGCGGGCGAGTTCGTTGGCGGTGGCGGTGCCGGTGTGGCCGATGGCGCCGACGTCCTGGGGGTGGTCCCAGCGCAGGGAGCCCTTGCCGGCCTGGGTGGAGGCGACGGGGATGCCCG
Organism: Streptomyces sp. WM6386; assembly: GCF_000972385.1. Classification (GTDB taxonomy): domain Bacteria; phylum Actinomycetota; class Actinomycetes; order Streptomycetales; family Streptomycetaceae; genus Streptomyces. The sequence continues at coordinate 26,033 of NZ_JXTE01000071.1, forward strand.
TGGTCTCCGCGAACTCGGCGAGGGCCTCCTCCGCGCGGCTGTGGTGGACGCCGCCGCCCGCGATGATCAGCGGGCGCCGAGCGGCGCGGATCGCCCTGACCGCCTCGGCGAGTTCGGTGGGGTCCGCGCCCGGCCGTCGTACGACCCAGGTGCGCTCGGCGAAGAACTCCTCGGGCCAGTCGTAGGCCTCCGCCTGGACGTCCTGCGGGAGCGCGAGGGTCACCGCGCCCGTCTCCACCGGGTCGGTGAGGACGCGCATCGCCTGGAGGGCCGCCGGGATCAGGGCCTCCGGCCGCATGACACGGTCGAAGTACCTCGACACCGGGCGCAGGCTGTCGTTGACGCTGATGTCTCCCGCGTAGGGGACTTCGAGCTGCTGGAGGACCGGGTCGGCGACCCGGGTGGCGAAGATGTCGCCGGGCAGGAGCAGGACCGGGAGGTGGTTGATCGTGGCGAGCGCGGCGCCGGTGACCAGGTTGGTCGCGCCGGGGCCGATCGACGTCGTCACGGCGTGCGTGGACAGGCGGTTCGACTGGCGGGCGTAGCCGATGGCCGCGTGGACCATCGACTGCTCGTTGCGGCCCTGGTGGTAGGGCATGTCGTCGCCGTACTCGATGAGCGCCTGGCCGAGTCCGGCCACGTTGCCGTGGCCGAAGATGCCCCAGGTGGCGCCGATCAGCCGCTGCCGTACGCCGTCGCGCTCCGTGTACTGGGCGGCGAGGAAGCGTACGAGTGCCTGCGCGACCGTGAGCCTCGTCGTTGAGGTCATCGGTAACCCCCTGTGCCTTCTACGTGGGCCGGATGGAAGCAGATCCGCCACTCCCGCGTCTGACCCGGTCCCGCCATGACGTTCAGGTAGTACATGTCGTGGTCGGGCTGGGCGATGGACGGGCCGTGCCATCCGTCGGGGACGAGGACGGCGTCGCCGGAGCGGACCTCCGTGAGGACGTCCGATCCGCCCTCACGGGAGGGAGATACGCGCTGATAGCCGAACCCGTTCGGGCCGTCGATCTCGAAGTAGTAGATCTCCTCCAGCTCCGCTTCCTCGCCGGGCCGGTTCTCGTCGTGCTTGTGGGGCGGGTACGAGGACCAGTTGCCGCCGGGGGTGATGACCTCGACGGCGATGAGCTTGTCGCAGTCGAAGGCGTCGGCGGAGGCGAAGTTGCGGACGTGGCGCAGCCGGTTGCCGCTGCCGCGTTCTTCGGTGGGGACCTCCGGCGCGGGGCCGTAGCGGGCGGGGAGTCGTCGCTCGCACTTCGCTCCTGCCAGGGCGAAGCGGCCTCCCGCGCCGGAGGCGATCGTTGCCCGGGCGTCGCGGGGAACGTACGCGAAGTCGGAGACCGACGCGAACACGCTTTCCCTGCCCAGGAGTTGGAACTCGTTTTCTTCTGTTTGTACGGTACATCCGCCTTCCAGCGGAAGGATGATCCACTCGCTGTCGCCGGTGGTGAAGGTGTGCTTGCCACCCGGCTCCAGCGTGACGATCCGCAGACTGCAGTAGGTCCAGCCGGCCCGCTTGGGATTGATGTCCACGGTGTACAGGGCGTTGGCCGAGGATCCCTCGGGAACGTACAGATCGTTGCTCATGCGGCCCTCACAGCAGTCCTACGGCGGTGTCCACGGCGGCGGCCACGTCCCCGTCCGCCGGGTAGAGCAGCGAACGGCCGACCACCAGGCCCCGGACGGTGGGGAGTTGCAGCGCCCCGCGCCACTTCTCGTACGCCCCGTCCTGGTCGTCGCCCACCTCGCCGCCCAGGAGGACGGCGGGCAGCGTGGAGGTGGCCATGACCTCGGCCATGTCGTCGGGGTTCTCGGTGACGGGGACCTTCAGCCAGGTGTAGGCCGAACTGCCGCCCAGGCCCGAGGCTATGGCGATGGACTTGGTGACGGCCTCGGCGGAGAGGTCGTTCCTGACCTTGCCCTCGTCCGTGCGGCTGCTGATGAACGGCTCGACGAAGACCGGGAGTTGCCGTGCGGCCATGTCGTCGATCGCACGGGCGGTGGACTCCAGGGTGGTGAGGGAGCCCGCGTCGGCGTAGTCGATCCGCAGGAGCAGCTTGCCGGCGTCGAAGCCGAGCCGCTGTATGTCCTCGGCGCGGTGGCCGGTGAAGCGGTCGTCGAGTTCGAAGCTGGCGCCCTGGAGGCCGCCGCGGTTCATCGAGCCCATGACGACCTTGCCGTCGAGGGCGCCGAGCAGCAGCAGGTCGTCGAGGATGTCGGCGGTGGCGAGGACGCCGTCGACGCCGGGGCGGGACAGCGCCAGGACCAGGCGTTCGAGCAGGTCGGCGCGGTTGGCCATGGCGAACTTGCGGTCGCCGACGCCGAGCGCGCCGCGGGCCGGGTGGTCGGCGGCGACGATCATCAGGCGGCCGCTGTCGTTCAGCAGAGGCCGGCGGACACGCCGGACGGCGGCCTCGGCGATGGCTTCCGGGCGCTCGGTGCGGAGCCGGACGATCTCGCCGACGTCGACGGCGACGGGACGGCTGCCGCCGGGGGCGGGGTTGCCAGGGGTCGGGTTGCCGGGGACCGGGTTGCCGGGGGCGAGATGGCCCGCGCTCACAGCCCCGGCCTCCTGATGATTCGCGCTCACAGCACCGCTCCCGCCGCGATCGCGTTCTCGATCTCTTCCGGCGTCGGCATCGCCGAGCTGCACTCCAGGCGGGAGGCGACGATGGCGCCGGCCGCGTTGGCGTGCCGCATGATCTTCTCCAGGTCCCAGCCTTCGAGGAGGCCGTGGCAGAGCGAGCCGCCGAAGGCGTCGCCGGCGCCGAGGCCGTTGAGGACGGTGACGGGCAGGGGCGGGACCTCGGCTTCCTCGCCCTTGCTGTTGACGGCGAGGACACCCTTGGGGCCCTGCTTGACCACGGCGATCTCGACACCGGCGTCCAGCAGTGCCTGGGCCGCCGCGCGGGGTTCACGGACGCCTGTCGCGACCTCCACCTCGTCGAGGTTGCCGACCGCGACGGTGGTGTGGCGCAGGGCCTCCTCGTAGAAGGGGCGGGCCCTGTCAGCGGGGTCCTTCCCGGCCGTGTCGCTCCAGAACATGGGGCGCCAGTCGAGGTCGAAGACCGTGAGGCCCGCCTTGGCCCGGTGGGCGAGGGCCGCCAGTGTCGCCGTACGGCTGGGCTCCTCGCTCAGGCCGGTGCCGGTGACCCAGAAGATGCGGGCGTCACGGATGGCGTCGAGGTCGAGCTCGTGGGCGTCGATCTCCAGGTCCGGGGCCTTGGGCTCCCGGTAGAAGTACAGCGGGAAGTCGTCCGGCGGGAAGATCTCGCAGAAGACGACCGGGGTGGGCAGGCCGGGGACCGGGGTGACCCAGCGGTCGTCGACGCCGAAGTCCTTCAGTGCCTGGTGGAGGTAGGTGCCGAAGGGGTCGTCGCCGGTGCGTGTGATCACCGCGGTGCGGCGTCCCAGGCGGGCGGCGGCGACCGCGACGTTGGTGGCCGAGCCGCCGAGGAACTTGCCGAAGGTCTCCACCTGCGGCAGTGGGACGCCCGTCTGCAGCGGATAGATGTCTACTCCGATCCGCCCCATGGTGATCAGGTCGTACGCCATCGAGTTCCCTTCGTATCGACTCTCCCCCGGATTTCTAGCCCCGGATCCCGAGCCCTGTCAATGTTTTGTCCAGACATTCGGACGAGACCTTGACAGCGCTTACTGTCCGAACAGAAGCTGACCGGCATGACGTCGTTGTCACCTCAGCCCTCACTGTCGCGCATCCGGATCGGGTCGGCTCCCGACTCCTGGGGTGTGTGGTTCCCCGACGACCCCCAGCAGGTCCCCTGGCAGCGCTTCCTCGACGAGGTCGCCGGCTCCGGTTACGAGTGGATCGAGCTGGGCCCGTACGGGTATCTGCCGACCGATCCCGCGGTCCTCACCGAGGAGGTGAACCGTCGGGGCCTCAAGGTGTCCGCCGGCACCGTCTTCACCGGCCTGCATCATGGCGAGGCCGTGTGGGAGAAGACCTGGGCGCATGTCGCGGACAACGCGGTGCTCGCGCAGGCGATGGGGGCGAAGCACCTCGTGGTCATCCCGTCCTTCTGGCGGGACGACAAGACCGGTGAGGTGCTGGAGTCCGACACCCTGACGCCCGAGCAGTGGCGCAACCTCACCTCGCTGACCGAGCGTCTGGGGCAGCGGGTGCGGGAGGAGTACGGGCTGCAGATCGTCGTCCATCCGCACGCCGACACGCACATCGACAGTGAGTCGAATGTCGTCCGGTTCCTGGATGGGACCGACTCCTCGCTCGTGTCGCTGTGTCTGGACACCGGGCACTACGCGTACTGCGGTGGGGACAGCGTCAAGCTGATCGAGACGTACGGATCGCGGATCGGGTATCTGCATCTCAAGCAGGTGGATCCGGAGATCCTCGCGGACGTGCGGGCCAAGGGGACACCGTTCGGGCCCGCCGTGGCGCAGGGTGTGATGTGTGAGCCGCCGACCGGTGTGCCCGCGCTCGGGCCGGTGCTGGAGGCGGCGGGGAAGCTGGATGTGGATCTGTTCGCGATCGTCGAGCAGGACATGTATCCGTGTGAGCCGGACAAGCCGTTGCCCATTGCTCAGCGGACTCGGGCGTTCTTGAGGTCCTGCGGGGCGTAAGTGGTTTTTCGTCCGCGGGGGCGTGGGGGCTGGTCGCGCCCACGCGACGGAGCCGCGAATCGACACTGTCCCGCGCCCCTGAGGGCGTTGCACCATGGGGCGATGAGTCGTGCCGTGCATGTCCTTAACGGACATGCACCCTCTGGGGCCTGGGAGTTCGCCGTTGGCGCGCCTCATCCTCGGGTGCGGCACGCCGTGAAGGGCGGTCCGCGTGCCGATGTCAACGCGCCCCGCCCATAGGCCCGCGTACGTCTTTGCTGCACTCCCGTCACAAACGCCCCCTTCGTGTCACACATGTCGCGTGTACGCGGGTCTTGCGTCACACGCGGTACACAGCCCCTGACTTGCGGTCACTCAGCGTCGTTCACGGGGCACAGGCTTTGTGATCGCCAGCGCAGCGCCCGGTACCCCCGACGGCCGTTCCCGGCCGCCGCCGCGGTGCGCGCGGGGAGGTGCAACTCATGACCGACCGAAGGCTCTGGTCGTACAAGGAGATCGCGGCGCACATCCGGGTGCAGCCCGACACCGTGCGGTCGTACCGCAAGCACGGGCTGCTGCCGCCGCCCGACCATGTCGAGGGCGGCAAGCCGTTCTGGTACGCGGACACCGTCCGCAAGTGGGTCGCCGCGCGCCCGGGCAACCGCGGTCGCAGAGAGGACTGAGACACCTCCCGTCGTGTCGAAGGGTGCCTGCGTACGGCTCGCGGGCACCCCTTTTCGTGGCGTCGGCGGCCTCGAAAACCGCGGGCCGGAAGGAGGTCGCCTCTGGCACAGTCACCCCATGAGCGACTTCCCTGTCAAACCTGTCCTCACCGGCGAGAAGACCGTGCTGCGTCCGTTCACGGAGGCGGACGCTGAGGGCATGTGGGAAATCATCGGCGACGCTGAGGTCACCCACTTCACGGGCGACCCGCCCGACGAACTCACCCCGGAGCGGCTGCGGGACTGGTACGGCTCCCGCAGCGCACAGCCGGACCGCCTCGACCTCGCCGTCACCGACCCCGCCACCGGTGAACTCGTCGGCGAGGTCGTGCTCTACGAGTGGGCCCCTGAGGCCCGCAGCTGCACCTTCCGCACGCTGATCGGCCCGCGGGGACGGGGCAGGGGCATCGGCACGGAGGCGACCCGCCTCATCGTCGGGTACGGCTTCGAGCAACTCGACCTGCACCGGATCCAGTTGGAGGCATACGCCTACAACCACCGGGCCCTGCGCGTGTACGAGAAGGTCGGGTTCGTACGCGAGGGACTCCGGCGGGAGACCGAGTTCAGGCACGGCGCATGGGTCGACGAAGTCGTCATGGGCATCCTCGACCGCGACTGGGCCGCCCTCACCGCCACGGCTCGATGACCGTCACCCCCGCCCCCGGCGCCGTGCCCATCGCGGCCAGCGCGGCAGGTGTCGCGTCCAGGTCGATCGAGGACGTCACCAGCAGATCGGGCCGCAGCACGCCCGACCTGACCAGCTCCAGCATCGGCGGGTAGGTGTGCGCGGCCATGCCGTGGCTGCCGAGGAGTTCGAGCTCCAGGGCGATCGCGCGGGCCATCGGAACCGGGGTCGTGCCGGTGGGCGAGGGGAGCAGGCCGACCTGGACGTGCCGGCCCCGGCGGCGCAGCGAGTCGACCGAGGCCGCGCAGGTGACGGGCGAACCGAGGGCGTCCAGCGACAGCTGGGCGCCGCCGCCGGTCAGCTCGCGGATCGCCGCCCCCGTGTCCCCGGCCTTCGACGCGTCCACGCACTCCGCCGCGCCGAACCTCCGTGCCAGGTCCAGCGCCTGCGGGAACACGTCCACCGCCACCACCCTCGCTCCCGACGCCGCCGCGATCATCACCGCCGACAGCCCCACCCCGCCACAGCCGTGCACCGCGACCCACTCCCCCGCGGCGACCCTTCCCTGTTGCACGACCGCGCGGAACGCCGTGGCGAAACGGCAGCCGAGCGCTGCGGCGGTGGCGTAGGAGAGGTCGTCGGGGATCGCCACGAGGTTCACGTCGGCGTGGTCCAGGGCTACGTACTGGGCGAACGAACCCCAGTGGGTGAAGCCGGGCTGGGTCTGGTGCGGGCAGATCTGGTGGTCGCCGGCGGCGCAGGTCGCGCAGGTGCCGCAGGCGCAGACGAAGGGGACGGTCACTCTTTCGCCGGGGCGCCAGGCGGTGACTGCGGTGCCGACTGCTTCTACGACACCGGCGAGTTCGTGGCCGGGTACGTGGGGGAGGGTGATGTCCGGGTCGTGGCCCTGCCAGCCGTGCCAGTCGCTTCGGCAGAGGCCGGTGGCTTCGACTCGTACGACGACGCCGTGGGGGGCTGGGTGGGGGTCGGGCAGTTCCCGTACGTCGGCCGGTTCACCGTATTGCTCGAACACCACTGCCCGCATGTGCGCTCCCATCGCCGTTTTCGTCTGCGGGTACATCGTCGCTGGTCGCGCCCCGCGGCGGAGCCGCATGCCGGTACAGCCCCGCGCCCCTGTCGGGGCGCTCCTGCTCCCCCTCGCTCAAGCCGAACCGTTCGTGGAACCTCCGCAGCGGTCCCGGCGCCCACCATGTCGCCCGTCCCGTCAGCCTCATCACCGCCGGTACCAGCAGGGTCTTCAACTGTTGAGGGTTTTGCTTAGGGATCCTTTTGGATGCTGCGTAGCAGAACGCGTGTGGATCTGTGGGCAATTCCGTCCTGCTCCCTGCAATGGTGTGATGTTCATGCCGGTTTGGGGTGGTGGGTGCGGCTGGGGTCGTAGGTTCTTCGGCATGGAACTTCTTCGGTTGGCGGTGGCTGCGCGGCGGGTGTGCATCCGGGCACGCTGCGGTTGTGGGCGAACGAGGGCAGGGTTCCGGTGGTGTGGGTGGGGCGTGAGCGGCGCTTTTCCAGCGAGGCGTTGGATGCTCTGACCGGCGGCCCGGTTGTGGCCGGGCGCCGTGAGGCGCTGTATGTGCGAGTTTCGGGCACCAGCGGGCAGGAGTCGTCACTGACCGCGCAGGAGGCCGAGTTGCGGGCGTCGGCTTCGGGGGTGGTGGTCGCGGTTTTCAGGGACCGTGCCTCGGGGCTGAGGGAGTCACGGCCGGGGCTTGACCGGCTGTTGAAACGGGCCGCGAAGGGTGAGTTCACCCATGTGCGGGTTACGCACGGCGACCGGCTGGCCCGTTTCGGTGCGGGCTGGTTGATCCAGGTTCTGGACCATCACCGGGTCACGGTCGAGGTGTTGCATGCCCAGGGGGTGGCCGGGGGGATGGAGGAGTTGCTGGACGATTTCATGTCCCTGGTGGCCACCTTCGCCGGTCGCATGTACGGGATGCGCTCACGTGAGGCGCGTCGGCGGCTTCTGGCCGAGGCCGGGGGCCGCGTGGAAAAACCTGTCCTCGGAGCCGGAGCCGGAGCCGGAGCCGGGGTTGCGGGTGACGGCCGTGGCTAGGTTGATGGCGACGGCGACGTGTACCGCTTTCCGCGGCGCGCTGGAGGGCACGGGCGAGCGGGTTGGGCGGCGGGTCTTGCTGGAACGGGTGGTGTTTCTGGCGGAGTTGAGCCAGGAGCTGACCGGTGCTCTGGTGGCCGCCCGGTGGGATGAGGAGTCCCTGGACGTGCTGGCCGCCGGGATTGATGCGCGGGGTGAGACGCTGCCGTCCAAGGGGTGGATGGCGCTGCGCCGCCTGAACTGGCCGCAGGACGTGCCGTCCCCGGCGGGGGTATATGTCCCGGACCGGGTGCGCCGAGGTGTGGAGGAGTACGCGGCCCGCACCCTGCGCCTGGCCCTGCACCGGCGGACCGTCGTGACCGGCGTGCTGGCGACCTGGCCCGCGGATCCGAGCCGGCGCACCGGTGCGGAATGGGTGGCGCTGCGGGCGGCGCTGCCCGCCGGAGTGAGCGGAGCGGAGATCCGAAACCGCACCCGGCAAATCCGCCAGTTCATGGCCGAGCACCAGCAGTTGCCCGCCGGGCTGTGTGTCCTGGAGGGCCCGCCGCAGGTGGCCCCTCAAGTGCTCTTGGCAGCGATGGACCGCCAGCAGGTCACCCTGGCCCGGGTAGACGAGGCGAGTGCCCGGTTGCGGGTCAAACTCCCCCTGTGCGCGGCCCCCGCCGCGGGGCGTGACTGGGCCTGGCACGTGATCGACATCCGGCTGCCCGGGACCATTGCGCCGGACGCGATGCTGCACACGCCGACCCTGCGCCCCACCCCGGCCGGGAGGATCGCCGTCGACCTGCCGCACTCCCGGCCCGTCCCGGCCACCCAGGCGAGCGGCCATACCGTGGCCCTCGGCTTCGACTGGGGTGTCAACACCCTGCTCACCGGAACCCTGGGCCGTCTGACCGGACGCGGCCCCACCCGCCGGGTGCTCACCGACGGGCGGCCCCTGGTCTTCGACGCCACCACGGCGAGTGCCGCCCTGCACCGGCTGCGCGACGTCCGCGAGCACCTCGCGGCCAAGCGCGATCACTGCCGGGCGCTGGCCGACGGGCTCGGCTCCCCGCACCTGGCCTGGGGCGAACGCCTCGACCGGGCGCGGGTGCTGGAGGCCGAGCACCGGCGGGTGTGTGCCCGGATCCGGCATCTGAATACCGCGCTGGCCTGGTCGGCGGCCCGCTGGGCCGTCGACCAGGCGGCAGCCCTCGGCGCAAGCGTCATCTACCTCGAAGACCTCGCCACCCTGGAAGCCCGCGGCCACCGGCGGGGCAACGCCCGGCTGTCCGGACAGGTGCGCGGCACCGTCACCGAAGCGATCCGGCACCTGGCCGCGAAGGCAGGTATCGCGGTGGTCACCGTCCCGGCCCGGGGCACCTCCCGGCTGTGCCCCGGCTGTCTCGGCACGCTCACCCACCATCCGGCCCCCGACCGGCTGGCCGAGCGTGGCTGGAAATGGGCGCAGTGCACCGGTTGCGGGCTGTCCATGGACCGTGATCACGCCGCCGCCCGCCGGATCGTCTCCCGCGGCCTGCTCGCCCAGGCCCACACCGTCACCGAACGCGCCACCGGCACCCGGACCATCCGCACCACAGTAGAGGGCACCGTGGCCCTGGCCCGCCGCCCCAGGAAGACCACCCGCCGCCTGCGCCGCCAGCGCCAAACAGAGACAGCCCCGCGACCGCGCGGGCCGAAGGCCACCGAAGGCAAGGGGCACCCCACCCCCGGCAGGCCCGTCGACCCTCGTGGCCGAGGCACCCGGCGCGCCGTCGAACAGGCCCCGGACCAAAAGACTTCCCGCCGTATGCCCGATGTGCGTACGGTCCCCGCCACCACCCCCGCCTCGGGGGCAGTCCAGCGTCCGGCGGGGCATGACACCACGACACCAGCAGCATTCGGGCCGGTGCCAGGTCATGGAGTACCCGCATCCGACCGGATGCGGCTCTCACGCAGAACCTGTCGACGGCGCGCCCGCGCCGCCGAGCGGACCGGCTTCCACCACCTGCACACCACCGAAGTCCACCCCCTCACTCCGAGGTTCGGACCATCGGACGGCGACCGCAGACGGCCACGCCGCGCCCGAAAAGCCTGGAAACCACAGGCACACACAGAGTTCTAGAGACGCTCCGTACGATCATCGCGACCATCACCACCGCCAGGATCACCGCCGCCGCCGTGATCAGGCCGTCCGTGCGCTGGAGGCCGTGGCGGACCGCCTCGTTGTGGTCGCCTGTCGTGTCGTACTCCTCTCTTGATGCGGGAGAGGAGGAAGCCGCCGTAGTCCATGGAGAGGCCGAAGGCCACGCAGAACATCAGGGCCGGGAGGGTCGTTTCGATCGAGCCGGGGCTGGTGAAGCCCAGTGGGCCGGAGAGGTGGCCGTCCGGGAAGACCCAGACCACCGCGCCGAACATGGCCGTCAGGCTGAGCGCGTTGAGCACCCTGGGCGGCCGCCTTCATGGTGATCGTCACCCCGCTCCTGGTCTTCCTCCTGACCGGCAGCGTGCTGATACCGATCCAGGCGGTCACCGCGATCACGGGAAGCGATTCCTACCCGGCGTGAACGCCGGGGCATCCTCGCCAGGCTCAGATGCACCAGGAGAAGGACCAGCCGCGCCGCCGTCAGGCCCGCGGCGAACGCCGTATCGCACAGCCGCTCGAAGCCGCGGCCTCCGTCTTCTGCACGACCGGCTACACAGCCGCAAGCACCCACGCCATCGCCCGCGAGGCGGGCGTCTCACCGGGCACGCTCTACCAGTTCTTCCCGAACAAGGAAGCGATCGCCGTCGAGCTCGGCGGCCGGCTCATGCACGAGATGCAGGAGACCTACGGCGAGGCGCTCGCGCCCGGCGACCCGGCGACCCCACTGGAGCAGGCGGTCGGAACCAGCGTCGACCGGTTCATCGACTTCAACTGCCAGCACCCGGTGTTCTTCGCGCTGATGCACGGCCCCGACATCCCCGGCCGGGTCGCCGAGCAGCACGACGCCCTGCACACGGCCCTCGTCACCCGCATCGAGAACCTGCTCCGCTCGTTCATGCCCGAGGCGCCCCAGGCCGCGATCACCCGTGTCGCGCGCATGGGGCTGGGGATGTACACGGCCGGCCTGGAACTCGTCCTCGCCCACGAGGGCGCCGAACGCGACGCGTACGTCCAGGAGTTGAAGAACGCCCTGGTCCGCTGCCTCGACCCACTCGTGGGAGCCGGGCTCGGCCTGCCGGAAGGACTCACCACGACTCCGACCCCCTGACCGCCTCCTGCGGCCCCACCCTCCCCATCCGCCGCAACCGCAGCCCCGCCAGCGGGAACAGCAGCACCGACAGCATGCCCGCGCCCACCAGCGCCGCCGCCTCCTCCGTCCTCAGGACCTTGTCCTCGACGCCGATCGTGGTGATGGCGACGACCAGCGGCAGCGCGGTGGAGGCGAAGAGGGTGAGAGCGCGCCGGTCGCGTCGCGGAAGATCGCGCGGCGCCACGACGTACACCGGAAGGCCGCGGACGGCGAGGAACAGCAGCAGGAAGACCGGCAGGAGCAGCAGCGCGCGGCCGCCGGACAGCAGGGCGGCCAGGTCGAACTCGATGCCGGTGACCACGAAGAACACCGGCACCAGGAATCCGAACCCCATCGCCTCGACCTTCTCCAGCACGGGCCCGGCACTCTCCGGCGCCGCCCCGTGCAGCACCAGGCGCGTGGTGCTGGTGAGGGCCGTACCGATGTAGACGGCCTTCGACCAGCCGGACAGCGCCGAGGCCACGCCGAGCCCGACCGCGAGCGAGATCCCCCACGCCCACAGCGAACGTTTGAGGGTGTCCCCGCGGACCTTGTCGAACTCGATCTCGTACCCGGCAAGGAAGATCAGCATCGTCAGCCCGAGGCTGGACAGGGTGTCGATGACCTCCCCGTCCCCGGCCCAGCCCAGTACGTCGGGGCCGACCAGGATGCCCTAGCAGCCGGATCCTTCTTGGAAAAATACCCCCTAGGGGTATAGTGTGGGTAACGGACCACATCCCTCGACGAGGAGAACGACATGAGCGCCCAGACCGACACCCAGGGTTCCGTCACCACCGTCTACAAGGTGAGCGGGATGAGCTGTGGACACTGCGAGGGCTCCGTGTCCGGCGAGATCTCCGAGATCGCGGGGGTGACCTCGGTGAAGGCCGTCGCGTCGACCGGTGAGGTCACGGTCGTTTCGGAGGCCTCACTCGACGAGGAGGTGGTGCGTGCGGCCGTGGACGAGGCAGGATTCGAGCTCGTCGGCAAGGCCTGACCCCACCCCCCTCACCACGGGCCGTGCCGACCGGTCGAGACTGGTCCCGCACGGCCCGGCCCGTTTCCTGGAGTACGGCATGACCGCCACCGAGACCCCGATAACGCCGACCGGCTCCGAAGTCGAGCTCCTCATCGGCGGGATGACCTGCGCCTCCTGCGCGGCTCGTGTGGAGAAGAAGCTCAACCGGATGGGCGGGGTCACCGCCACGGTGAACTACGCCACCGAGAAGGCGAAGGTCACCTTCGCCGAGGGCGTCGGGGTCGCCGATCTGATCGCCACGGTGGTGAAGACCGGGTACACGGCCCAGGAGCCGGCGCCGCCCCGGGAGGAAGCGGCGGACGAGGACCCGGAGTTGACGTCGCTACGGCAGCGTCTCGTCGTCGCCGCCCTGCTCGCCGTCCCCGTCGTCCTGCTCTCGATGGTCCCGGCCCTGCAGTTCGACAATTGGCAGTGGCTCGCGCTCACCCTCGCCTCCCCCGTCGTCGTCTGGGGAGGGCTGCCCTTCCACCAGGCCGCCTGGACGAACGCCCGGCACGCCGCGGCCACCATGGACACCCTGGTCTCGCTGGGCACGCTGGCCGCGTTCGGCTGGTCGCTGTGGGCGCTGTTCTTCGGGGACGCGGGCATGGCGGGCATGAAGGACGAGTTCGCCTTCACCGTCTCCCGCGCGCAGGGCGCCTCGACCATCTATCTCGAAGTGGCCGCCGGGGTCACCGTGTTCATCCTGCTCGGGCGCTATCTGGAGGCCCGTTCCAAGCGGCGCGCGGGGGCGGCGCTGCGGGCACTGATGGAGCTGGGCGCCAAGGACGTGGCCGTGCTGCGGGACGGGCGCGAGGTGCGGATCGCGGTGGGCCGGCTGGCGGTCGGGGACCGGTTCGTCGTACGGCCCGGGGAGAAGGTCGCCACCGACGGCACCGTCGTCGAGGGGGCCTCCGCGGTGGACGCGTCGATGCTGACCGGGGAGTCGGTGCCGGTGGACGTGGCGGTGGGGTCCGCCGTCGCGGGCGCGACCGTGAACGTCGGCGGACGGCTCGTCGTGGCGGCCACGCGCGTGGGCGCCGACACCCAGCTCGCGCGGATGGCGAAGCTCGTCGAGGAGGCACAGCACGGCAAGGCCGAGGTGCAGCGGCTCGCCGACCGGATCTCCGCCGTGTTCGTACCGGCCGTCATCCTGATCGCCGTCGCCACCTTCGGGGCCTGGCTGGGCCTCACCGGGGACACGGTCGCCGCGTTCACCGCGGCCGTCGCCGTGCTGATCATCGCCTGCCCGTGCGCGCTGGGACTGGCCACGCCGACCGCGCTGATGGTCGGAACGGGGCGCGGGGCGCAGCTGGGCATCCTCATCAAGGGGCCCGAGGTGCTGGAGTCCACGCGCCGGGTCGACACCGTCGTGCTCGACAAGACCGGCACGGTGACCACCGGACGCATGACCTTCCAGGAGGTCTACGCCGTCGAGGGCACGGACGAGAAGCAGGTGCTGCGGCTCGCGGGCGCCCTGGAGCACGCCTCCGAACACCCCGTCGCCCGGGCGGTCGCGGCCGGTGCCGAGGAGCGGGTCGGGCCGCTGCCGGAGGTCGAGGGGTTCCAGAACGTGCCCGGGCGGGGCGTGCGTGGGCGCGTGGAGGGCCGTGACGTGGCCGTGGGGCGTCTCCACGACGTCCTGCCGCAGGAGTTGGCCCGGATCAAGGAAGAGGCCGAGAGCGGCGGGCGTACGGCCGTGGTGGTCGGCTGGGACGGGGTGGCACGGGGCGTCGTGGCCGTCGCGGACGCGGTGAAGGAGACCAGCGCCGAGGCGGTGCGGGAGTTGCGGGCGCTGGGGCTGACGCCGGTGCTGCTGACCGGGGACAACCGGACGGTGGCGGAGGCGGTGGCCGGGCAGGTCGGGATCGAGCGGGTCGTCGCCGAGGTGCTGCCCGAGGACAAGGTCGACGTCGTACGGCAGCTGCGGGCCGAGGGACGGGTCGTGGCCATGGTCGGGGACGGGGTCAACGACGCGGCCGCGCTCGCCACCGCGGATCTGGGGCTCGCCATGGGGACGGGGACGGACGCGGCGATCGAGGCGAGTGATCTGACGCTGGTGCGCGGGGATCTTCGGGTGGCCGTCGACGCGATCAGGCTGTCGCGGCGGACGCTGGCCACGATCAAGGGCAATCTCGTGTGGGCGTTCGGCTACAACGTGGCGGCGCTGCCGTTGGCCGCCGCGGGGCTTCTGAATCCGATGATCGCGGGTGCCGCCATGGCGTTCTCCTCGGTCTTCGTGCTGACGAACAGCCTGCGTCTGCGCGCATTCCGTTGAGGGGCCCCTCTGGAGTCCGGCGCGTCACTCACATAAGCTCTTCACAAGGCTCGCGCATCATCCTTACGCTTGGGCCTCGATCGACGTATCGGCCCTCTTGCGTACCTAACGGACATATGCAAGAGACGCAGATCACAGTGATGTGAAGGTAACCATCGAAGGGGTTCGAAGGTCTAAGTTGACGATGTCAGGCCGCGTCTTGGGGGGCGCATCCTGGCATCTGAGGATGTCTTGGGGGACTTCCTCAGAGATGCGTTGCCGGGGCACGCACTTCGGGAAGCTTTGAGCGGCCCTCCCGACCGTGCGCTGTCCCGGCAGATCGCACACTGGAGTAGTACGGCGAGTTTTGCTCGTTCTGCTCAACGGCAGTACCTGGCAATACCGAAAGACAGCGAATTCAGGCGCTGGTCTCTCAGACGCCCGGCCGGATCCCGTGGGGGGAATCCGCACCGGGACATGGGAAGGCGCCCTGGTCGTCGGCCCGTGGGGGGACTGGCGCTGGGGCGCCTTCTCCTATGTGCGCTCACACACGGACACCGCACACACGAAGGCCCCGCACACCCTCAGGCGTACGGGGCCCTGCGACGTCACGTCTCAGCACAGCGGGGCACTCACCCGGCCCTGAATGTCAACGGGCCCAGGCGGTGACTGCACAGCCGACGGATACGACTCCAGCGACGGGGGCGCTCACCGAAGCGGCGCCCCCACCGGCAGGTGTCAGCGCTCCTCGACCGGGACGAAGTCGCGCTCGACGACGCCGGTGTAGATCTGGCGGGGGCGGCCGATGCGGGAGCCGGGCTCCTTGATCATTTCGTGCCACTGGGCGATCCAGCCGGGGAGGCGGCCGAGGGCGAAGAGGACCGTGAACATCTCGGTCGGGAAGCCCATGGCGCGGTAGATGAGGCCCGTGTAGAAGTCGACGTTCGGGTAGAGGCTGCGCGAGACGAAGTAGTCGTCGGAGAGCGCGTGCTCCTCCAGCTTCAGGGCGATGTCCAGCAGTTCGTCGGACTTGCCCAGCGCCGAGAGAACGTCGTGGGCCGCGGCCTTGATGATCTTGGCGCGCGGGTCGAAGTTCTTGTACACCCGGTGGCCGAAGCCCATCAGGCGGACGCCGTCCTCCTTGTTCTTCACCTTGCGGATGAAGGAGTCGACATCGCCGCCGGAAGCCTGGATGCCCTCGAGCATCTCCAGGACGGACTGGTTGGCGCCACCGTGCAGCGGGCCCCACAGGGCGGAGATGCCGGCGGAGATCGACGCGAACATGTTCGCCTGCGAGGAACCGACCAGGCGGACCGTCGACGTCGAACAGTTCTGCTCGTGGTCGGCGTGCAGGATGAGGAGCTTGTCCAGGGCCGAGACGACGACCGGGTCGAGCTCGTACTCCTGCGCCGGGACCGAGAAGGTCATCCGCAGGAAGTTCTCGACGTAACCGAGGTCGTTGCGCGGGTAGACGAACGGGTGACCGATCGACTTCTTGTACGCGTACGCCGCGATCGTCGGAAGCTTGGCGAGGAGGCGGATCGTCGAGAGGTTGCGCTGGTTCTCGTCGAAGGGGTTGTGGCTGTCCTGGTAGAACGTCGACAGGGCGCTGACGACCGACGACAGCATGGCCATCGGATGGGCGTCGCGCGGAAAGCCACGGTAGAAGTTCTTGACGTCCTCGTGCAGCAGGGTGTGCTGCGTGATCTCGTTCTTGAACACGGAGAGCTCGTCGACGGTCGGCAGCTCGCCGTTGATCAGCAGGTAGGCCACCTCCAGGAAGGTGGAGCGCTCGGCCAGCTGCTCGATCGGGTAGCCGCGGTAGCGGAGGATGCCCGCCTCGCCGTCGAGGTAGGTGACGGCGGATTTATAGGCCGCGGTGTTCCCGTAACCACTGTCCAGTGTCACCAGACCGGTCTGGGCGCGGAGCTTGCCGATGTCGAAGCCCTTGTCGCCGACGGTGCTGTCGATCACCGGGTAGGTGTACTCGCCGTCGCCGTACCGCAGTACTACAGAGTTGTCGCTCACGTCTTCCCTCACCCGACGTTGTGCCTCATCTTCGAGGTTGCCCTGACTGTCTCTACCATCCCCCATTTGGCGCAGGAGAGTGCACTCGGGGTCGGCCATTGGGCTAATTGGCGGCACTCAGTGCCGCCAGCTTGCCCATCCTGCCCCTCCTCGCAAGGTTCCGGAAGGGCTCTGTGACCTTCGTGACTCATTTGATCGATCATTTTTCGCGGTGCGTCACCCGCTGTCCCGCCTCACTCCCGGAAGGGGCCCGGTGAGAGGCGGAAATCGAGGGCCGTACAACGCCGCCCCGCCGACACCGTGCGCACCGCCTGACCGATCGCCTTGCGCGAACCGACGAGGACGACCAGCTTCTTGGCCCGGGTGACCGCCGTGTAGAGCAGATTCCGTTGAAGCATCATCCATGCTCCCGTGGTGACGGGGATCACCACGGCGGGATATTCACTGCCCTGGGAACGGTGAATGGTCACCGCGTACGCATGGGCCAGTTCGTCCAGTTCATCGAATTCGTACGGAACCTCCTCATCCTCGTCCGTCAGCACCGTGAGGCGCTGTTCGACCGGGTCGAGCGAGGTGACGACGCCCACGGTGCCGTTGAAGACACCGTTCTCGCCCTTCTCGTAATTGTTGCGAATCTGGGTGACCTTGTCGCCGACGCGGAAGACCCTCCCGCCGAACCGCTTCTCCGCCACGTCGGGGCGGCCTGGCGTGATGGCCTGCTGCAACAGGGCGTTGAGGTTTCCGGCGCCGGCGGGGCCCCGGTGCATGGGGGCGAGGACCTGGACGTCGCGGCGCGGGTCGAGTCCGAATTTGGCCGGAATTCGCCGGGCCGCGACGTCGACCGTGAGCCGGCCCGCCTCCTCCGTGTCGTCCTCGACGAAGAGGAAGAAGTCCTTCATGCCGTCGGTGACGGGGTGCTGCCCGGAGTTGATCCGGTGGGCGTTGGTGACCACACCGGACTGCTGGGCCTGACGGAACACGCGCGTGAGGCGTACGGCGGGGAGGGGACTGCCGTCGGCGAGCAGGTCGCGCAGGACCTCCCCCGCTCCGACGCTGGGGAGTTGGTCGACGTCTCCGACGAAGAGGAGGTGCGCGCCGGGGGGTACCGCCTTCACCAGCTTGTTGGCGAGCAGCAGGTCCAGCATCGACGCCTCGTCCACCACCACCAGGTCCGCCTGGAGGGGACGGTCCTTGTCGTACGCCGCGTCCCCGCCCGGCTTCAGCTCCAGGAGGCGGTGGACGGTGGAGGCCTCGGCGCCGGTGAGTTCGGCGAGGCGCTTGGCGGCACGCCCCGTGGGGGCGGCGAGGACGACCCTGGCCTTCCTGGCGCGGGCCAGCTCCACGATCGAGCGGACCGTGAAGGACTTGCCGCAGCCGGGGCCGCCGGTGAGGACGGCGACCTTCTCGGTGAGCGCGAGCTTGACGGCGGCCTCCTGCTCGGGGGCGAGGTCGGCGCCCGTACGGCCCTTCAGCCAGCCGAGCGCCTTGTCCCAGGCCACGTCGTGGAAGCCCGGCATGCGGTCCTCGTCGGTGCGCAGGAGGCGCAGCAGCTGGGCGGAGAGGGAGAGTTCGGCTCGGTGGAAGGGGACCAGGTAGATCGCGGTGACCGGCTCGCCGTGTTCGCCGGGCACCTTCTCCCGTACGACACCGGGGTCCTCGCCTTCCTCGGAGGGCTCGGCCAGTTCGGCGAGGCACTCGATGACGAGACCGGTGTCGACCTGGAGGAGCTTCACCGCGTCGGCGATCAGCTTCTCCTCGGGGAGGTAGCAGTTGCCCTGGTCGGTGGCCTGCGAAAGGGCGTACTGCAGGCCCGCCTTGACGCGCTCCGGGCTGTCGTGCGGGATGCCGACGGACTGGGCGATCTTGTCGGCGGTGAGGAAGCCGATGCCCCAGACGTCGGAGGCGAGGCGGTAGGGCTGGTTCTTGACGACGGAGATGGAGGCGTCGCCGTACTTCTTGTAGATCCGCACGGCGATGGACGTGGAGACTTCCACGGTCTGGAGGAAGAGCATCACCTCCTTGATCGCCTTCTGTTCCTCCCAGGCGTCGGCGATCTTCCTGGTCCGCTTCGGGCCGAGGCCGGGGACCTCGATGAGCCGCTTGGGCTCCTCCTCGATGATCTGCAGGGTGTCCAGGCCGAAGTGCTGGGTGATGCGGTCGGCGAAGACGGGCCCGATGCCTTTGACGAGGCCCGAGCCGAGGTAGCGGCGGATGCCCTGGACGGTGGCCGGCAGGACGGTCGTGTAGTTCTCCACGGTGAACTGCTTGCCGTACTGGGGGTGCGAACCCCAATGCCCCTCCATCCGGAGGGACTCACCGACCTGGGCACCGAGCAGCGCGCCGACGACGGTGAGGAGGTCGCCGCCGCCCCTGCCCGTGTCGACACGGGCGACCGTGTAGCCGTTCTCCTCGTTGGCGTACGTGATCCGTTCCAGTACGCCTTCGAGTACGGCGAGCCCCTGAGCCATGATCCGACGGTACCGGGGGCCTGTGACAGTGGGGGCGGGCGCCGCCGCACCGGCGCGCGGTGCGCCGCGGTGATTGGCAGATCCGTCCCATCCCCGGTCGGCAAAAGCGCAGGTCGCCGGCCCCCGGCCTGGTACACATCTGCCAATCACCGATCTCCTCGGCGGCGGCTGGCGGCGAGGGCTACGGCGACTGGGACCTCACGTGGGCCAGCACCGTCTCGAAGTCCTCCGTCGGGGAGAACTCCACGAAGTCGCAGTCCTCCAGCGCCTCCGGGATGTGGCCGGGGGCCCAGTAGTACGCCTGGCCCGCCTCGTAGGTCTGCGAGCCCTTGGCCGTGCGCATCCGGAGCTTTCCCTTGAGGAGGTAGCCCCAGTGGGGGCACTGGCAGGCGTCGTCGGTCAGGCCCTTGAAGGCGGGGCCCATGTCCGTGCCCTGGGGAAGGTGGATGTAGCCGACGGACATGCCGCCGCCGATGGGCATCGTGCGCAGTTCGACCCCGTTGCCTTCCACGGCCACGGGGACGTCGTTGCGTGTCGCCGACGTCATGACTCCTCCGTCTCCGGCCCTCGCGAGGGCCCGGTGAGATCACTCCGTACCTCCAGCGTGACACCCCCGCGGCCGCCGCAACATCTGAGCGCCGATCATCACGATCGGATCTCGGGATGCCGGCAGGGTCTTGATTAACCTGCGTGTAATCGATTCCAATCCTCTCTACACGACGATGTAATCGATTCCACGAGGAGGTGGAGCGGCGATGGCGAGCATCAAGGATGTCGCTGCCGAGGCAGGGGTCTCCGTCGCCACGGTGTCGCGCGTCCTGAACGACCATCCGTCGGTCAGCGAGGACGCACGCACCCGTGTGCTGGCCGCTGTCGAGGCGCTGGGCTACCGCCCGAACGCCGTCGCCCGTTCGCTGCGCACCGACCAGACCCGCACCCTCGGCCTGGTCATCAGCGACGTGATGAACCCGTACTTCACCGAGCTGGCCCGCTCCGTCGAGGAGGAGGCCCGCGCGCTGGGGTACAGCGTCATCATCGGCAACGCCGACGAGCGGCCCGACCTGCAGGATCACCACGTACGGACCCTGCTGGACCGCCGTATCGACGGCCTCCTCGTCTCCCCCACCGACGGCGGTTCCCCGCTGATGCTGGACGCCGCGCGCGCGGGGACACCGATGGTCTTCGTGGACCGGTGGATCCCCGGCGTCGATGTGCCCGTCGTCCGATCCGACGGGCGGGACGCCGTGCGCGATCTCGTCGCGCATCTGCACGCGCTCGGGCACCGACGGCTCGCCATCATCGCGGGGCCTGCCGCCACCACCACCGGTCGCGAGCGTGTGGAGGCCTTCAGGGAGGCACTCCAGGCGTACGGTCTCGAACTCCCCGACGTCTACAGAGGGCAGGGCGACTTCCAGGCCGAAAGCGGACGGCGGGTCACCGAGGGTTTCCTCGATCTGCCCGAGCCGCCCGAGGTCGTCTTCGCGGCCGACAACCTGATGGCGCTCGGCGCCCTGGACGCCGTACGCGCGCGCGGGCTGCGGGTTCCCGAGGACATCGCGCTCGCCGCGTTCGACGACATCCCGTGGTTCGTGCACACCGATCCGCCGATCACCGCGGTCGCCCAGCCCACGGGCGAGCTGGGCCGCGCCGCCGTGCGCGCACTCGTCGACCGCATCGAGGGACGGCCCCCGCGGTCCGTCACCCTCCCCGCCCGTCTCGTCGTACGCCGCTCGTGCGGCGAGCAGCCGGCTTCCCCCGAGTCGGCACCCGTACAGAACAGGAGCCAGTCGTGAGCAACCAGGACGAGTTGCTGCGCATCGAGGGCATCAGGAAGACCTTCCCCGGCGTGGTCGCGCTCGACGGCGTCGACTTCGATCTGCGCCGCGGCGAGGTGCACGTCCTCCTCGGTGAGAACGGCGCGGGCAAGAGCACCCTCATCAAGATGCTCTCCGGCGCCTACACTCCTGATGGCGGGCGGATCCTGGCCGGCGGCAAGGAGGTGCGCATCCATGGTGCGCAGGACTCCGAGCGCCTCGGGATCGCCACCATCTACCAGGAGTTCAACCTCGTGCCCGACCTCACGGTCGCCGAGAACATCTTCCTGGGCCGCCAGCCGCGCCGCCTCGGCATGATCGACCGCAAGAGGATGGAGGCCGACGCCGAGGTGCTGCTGAAGCGCGTCGGGGTCAGCGTCTCTCCACGCGCGCGTGTCCGCGAACTCGGTATCGCTCGCCTCCAGATGGTCGAGATCGCCAAGGCGCTGAGCCTGAACACACGCGTGCTGATCATGGACGAGCCGACCGCCGTGCTCACCTCGGAAGAGGTCGAGAAGCTCTTCGCCATCGTGCGGAAGCTGCGCGAGGACGGCGTGGGCATCGTGTTCATCACCCACCATCTCGAGGAGATCGCCGCCCTCGGTGACCGTGTCACCGTCATCCGCGACGGCAGGTCGGTCGGGCAGGTCCCCGCCTCCACGCCCGAGGACGAGCTCGTACGCCTCATGGTGGGGCGCTCCATCGAGCAGCAGTACCCGCGCGAACAGCCGGAGAAGGGCGCCGCGCTGCTCACCGTCGAAGGGCTCACCCGCGACGGGGTCTTCCGCGACGTCACCTTCGAGGTGCACGCCGGTGAGGTCGTCGGCATCGCCGGGCTCGTCGGCGCCGGTCGTACCGAGGTCGTGCGGGCCGTGTTCGGCGCGGACCCGTACGACAAGGGCACCGTGAAGGTCTCCGGAGCGCCCCTGAAGGGGCACGACGTCAACTCCGCCATGGCGGCCGGCATCGGGCTGATCCCCGAGGACCGCAAGGGCCAGGGACTCGTCCTGGACGCCTCCGTGGAGGAGAACCTCGGGCTGGTGACGCTGCGTTCGGCCACGCGCGCGGGGATCGTCGATCTCAAGGGCCAGCGGGAGGCCGCCGCCCGGATCGCCGAGCAGCTGGGCGTACGGATGGCCGGGCTCCAGCAGCATGTGCGCACGCTCTCCGGCGGCAACCAGCAGAAGGTCGTCATCGGCAAGTGGCTGCTCGCCGACACCAAGGTGCTGATCCTCGACGAGCCGACGCGCGGGATCGACGTCGGCGCCAAGGTCGAGATCTACCAGCTCATCAACGAACTGACGGCCGCGGGTGCCGCCGTCCTCATGATCTCCAGCGATCTGCCCGAGGTGCTCGGCATGAGCGACCGGGTCCTGGTCATGGCCCAGGGCCGGATCGCCGGCGAACTCTCCGCCGACGAGGCCTCGCAGGACGCCGTGATGGCCCTCGCCGTCAGCAACCCCACGAACGAGAAGACCGAAACGGAGGCCACCCGTGGCCACTGACACGCTCAAGAGCACGACGGGCGCGAGTGGCGCCTCGGGGCTTCGCCGCCTGCTCCTCGACAACGGCGCGCTCACCGCGCTGATCGTCCTCGTCATCGCGATGTCGGCACTGTCCGGCGACTTCCTGACGACGGACAACCTGCTCAACGTCGGCGTCCAGGCGGCCGTGACCGCCATCCTCGCCTTCGGTGTGACCTTCGTGATCGTCTCGGCCGGCATCGACCTGTCGGTCGGGTCCGTCGCCGCCCTCTCCGCCACCGTCCTCGCCTGGAGCGCGACCTCGCAGGGCGTGCCGGTCTTCCTGGCGGTGCTGCTCGCCGTCGCGACCGGCATAGCGAGCGGCCTGGTCAACGGCTTCCTCATCTCGTACGGGAAACTGCCGCCGTTCATCGCGACGCTCGCCATGCTGTCGGTGGCCCGCGGTCTGTCCCTGGTGATCTCGCAGGGCTCCCCCATCGCCTTCCCCGACTCGGTCTCGCACCTCGGTGACACGCTCGGCGGCTGGCTGCCGGTGCCGGTGCTCGTGATGGTCGGCATGGGTCTCATCACCGCGTTCGTGCTGGGCCGGACGTACATCGGACGCTCGATGTACGCGATCGGCGGCAACGAGGAGGCGGCCCGGCTCTCCGGTCTGCGGGTGAAGAAGCAGAAGCTCGCGATCTACGCCCTCTCCGGTCTGTTCGCCGCCGCCGCGGGCATCGTGCTCGCCTCCCGGCTCTCCTCCGCGCAGCCGCAGGCCGCGCAGGGCTACGAGCTGGACGCGATCGCCGCCGTCGTCATCGGCGGTGCCTCGCTGGCCGGTGGTACGGGCAAGGCGTCCGGCACGCTGATCGGTGCGCTGATCCTTGCGGTGCTCAGGAACGGCCTCAACCTGCTCTCCGTGTCCGCCTTCTGGCAGCAGGTCGTCATCGGTGTCGTCATCGCGCTCGCCGTCTTGCTGGACACCGTGCGGCGCAAGGCCGGGGCGACCCCGGTCACGGCGAGCGGCACCGGCAACAAGGGCAAGCAGGCGGCGACCTACCTTCTCGCCGCCGTGGTCGCGGCGGCGATCGTCGGTGCCACGTCCTTCCTGCACAGCGGCTCCTCGGACGCGGGGAAGTCGCAGAAGATCGGGCTCTCCCTCTCGACGCTCAACAACCCGTTCTTCGTGTCGATCCGCGCCGGCGCGCAGGCCGAGGCGAAGAAGCTGGGCGTGGACCTGACCGTCACGGACGCGCAGAACGACGCCTCGCAGCAGGCCAACCAGCTGGAGAACTTCACCAGTTCGGGGCTCGGCACGATCATCGTCAACCCGGTGGACTCCGACGCGGTGACCCCGGCGGCGAAGTCCGTGAACAAGGCGGACATCCCGCTGGTGGCCGTCGACCGCGCGGTCAACAACGCGACCACCGCCGCGCTCGTCGCCTCCGACAACACCACCGGCGGCAAGCTCGCCGCCAAGTCGCTCGCCGAGAAGCTGGGCGGCAAGGGAAAGATCGTGATCCTCCAGGGGCAGGCCGGCACCTCCGCCAGCCGGGAGCGCGGCGCCGGTTTCGCCGAGGGGCTGAAGTCCTACCCGGGTATCGAGGTCGTCGCCAAGCAGCCGGCGGACTGGGACCGCACCAAGGGCCTGGACGTCATGACCAACCTGCTGCAGGCCAACCCCGGCGTCTCCGGTGTCTTCGCGGAGAACGACGAGATGGCACTCGGCGCGATCAAGGCGCTGGGTTCCAAGGCTGGAAAGTCCGTCCAGGTCATCGGCTTCGACGGAACCGACGACGGTCTCAAGGCCGTCAAGGCAGGCACGCTGTACGCATCCGTGGCGCAGCAGCCGTCCGAACTCGGCAGGATCGCCGTGCAGAACGCGGTGAAGGCCGCCGAGGGTGAGAAGGTCGCGAAGTCGGTGATGGTGCCGGTGAAGGTGGTCACGAAGGAGAACGTGGCCGGGTTCACGGGCTGAGACCGCAAGGCGGGTGGGTCGTCCTGACGGGGACCCACCCGCCTCACGTCACTTCATAGGGGAGCGTTTTCATGTACGACTACGACCTGCTGGTCGTGGGATCCGCCAATGCCGATCTGGTCATCGGCGTCGAGCGGAGGCCGGGCGCCGGCGAGACCGTGCTCGGCTCCGACCTGGCCGTCCACCCGGGCGGCAAGGGCGCCAACCAGGCGGTCGCGGCCGCCCGCCTCGGCGCGCGTACGGCCCTGCTGGCCCGGGTCGGCGACGACGCGTACGGCCGGCTGCTGCTGGACTCGCAGCGCTCGTCCGGGGTCGACACGGTGGGCGTTCTCGTCGGCGGTGCGCCGACCGGGGTCGCGCTGATCACGGTGGATCCGTCGGGGGACAACAGCATCGTGGTGTCGCCGGGTGCCAACGGGCGGCTGACGCCGGGGGACGTGCGGGCCGCGGGCAGCCTCTTCCACGCCTCGCGGGTGGTCTCCGTGCAGCTGGAGATCCCGCTGGAGACGGTCGTGGAGGTCGTACGGAATCTGGCGCCGGACAGCCGTTTCGTGCTGAATCCGTCGCCGCCGCGGCCACTGCCGACGGAGCTGCTGGCCGCCTGCGATCCGCTGATCGTCAACGAGCACGAGGCGAAGGTCATCCTCGGTGACTCCCGGGTCGGGGACGAGCCGGAGGACTGGGCGCGGATCCTGCTGGCGAAGGGGCCGCGGTCGGTAGTGGTGACGCTGGGGTCGCGGGGTGCGCTGGTGGCCTCCAGGGAGGGCGTGGCCCGGGTGGCGCCGGTCAAAGTGGACGCGGTGGACACGACCGGCGCGGGCGACGCGTTCACGGCGGCGCTGGCGTACCGGCTCGGTGCCGGTGCCTCCCTGGCCGAGGCCGCGGCGTACGCGGCGCGGGTGGGAGCGGCCGCCGTCACGAAGGAGGGCGCCCAGGCGTCCTTCCCGACCGCGGCGGAGGTCGACGCCCCGTGAAGAAGACGGGAATCCTGAACCGTCATCTCTGCGGCGCGCTCGCCGAGCTGGGGCACGGCGACGGGGTGCTGGTCTGTGATGCCGGTATGCCGATACCGAACGGCCCCAGGGTCGTCGACCTCGCCTTCCGGGCCGGGGTGCCGTCCTTCGCCGAGGTGGTGCAGGGGCTGCTGGAGGAGCTGGTCGTGGAAGGCGCCACGGCCGCGGCCGAGGTGCGGGATGCCAATCCGGCGGCGGCGAAGCTGCTGGACGGGCACTTCGGCGAGGACGGCCTGGAGTTCGTCTCGCATGAGCGGCTGAAGGAGCTGTCGGCGGGTGCCCGGCTGGTCGTGAGGACCGGCGAAGCACGGCCGTACGCGAACGTGCTGCTGCGCTGCGGGGTGTTCTTCTAGCCGTACAAGCTTCGTTCTAGCCGTACAAACTTCGAGGGGGCCTGGTCCGTCGACCAGGCCCCCTCGGGTTTTCCCCTCCGTATCAGAACCCCCGCGATCCCCCCAGATCCCTCCCCCAGAAGTCCTGATGCCAAGTACGACCCGCGAGGTGCGGGAAGGGTTGCACGGTTTCTCAAGAAATTTTTACCGGGCCGCCCCGGCGGGTCTCAGGCCGTGTGCTCCACGAACCGGGCCGCCGTCTCCGCCAGCACCTCTCGCCCGTCCCGTGCCCACAGCTCGTCGTTGAAGAGCTCCACCTCGATGGCGCCGGTGTAGCCGGCCGCCTCGACGTAGCCCTGCCACTCGCGCATGTCGATCGCGCCGTCGCCGATCTGGCCGCGGCCGTTGAGGACACCCTCGGGCAGCGGGGTGGTCCAGTCGGCGAGCTGGAAGGTGTGGATACGGCCGGAGGCGCCCGCGCGGGCGATCTGCGCGGGCGCGTTGTCGTCCCACCAGATGTGGTACGTGTCGACCGTGACGCCGACCTGGTGCGCGGGGAAGCGTTCCGCGAGGTCCAGCGCCTGCGTGAGCGTGGAGACCACGCAGCGGTCGGAGGCGTACATCGGGTGGAGCGGCTCGATGGCCAGCTTCACGCCGCGCTCCTGCGCGTACGGGCCCAGGACCGCGAGGGCGTCCGCGATGCGTTCACGGGCGCCGTGCAGGTCCTTGGAACCGGCCGGCAGGCCACCGGAGACCAGGACCAGGGTGTCGGTGCCGAGCGTCGCCGCCTCGTCGACGGCACGGCGGTTGTCGTCCAGGGCCGCGGCGCGCTCCCCCGCGTCGATGGCCGTGAAGAAGCCGCCGCGGCACAGTGTGGTGACGGTCAGACCCGCGTCGCGGACCAGCTTGGCCGTCGCCTCCAGGCCGTACGTCTGGACGGGCTCCCGCCACAGGCCGACGTTGACGATGCCCAACCGGCCGCAGGCGTCGGCCAGTTCCGGCATCGACAGCTGCTTGACCGTCATCTGGTTGATGGAGAAGCGGGAGAGGTCGCCGGTCACTGGTTCACTCCGTACAGGGACAGCAGGTTCTTCATCCGCTCCTCCGCCAGCTTCGGGTCCGGGAACAGGCCCAGTCCGTCGGCGAGTTCGTAGGCGCGGGCGAAGTGCGGCAGCGAGCGCGCCGACTGGAGTCCGCCGACCATGGTGAAGTGGCTCTGGTGGCCCGCGAGCCAGGCCAGGAACACCACGCCGGTCTTGTAGAAGCGGGTCGGCGTCTGGAAGAGGTGGCGGGACAACTCGACGGTGGGGTCGAGCAGTTCACGGAAGCCCGCCGTGTCGCCGGTGTCCAGGACGCGCACCGCCTCGGCCGCCAGCGGGCCCAGTGGGTCGAAGATGCCGAGCAGGGCGTGACTGAAGCCCTTCTCGTCGCCCGCGATCAGCTCGGGGTAGTTGAAGTCGTCGCCGGTGTAGCAGCGGACGCCCTGCGGCAGGCGCCGGCGGATGTCGATCTCGCGCTGGGCGTCCAGCAGCGAGACCTTGATGCCGTCGACCTTGTCCGGGTGGGCCGCGATGACCTCCAGGAAGGTGTCGGTCGCCGTGTCCAGGTCGGACGAGCCCCAGTAGCCCTCCAGCGCCGGGTCGAACATCGGGCCCAGCCAGTGCAGGACGACCGGCTCGGAGGCCTGGCGGAGCAGATGGCCGTAGACCTCGAGGTAGTCCTCGGGGCCCTGGGCCGCGGCGGCGAGGGCGCGGGAGGCCATGAGGATCGACTGCGCGCCGGACTCCTCCACGAGGGCGAGCTGCTCCTCGTAGGCCGCACGGACCTCGGCCAGGGAACCGGCCGCGATCTGGTCGGTCCCGACGCCGCACGCGATCCGGCCGCCGACCGCCTTGGCCTCGGCGGCGCTGCGGCGGATCAGCTCCGCCGCGCCCGCCCAGTCCAGGCCCATCCCGCGCTGGGCGGTGTCCATCGCCTCGGCGACGCCGAGCCCGTGGGACCACAGGTGGCGGCGGAAGGCGAGGGTGGCGTCCCAGTCGATCGCGGCGGGCGAGTCGGGGGTGGTGTCGGCGAACGGGTCGGCGACGACATGGGCCGCCGAGAACACCGTACGAGAGGTGAGGGGGGAACCCGTGGTGAGGGCGAGCGGCTCCCGGCGGGGCTCGTACGCCCTCAAGCTCCCACTGGTGTCGGGGAGTTGGATGGTCACAGCGCGATCTCCGGGACATCGAGGCGACGGCCCTCGGCCGAGGACTTCAGACCCAGCTCGGCGAGCTGGACGCCACGGGCACCGGCGAGGAGGTCCCAGTGGTAGGGGGCGTCGGCGTAGACGTGCCGGAGGAACAGCTCCCACTGGGCCTTGAAGCCGTTGTCGAACTCGGCGTTGTCCGGGACCTCCTGCCACTGGTCGCGGAAGACCTCGGTGGCGGGGATGTCCGGGTTCCAGACCGGCTTCGGGGTGGCCGAGCGGTGCTGGGCGCGACAGTTGCGCAGACCGGCGACGGCCGAGCCCTCGGTGCCGTCCACCTGGAACTCCACGAGCTCGTCGCGGTTGACGCGGACGGTCCAGGAGGAGTTGATCTGGGCGATCGCGCCGCCGTCGAGCTCGAAGATGCCGTAGGCGGCGTCGTCGGCCGTCGCGTCGTACGGCTTGTCGTTCTCGTCCCAGCGCTGCGGGATGTGGGTGGCGGTGAGGGCCTGGACGGACTTCACCCGGCCGAACAGCTCGTGCAGGACGTACTCCCAGTGCGGGAACATGTCGACGACGATGCCACCGCCGTCCTCGGCCCGGTAGTTCCACGAGGGGCGCTGGGCGCTCTGCCAGTCGCCCTCGAAGACCCAGTAGCCGAACTCGCCGCGGATCGAGAGGATCCGGCCGAAGAAGCCGCCGTCGATGAGTCGCTTCAGCTTGAGCAGGCCGGGCAGGAAGAGCTTGTCCTGGACGACGCCGTGCTTGATGCCGGCGGCGCTGGCGAGCCTGGCCAGCTCCAGGGCGCCGTCCAGGCCGGTGGCGGTCGGCTTCTCGGTGTAGATGTGCTTGCCCGCCGCGATCGCCTTCTTGAGCGCCTCCTCGCGGGCCGAGGTCACCTGGGCGTCGAAGTAGATGTCCACGGTCTCGTCGGCGAGGACCTCGTCCACGTCCGTGGCCCAGTGCTCCAGGCCGTGCTGCTCGGCCATCGCCTTCAGCGCGTGCTCGCGGCGGCCGACCAGGATCGGCTCCGGCCACAGCACGGTGCCGTCGCCGAGGTCGAGGCCACCCTGCTCGCGGAGCGCGAGGATGGAGCGGACCAGGTGCTGGCGGTAGCCCATGCGCCCGGTCACACCGTTCATGGCGATACGCACCGTCTTGCGTGTCACGTCGATCCCTTCGTAGGCGTCGTGCGCAGCATTCCCTGCACATTCCGTACGCGGTTGTGCGCGCCGCGTACGCCTCCACTGATGAGCGTCACAGCAAGCGCTTTCTATCTGATGAGAAGCTAGCCTCTGAGCAGCGGTTCGGACAAGACCGTGACCGCTTCGAGTTGTTCGAGGGGACGAACAACGGGGTGTGGGGGCCTTAAGGTCTGCTCGGAACCATGACTGACTGTGCTGCGTCTGTGCAGCCGCACAGTCCTGCGTGGCTGACTGAGCGGGGACGGGCGCGGAGCCCGGGTACGACGAGGTACGACGATGCGCGACCGGAGGACGACGAGATGACGGTGACCCTGGCGGACGTGGCGGCGCGCGCGCAGGTCTCGCCCGCGACGGTGTCGCGCGTGCTGAACGGGAACTATCCCGTGGCCGCAACCACCCGTGAGCGGGTGCTGCGGGCCGTGGACGAACTGGACTACGTACTGAACGGGCCGGCGAGTGCGCTGGCCGCGGCGACGTCCGACCTCGTCGGGATTCTCGTCAACGACATCGCGGACCCCTTCTTCGGGATCATGGCGAGCGCGATCCAGTCCGAGATCGGCGGTCCGGGCGGACGCGCGGGCGGTGAACGGCTGGCGGTGACCTGCAACACCGGGGGTTCTCCGGAGCGTGAGCTGACGTATCTGACCCTGCTGCAGAGACAGCGGGCGGCGGCCGTGGTGCTGACGGGCGGTGCGGTGGAGAACGCGCCGCACGCGGCGGCGGTCGCCGCGAAGCTGCGGAGGCTGGAGGATGCCGGGACGCGGGTGGTGCTGTGCGGGCGGCCGCCGGCGCCGGAGACCGGGGCGATCGCGCTGACCTTCGACAACCGTGGGGGTGGGCGGGAGCTGACGGAGCATCTGCTCGGGCTCGGTCATCGGCGGCTCGGGTACATCGCGGGGCCGGAGGAGCGGACGACCACCCGGGATCGGCTGGAGGGGCATCGGGCCGCGCTCGCGGACGCGGGGATCTCCGAGGATCCGCGGTGGACTGTGCACGGGCGCTACGACCGGCGGTCGGGGTACGAGGCGACGCTGGAGTTGTTGCGGCGGGATCCGTCTCTTACGGCGGTGGTGGCGGCGAACGACTCCGTCGCGCTGGGGGCGTGTGCTGCCCTGCGGGACTCCGGGCTGCGGATTCCGGATGATGTGTCCGTCGCCGGGTTCGATGATCTGCCGTTCAGTATTGATGCGGTGCCTGCGTTGACGACGGTGCGGTTGCCGTTGGCGGAGGCGGGGGCTCGGGCGGGGCGGATCGCCATGGGGCGGGAGGAGGGGCCGGAGATGGGGCGGGGGCTGCCGCGGGGGGGGTATGCGGAGGTCGCTGACG
>NZ_JXTE01000710.1 GCF_000972385.1 Streptomyces sp. WM6386
GGGCTCCACTGGACACCACCAGAGCCGACAGGGGAGGTGCGGCCGCACCTGTGGATCGGGGAGGAGGGCTGCGGCGCTTCCTCGGATGGGCGGGCGCGTCGCAACCCCGGCGTAAACCCCCCCTGACCACCACCACCGGGGCTACACCCCCCCGGCCCGCGTGGGGGGAGACGGTCGCCGCGGCGTACCCCCCGTGCGTTTGCCCAGCAGCGGTTTTTTTCAGGGTTTCCCCCCCCCCCGCCGATCCGAGGAAGCGCCGCAGCACTCCTCCCCGATCCACAGGTGCGGCCGCACCTCCCCTGTCGGCTCTGGTGGTGTCCAGTGGAGCCCCTACC
>NZ_JXTE01000711.1 GCF_000972385.1 Streptomyces sp. WM6386
GGAGGCGCTCTTCGGGGCGTTGGTCGGCATCGTGGTCAACGCGCTGATTCGACCCCCGGTGTACCTGCGGGACGCCAGCTCAGCGCTTCAGGACGCGGCCTGTGAGGCGCAGGAGATCCTGGAGGCGGTCGCCGACGGGTTGGCCACCGGCGAGTGGGACGGCCATCAGGCCGGAGACTGGCACGCGCGTGCGCTGCGCCTGGGCCGCCTGGTCGACCAGGCCCGGTCGGCCATCGGCTGGAGCCGCGAAAGCCTGCGCGTCAATCCGCGTGGGCGCCGAGGGCGGACTCCTTCCGCCGGCGACACGGCGCATTCCGATGTGCTCGCCGTGCTCG
>NZ_JXTE01000712.1 GCF_000972385.1 Streptomyces sp. WM6386
GGCGGGGTCGAGCGGGCGGAAGCACAGGGGCACCAGCTCGGGGTAGAGACTGCCCAGTACGGCCACCGCGACCGCGATGGCCGTGAGCCCGCAGGTCACGCAGAGGACGATACGGACGAAGCTGAGGACACGGAGGTGCTCGCGCTGCAGCGTCTGACGGGCGACACTCACTGCGTCGATGAGGGCTTCGCGCTCCCCCCGAGTGAGCAGTCTCGGCTCCGACGCCGGATGCAGAGTGTTCTTCGCGATCTGTTCGACCCGGATTCGTCGAAGATCGGTGTCGGGAAGGTGCTCCCGCACCAGAGCCAGCAGATTGGGGATGCGCGCCGCGATGT
>NZ_JXTE01000713.1 GCF_000972385.1 Streptomyces sp. WM6386
ACCAGTGGCTCGTCCCGCACCACGCCGACGTCTCGGCGCTGCTGCGGGAACGGCGGCTCGGGCGGACGTATCAGCACCGGTTTACGCACGAGGACTTCGCGGGGGCGGCGCCCCCCGCGGGAAGTGTGCCCCGCCCCCAGCTGCCGAGGCGGACCCCCCCGGCCTGGAAGAAGACCGTCTCCTGGACGTCTTGGCCCCGCCAGCCCAGGGCTTCGTAGAATCCCTCGTGCGGGAACCGGGGGTGATCCGCCGGCCGGGGCCGCCGTTCCCGCAGCAGCGCCGAGACGTCGGGGTGGTGCGGGACGAGCCACTGGTCGGTCGCCTCGAAGTAGTGC
>NZ_JXTE01000714.1 GCF_000972385.1 Streptomyces sp. WM6386
ATCCAGCCGATGTCCGTGAACAGCTTCAGCAGCGGGACCACGATCGACACGACCGGGAACATCGAGGTGGCGATGATCAGGGGGAGGATCAGCCGCTTGAACCGGAACTCCAGCCGGGCCATCGCGTAGGCGGTGAACGTGGCCAGCAGCAGCGCCAGGACGGTGGTGCTGCCGGCCACGATCAAACTGTTGAGCAGGGCCCGGCCGAAGCCCTGGGAGGGGTCGAAGACCGCCCGGTAGTTCTCGAACGACACCGGGGGGGGCAGCAGCGACGTGTCAAAGATGTCCGAGGTGCGGCGCAGGCTGGAGACCAGCATCCAGTAGAAGGGGGCCA
>NZ_JXTE01000715.1 GCF_000972385.1 Streptomyces sp. WM6386
CCGCACCCGGGCGGCGCACCGCGCTATCGAGAGGACGGCGTATGGAACTGGCCGAACTCATCGGGCTACGGCCCGTTCCCTGCGCCGGCCTGCTGCTCACACTCACCCGGCGCTGCCCTTTGAGCTGCGCACACTGCTCGACGTCGTCCACGATGACCGGCGAGGAGCCCGACTCCGGGCAGCTGCTGCGGTTCGTCGGCTCGTTCACCGCTGACGACCGTCCCGAGGTGGTGATGCTGACCGGTGGGGAACCCCTGCTGCTGCCCGGACCGGTCCACGAACTGGCCACCCTGATCAGGGCGGCCGGTTCACGCAGTGTGCTGCTGAGCGGAAT
>NZ_JXTE01000716.1 GCF_000972385.1 Streptomyces sp. WM6386
CCAGCGCGGCAGTGGTTCCAGGGTCACGGCCGTGAACGGCGGAGCCGCCGCGGCACAGGGCCTGAAGTCCAGCGACGTGGACGACCCCGACACTCCCCTGTACATCTGGGCCCTGTGCGGACGCACGACCGTCAATCAGAAGGAGGCCCAAGCCCCCGTGGTCGACTGCAGCGCGCTGGACGGCCTGGACGTCTGGCGGCGGGTACACGACCTGCTGCCCGGCCGGATCGCCGTTCTGCTCGGCCCGGGACCGGGCAGGTGGTCGGACGGCGCCCTTGCCATCGGAGACATCAACGGCCTGCGCAGGAACAACGCCGGCTTCGTGCGGCGCGGC
>NZ_JXTE01000717.1 GCF_000972385.1 Streptomyces sp. WM6386
CCGGTCCCCGGGGGGACCGGCCCCAGTTTGGCGGGTGGGGTGGGGGTTCCCCCCCCCCGCCGCGGTCCCCGGGCGGGCGAAGGCGCCCGTGCGGGCGAGGATCTCCGGGGACCGCCACACCGGGCCGGGCACCATGCCCAGGTTGTGCCTGAAGTCGCCGAAGTGTGTGTCGCTGACGGTGAGCACGATCCGGGCGGGGGCGACGAAACGGTCCTCAAGTAGGCGGACGAAGAGGTGATGGGCGAGCACATTGACCGTGAACGTGGCCTCGAAGCCGTCCGGCCCCGCGGTGAGCGCGTCCGTGTACTGCACGCCTGCGTTGCCCACGAAGCCG
>NZ_JXTE01000718.1 GCF_000972385.1 Streptomyces sp. WM6386
ATTCTGGTGCCAGCACGCACGGCTCGGGCACATAGCCCGGGTAGTCCGCCTCGTACGGGTCCGGCGGTACGGCGAGGATGTCGACGACTGTGGCGGCGGACCGCCAGAACAGCGCGGTCGACGGCTTGTTATCCGGATCGTGGTCGTAGGGGCACCAGAGAATCTGGAGCAGATCGGCCTGGCCGGGCGGCCGCAACAGGGGTATGTCGCGCAGATACAGCTGGGCCACGGGCAGCATGGGGACCGGGCACTCCGCGGGCGACGGAGGGCTGGCGTCGAGTCGCTCCGCGAGCCTCGCGGCGCTCTGTTCCTTGAGCGCCTCCTCCTCGGGCG
>NZ_JXTE01000719.1 GCF_000972385.1 Streptomyces sp. WM6386
GCTTGAAGGGGTCGCTGGTCCAACTGTTGTACGACCAGCGCAGGAAGCCGTCGAGGTTGCGCTGGGCGGAGATCCACGGCAGCATCCGCGACTCGACGGCAGGCGAGTACGACAGCGTGTTGGGGTGGGCGGGAGCGCCGTACACGTAGAAGGTCGTGATCTTGCCGGCCTTGCGACGCTCGGCCACCTTCTCCTTCGTCATCGCGTCGATGCCGCCCCAGTCGACGGACAGGTTGGAGGCGACGCCCTCGGTGCTGATCGAACCGGCCACGGAGATGCGGTCGTCGAAGACGGGCGCGACCTCGTGGACGAAGTCCTTGACGACCGTCATCG
>NZ_JXTE01000072.1 GCF_000972385.1 Streptomyces sp. WM6386
CGCCCGCCGCCGACCTGACGAAGTCCGAGGACGCCCGATGAGTACGCCCCAGCCCCCGATGCCGCAGGCCGCCGTACCCGACTGGCAGGCGGCGCCCGCTCCCTCGTACGCCGCGTACACCTCGCCGATCCCGGTCGTGCGCACGCACCTCGGGCACGCGATCGCCTCGGAGTGGACGAAGATCCGCTCGGTGCGTTCGACGATGTGGACGCTGGGCGTCTTCGTGCTGCTGGTCGTCGGCATCGGCCTGCTCGCCGCCGCCGTGGTGTCGAGCAGCGCGAGCGACGGCGGCCTGTCCGGTGAGAACCCGCTGTCGTTCGGCTTCTTCGGACTGCTGCTCGGCACGATGTGCGTGATCACGCTCGGCGTGCTGACCACGGCCTCCGAGTACGGCACCGGCATGATCCGCACGACGATGACCGCGTGCCCGAGCCGTGGCCGGGTGCTGACCGCGAAGGCCATCGTCTTCTTCCTGGTCGCCTTCGTCGTCACGTTCGTGTCGGTCCTGCTGGTCGCCCTCGCCGACGTGGCCCTCCTGGACGGCACCGGCGTGAAGGATCCCTCCGGCAGCGAGTGGCTCAAGGGCACCCTCGGCATCTCGCTCTACATCGCGCTGCTCGGCCTGCTCTCGCTGGTCGTCGGCTCGATCATCCGGCACTCGGCGGGCGCCATCACCATCATGATCGGCCTGGTGCTGGCCCCGCTGGTCATCGCCCTGTTCATGTTCTCGTCCTCGCTGGAGGACCTGCGTACGGCCCTGTTCGAGTACTCCATCCCGAACCAGCTGAGCGTCTTCTACTCCAACTCGCTCACCGAGACCGGCCCCTCCGGCTGGGACCCGCTGTGGATCATCGCGGGGGTGACGGCCGCCGCGTTCGCCGGCGCCTACGCCCTCCTCAACCAGCGGGACGTCTAGAACCTCGGCGCGTTACGGGACCGCTGCACCCGCGAGGTGCGGCGGTCCTTCGCGTTCCAGCACGCCTTGTGCCAGTGCCGGCGCTCGTCGACGCCCGAGTGGTCCGGCCAGGCCACCACGTGCGGGACGCCGTCGGGGATCAACTGGTCGCAGCCCGGGCAGCGGTAGGACTTGCCCTGGGCGCTCGCCCCCGCCACATGGCGGATGTTCCACTCCTCGCCCTGCCAGCTCTCGGTGGACTGGAATCCGCCGTAACGTCCCGAGCTGTCGTCCCCGCCTGAGGGGTCGGCTCCTTTGGGTCGGTTGCGACGCGGGGACACAGGACACCTCACGGGGCTATACAGGAAGCATGGGCCGTGTCCAGCCTACGCGGCGCGAGCCTGGGTAGGCGTAGGGGACCAACCCCCACAAGTGCCCCTTCGCATCGGGCCATTCTGCAGACAATCCGAGTATCTCTTCGCCAGGCCGTGTCCTCGGCACGTGTCAGACGGTTATGCCGGGTGGGGGAGCTCCGCGTCGGAGCCAAGGAAGCAGGAAAAGCAATGCACGTGGGAAGTTTCGTGTTGGCGGCCCAGTTCCCGGGGCAGGGCCAGGGGGAGGCGCTGCACCGCGCGGTCCGCTCGGCCGAGGTCGCCGAAGAGGCCGGCCTCGATTCGGTCTGGCTGGCCGAGCATCACTTCGTGCCGTACGGCACCTGTCCATCGGCGATCACCCTGGCGGCGTTACTGCTGGGCCGCACCCGCCGCCTCAGGGTCGGCACCGCGGTCAGCGTGCTGCCCACCGTGCACCCGGTCGCCC
Source organism: Streptomyces sp. WM6386 (assembly GCF_000972385.1). GTDB lineage: Bacteria > Actinomycetota > Actinomycetes > Streptomycetales > Streptomycetaceae > Streptomyces. The sequence continues at coordinate 1,715 of NZ_JXTE01000072.1, forward strand.
TCGGCGAGCAGGCCGCGCTGCTGCACATCGCGTCCGGCGGTCGGTTCTCGCTGGGCGTGGGGCGCGGCGGGCCGTGGGTCGATCTGGAGGTGTTCGGCTCGGGCCTGGAGGCGTACGAGACGGGGTTCCCGGAATCACTCGATCTGCTGGTGCGCTGGCTGCGCGAACCGTCGGTGGCAGCCTCCGGGGAGCGCTTCACCTTCCGTGAAGTAGCCGTCGTACCGCGGCCGTCGGAGTCCCTGTCGGAGGAACCAGGGCCCGAGGTCGTCGTCGCGTGCACCTCCCCGGCGAGTGTGCGGCTGGCCGCCGAGCGCGGGCTGCCGATGCTGCTCGGGATGCACGTGGGGGACGAGGAGAAGGCCGAGATGGTCTCCCTGTGGCGCACGCACGCACGCGCGGCGGGCCGTTCGCCGGAGGAGGTGCTGGGCGCGGCGCATGTCTCGGCCGGGGTCTGCCAGATCGCGGACCGGCGCACGGACGCGGTGGAGACCCTGGTGAAGGCGATGCCGGGCTGGCTGCGCCAGGGTCTGGAGGCCCATGTGACGGTCGATGGCCGGCCTCGCTCGATGCGCGACCCGGTGGCGTACACCGAACTGCTCTGCGGGCTGCACCCGGTGGGCACTCCGCGGCTCTGCGCCGACCGGCTCGCGGCGACCAGCGAGCGGACCGGCATCTCCCGCTTCGCCCTGCTCACGGAGGGCTCGGGGGATCTGGCGGCGACGGAGGAGAACGTCCGGCGGCTGGGCGCCGAGGTGCTCCCCCACCTCGGCTGACCGTGCGTACCGCCCCGCCGTGCTTGCCGCCCCGGTACTTGATGCACCTCCCGCGTACGGAGCGGCAAGCAGGCAGCTCGCTGTCTCAGCAGTCCCGGAACTCCGGTGACTGGTTGAGCAGCTGGCTACGGACCGAAGTGAAACGGGCCAGTGTCTCGTCCACCGAGCCATCCAGCGGGAACACCGCCACACGGTGGCAGTTCTGGAAGGCCAGTCGCACCCCGAAGTGCCGTTGCAGCGCGCCGCGTATCGCGTCACTCGCGAGCGCACGCAGCAGCTGACCGCGTGCCTGCTCGTCCGGCGGAGGCGTCTGGTTGTCGGCGAACTGACCGCCGTCGACCTTCAGCTGGGCCACCAGGGAGCTGACCATCTCCCATGCGTAGGGCAGGGAGGTCCGGACGCAGTCGACGAATTCCGCTTCGTCGACCTCGCCTCGCTCGGCCTTCTCGAGTAGGGCCGGTGAGACGTCGAGCGACATGGGTTCTCCTCTCGCACCCCCGAACAGGTATTCAGGGGTTGCCGGACAGGTAAGGGAGTTCGCGATTCTGAACACGCTGAGTGCACGCTCCGCGACCTCCCGGTTACTACGGTAAGCAACGGACGGTGACGGCACCAGGCGAACGCGTACATAGAGAGCCCTGGTTGGGCACACAATCGGCCACAAACGAACATCGCGTTTCTGGGGCGAATCGCGTGGACCCGGGCCCGTCGAGTAGCGTTGCCGACCATGCGTCTCGTCATTGCCCGGTGCTCCGTGGACTACGCGGGCCGGCTCACCGCCCACCTCCCGTCCGCCCCCCGTCTCATCCTGGTGAAGGCGGACGGCAGCGTGTCGATCCACGCGGACGACCGGGCCTACAAGCCCCTGAACTGGATGTCGCCGCCCTGCACGTTGAAGGAGGAATCGGGGGACTTTCCCGAGGGCGCCGTCGGCGTCTGGACCGTCGTCAACAAGGGCGGCGAGAAGCTGATCATCACCATGGAGGAGATCCTCCATGACTCCTCGCACGAACTGGGTGTGGATCCCGGCCTGATCAAGGACGGCGTGGAAGCACACCTTCAGGAGCTGCTCGCCGACCGCATCGAAACCCTCGGCGACGGCTATACGTTGATCCGCCGCGAGTACATGACGGCCATCGGCCCGGTCGACATCCTGTGCCGGGACGCCGAGGGCCAGACCGTCGCTGTCGAGATCAAGCGGCGCGGCGAGATCGACGGCGTGGAACAACTCACCCGCTATCTGGAGCTGTTGAACCGCGACCCGCATCTCGCCCCCGTCCGCGGCGTCTTCGCGGCCCAGGAGATCAAGCCCCAGGCCCGCGTCCTGGCCACGGACCGTGGCATCGGCTGCGCGGTCCTCGACTACAACGCCCTGCGCGGCATCGAGGACGACAAGCTGCGGCTGTTCTGACGGGTTTTTCTTCTACGACTAAGAGGGCCGGGTCCTGTTTCCAGGATCCGGCCCTCTTGTGCTGCCGTACCGGCGTCAGATCATCGCGTTCGACGCCGAGCCCGAGGTGCTGGGCGAACCCGCGCCGCTGCTCTCCGGGGCACTGGCGGAGGTGCTCGCCGGTGCGCTGGAGGCGGCGGGGCCGCTGGCCGAGTCCGAGGTGGACGGCTCGTCCGAAGGATCCGGCGTGGGGCTCGTCGTGGGCGAGGGCGACTCGGATGTCTCCGTCGGCGTCGGTGAGCCAGTGGGATCGGTCGGCGTCGACGACGTCGGCGGCTTCGAGGTCGAGGACGGCGGCTTCGTCGTGGGCGTCTTGGTCGGCGAGCTCGACGTCCCCTTCGTCCCGCTCGGGTCGTCCGAAGGCTCCGCGGTGTCCGTCGGTGTCGGGTCGTCGGACGTGCCGTAGGTGCCGTCGGGGCCCGGGTCGGTCGGCCGGCTGGTGGCCTCGCCGGTGTCGCCCTCGTCACCGTTCTTCGGCACGTCGGCGCCCAGGCTGCCGTCGTCCACGCCCTGGCTGGCCGACGGGTTGGGGCCGACCTTGGTGGACGGGTTGTCGTTGTCGGGGTTGGAGGTGGCGCCGAGCGTCACCACCGTGCCGAGCACCGCCGCGAGCAGCGCGCCCGCGCCGGCCGCGACGAGATTGCGGCGGGCGAGGCCCTTCAGGCCGCCCCGGGCCTTGCGGTTGGGAACGGGGGCCGCCGGGACCCGGTTGGTGACCAGGGTCGAGTTGTCGAGCGGCGACTGAAGCGGCGGGAATGCCGTGGGGACGCCACCGGGAGGCGACTGCGACTCCTCGTACCGGGCGTCGGGCACCTCTTCACCGGCGGTCGCGCCGATACCGAGCGGGGTGCCGGAGCGGTCGGAGACCAGCGCCAGGGCCCGGCGGCCGGCGACCGTGCCGCGCTTGTCGGCGAGTGCGCCGCGCAGCCCGATGGAGGCCTCCAGTTCGGAGCGGGCCCGGTCGAGCTGATCGGCGCAGAGCGCGAGGACACCCAACTCGTGGTGGAAGTAGGCCCGTTCGCCCCCGTCACCGGCGATCCGGGCGGCCTCGGCGCCGAACTGCAGGGTCCGCTCCCAGGCGCTCCAGTGCAGCCCCGCGGCGAACGCGGGTGCCGCCGTGCGGGCCAGCTGGACGGTGACGGACTCCTCGTCCTCGGCGGGCGGGACGGCGGCCGGCACGAGGATGCCGAGCGCGGCGAGCACGGCGTCCGCCTCGGCGCACACCCGCTCGGGAGTGACCGACGGATGCCCGGTCCACCAGGCGTAGTGCTGGGCGGCGGCAAGCGCCTTGGCCTCGATGTCGGTGCCGTATCCGGCGGCCTCCAGCTGGGCCTGCACTCCGGCGGCGAGCCGATAGCGGGAGCCGACCGGGGAGACCAGCGCGCAGCCCAGCAGTTCGCCGAGGGCGGCGTCCGCGTGGGTGTCGCCGACGAGGGCGGGCAGATGTGCCTGGTGCGGCATCTCGCCGCCGAGCGCCACGGCGAACCGCAGCGCGGCGCGCGCCGAGTCGCTGAGCCGGGTGGCGAGCAGGGCCGCGGGCGCGGCTCCCTCGGCGAGCGAGGGCAGCGGTACGTCGTGTCCGTCGCCGGCCTCGAAGGGCGCGTCGACCTGGGCTTCCTGGAAGACGCCGAACTCGTCGAAGGCGTCCGCGCTGGCCCGCAGTTCGTCGCGCTGCCGGAGCAGGGCGCCGGCCTGGACGAAGCGCAGCGGCAGACCCTCGGACTCGAACCAGAGGTCGCCGGCCCAGTTGGCCTCCTCCTCGGTGAGGACCCGGCCGACACCGCGCTCCAGGAGTTCGACGCCGCCGGCCCGGTCCAGGCCGCTGAGGAAGACCTCCTCGATGGCCGAGTCGGCGGAGGGCGCGGGCACGTCCGGTGTCGTGGCGACCAGGAAGGCGCACTCGGGGGTGGCGTCCAGGAGTTCATCGAGCGCGGCACCGCCGAACTCGACGTCGTCCAGGACGACTACCGCGCCGATCTCTCGGACGTATCCGAGCAGCTCGTCCCGTGCGGGCCGGTGCAGGGGGGCGTCGAAGACGGCGTAGAAGAGGTCGTACAGCAGGTCGTCGGCCGTGCGGTTGAAGCCGGTCAGCCGGACCACACCGTCGGGGGCGAGGTCCGAGCAGTCCTCGGCGAGGAGGTCGAGCAGGCTGGTACGGCCGGAGCCGGCGGGGCCGGTGAGACGTACGGAACGGCCGCGGGCGAGCAGGCGTACCAGCCGTTCGCGCTCGTCCTGGCGGGCCAGGAGATGCAGTGTGGGCCGGTTGAGGCCGGCCGGGACGGGCGGCTTGGCCGCGCGGTCCGTCTCGGCACGTTCGGTGGCGCTGAGCTTCCGCGGCCCCGAGGGCCGCTCGCCGGGCGGGCAGACCTCTATCTCGCTGCCGTCGACGGGGTTGACGGTGAGCAGGTAGTCGCCGGACACCAGCTGCACCGTGCGGGCCAGGGCGGGTGTGCTCTGGCCGAAGTCGGGTGTGAGGGGGTCCCTGGGCGGGCGCTGGCGCGGCGAATCGCCGTCACCGTCATGGCCGTACTCCTCGGGTCCCCGGTTGTTCGGGTCCATAGGTTCAAGCCCCCCAAAAGCGTCGTGTGCCGAGCCCCTCCCGGCCTTGCTGCACACCGCGCTGTCGCTTCTGGTCCGGGCCCGCTCGATCAGGGATGTTCACTCGGCGGGCGACCGAACCCTAAACCTTCGCACAGTATCTACGACAGCCCGGGGTACCGCGCCGTCCGAGACGTCACAGTCTCGTGAGGATTGTGCGCGACGTGCGTTTCACAGCCACAGCACCCGGCCCTCACACCGCATTCACACAAGGGGTCACACCCGGGGCAGTGACTCCACCCCGATGCCGCCCTCGATCGCCAGGATCCGGTGCAGCCGGGTGGCCACCAGCAGGCGCTGCATCTGCGGCGGTACGTCGCGCAGCACCAGGCGTCGGCCGCAGCGGCCGGCCCTGCGGTGGGCCCCCATGATCACCCCGAGTCCGGTGGCGTCCCAGGAGTCGAGCTCGGACAGATCCAGCACCAGATCGCCGACTCCGTCGTCGACGGCCGTGTGCAGGACCGTACGGGCGTCCGCCGCGCTGCGGACGTCGAGGCGGCCCCCGACGACCAGCTCGACGTGGTCGCCCCTGATGAACATATGCGCTCCCCGTGGTGCGTCTCGTGCTCCGCGAATGTGATGTCCGGTGATGCAACGTCTGACTGAGTTGGACGGTCAGAGGTTGCCGTCTGTAAGCGAACCGATACCGAATTCACCCCCGGGAGTGATGCCTCAGGGGCCTGTGCGGTTTCAGTGCTTGTAGAAGCCCTGCCCGCTCTTGCGCCCGATGTCACCGGCGTCAACCATCCGGCGCATCAGCTCCGGTGGAGCGAACTTCTCGTCCTGGGTCTCGGTGTAGATGTTGCTCGTGGCGTGCAGCAGGATGTCGACGCCGGTGAGGTCGGCCGTGGCGAGCGGGCCCATGGCGTGGCCGAAGCCCAGTTTGCAGGCGAGGTCGATGTCCTCGGCCGTGGCGACGCCCGACTCGTAGAGCTTGGTCGCCTCGACGACGAGGGCGGAGATGAGCCGGGTGGTCACGAAGCCGGCGACGTCCCGGTTGACGACGATGCAGGTCTTGCCGACGGACTCGGCGAACTCCCGTGCGGTGGCGAGGGTTTCGTCGCTCGTCTTGTAGCCGCGGACGAGCTCGACGAGCTGCATCATCGGCACCGGCGAGAAGAAGTGCACACCGACGACCCGCTCGGGGCGCTCGGTGGCCGCCGCGATCTTGGTGATCGGGATGGCGGAGGTGTTGGAGGCGAGCACGGCGTCTTCGCGCACGATCTTGTCGAGGGCGCGGAAGATCTCGTGCTTGACCTCGAGCTTCTCGAAGACGGCCTCGACGACGATGTCGGCGTCCGCGACGGCGTCCAGGTCGGTGGTGGCGGTGATCCGGCCGAGGGCGGCGTCGGCGTCGTGCGCCTCCAGCTTGCCCTTGCTCACGAACTTGTCGTACGAGGCCTTGATGCCGTCGGTGCCACGCTTGAGCGCCTCGTCGGTGACGTCGCGCAGGACGACGTCCCAGCCCGCAGACGCGGAGACCTGGGCGATCCCGGAACCCATCAAGCCGGCGCCGATGACGGCAAGCTTCCGTGCCACTGTGCGACTCCCCTTTGAACGCCTTACACGCTGTTTACGCATGCCTCTTCGGCGGACCTTAGCGGGCGTGAGGTGCCGTGTGACTGGTTAGTAATGCGCGTCACGTCTCATCTGACGGACATCACACCGGCACGGCTCATCGGTGGTCTCGTACGGCGTAGTTGAGCACGTTCTCGCTCAACAACTCCTCGATGTCGTCGAGAAGCGCCAGCACCTCTCGTGACACTTCGTCCGGATTGCGCCCTGCGACCATCTCACGTCCGATGTGGACGAATACCTCCGAGTGGACCCAGCAGATCTGACCGGCGATCAGCCCCGGCAGCGGGTCGGCGTCGACGGCGCCGGTCGCCTCCCGAAGGGTCGCTTCGAGGTGGTCGTGGATCTCCTGCTGCAGACTCCACAGCCGGGAACGGAGCGGCGGCGCCTCGTGGATGCAGCGCATGAAACGGTCGTAGCCCGTCATGAGGCCGACCCGAGGCGAGACGGCCTCCACCTCCGCGCGCAGCTCGCGCAGCACGGCCCGCGCGGCCGACTCCCCCACGTCCCGGCCGCGCACCCAGCGGGAGAGCTGTTCGACGACACCGGAGGAGCGGTCGAAGAAGAGGTCCTCCTTGGCCGGGAAGTAGTTGTAGACGGTGTTCACGGAGACATCGGCGGCCTCCGCCACCTCAGCGATGGTCACGGTCACGAACCCGTGCTCCAGGAACAGCCCGGTGGCGATGTCCGAGATCCGCTGTCTCGTCTCGCGCTTCTTCCGCTCCCTGAGCCCTTCAGCCATGGTCCACATCCTAGCTTCGCTGGTCTCTCTGAAACTTTGGGGTCATTGCAAAATTTAAGAGACTCTGTTTTTCTGTGGCCATGACCGTCATCAGTACGGCGGGCCTGGCCCGTACCTTCCAGACCAGACTCGGCCCGGTGGAGGCCGTGCGCGGCATCGACCTGAGGGTCCGCGAGGGCGAGATCCTCGGCTTCCTCGGCCCGAACGGCGCCGGGAAGACCACCACCCTGCGGATGCTCACGACCCTGTTGAAACCCACCGGCGGCGCCGCCACCGTCGCCGGCCACGACCTCACCACCGACCCCGCCGGGGTGCGGAGGGCCTGCGGCTATGTGGCCCAGTCGGGAGGGGTCGACCCGCAGATCACCGTGCGGGAGGAACTGCTCACCCAGGGCCGCCTCTACCGCCTGACGAAGACCCAGGCAACCGAGCGGACCGAGGAGTTGGCCCGGGATCTGGATCTGACCGGGCTGCTCGACCGCAAGTGCGGGGCGCTGTCGGGCGGCCAGCGCCGGCGCCTGGACATCGCGATGGCCCTCACCCATCGCCCCAAGGTGCTCTTCCTCGACGAACCCACCACCGGACTCGACCCCGGCAGCCGGGCCGACCTGTGGGACCTGGTCCGCCGTCTGCGAGACGAGCACGGCACGACGGTGTTCCTGACCACCCACTACCTGGACGAGGCCGACGCCCTCGCCGACCGTCTGGTCGTCGTCGACAAGGGCGTGGTCGTCGCGGAGGGCACACCCACCGCGCTCAAGCTGGAGTACGGCGGCTCGATCGACGCCTCGCTCCAGGACACCTTCCTCGCCATCACCGGCCGCAGCGCCACACCGGCCGACGCCGCCCCCGTAGCCGTATAGGAATCCCCCGACGATGCTTCTCCACGACACCGCGCTGATCTACGGCCGCTATCTCCGTCAGTCCCTGCGCTCCCGCTTCGCCCTGCTCTTCGGCGTGCTGATGCCGCTGCTCTATCTCCTCTTCTTCGGTCCGCTGCTCACCGATCTCCCGCTGGGCGGTGCGGGCAGCTCGTGGCAGCTGCTCGTGCCCGGGCTGCTGCTTCAACTCGGCCTGTTCGGGGCCTCGTTCGCGGGGTTCACGATCATCGTCGAGAAGAGCCAGGGGGTGGTGGAGCGGATGCGGGTGACACCGGTCAGCCGGCTGGCGCTGCTGCTCGGGCGGGTGCTGCGCGACGCCACCGTCTTCGTGCTCCAGGCGGTGCTGCTCGTGCTGGCCGCGCTGGCGATGGGGCTGCGGGCCCCGCTGCCCGGCATCCTGATCGGCTTCGCGTTCGTCGCGCTGCTGACGGTGTCGCTGGCCTCGCTGTCGTACGCGCTGGCCATGAAGCTGCACACCCCGGGCGAGTTCGGTCCGGCGGTCAACGCCCTGACGATGCCGATGATGCTCCTGTCGGGCCTGATGCTCCCGATGACCCTGGGCCCGGCCTGGCTGGACGTCCTCTCGCACTTCGTGCCGTTCCGCTATCTGGTGGACGCGGTCAGGGACGCGTACGTCGGCTCCTACACCTCGGCGCACATGGCGTACGGCGTGCTGGTCGCCCTCGCCCTCACGGCACTCGCCGTGACGGTGGGCACACGCGTGTTCCGAACGGCCGGGGCGTAACTACGCTGGCACCATGGTCAATCTGACGCGCATCTACACCAGGACCGGCGACCAGGGCACCACCGCCCTCGGCGACATGAGCCGGGTCGCCAAGACCGATCTGCGGATCTCGGCGTACGCCGACGCCAACGAGGCGAACGCGGTGATCGGCACGGCGATCGCGCTGGGCGGGCTCGACGAGGAGATCGTCAAGGTCCTCACCCGTGTGCAGAACGACCTGTTCGACGTGGGTGCGGACCTGTCGACGCCGGTCGTGGAGAACCCGGAGTTCCCGCCGCTGCGGGTCGAGCAGTTCTACGTCGACAAGCTGGAGGCGGACTGCGACCACTTCAACGAGCGGCTGGAGAAGCTCCGCTCCTTCATTCTGCCCGGCGGCACGCCGGGTGCGGCCCTGCTGCACCAGGCGTGCACGGTCGTACGACGTGCCGAGCGCTCCACGTGGGCCGCACTGGAGGTCCACGGCGAGGCGATGAACCCGCTGACGGCGACCTATCTGAACCGGCTCTCGGACCTCCTGTTCATTCTCGCGCGCACCGCCAACAAGGACGTCGGGGATGTGCTCTGGGTCCCGGGCGGGGAGCGTTAACGCTCGCGCTTGGGGAACAGGGTGTAGCTGCCGGCGATGATCACGTTGATGCCGATCAGCCACACCATGCGCTGCTGCCAGGCCCGTAGCGAGTCGGTCCCGCCCTCGCCGCCGACGTACCAGATCGCGGCCTGGAGCAGGGCCATGGCGACGACCGCGGCGAGGATCCAGCGGCCCGCGACCTGCCATTCGTGGACGGCGCGGGCCGTGCCGTACTTCGGCGGCCGTACCGGCGGCGGGCCGCCCGCGAAGCGGTGGGCGAAGCGGGCGTCGGCCCATCGCATCGTGGAGTGGCCGAGGCCCACGGTGAAGCCGATGTAGACCGCGGCCAGGCCGTGCTTCCAGTCGGGCTCGGCGCCGCCGCGCAGGTCGACCGCGGTGACGGTGAACAGCACGAGTTCCAGCAGCGGCTCGCACAGCAGCAGGGCCAGCCCCACCCGCGGCATCCCGAAGACGTACCTGAAGGCCAGTCCCGCGGCCAGCAGCACCCAGAACGCCACCTCACAGGCGACGATCAGTCCGACGATCACGGCTCGCTCCCTTCACTCACCCTTCCAGGCTCCCGGTGCGCGCCGCCGCTTTCGTCGTCGCCGCTGACGAGGTCGCCGTACATCGAAAGATGCAGTCCGGGACCGTCCCCGGGGATCAGGCGGACGCCGCGCGGGCCGTGTTTCATGGGGACATGGCCGTACGACTCCCCCGCCCGCACCGCTTCGACGTGTACATCGCGGCCGGCGGACTGCTCGGCGGGCTGCTGCTCGTCCTCGCGGGCCTGGGCACCCGGCGGTCCGACGACCCGATCACCCTCTTCGACGGCCCCTGGCCGGTGCTGGTGCCGCTCACCGTGCTGGCCGGCTGCGAGCTGCTGCGCCGCACGGCACCCCGCGTGGCGCTGCTGACCGGCACGGTCGCGATCTGCGCGGACCTGCTGACCCAGGGCAGCCTCGCGTCGGTGCTGATGTTCACCGACGTCGTCTACGCGGCCGTCCTGTACGGCCCGCTCGCCTCGGCCCGCCGCATCCAGTGGATCACCGGTCTGCTCACGGTGGCCGGGACGCTGGTGCCGTTCGCGGTGTGGCGGGTGCCGGAGGCGCTGCTGATCGGCGTGATCGTCGGTGTCGTGGCGTACGGGCCCGCCGCCACCGGCTGGATCGTCCGCAACCACCGCGACGCGGCCGAGGCGGCGCGCCTTCGCGCCGAACAGACGGCTCTGCTCGCCGAGATGGACCGCACCCAGGCCGTCGTCGCCGAACGCGCCCGGATGGCACGGGAGTTGCATGACATGGTCGCCAACCATCTCTCGGCGATCGCGATCCACTCCACGGCCGCGCTGTCGCTGGACGATCCGGAGACGTCCCGGCAGGCCCTCGGCGTCATCCGCGAGAACAGCGTCAAGGGCCTCGAGGAGATGCGCCGGCTGATCGGCATCCTGCGGGACGGCGACGGTGAACCCAGCGCGGTCCCGACCCTCGACGGCCTCTGCGTCCTGGTCGACGACGCCCGCGCCAACGGCCTCGACGTCACGCTGGACGCCGAGCACGGCACGACCCTGCCGGCCCCCGTCGAGCTCGCCGCCTACCGGATCGTCCAGGAATCCCTCACCAACGCCCTCAAGCACGCCTGCCCCGGCCGGGTCACCGTGCTCCTGCGCCAGCCGGACGGCTCCCTCGCCATCGCCGTGACCAGCCCGTACGGCGACCGCGACGGGCCGAGAGCGCCCGGTTCCGGCGCCGGTCTGGTGGGTATGCGGGAGCGGGCGGCGCTCTTGGGCGGCACCTTCGAGTCCGGCCCCGAGAGCTCGGCGAACGGCAAGGTCTGGGCCGTACGCGCCACCCTGCCCGTCGCCGACGTCACTGAAGCCGACGTCACTGAAGGAGATCCCGCATGATCCGCGTGCTCGTCGCCGAGGACCAGTCCGCCGTCCGCGCCGGGCTGGTCCTCATCCTGCGCAGCGCGCCCGACATCGAGGTGGTCGGCGAGGCCGCGGACGGCGAGCAGGCGGTCGCGCTGGCCCGGGAACTGCGGCCCGACCTCGTGCTGATGGACGTACAGATGCCGCGTCTGGACGGTGTGGCGGCGACCCGGAAGGTCACGGAGGAGGGGCTCGCGGACGTCCTCGTGCTGACCACCTTCGACCTCGACGCGTATGTGTTCGGGGCGCTCAGGGCCGGGGCGGCCGGGTTCCTGCTCAAGAACACGGAGGCGAGGGATCTCGTGGAGGCGGTCCGTACGGTGGCGCGCGGCGAGGGGATCGTCGCTCCGGCCGTCACCCGACGGCTGATCTCCGAGTTCGCCGCCAGGCCCGTGCGGCAGCCGAGTGTCGACCCGGCGGTCCTGGACACCCTCACCCGGCGGGAACGGGAGGTGCTGTCCTGCCTGGGCGAGGGACTGTCCAACGCGGACATCGCGACCCGTCTCGACATGGCGGAGGCGACGGTGAAGACGCACGTCAGCCGACTGCTGGGGAAGCTGGAACTGCGCAGCCGCGTGCAAGCCGCTGTCCTTGCGCAGGAGTTGGGTGTCTGAGCGATCGCATACTGAGTGGTCCAGACCTATTGACCCGTGGTCCAGACCTTTCTATTCTCGCCGCACCGTGGGCGTGAAGGCTCAGTCGCGCCCCCCAAGACCCCTCAAGGAGGCGCGGTATGCGCTTCAGACACAGAGTGGCGGCAGGGATAGCGACCCTGGTGCTCCCCTTCGCCGGCCTCGTCGGCCTCGCGAGCCCCGCCCTGGCCGCGACATCCGCGACCGCCACCTACGCCAAGCCGCAGGACTGGGGCACCGGTTTCGAAGGCAGGTGGACCGTCAAGAACACCGGCGACACCGCCCTCAGCTCCTGGACCGTCGAGTGGGACTTCCCCTCCGGCACATCCGTCACCTCCGCCTGGGACGCCGACGTCACCTCCTCCGGCACCCACTGGACCGCCAAGAACAAGTCCTGGAACGGCACCCTCGCCCCCGGCGCCTCCGTCTCCTTCGGCTTCAACGGCGCCGGGTCCGGCTCCCCCGCCAACTGCAAACTCAACGGCGGCAGTTGTGACGGCGGCCCCACGACCCCCGGTGACAGCGCGCCGAGCGCCCCCGGCACTCCCACCGCCTCGGACATCACCAACACCTCGGTGAAGCTCTCCTGGAGCGCCGCCACCGACGACAAGGGCATCAAGAACTACGACGTCCTGCGCGACGGCACCAAGGTCGCCACCGTGACGACGACGTCGTACACCAACACCGGCCTGACCGCCGGCACCGACTACTCCTACAGCGTCCAGGCTCGCGACACCGCCGACCAGACCGGCCCGGTCAGCGGCGCCCGCGCGGTGCGCACCACCGGCGGCACCACCGAGCCGCCGCCCACCGGTGACAAGGTCAAGCTCGGCTACTTCACCGAGTGGGGCGTCTACGGCCGCAACTACCACGTCAAGAACCTGGTCAGCTCCGGCTCCGCGTCGAAGATCACGCACATCAACTACGCGTTCGGCAACGTCAAGAACGGTCAGTGCACCGTCGACGACACCTACGCCGCCTACGACAAGGCCTACACCGCCGACCAGTCCGTCAGCGGCACCGCCGACACCTGGGACCAGCCGCTGCGCGGCAACTTCAACCAGCTGCGCCAGCTGAAGGCCAAGTACCCGCACATCAAGGTGCTGTACTCCTTCGGTGGCTGGACCTACTCCGGCGGCTTCGCCCAGGCCGCGGCCAACCCGGCCGCGTTCGCCAAGTCCTGCAAGGCGGTCGTCGAGGACCCCCGCTGGGCCGATGTCTTCGACGGCATCGACATCGACTGGGAGTACCCGAACGCCTGCGGACTGACCTGTGACACCTCGGGCGCGGCGGCCTTCAAGAACCTGATGTCGGCGCTGCGCACCGAGTTCGGCTCGAACTACCTGGTCACCGCGGCCATCACGGCCGACGGCTCCTCCGGCGGCAAGATCGACGCGGCCGACTACGGCGGCGCCTCGGCCTCCGTCGACTGGTACAACGTGATGACCTACGACTACTTCGGCGCCTTCAACGCGCAGGGCCCGACCGCCCCGCACTCGCCGCTGACCTCGTACTCCGGCATCCCGCAGGCGGGCTTCAACTCCGCCGACGCGATCACCAAGCTGAAGTCGAAGGGCGTGGCCTCGAAGAAGCTGCTGCTCGGCATCGGCTTCTACGGCCGCGGCTGGACCGGTGTCACCCAGGCCGCCCCCGGCGGCACGGCGACCGGCGCGGCCCCGGGCACCTACGAGGCGGGCATCGAGGACTACAAGATCCTCAAGACGTCCTGCCCGGCCACCGGCACCATCGCGGGCACGGCGTACGCCTACTGCGGCAACAACTGGTGGTCGTACGACACCCCCGCCACCATCGGCACCAAGATGACCTGGGCCAAGAACCAGGGTCTGGGCGGGGCGTTCTTCTGGGAGTTCAGCGGCGACACCGGCAACGGTGAGCTGGTGAGCGCCATCAACAGCGGGCTCAGCTAGCAGTAGTAGTAAGCAGTACTAGGCGACATTGACGCGCTGACCGGGCGGGGCTGCCTCAAGCCACGCGAGGAAACCGGTCAGCGCGTCTTCGCTCATGGCGAGCTCCAGACGCGTGCCCCGGTGCAGACAGGTGAGGATGACGGCGTCGGAGAGCAGCGCCAGCTCCTCCTCGCCCTCGGGCAGCCGGCGTCCGGCGACCTCGATCGCGGCGCGCTCCAGGACCCGGCGGGGGCGGTAGGCGTAGGAGAAGACGCGGTACCACTCGATGCGGTCGCCGTTGTAGCGGGCGACGCCGTAGCTCCAGCCCTTGCCGTTGGTGTCGGGTTTCTCGGGTGTGTCCCAGCGCAGCGAACAGTCGAAGGTGCCACCGGAACGCTGGATGAGTCTGCGGCGCAGGCCGAAGACGAACAGCCCCACCACCACAAGGGCCACGACCAATCCGCACACAGTCAGAGCGAGGACCATCGACACCGACCTCCTCGTCTACTCGGTAACGGAATGGAAAAAACTTCCACATTTGCCTCAGCCGCGACCAGGGCCGGATTCCTCCGGTCCCAGCCGCGGCTGAGTGACGTCATACGGTCTCGCGCAGGCTAGCGCGTCGCCGCCGCACGGATTCGTACGTCCGCGCGGCGCTCGGCGGCGGCGTCACCCTCCGCCTTCGCACGCTCCAGCTCGCGCTCCGCGCGCTGGACATCGATCTCGTCCGACAGCTCGGCGATCTCGGCCAGCAGCGACAGCTTGTTGTCCGCGAACGAGATGAAACCGCCGTGCACCGCGGCGACGACCGTTCCACCATCACTCGTACGGATGGTCACCGGGCCCGACTCCAGCACACCGAGCAGCGGCTGGTGACCGGGCATGACGCCGATGTCGCCGGACGTGGTGCGCGCGACGACCAGGGTGGCCTCGCCGGACCAGACCTCTCGGTCGGCCGCGACCAGCGCGACGTGCAGCTCAGCAGCCAAGGTGGCTCCTCGGGTCACCACCCGGCTGTTCGGCCGGGTGTTGGTTACAAGTCTAGTAGGCGTGAAAGAGGGGGCGGGACGTGCCCCGCCCCCTCAGTCGAACTCAGAGCTCAGGACTCTTCAGGTCCGAGTTCAGGAGACGCCGAGCTCCTTGGCGTTGGCCTTGAGGTCCTCAATGCCACCGCAGAGGAAGAACGCCTGCTCCGGGAAGTGGTCGTACTCGCCGTCGATGATCGCGTTGAACGCGGTGATCGACTCCTCCAGCGGGACGTCCGACCCGTCGACGCCGGTGAACTGCTTGGCGACGTGGGTGTTCTGGGACAGGAAGCGCTCCACGCGACGGGCACGGTGGACGACGAGCTTGTCCTCTTCGCCCAGCTCGTCGATACCGAGGATCGCGATGATGTCCTGGAGGTCCTTGTACTTCTGCAGGACACCCTTGACACGCATGGCCGTGTTGTAGTGGTCCGCCGCGATGTAGCGGGGGTCCAGGATGCGGGACGTGGAGTCCAGCGGGTCCACGGCCGGGTAGATGCCCTTCTCGGAGATCGGACGGGAGAGAACCGTCGTCGCGTCGAGGTGGGCGAAGGTGGTGGCCGGGGCCGGGTCGGTCAGGTCGTCCGCGGGGACGTAGATCGCCTGCATCGAGGTGATCGAGTGACCACGGGTCGAGGTGATGCGCTCCTGGAGGAGACCCATCTCGTCGGCCAGGTTCGGCTGGTAACCCACCGCGGAGGGCATACGGCCGAGCAGGGTCGAGACCTCGGAACCGGCCTGCGTGAAGCGGAAGATGTTGTCGATGAAGAACAGCACGTCCTGCTTCTGCACATCGCGGAAGTACTCCGCCATGGTCAGACCGGCCAGGGCCACGCGCAGACGGGTGCCCGGGGGCTCGTCCATCTGACCGAAGACCAGGGCGGTCTTGTCGATGACGCCCGACTCCGCCATCTCCTCGATGAGGTCGTTGCCCTCACGAGTGCGCTCACCGACACCGGCGAACACGGAGACACCGTCGTGGTTGTTGGCGACGCGGTAGATCATCTCCTGGATGAGCACCGTCTTGCCGACGCCGGCACCACCGAACAGACCGATCTTTCCACCCTTGACGTACGGGGTGAGAAGGTCGATGACCTTGACGCCGGTCTCGAACATCTCGGTCTTCGACTCGAGCTCGTCGAAGTTCGGAGCCTTGCGGTGGATGCCCCAGCGCTCGCCGTCGTACTGCTCGTCGGTGTTCAGTACCTCGCCGAGGGTGTTGAACACCTTGCCCTTGGTGAAGTCGCCGACCGGCACGGTGATGGAGGCACCCGTGTCGGTGACCGCGGCCTGGCGGACCAGACCGTCGGTGGGCTGCATCGAGATGGTGCGGACCAGGCCGTCACCCAGGTGCTGGGCGACCTCCAGGGTCAGCGTCTTCTTCGCGCCGTCGAGGGCCGGGTCGGCCACCTCGACGTGCAGAGCGTTGTAGATCTCCGGCATCGCGTCGACGGGGAATTCCACGTCGACGACCGGGCCGATGACCCGGGCGACGCGGCCCGTGGCAGCGGCCGTCTCAACTGTCGTCGTCATTACCTGTCACTCCCCGCGGTCGCGTCGGCCAAGGCTGCGGAGCCACCGACGATCTCGCTGATTTCCTGGGTGATTTCGGCCTGGCGGGCCGCGTTGGCAAGACGGGAGAGAGTGGTGATCAGCTCTCCCGCGTTGTCTGTGGCCGACTTCATCGCGCGCCGCGTGGCGGCGTGCTTCGAAGCGGCCGACTGGAGCAGCGCGTTGTAGATACGGCTCTCCACGTAGCGCGGCAGAAGGGCGTCGAGGACGTCCTCCGCCGAGGGCTCGAAGTCGTACAGCGGAAGGATCTCGCCCTTGGGCGTGGCCTCCGCGGCGACCTCTTCGAGGCTGAGCGGCAGCAGACGGTCGTCGAACGCCGTCTGCGTCATCATCGAGACGAACTCGGTGAAGACGATGTGGAGTTCATCCACGCCACCCTCGGCCGTGTCCTTCTCGATGGCCTCGATCAGCGGACCCGCGACCTTCTTCGCGTCCGCGTACGTGGGCTCGTCGGTGAAGCCCGACCACGACTCCACGACCTTGCGCTCGCGGAAGTTGTAGTGGGCCAGACCGCGGCGGCCGACGATGTACGTGTCGACCTCCTTGCCCTCGGCCTCGAGGCGCTCGGTCAGCTTCTCCGCCACCTTGATGGCGTTGGAGTTGAAGGCGCCGGCGAGACCACGGTCGCTCGTGAGGAGCAGCACCGCGGACCGCACGACCGTCTCGGCCTGCGTGGTCAGCGGGTGCTTGGTGTTCGAGCCGGTTCCGACCGCCGTGACCGCGCGGGTGAGCTCGGTCGCGTACGGCGTGGAGGCCGTCACCTTGCGCTGCGCCTTGACGACACGCGAGGCGGCGATCATCTCCATCGCCTTCGTGATCTTCTTGGTCGCGGTGACGGATCGGATGCGACGCTTGTAGACCCGGAGCTGGGCTCCCATGAGTCAGGTCCCTTCCGTCGTCACTTGGCCGCGGCGGCCGGCGCGTCTTCGCCGAGAAGCTTGCCGTCCGAGGTCTCGAACTGCTTCTTGAACTCCGCGATGCCGTCGGCGATGGCGGTGAGCGTGTCGTCCGACATCTTGCCGCCCTCCTTGATGGAGGTCATGAGGCCCTGCTCCTTGCGGTGCAGGTACTCCAGGAGCTCCTTCTCGAAGCGGCGGATGTCGGCGACCGGGACGTCGTCCATCTTGCCGGTGGTACCGGCCCACACGGAGACGACCTGGTCCTCGGTCGGCATCGGCTGGTACTGAGCCTGCTTGAGCAGCTCGACCAGTCGCTGACCGCGCTCCAGCTGCGACTTCGACGCGGCGTCCAGGTCGGACCCGAAGGCGGCGAACGCCTCCAGCTCACGGTACTGGGCGAGGTCGAGGCGCAGACGGCCCGAGACCTGCTTCATCGCCTTGTGCTGCGCGGAACCGCCGACTCGGGAGACGGAGATACCGACGTTCAGCGCGGGGCGCTGACCGGCGTTGAACAGGTCCGACTCCAGGAAGCACTGGCCGTCGGTGATGGAGATGACGTTGGTCGGGATGAACGCCGACACGTCGTTCGCCTTGGTCTCGACGATCGGCAGACCCGTCATCGAACCGGCGCCCAGGTCGTCGGAGAGCTTCGCGCAGCGCTCCAGCAGACGGGAGTGCAGGTAGAAGACGTCACCCGGGTAGGCCTCACGCCCCGGCGGGCGGCGCAGCAGCAGGGACACGGCGCGGTAGGCGTCGGCCTGCTTCGAGAGGTCGTCGAAGATGATGAGGACGTGCTTGCCCTCGTACATCCACTGCTGACCGATGGCCGAACCGGTGTACGGCGCCAGGTACTTGAAGCCGGCCGGGTCGGACGCCGGGGCGGCGACGATGGTCGTGTACTCCAGCGCGCCGGCCTCGTCGAGGGCGCCACGCACGGAGGCGATGGTCGAGCCCTTCTGGCCGATGGCGACGTAGACGCAGCGGACCTGCTTCTTCGGGTCACCGGAGCGCCAGTTGTCACGCTGGTTGATGATCGTGTCGACGGCCAGGGCGGTCTTGCCGGTCTGACGGTCACCGATGACCAGCTGACGCTGGCCACGGCCGATCGGGGTCATCGCGTCGACGGCCTTGTAGCCGGTCTCCATCGGCTCGTGCACCGACTTACGGGCCATGACGCCCGGAGCCTGCAGCTCAAGGGCGCGACGACCGCTGGTCTCGATCTCGCCGAGGCCGTCGATCGGGTTGCCGAGGGGGTCGACGACACGGCCGAGGTAGCCCTCGCCCACGGCGACCGACAGGACCTCGCCGGTACGCGTGACCGGCTGACCCTCCTCGATGCCACTGAACTCACCGAGGACGATGGCGCCGATCTCGCGCTCTTCCAGGTTGAGCGCGAGGCCGAGGGTGCCGTCCTCGAACTTCAGCAGTTCGTTGGCCATGGCCGAGGGAAGACCCTCGACCTTCGCGATGCCGTCGCCGGCAAGGGTGACCGTACCGACCTCCTCGCGCGAGGCCGCGTCCGGCTTGTACGACTGGACGAAGTTCTCCAGCGCGTCCCGGATCTCCTCCGGCCGGATCGTGAGCTCCGCCATCTGGGTTCCCTGCTCTCCTTGTTGGGCCCGAAGTTTCACTTTGGGGGTCTGGGGGCGACCCCCAGGAATCCTCTGCACGGCCCAACCGGGCCGTCTGTACGTACTGCTTATGAAGTTGCTGCTCAGCCCGCCAGGCGGCGGCCGGCGTCCTCGATGCGGTCCGCGAGGGAGCCGTTGATGACCTCGTCGCCGACCTGCACCCGGATCCCGCCGAGGACCTCGGGGTCCACGTCGATGTTGAGGTGCATCGTGTGGCCGTAGAGCTTCGCGAGGGCGGCGCCCAGGCGCTGCTTCTGCGTGTCGCTCAGCGGCACCGCCGAGGTGACGACGGCGACCAGCCGGTCCCGGCGCTCGGCGGCGAGCTTGGACAAGGACTCCAGTCCCGACTCCAGGCTACGTCCCCGCGGCGCGGTGACGAGACGCGTCACCAGACGCTCGGTGGTCGCATGGGCACGGCCGCCGAGCAGGCTGCGCAGCAGCTCGCCCTTGGCCGACGCTGTCGCGGCGCGGTCGGTCAGTGCGGCGCGCAGCTCGGTGTTCGAAGAGACGATCCGGCCGAACCGGAACAGTTCGTCCTCGACGTCGTCGAGCGCGCCCGTCTGCTGCGCGGCGGTGAGGTCGGCGATGTTCGCCAGCTCCTCCAGGGCGTCCGCGAGGTCACGCGACTGCGACCAGCGGGAGCGCACCATGCCGGACACCAGGTCGGCGGCCTCGCCGCCCACCTGGCCACCGAGGAGGCGCTGGGCGAGTTCGGCCTTGCCCTCGCCGGCCTGCGCCGGGTCGGTGAGGACCCGACGCAGCGACACCTCGCGGTCGAGCAGCGCGGTGACGGCGGCCAGCTCCTCGGCGAGCGTGCCGACGTTCACGGACGTGTTGTCCGTCAGCGCGTCGAGACGCTCACGTGCGGCTGCCAGGGCCTCGCGGCTCGCTCCGTTCATCGCGCAGCCTCGGCCTTCTCCTCGAGCTCGTCGAGGAAGCGGTCGATCACGCGGCTCTGTCGGGCGTGGTCCTCGAGGGACTCACCCACGAGCTTGCCGGCCAGGTCGGTGGCGAGCTTGCCGACGTCCTGGCGCAGCGCGGAGGACGCGGCCTTGCGGTCGGCCTCTAGCTGCGCGTGACCGGCGGCGACGATCTCCTCGCGCTGCCGCTGGCCTTCCGCGCGCATCTCGGCGATGAGCGTGGCGCCCTGCTCCTGCGCCTCCTGGCGCAGACGCGCGGCCTCGTGCCGGGCCTCGGCGAGCTGAGCCTTGTACTGCTCAAGGACGCTCTGGGCCTCGACCTGCGCGGCCTCGGCCTTCTCGATTCCGCCTTCGATCGCCTCGCGGCGCTCTTCCAGAACCTTGTTGATGCTCGGAAGGAGCTTCTTCCAGAAGAAGAAGAACACGATGGCGAAGGCGATGGTGCCGACGAGCAGCTCGGGGCCCGGAGGAATGAGCGGGTTCTGCTCTTCCTCGGCCGCCAGCTGTACCAGGTTGGCGATCACATCAGTGCCTTTCGTCGAAACGTGTCAGGTAAGGGGTGATTACTTACCGAACACGAACGGCATGACGATGCCGATGAGGGCGAGCGCCTCACAGAAGGCGAAGCCCAGGATCTGGTTGGCGCGGATCAGGCCGGCGGCCTCGGGCTGACGGGCGAGGGCCTGGGTGCCGTTACCGAAGATGATGCCGACGCCGACGCCGGGGCCGATGGCGGCGAGGCCGTAGCCGATGGAGCCGAGCGAACCGGAGACAGCGGCGAGGGTCTCAGTGGCAGCCATGCTGATTCTTCCTTCTCTTTCTTGGACCGGCGGGGGTTGGCCACCGGACGTTCTGGGGCTTGGGGTAGGGGCTCAGTGGTGCTCGGCGAGAGCGCCCTGAATGTAGGAGCAGGCCAGCAGCACGAAGACGTATGCCTGGACGGCCTGCACGAAGAGCTCGAAGAGGATCATGACCATGGTCATGACGAAGGAGACACCGGCCGCCGGGATCATCGCGCCGTTCAGCAGGTACCAGGAGGCGACGGTGAACATGACCAGCATCAGGTGACCGGCGAACATGTTGGCGAAGAGCCGGACCGCGTGCGTGAAGGGCCGGACGAACAGGTTCGAGAGGAACTCGATGATCATCACGAGCGGCAGCACAGCGCCGAGCGACTTGTCGTAGCCCGTCACGTTCTTGAAGAAGCCGACGAAGCCGTGACGCTTGAACGTCAAGCCGACCCAGAGAACCCAGACGAGCGCGGCGAGCACCACCGGGAAGGCGAAGACCGAGGCCACCGGGAACTGGGCCAGCGGGATCACGGACCAGATGTTCATGATCCAGATGAAGAAGAAGAGGGACACCATGAGCGGCACCCACTTCTCACCCTCCTTCTTGCCGAGGGTCTCGTAGACGATGCCGCGGCGCACGAAGTCGTAGCCGGCCTCGCCGATCATCTGCAGCTTGCCCGGGACCACCTTGGCCTTGCCGAAGGCCGCGTAGAAGAAGCTGATGACGAGCAGGGTGGTGATGAGCGCGAGCAGCATCACCTTGTTGAACTCGAACCCGCCGACCGTCGCGATCGGCTGGAAGAGGAACGAGTGCAGGCCCGGTGCCGGGAAGCCGCAGCCGTTGTCGGACATGATCCGACAGTTCCACTCAAAGGCGAGCTGGGTCTGGTCAGCACTCACCACGGGCTCCTTCGGCGTGACGCATGGGTACGGCAACCTCGTTGTGTCGGCGCGGCGCGCAGCCGCGGGTCGGCACTGGACTGGTGTTACGGATGTGGGGGCGGCTGGGGGGCATCAAGCCTCGCGATTGAGCAGGCGTCAGCTCAGATGCCCGCGCCCGCGATGCCGCAGTTGGCACCGGACGATAGCAGGAGTTCTTCCATGCCTTTATCCCGGCCCTACCCCTCACGACGACGACCCTGACTTCTCCGACTTCCCGCTCTTCTCGGAGTCCGGGTCGACGTAGAAGATCTTGGCCTTCATATGCGCACGGGCCTGAGCGGCCATCCACACGACGGTCGCGACGACAAGCGAGGCCGCGAACGCCTTCGGGTTGAAGAGGGAGGTGTCCTGGAAAAGGGCGACGAAGATGAGGAGCAGCAGGAGTTGGGCGACATAGAGCATCAGCCCCATGGCCTGGAACAACTGCGGGAGCGTTTTTGCCGTCCATTGCAGGACGTACAGACCGATTCCCATGAACAGGATGGCCAGCACTGTGCCGACGGCCGCTCCGAGTGCCCCCTTGCCGCCGGCCACAACTCCACTGACGGCAACGGTGACCGCACCGGCGGCCGCTGTTGGCACAGCGGTCTGGAGAAGGTTCCGGGCGTCATTGGACGGCATGGCGGCAACTCCGCTTTCACAGGGGGCAGGGTGTCGTCATGGACGAGCGTAGTCCCGGATGGAGAGCTTGAGTCTCACGCCAATGGACCGTCGCACTACGGTCCTTCGACTCTGTCCGGGGTTCTCGTGAACCGTATCACAAACTATTTGATGAGGTCTTTACCTGGTTGGTGTGCTCGGTGTCACACATGAGAGTGAGAGTGCGCGTCTGTGCAAAAACGCCGCCCAGTTGTCTGGTATTGGGGCGCTTTACACCCCCAACCCACTCCCACGACTTGGCAATGCTCTAGTCAGATTCTTACCTTGCCGCGTCAGCGCGACGTTCCGGCTTTCCGTCTGTCCAGGAAGCGCGAACGGGCGCCGAGGGCGGTCGCCCCGTTGACGCCGGAGATCCCGACGGCGACCGGAGTGCGCTCCTCCTCTTCCTCCGACTCCACGGCCGCGGCGACCGGTTCGGCGACCGGCGCGGATTCCGCAACGGCCCTGCGGCGGCGGTAGCGCGGCGGCACGAAGGCCTGCGCCCACATCGGGGCACGCGGCGTGAAGCGCGGCAGCAGGAGCAGGAGCAGACCGATCGCGGAGAGGAACACCACACTCAGGACGATCCACATGGACGCCGAGTTCACGGAGTAGGCGAGCGCGCCGAACGCGATCAGCGCCGACCAGAAGTACATGATCAGCACCGCGCGGCTGTGCGAGTGCCCGATCTCCAGCAGCCGGTGGTGCAGATGACCACGGTCGGCGGCGAACGGCGACTGACCGCGCCAGGTGCGCCGCACGATCGCGAGGATCAGGTCGGCGGCCGGGATCGCGATGATCGTGAGCGGCAGCAGCAGCGGGATGTAGACCGGCACCGTCTGGTGCACGGCCGCCTTCTCGGACCCGGCGAACAGCTTCAGCGCGTCCGGGTCGACCTGTCCGGTGATGGAGATCGCGCCGGCCGCCAGCACCAGGCCGATGAGCATCGAGCCCGAGTCGCCCATGAAGATCCGCGCGGGATGCATGTTGTGCGGCAGGAAGCCCAGGCACATGCCCATCAGGATCGCCGAGAACAGCGTGGCCGGGGCGGCGGCCTCGATGCCGTACGACACCCACACGCGGTAGGCGTACAGGAAGAACGCCGCCGACGCGATGCACACCATGCCCGCCGCGAGGCCGTCGAGGCCGTCGACGAAGTTGACCGCGTTGATGGTGATGACGACGAGCGCCACCGTCAGCAGGGTGCCCTGCCACTGGGTCAGCGCGACATTGCCCACCGTCGGGATCGGCAGCCACAGGATCGTCAGACCCTGCATGACCATGACGCCGGCGGCGATCATCTGGCCGCCCAGCTTGATCAGGGCGTCGATCTCGAACTTGTCGTCCAGGACGCCGATCAGCCAGATCAGCGCGGCACCGCTGAGCAGCGCTCTGGGCTCGTTCGAGTTGTCGAAGACCTGGCTGAGGTTGGTGAGGTGGTCGGCGACCAGCAGACCCGCGCACAGGCCGAAGAACATGGCGATACCGCCGAGCCGCGGAGTCGGTTCCCGGTGCACGTCACGGGCCCTGATCTCCGGCATCGCTCCGGCCACGATCGCGAATTTACGTACCGGCCCTGTCAGCAGATACGTCACCGCGGCCGTGATGCAGAGCGTCAGCAGGTATTCACGCACAGGCTTCCCCACAGGTCTCGCTGGCCATCTCAGCCCCACACCCTAGCGATGGACGCATATGGATGGGGACTTTCGGGTAGCGACGATGGTTGCACGAGTGGCTGTGCACCTCGGAACGCCTACCCCCGCTCAGGCCGGATACGGCGGAAATCCCCCGACCAGATACCGGACTTCTTCACGTGCCTTCTGCGTCTCGGCCTCACCTCTGAGCACCCCCGCGAGCAGTACGGCGATCCGCGCCATCTCCGCCTCCCCCATGCCCTGGGTGGTCACGGCCGCCGTTCCCAGGCGCAGGCCGCGGGCGTCCGCGTGCGGCAGCGCACAGCAGTCGAGCACCATGCCGGCCGCCGCGAGCCGGCCCCTGGCGGTCCGCCCGTCGACGCCGAGCGGTGCCGGGTCGGCGGTGACCAGATGGGTGTCCGTGCCGCCGGTGGTGACGACGAGCCCCTCGGCGGCCAGCCCCGCCGCGAGCACCCTCGCATTCGCGACCACCTGATGGGCGTACGTCGTGAAGGCCGGTGTTGCCGCCTCGCCGAACGCGACGGCCTTGGCGGCGATGGTGTGCATCTGCGCTCCGCCCTGTGTGAACGGGAAGACGGCGCGGTCGACCCGCTCGGCCAGATCGGCGCCGCACAGGATCATGCCGCCGCGGGGCCCGCGCAGCACCTTGTGGGTGGTGGCGCAGACTACGTCGGCGTACGGCACCGGGCTGGGCGCCGCTCCCCCGGCGACGAGCCCGATGGGGTGGGCGGCGTCGGCGATGAGATACGCCCCGACCTCGTCGGCGACCTCGCGGAAGAAGGCGTAGTCGATGTGCCGGGGGTAGGCGATGGAGCCGCACACGATGGCCTTGGGCCGGTGCTGACGGGCGAGCGTGCGGACCTGGTCGTACTCGATGAGCCCGGTCTCCGCGTCGACCCCGTACGGCACGAAGTCGAACCAGCGGCCGGAGAAGTTGGCGGGCGAGCCGTGGGTCAGGTGACCGCCGTAGGGCAGGCCGAGGGCGAGGACGGTGTCGCCGGGGCGCAGGAGTGCGGCATAGGCGGCCAGCACGGCCGACGACCCCGAATGGGCCTGCACATTGGCGTGCTCGGCGCCGAAGAGGGCCTTGGCGCGGTCCACGGCGATCCGCTCGGCGACGTCGACGATCTCGCAGCCGCCGTGGTGCCGGGCACCGGGGTATCCCTCGGCGTACTTGTTCGCCAGCGGCGACCCCATCGCGGCCAGCACGGCCGGCGAACTGAAGTTCTCGGCGGCGATCAACTGCAACGACGTCGACTGCCGAGCGAGCTCACCGAGCAGGATCTCGGCCAGTTCGGGATCCTGCCGCCGCAGGATGTCGGCGGTCTCGGGGGCATGGGTGACCGACATGGTGGACTCCGGGGCGTCGACGGTGACGTACGTCCAATGTAGGCCCGGGACCGGTGAGGTGCTCGGTCGTCACGTCCTGGCAGCTACTCCAGTGAGAGCAGTGACCACAGGATCCACCGCCTGGTGTATCTCGTCCCCGATCGACCGGAAGAACGGCAACGGGGCGCCGTACGGGTCGTACACCTCGTCCGCCTCCGCCGTCGGTGCCAGAAGCCACCCGCGTAGAGCCGCCGCAGCACGGACCAGAGCACGGGCACGGGCCACCACGCCGTCCTCCAGAGGAGGCAGCGTTGTCGGGTCTATCGCGCGGACCAGGCGGGTGAACTCCTTGAGGGTGAAGGTGCGCAGGCCCGCCGAGTGGCCCATCGAGATGACCTGCTGACGGTGGTCGCGGGTGGCGGTGAGGACCAGGTCGGCCATGATGACGTGCTCGTCGAGGAGTTCGCGGCCCGTGAAGCCGGTCGCGTCCGCGCCGAAGTCGGCCAGCACGGTCTCCGCGTTGGCCTCCATGGGCGCGCCCTCATGGCCCCAGGTCCCCGCGCTCTCCACGACGAGCCCGCCCCACAGCGGATCGCCGAGCCGGTCCGCCAGGGCATGCCGGGTCAGCCGCTCGGTGATCGGCGAGCGGCACACGTTGCCGGTGCTGACGTGGAGGATGCGAAAGGTGTCACGCGGAAGCCCTGTGAACGTCCGCGTCTCTTCCGGGTCCCATATGCCACGCCCCGCGTCAGGGGCCGTCAATTCGCCACCTCGAGGTCGGGTACGACCTTCCTGAGCTCCTCCGCGGAGATCGCGCCCGCACGCAGCAGCAGCGGCACCTCACGGGTGACGTCGACGATCGAGGAGGGGACGTTGCCCGGGGTCGGACCGCCGTCGAGGTACACGGAGACCGAGTCGCCGAGCATCTCCTGGGCCGCGTCACAGTCCTCCGGCGCCGGATGGCCCGTCAGGTTCGCCGAGGACACCGCCATCGGGCCGACCTCGGTCAGCAACTCGATGGCCACGGGGTGCAGGGGCATCCGCACGGCGACCGTGCCCCTCGTGTCCCCCAGGTCCCACTGCAACGACGGCTGGTGCTTGGCGACGAGCGTCAGCGCGCCCGGCCAGAACGCGTCGACGAGCTCCCAGGCCAGCTCGGAGAAGTCCGTGACGAGGCCGTGCAGGGTGTTCGGGGAGCCGATGAGGACGGGCGTGGGCATGTTGCGGCCCCGCCCCTTGGCCTCCAGCAGGTCGTGCACCGCTTCCGAGGAGAACGCGTCGGCGCCGATGCCGTACACCGTGTCGGTCGGGAGGACCACGAGCTCGCCACGGCGGACGGCGGACGCGGCTTCGCGCAGACCGGTCGAGCGGTCGGTCGCGTCGTTGGTGTCGTATCGCCGAGCCATTTAGCGGGCCTCCTCGTACACGTACTGCTCTGAAGACTGCGGGGTGGGGCTCACGGCATCGCCTTGCGGGCCGTGGCGAACCGGGGGCGGTTGTTGAGGTCCGGGTGGTCGGCCGCGTCGGCCCAGCCCCGCTCCTCGGTGAAGATCCACGGCACCTGGCCGCCCTGGGTGTCGGCGTGTTCGATGACGACGACGCCGCCGGGGCGCAGGAGCCGGTGTGCGGTCCGTTCCAGACCGCGGATGAGTTCGAGGCCGTCCTCCCCTGAGAACAGGGCGAGTTCGGGATCGTAGTCCCGCGCCTCGGGAGCGACGTACTCCCATTCGGTCAGCGGGATGTAGGGCGGGTTGGAGATGACCAGGTCGACCTGGCCGTCGAGGTCCGGGAAGGCGCCCAGGGCGTTGCCCTGACGCAGGTCGACCCTGGACCCCTCCATGTTCTTGCGGGTCCACTGGAGGGCGTCCTCGGACAGCTCCACGGCGTGTACCCGGGAGCGCGGGACCTCCTGGGCGAGGGCGAGCGCGATGGCGCCGGAGCCGGTGCACAGGTCGACGATGCAGGGCTCTACGACGTCCATGGCGCGTACGGCGTCTATCGCCCACCCGACCACGGACTCGGTCTCGGGACGGGGGACGAAGACGCCCGGGCCGACCTGGAGTTCGAGATACCGGAAGAAGGCCCGCCCGGTGATGTGCTGGAGCGGCTCGCGCTGCTCACGGCGGGCGATGACCTCCCAGTACCGGGCGTCGAAGTCCGAGTCCTTCACGGAGTGCAGCGCGCCCCGCTTCACGCCGTGCACGAACGCGGCGAGCTCCTCCGCGTCGTTGCGCGGCGAGGGCACGCCGGCGTCGGCCAGCCGCTGGGTGGCCTGGGCCACCTCTGCGAGCAGCAGGTTCACGCAAGTCCTCCGTGTCGTACTAGGTCGTGCGTACGTGCCTTTAGGCGGCTGCCAGCTTCGCCGCCGAGTCCGCGTCGACGCAGGCCTGGATCATCGCGTCGAGGTCGCCGTCCAGGACCTGGTCCAGGTTGTACGCCTTGAAGCCGACGCGGTGGTCCGAGATGCGGTTCTCCGGGAAGTTGTACGTACGGATCTTCTCGGAGCGGTCGACGGTGCGGACCTGGCTGCGGCGGGCGTCGGCGGCATTCTTCTCCGCCTCCTCCTGCGCCGCGGCGAGCAGCCTGGAGCGCAGGATACGCAGTGCCTGCTCCTTGTTCTGCAGCTGGCTCTTCTCGTTCTGGCAGGAGGCGACGACTCCCGTGGGAATGTGCGTGATGCGCACGGCGGAGTCGGTCGTGTTGACGGACTGGCCGCCGGGACCGGAGGAGCGGTAGACGTCGATGCGGAGGTCGTTCGGGTTGATCTCGACGTCGACCTCCTCGGCCTCGGGGGTCACCAGGACACCGGCCGCGGAGGTGTGGATCCGGCCCTGGGACTCGGTCGCCGGCACCCGCTGCACGCGGTGCACACCGCCCTCGTACTTCAGCCGGGCCCAGACGCCCTGCCCGGGCTCGGTGGCACCCTGGCCGCCCTTGGTCTTCACGGCGACCTGGACGTCCTTGTAGCCCCCCAGCTCGGACTCGGTGGCGTCGATGATCTCGGTCTTCCAGCCGACCCGCTCGGCGTACCGCAGGTACATGCGCAGCAGGTCGCCGGCGAACAGGGCGGACTCGTCGCCGCCGGCGCCCGCCTTGACCTCGAGGATGACGTCCTTGTCGTCGTTGGGGTCCCGCGGAACGAGCAGCAGGCGCAGCTTCTCGGTGAGCTCCTCGCGCTGCTTCTCCAGCTCCTTGACCTCAGCGGCGAAGTCCGGGTCGTCGGCGACGAACTCCTTCGCCGTCTCGATGTCGTCACCGGTCTGCTTCCAGGAGCGGTACGTGGCGACGATCGGGGTGAGCTCGGCGTAGCGCTTGTTCAGCTTGCGCGCGTTGGCCTGGTCGGAGTGGACCGACGGGTCGGCGAGCTTCGTCTCCAGGTCGGCGTGCTCACCGACGAGTTCCTCGACGGCCTCGAACATCTCTGGGCTCCTGTACTGCGGATGACGGGGGAAGGCGGGCGACCAAAAACGCCGGTCCCGGCGCACTCCGAGGAGTGCGGCGTGGACCGGCGCTGGTGGCTCGCTACTTCTTGGCAGCAGCCTTGCCGAAGCGGGCCTCGAAGCGGGCCACACGGCCACCGGTGTCGAGGATCTTCTGCTTGCCCGTGTAGAACGGGTGGCACTCGGAGCAGACCTCGGCGCGGACGGTGCCGCTGGAGATCGTGCTGCGGGTGGTGAACGACGCGCCACAGGTGCAGCTGACCTGCGTCTCGACGTACTCGGGGTGGATCTCGCGCTTCAAGGTGTCTCCTAGTTTCGGGAGGGCGCCGGGTCGCCGTCCGCGGGTTGCGGGGGCGTGAACCGGGGCCGACGTACCAGTCTGCCAGCACTGGCCGCATCCCCCAAAACCGGGAGGCGGGGCGATCTATTCCCAGCGCCCCGGCGGGGGTCGTGCTCGGCCTACGGCGAGGTCACGACGCCCTTGGCCTGGCCGGTGGCGGTGCCCTTGGTGGCGCTCTTCGGGATCGCCCGGTCGTTCTCCAGGGCCTTCCAGACCAGCTTCGCCTTGTCCTTGTCCACCAGCACCCGGTTGCCGTCCTGCGGGTCGTACTGGACCGGCATGGTGACCATGGTCATGTTCTTGGAGCTGATGCCCTTGAGACCGTTCGCGAAGGACATGAGCTTGTTGACCGAGCCGAGGCCGGTGTCGGTCGTCACGGCGTTGGTCGCGGTGTCGGCGAGGTTGTAGAGCTTCTTCGGGCTGTCGAAGAGGTCGACGGTCTTGATCTGGTTGATCAGGGCCTTGATGAACGCCTGCTGGAGCTGGATGCGCCCGAGGTCGGAGCCGTCGCCGACGCCGTGCCGGGTGCGGACCAGGCCGAGGGCCTGCTTGCCGGTGAGCGTGTGCGTGCCGGCCTTCAGGTCGAGGTGACTGTCGGGGTCGGTGATGGTCTTCGTGGTGGTGACCTCGACGCCGCCGAGCTCGTCGATGAGCTTCTGGAAGCCGGAGAAGTCGACCTCCAGATAGTGGTCCATGCGGATGTCGGTGAGCGACTCGACGGTCTTCACGGCGCAGGAGGCGCCGCCCGTGGAGTACGCGGAGTTGAACATCTCGTTGGTCGCGGCGTCGTGTTCGGTGCCGTCGGAGTCGGTGCACTCGGGGCGGTCGACGAGGGTGTCGCGGGGGATGGAGACCACGCTGGCCTTCTTGCGGCCCTCGTAGACGTGCACGATCATCGCCGTGTCGGAGCGGGCGCTGCCGTCGTCGGCGCCGCCGCCCAGCTTCTTGTTGGAGCCGGATCGGGTGTCGGAGCCCAGGACCAGGATGTTCTCGGAGCCGTTGTCGACCTTCGTGGGCCGGTCGGTGCCGAGGGCCTGGTCGATGTCGACGCTCTTGATGTTGCCGTTGAGCTTGAAGTACAGATAGCCGGCGCCCGTACCGCCCAGCACGACGATGCCCGCGGCGGTCCAGGCCGCGATCAGCAGGCCCTTGCGCTTGCCGCGGGTCCTGCGGCGGCGGCCCTTGGCGCGGCGGCGCGGGCCCGTGGTGCCGGACTCCTCGGGTATACCGGGTTCCGGCGTGCTCTCGGCAGACATGTGCTCCTCATTCTCGTCCGGTCGGTTACCCCCTGCTTTCAGGGTCAGACGTGGTCGTTACGACCCGAACATCACCATGGTCGCTCCGTCCGGTCAGACGGGTAAACCGGAGAAAGGGTTGCACAACGCACTGTGCCCACCCCGTGGATGGGTGGGCACAGTGCGTAGTCGTTGAACGCGGGCGTACCGCGCTCACCTGCTATTTCATCCGAAGATGTCGTACTGCTTGAAATCGGTACCGACCGAGATCCTAGTGGCGAAGATCTCGCTCGTGGCCTTGCCGGTGCCCTTGTACAGGTACAGGGTGCCGCCGGGCGTACGGGCCAGGAAGTCGGCCTTGCCGTCACCGGTGATGTCACCGATGGCGTCGAAGGCGTTGTACGACGAGTTGCTCCAGGTGCGTACCTTCACGCGGGCGGAGAAGGGGCTGGAGGCCTTGCCGGTGCCCTTGTAGAGGTAGATGGCACCGGTGCTCTTGTTGCGCGCGAGCAGGTCGGCCTTGCCGTCACCGTTGAAGTCGCCCTTGCCGCGGACCATGTTGTACGCGTTCCAGCCGGTGCCGGTGCCGATCTGCACACGGGCCGAGAAGGTGCCGTTGCCCTTGCCCGGGTAGAGCCACGCCTTGCCGGCGGAGTCCACGGAGACCAGGTCGGGCTTGTAGTCGCCGGTCAGGTCGCCCGGGGTGATGATGCGGGTGCGGGTCTTCCAGTTGTCGAAGATCTGCTTGGTCGCCCAGTCCTGGATGGACCAGTCGTAGTGCGTCCAGTAGACGTCGCCGGTGTCGCTGCGGCGGTACACCAGGTCCTGGACGCTGTCCCGGTCGAAGTCCGTCTGGGTGACGAGGTTGACGCCGCCCCAGTTGTCAAGGCTCTGCCGGGCGCCGAAGGACGTGCCCTTGGAGTCCTTCTCGTAGCCGGTCTTCGTGGACGCGTTGCGCACGAAGAGGTCGGCCTTGGCGTCCGTGTAACTCATGTTGGCGTCGTCGACCTGGGCGTAGGCGGCACCGAGGTACGTCTTGACCTTCGAGAAGACGCTGTACGCGCCCTTCTCGACGCAGTCCACGACACCCCAGGAGACGACACCGACGATGCGGCCGTTGACCACCAGCGGGCCACCGGAGTCACCGTTGCAGGCGGACGTCGTACCGGTGTCGCTGCCGCTGGCGGGCTTGCCCGCGCAGACCATGTGGCCCTTGACGAAGTCCGTGCCGTAGTAGTTGGCGCAGGTGGTGTCCGACTGGATCGGCAGCGTGGCCGTCTTCAGGGTGTCGGAGACGTCCTGGGTGGTGGAGCTGGTACGGCCCCAGCCGTAGACCTTGGCGCTGGTGCCGGCGGCGTACGAGGCGGTGTCCGTGGACGTCGTCATACGGATCGGCGTCGACTTGGTCGGGGTCGCCAGGGTGAGGACGGCGATGTCGTTGTCGATGGTCCGCGAGCTGTACGACGGGTGGGTCCACTGACGGACCACACCGGAGACCGCGCCGGTGGTGTTGCCCTCGTCGTCGGGCAGCTTCGTGGCACCGGTCACGATCGCGCCGTACTTGGCCCAGTTGTAGCCCTTGGCGCAGTGCGCGGCGGTGAGGATCTTCGTGGGCGAGACGACCGTGCCACCGCAGAAGAACCCGGTGTCGGTGGTGTCGTCGTAGTACCAGAGCTGGGCCATCCACGGCGCCGAGGTGATCGTCGTGGTGGAACCGCCGATGATCTTCGCGTCGACGGTGCCGCTGCTCGAGCTCAGCGACGACTTGCTGGTGTTCTCCCCCGCGGTGTCGTCACCGGCGACCGCGCCGGCGACCCGCTTCTCCAGCTCGGCCTGGGACACCGTGCTGATGGCGGGCTTGACCGTCGGCTTCGGAAGCGCGGTGGCGGCCCCTGCCGACGTGGTCAGCAGTGCGGCGGCGACGGCAGCGGCGACAGCGGCCGCGCCGACGGGCAGGGCGATCCGCATCCGACGTCTGTGGCGACCGGCTCCGGACGTGGCTGTACCCACTCAAGTCCCCCCTAGGGATCAGAAGTTCAAGGGTCGAAAAAGTGACCGAAGAGCGCGATCGTACACCGGCCGCACAAAGCAGAAAGGGCCACCCCTGTCACAGGAGTGGCCCTTTGCGAAGACTTTCGTCAGTCGCCGTTACCCGGCGTCGGCGTGGTCTTCTGGATCTGCATCAGGAACTCGGCGTTCGACTTCGTCTGCTTCATCTTGTCGAGGAGCAGTTCGACCGCCTGCTGCTGGTCGAGCGCGTGCAGCACCCGGCGCAGCTTCCAGACGATCCCGAGCTCGTCGGGAGCGAGCAGGATCTCTTCCTTACGGGTACCGGACGCGTCCACGTCCACCGCCGGGAAGATGCGCTTGTCGGCGAGCTTGCGGTCGAGCTTGAGCTCGGCGTTGCCGGTGCCCTTGAACTCCTCGAAGATGACCTCGTCCATGCGGGACCCGGTGTCCACCAGGGCGGTGGCGAGGATGGTCAGCGAGCCGCCGTCCTCGATGTTGCGGGCCGCACCGAAGAAGCGCTTCGGCGGGTACAGGGCGGTCGAGTCGACACCACCGGACAGGATGCGGCCGGAGGCGGGCGCGGCGAGGTTGTACGCACGGCCCAGGCGCGTGATCGAGTCGAGCAGCACGACGACGTCGTGGCCCAGCTCCACCAGACGCTTGGCGCGCTCGATGGCGAGCTCGGCGACCGTGGTGTGGTCCTCGGCCGGGCGGTCGAAGGTCGAGGAGATGACCTCGCCCTTGACCGACCGCTGCATGTCGGTGACCTCTTCCGGACGCTCGTCGACCAGGACGACCATCAGGTGGCACTCGGGGTTGTTGTGCGTGATCGCGTTGGCGATCGCCTGCATGATCATGGTCTTGCCGGTCTTCGGCGGGGCCACGATCAGACCGCGCTGGCCCTTACCGATCGGCGCGACGAGGTCGATGATGCGGGTGGTGAGGATGCCCGGGTCCGTCTCCAGACGGAGGCGGTCCTGCGGGTACAGCGGCGTCAGCTTGTTGAACTCCGGCCGCCCGCGCCCGGATTCGGGCGCCATGCCGTTGACGGAGTCCAGCCGGACCAGCGCGTTGAACTTCTCGCGGCGCTCGCCGTCCTTCGGCTGACGGACGGCACCGGTGACGTGGTCGCCCTTGCGCAGGCCGTTCTTGCGGACCTGGGCGAGGGAGACGTACACGTCGTTGGGACCCGGGAGGTAACCCGACGTACGGATGAAGGCGTAGTTGTCGAGGATGTCCAGGATGCCCGCGACGGGGATCAGGACGTCGTCGTCGGCGACCTGCGGCTCGGCGGTGCCACCCATCTCGTCACGGCCACGACGGCCACGACGGTCCCGGTAACGGCCGCGACGGCCACGGCGGCCATCGCCGAACTCGTCGTCGTCCTGCGGCCCGGCGTTGCGGTCCTGACGGCCGCCGCCCTGCTGCTGGCTCTGCTGCTGACCGCGCTGGCCGCCGCCCTGCTGGTCGTCGCCCTTGCCGCGACGGTCGCGGTCCCGGCCGCCGCGCTCGCGGTCACCGCGGTCACCACGCTCGCCGCGGTCCCGGCGGTCGCGACGGCCCTGACGGCCCTCCGCGTCACCGGCGTCGCCCTGCGTCTGCGCGGGCGTCTCGGCCTTCGGCTCGCTCTTCGCCTCGGCAACGACCGTCTCGGGGCTGCCGGCATCGGCCGTGGCACGACGACGACGACGCTCCGTGGGAGCGTCCTCTCCCCCACGCTCGGCTTCTCCCCCACGCTCGGCTGCGCTCGCGCGGGAGGTACCCCCATCGCGGGAGGGGCCCCCAGCGGGCTGGCCGGGAATCTCGATCTGCTGCTGGGCCACGGCCTTCTCGGCGGGGGCCTCGGCCGCCTTCTCCGCCTTCTTCTCGGCGGCTTCGCCGGTACGGGCCTTGGAGGTGGCGCGGCGCTTGGGCTTGGTCTCGGCGGCGTCCCCTGCGGGGGAAGAGGCGGCCTTCGCCGGGGCGGCACCACCACCGGCCTGTGCCTCCTTGATGACCTCGATCAGCTGGCTCTTGCGCATACGCGCCGTGCCCCTGATGCCGAGGCCGGATGCGACCTGCTGCAGCTCTGCCAGCACCATGCCGTCGAGGCCGGTACCGCGGCGCCGCCGGGAGCCGGCACCGCTGGCAGGCGCGGAGGCGTCCGTGGCGGGCGCGGCAGCGGTCTCCTCGACACGTGCGCCCATCAGATCGGTGGTGTCGCTCACGAAGGGTCCTTCCCTGGAGCGGACGTCGGCCTGTCTGGCTCGGCGACCGTTTGTGCTGTCCGACGGCGGTCCCATCCTTGTGGACCGTGCCGGGGCGGTGGTCCGCCTGGGCGGCGGAGGAATCTGGTGATGGCGCTTCCCAGAGCAGTGACACCGACGGTCTGTGTCACGTGGCTCGGTCGCACCGGTTCCGGAGCGTGCCCGGCAAGTCGCTCAGTGCTCGCGTACGAGGTACAGCCCGCGTACGTCGTACGAAACACAGTGCGGCTTGGGAGGCTCCCGGAAGAATGTCTGTCCCGGACGGGGACGTGAAGCACCTCGCCATGGTGGGGTCGGGTGCAGACTTGAGGTTAACACTACCGGATCCAACAAACATTCCCCCTCTCCAAATCCGGCAATCGCCGGTATTCAGATGTCACTGGTAGAAGCGAGTGGCAGCACAATCGCCCCCTGAGCATCGAGTTCAAGCCGGTTGGCGGCCCAGCCCTCGCCTGCCAGATGGGCCACCTTGTCCGCGCTGTCCTCATCGGCCAGCGCGAGAACGGTGGGCCCGGCTCCGGAAATCACGGCCGGAACTCCGTCCGCCCTCAAGCGCTCCACGAGCGCGGCGCTTTCCGGCATGGCCGGAGCCCGGTATTCCTGGTGCAGCCGGTCCTCGGTCGCGGGCAGCAGCAGCTCGGGGCGCCGGGTGAGGGCCTCGACGAGCAGCGCGGCGCGGCCCGCGTTGGCGGCTGCGTCGACGTGCGGCACGGTGCGTGGAAGCAGTCCGCGCGCGGTCTCGGTGAGGACCGGCTTCCCGGGCACGAAAACCACCGGAACGACGGAACGGTCGGGCTCCATCCTGATCGCCCGCGCGGCGCCCGCCTCCATCCAGGAGAGCGTGAAACCGCCGAGCAGACACGCCGCGACATTGTCGGGGTGACCCTCGATCTCGGTCGCGAGCTCAAGGAGCGCGGTGTCGTCGAGCTTGGACTCGCCGCCTATGGTCACGGCACGCGCGGCGACGATGCCTGCGCAGATGGCGGCCGAGGAGGAGCCCAGGCCACGGCCGTGCGGGATGCGGTTGGCGCACACGATCTCGAGACCGCGCGGCTGTCCGCCGAGCAGGTCGAAGGCGGTGCGCAGGGACCGTACGAGAAGGTGTTTCTCGTCGCGCGGGAGGGTCTCGCTGCCCTCACCCGCGATGTCGATGTGCAGCCCGGAGTCGGCCACCCGGACGACCACGTCGTCGTAGAGCCCCAGCGACAGGCCGAGGGCGTCGAAGCCCGGGCCGAGGTTGGCGCTGGTGGCGGGGACGCGCACCCGGACGGCGGCGGCGCGGAACGCTGGACCGGCCATCGCTCGATGACTCTCCTTGAGCTGCGTGATTGTCGAAGACATTCGATACGTACCTGGAAACCCTCGGGTCGCGGAGATGACGCGACACCCGGCCATGCGCGGGGGCATATGCGGCGGGCGGGTTCAGTACAGCCTATCGAAGGAAGGTTCTGTGGCGACATAGGGCGCACAGGAGGCGCACGATGCGTGTCGTAAGCCCCCTGTGCACCCCCTATAGGGATGCCGCTCCAGGACCGTCCTTATACGAGGCCGAGGCGCTCGGCCGCCGTCGCCGCGTCGACCGGGACGGTGACCGGCTGCGGGGCGCCGGCGACGGCCCAGTCGGGGTCCTTGAGGCCGTTGCCGGTGACGGTGCACACGATCTTCTGGCCCGGGTCGACCAGACCCTGCTCGGCGGCCTTCAGCAGACCGGCGACGGACGCGGCGGAGGCGGGCTCCACGAAGACGCCCTCCTGCGCGGCCAACAGGCGGTAGGCGCGCAGGATCTCACGGTCCGTCACCTCGTCGATGAGGCCGCCGGACTCGTCCCGCGCCGCGAGGGCGTAGTTCCAGGAGGCCGGGTTGCCGATGCGGATGGCGGTGGCGATCGTCGACGGGTCCTTGACGACCTCGCCGCGCACGATCGGGGCACTGCCGGAGGCCTGGAACCCCCACATGCGGGGGGTCTTCGCGGCGATGCCGTCGGCGGCGTACTCCTTGTAGCCCTTCCAGTACGCGGTGATGTTGCCCGCGTTGCCGACCGGGAGGACGTGGATGTCGGGTGCGTCGCCGAGCATGTCCACGATCTCGAAGGCGGCGGTCTTCTGGCCCTCGATACGCACCGGGTTGACCGAATTGACCAGCGCCACGGGGTAGTTGTCGCTCAGCGAGCGGGCGAGGGTGAGGCAGTCGTCGAAGTTGCCGTCGACCTGGAGGATCTTCGCGCCGTGGATGAGCGCCTGGCCCATCTTGCCGAGCGCGATCTTTCCCTGCGGAACGAGTACGGCACAGACCATGCCGGCGCGCACGGCGTACGCGGCGGCGGAGGCGGAGGTGTTGCCGGTGGAGGCGCAGATGACCGCCTTCGCGCCCTCCTCCTTGGCCCGGGTGATGGCCATGGTCATGCCGCGGTCCTTGAAGGACCCCGTCGGGTTCGCGCCCTCCACCTTGAGGTGGACCTCGCAGCCCGTGCGCTCGGAGAGCACCTGCGCGGGCACGAGGGGCGTGCCGCCCTCGCGGAGCGTCACGACCGGCGTGCTGTCGGAGACGGGCAGCCGGTCCCGGTACTCCTCGATGATTCCGCGCCACTGGTGGGTCATTGCTGGTTACTCTCCTTCAACCCGCATGATGCTGGCGACACCGCGCACGGTGTCGAGCTTGCGCAACGCCTCGACGGTCCCGCCCAGGGCGGCGTCGGACGCGCGGTGGGTCACCACGACGAGGGACGCCTCGCCGTCCTTACCCTGCTGGCGAACCGTATCGATGGAAACCCCGTGCTCGGCGAACACGGTCGCGACCTGGGCGAGAACACCCGGTTTGTCGGCGACATCGAGACTGATGTGATACCGCGTGAAGACCTCGCCCATGCCCGACACGGGAAGGGCTGCGTACGCGGACTCGCCGGGACCGGTCGCACCATTGAGCCGGTTCCGGCAGACGGCGACGAGGTCGCCGAGCACGGCCGAGGCGGTGGGAGCACCACCGGCGCCGGGGCCGTAGAACATGAGCTGACCGGCGGCGTCGGACTCGACGAAGACGGCGTTGTAGGCGCCGCGCACGGAGGCCAGCGGATGGGTCAGCGGGATCATCGCGGGGTGCACGCGCGCGGTGACGGACCCGCCGTCCTCGGCCCGCTCGCAGATCGCGAGCAGCTTGATGGTGCAGCCCATGTTCTTCGCGGAGGCGAAGTCGGACGCGGTGACCTCGGTCATCCCCTCGCGGTAGACGTCGTCGAGACGCACGCGCGTGTGGAAGGCGATACCGGCGAGGATGGCGGCCTTGGCGGCGGCATCGAAGCCCTCGACGTCGGCGGTGGGGTCGGCCTCGGCGTATCCCAGGGCGGTGGCCTCGTCGAGGGCCTCCTGGTAGCCGGCGCCCGTGGAGTCCATCTTGTCGAGGATGAAGTTGGTCGTGCCGTTGACGATGCCCAGCACGCGGTTGACCTTGTCGCCGGCGAGGGACTCGCGCAGCGGCCGGATCAGCGGGATGGCACCGGCGACTGCGGCCTCGTAGTAGAGGTCCGCGTCGTGCTCCTCGGCGGCGGCGTGCAGGGCCGCGCCGTCCTGGGCGAGGAGCGCCTTGTTGGCGGAGACGACGGAGGCGCCGTGCTCGAAGGCCGTGGTGATGAGGGAGCGGGCGGGCTCGATGCCGCCGATGACCTCCACCACGACGTCGATGTCCCCGCGTTTGACGAGGGCGGTGGCGTCGGTGGTGACGAGCTCGGCCGGGATGCCTTCGCGCACCTTGGAGGGCCGTCGCACGGCGACCCCGGCGAGCTCGACGGGGGCGCCGATGCGCGCGGCGAGGTCGTCGGCGTGCGTCGTCATGATGCGCGCCACCTCTGAGCCGACTACCCCACAGCCCAGCAGCGCCACCTTCAGCGGACGCGTACGCATCATCCGACCTCGTTTCCTCATACCGTCTACGGTTGGACCAGTCTCACTCACCGGACGGGAGTTTCTACCCTTCGTCCGGATCGTGAGACATCTATTTCATTTGTACGGGGGTGGAAGACAGGAGATCTTCCACCCGCCGACGAGGGCTCACCCGATGTCGAGACGCAGGAGGTCCTCCTCCGTCTCACGGCGGACGATGACTCGGGACTCACCATCGTTCACCGCGACGACCGGCGGCCGCAGCACATGGTTGTAGTTGCTGGCCATGGACCGGCAGTACGCACCCGTGGCCGGTACGGCGATGAGGTCACCGGGCACGATGTCGGCCGGCAGGAACGCGTCCTTCACCACGATGTCCCCGCTCTCGCAGTGCTTGCCGACGACCCGGGCGAGCATGGGCTCGGCGTCGGAGGTGCGGGAGACCAGGGCGACGGTGTACTCGGCGTCGTACAGCGCGGTCCGGATGTTGTCGGACATGCCGCCGTCGACGGAGACGTAGGTGCGAAGGCCGTCGAGGGGCTTGGTGGTGCCGACCTCGTAGAGCGTGAAGGCGGTGGGGCCGACGATGGCGCGCCCCGGCTCGACGGAGATACGGGGGGTGCGGAGCTTGGCAAACTCGCACTCACGCGTGACGATCTCGGTGAGCGCCTTGGCGATCTCGTGGGGCTCGCGGGGGTCGTCGTCGGAGGTGTAGGCGATACCGAGGCCACCACCGAGGTCGATCTCGGGAAGCTCTACGCCGTGCTCGTCACGGATGTCCTTCAGCAGCCCGACGACCCGGTGGGCGGCGACCTCGAAGCCGGACATGTCGAAGATCTGCGACCCGATGTGGGAGTGGATGCCGATGAGCTCGAGTCCGTCCAGCTGAAGAGCCCGTCGTACGGCTTCGGCGGCCTGCCCACCGGCCAGCGGGATGCCGAACTTCTGGTC
Organism: Streptomyces sp. WM6386; assembly: GCF_000972385.1. GTDB lineage: Bacteria > Actinomycetota > Actinomycetes > Streptomycetales > Streptomycetaceae > Streptomyces. The sequence goes on from NZ_JXTE01000072.1 coordinate 41,013, forward strand.
CTCGTGGGCCGTGGCGATGAACTCGTGCGTATGCGCTTCCACGCCGACGGTGATACGGATCTGGACGCGCTGCCGCTTGCCGAGTTCCCGGGCGATGTGGGCGACGCGGACGATCTCCTGGAAGGAGTCGAGGACGATACGGCCGACGTCTGCGCGGATCGCCCTTTCGATCTCCTCCTTGGACTTGTTGTTGCCGTGGAAGGCGATGCGGTCGGCGGGCATCCCGGCGGAGAGGGCGGTGGCGAGCTCGCCACCGGAGCAGACGTCGAGGTTGAGCCCCTCCTCGTGCAGCCAGCGCACGACGGCGCGGGAGAGGAAGGCCTTGCCGGCGTAGAAGACGTCGGCATCGGCACCGAAGGCCGAACGCCAGGCGCGGGCCCGCGCACGGAAGTCGGTCTCGTCGATGACGTAGGCGGGAGTGCCGTACTCCTCGGCGAGCTGCGTGGCGGTGATGCCGCCGACGGTGAGGACACCGTCCTCGTTGCGCGTGACCGTCTGGGCCCAGACCTTGGGGTCGAGGGTGTTGAGATCGGCGGGCGGCGCGGAGTAGTGGCCCTCGGGGAGGACGTCGGCGTGACGGGGCCCGGCGGGGTGTGCGGAACGGCTCATGGTCTGTGGCTGGCTCTCTAGATGTGGTCGGGTGCGTCGATGCCGAGCAGGGTCAGGCCGCCGGCCAGCACCGTCCCGGCGGCTTCGGCGAGGGCGAGCCGGGAGCGGTGGGCGACCGAGGGTTTCTCGTCGCCGAGCGGGAGGACCGTGGGAAGGAGGGCGAGGGTCGCGTCGGCGACGGTGACCAGGTGACGGGCGAGACGGTCCGGCGTATGTGCCGTGGCGGCGGCGCCCAGGATCCGGGGGTGGTCGGCGAGGGCGGCGATGAGGACACCGGGGGCGGCTTGCGGGTCGCCGGGGATGGCTTGCGGGTCGCCGGGGTGCGGGTCTCCAGGCTGTACGTCTCCCGGGTGGGGGCCGAACCCCAGGTCGGCGGCGTTGCGGCTGAGGGCTCGGGTGCGGGCGTGGGCGTAGCGGACGCGGAAGAGAGGGTTGCTCTCGCGCTGGACCAGGTGCTCGTCGGTGATGCGGGGCCGGTCGTGGGCGGCGGGGTGGAGCAGGGCCCAGCGGGCGGCGTCGCGGCCGAGGGG